>NZ_FCOG02000102.1 GCF_001544975.2 Caballeronia arationis | reverse complement strand
CAGGCGAAAGCACAAGCGGAGGTGCAGCGGGTGTCGGTCGCCAATCTTCGCGCGGAGTATCGCGAGAAGAAAGCGCAAGCCGATGCCTTGGCTCTCGTGCCGGCCGAGTTGGCAGCGAAGCGTGTCGAGATGCTCGCCATCACGGATGCGGCCGCGCAACTTCGCCGTGCGTTGCAGGCGGCGGCAGAGCTTGCTGCCACTAAGCCATTGCTGGATGCCGCCGTATCGGGACTGGAGGCGGCGCAAGCAGAACTGCGCTCGATCACTGAGGAAAGTACGGCACGAACCGCGAAGTACCAGTCTGAGAAGACGCGTACGGAAGCGGAGCTTGTCCGCATTACCGAGGAGGTCGGGCGACTGGCCGCCGTCGATGTGACCGCCGCGATTGCGAAGCTGGACCGTGACATCGCAGCGAACCGGGAGACCGTCGCGGCACTTGATGGCCGAATCGAGCAATCGATCCGCTCGCAGAGTGTCTTGCAGGCCGAAGCGGAAGCGCTGGCGTTGGAGTTGGAAAAGTTTTCGGCTACGCAGTCGCGTGCCGATCGCCTCTCCGACGAGATCGCGCGGTGGAAGCTGCTCGCTAAGGGCCTGGGCAACGACGGCGTGATCGCGCTGACCATCGATGACGCAGGCCCGGCGCTCACGCATACCGTCAACGAGCTACTCCTGGCTTGTTACGGCATGCGCTTCACGGTTGAGATCCGCACGCAGCGCACGCTCGCGAGCGGTGAACTGCGAGAGGGCTCCGAGATCCTCGTTCACGACGCCGAGTCCGACAGCAGCAAGTCGGTCTCTGTTATGTCCGGCGGTCAGAAGGTCTGGATCAACGAGTGCCTCACGCGGGGCATCGCGCTGTATCTCGCGCAGAACACTGGTCAGCCTTATCAGACCTTGTTCAGCGACGAGTCAGACGGCCCGCTCGATCCGGAGCGCAAAGTGCAGTTCATGCGAATGAAGCGTGAGGTTTTGCGCCAAGGCGGGTATCAGCGAGAGTTTTTCATCTCGCAGACGCCCGACCTTGTCGCGGAAGCCGACGCGGTCATCGACGTACAGGCGCTTGCCGCCTGAGTTTTTCATCAACCCTTGTGGGGAGTTGCCCCGCAAGGGGCGCTTCTCGTTTCCCTCCTTTCTCGCGCCCTACGGCGCTATTTCAAATGGCAAACCTTTTGATGCTGCTGCTTGCGGCAGCCGGTAGTCCGTCTCACTCGAACGCGGTGCCTCACCAGCCACCAGCGCAGCAAGCCGCACCGGCTACTGCTCAATCGCAGCCGCCGCGCCCGCCGTACCTGCGTCGCGCATCCGCGTTCGAAAACGGCCGTCTGCGTCGCATCTGACACCGGCTTTTTGTCTTTCACTTCTTGACCGGAGCCTTCCATGGCCTATTCCTGCACTGATTTCGTCGACGACGTACTCAACGACATGGTGATCCGAAGCTGGATCAAGCCCGAGCAGTACGGGCCTGACGACCCGCAAGCTCAGTGCGATGCGGTATTGGGCGCAGTCGGCGACGCGGATGTATCGCTTCGTCTCGCTGCTGACGCCAAGCAGTTTCATGCCGAATTGCTCGACGCGGTCGAATCGCTCACCGGCGTCGCTGAGCAGCACGGCGCGCTCGCCCTCGCCCTCGCGAATGTCGTCTATCTACAGACTGCGATTTTGAAGGGCGGGGTAATCGAGCTCACGCGCGGTGAAGCGGAGAGCTTCGCTTTCGTCAGAGACCTGCCCTCGGGCGATCGCTGGTGGCAGAGCGTAAAGGTGAGTGTCGAATAGCCTTTTACCTTTTTTCATTCCTTAACCCTTGCGGGCAAGCGGCCCCGCAAGGGTCGCTCCGCGTTCTTTTTGTGGAGTGTTGTTATGTTTGAAGCAGCCAAGCTGGGCGCATCGCCCGAGCGGTTTCCTAACCTCGAAGCGGCGATTTGCTACATCGCCGGCACCGCGACGCACGCGGGTGAAGTTCGCCCTTGGGTCCGGAACGTCGATACGAACGCCTTCCTGATCTTCGGCGGCAGAGTCCAACCCCAAAACGGGGTGCGCCAATGACGCCGCCGTGGCTGGAGCAATACGCCAGTGGCCATAAGACCGGCTACGCGCAAGCCTTTATGGCCTACGCCTCCTACTACGGAGTTGATGGATCTGCCGATGACGATCCGGGAAATCGAAGAACGGATCGCCATGCACCGGCAGCCGATCGTCGGTTACGCCAGTCGCACCGGCACCCGCCGCAACCTGGCCGCATTGCAGGGCGCGGACTGGCGCTTGTTGGTCTCGGCTAAGGGCGAACTGCGTACCGAGGGCTTTGCGCGCTATGCGTTGGATAACGGCGCATGGACGGCCTACCAGCAAGGTCAGCCTTTCGATGAGCACGCGTTTTCTGTCGCCGTCGAACGGCTCGGGGAGCGGGCCGACTGGTTTGTCCTTCCGGACATCGTCATGGGCGGCATGGCCTCGCTCGACTATTCGCTGAAGTGGCTCGAGCGCTTGCGCGGAATGCCATGCCGGATGCTGATTGCAGTTCAGAACGGTATGCAGGTCGACGACCTTGCGTCGCTTCTGTCCCCCGCAGTCGGCATCTTCGTCGGCGGTTCGACGGAGTGGAAGGAGCAGACGGCGCACGTGTGGGGGTCCCTCGCGCGACGGCGTCACTGCTACTTGCACGTCGGTCGCGTGAACTCGGCGCGTCGTATCCGCATTTGTGCGGCCGCCGGTGCTGACAGCTTCGACGGTACCAGCGTGAGCCGGTATGCGAAGACGCTTCCAGGGCTGGATCGCGCAACGCGGCAAGCCGACATGTTCGCCGCAGCGCACGACGGCCTTGAAGAGGCGCAACGTGCGACGGCTGACCTTTTGATTTGACTTGAACCATTAACCCATTCGGGAGCGAATCCCGAATGGGTCGCTCCTATTTTCTTGGAGCGAAAAAGATGGAACAGGAAATTGTTTCGAAGATGGAAGCTGCGATCAGCGTCATGCAGCGATACATCGAACTTGGGCATAGCCTGAGCTGCGCTTATTCGGGCGGCAAGGACAGCACGTGTACTCTGGTGTTGATGCTCGAGGCGATTCGCCGTGCCGGCGGCACGACGATCACCCACCATGTTCAGTCGGCCGACACGACGATCGAGAATCCGACAATCGCAAACTTCTTGCACTCAGTGTTGGACGAGCTGCAGTTGTATATCGAAGCGTCGGTGTTGCACGTACAGGTTCATATGACGACACCTTCGTTGGCAAGCCAGTTCGTAGTGTCGACGATTGGACGTGGAACGTTGGTACGCACACCTGAGAATGGTGTGCGTGATGGTAGACGGACTAGGGCGTGCGGACGAGTGGAAGGTACGGCCGGGAGGTCGGCTTCGAACACTGCTTGAACGCCGGGCGGCAGATGACGGTGCCCGCGAAGTTATAACGGTGTTGGGGCTGCGCAGGGACGAAAGCGCCTCGCGGGCGGTAGCAATGACCGAGCGACGCGACAGCGCCGATCATGCGGTTAGAAGCAGAACCGGGGCGCTGACCATCAGCCCAATGAGCGAATGGACGTCTGATGACGTGTGGACGATGCTCGCGCTGCTGGCGGATGCTCAAAGCCTGCCGTTTCCATCGCCGTTGATGCCACGCACGATACACCGCCTGTCCGAGATTTATCGCGCAGGTAACGGTGGAACGTGTGGTGTCGTGGTGGGCGACTCGGGCGCGAGGGCTTCCTGTGGGAGCCGTTTTGGCTGCGCCATTTGTTGCGTCAGCGGCGATCGCGACAAGTCGCTCGAGGCGATGATCGAGGATGAGCAATACGGGCATCTTCGACCGCTGAACGACTTCCGCAACTACCTGCTCGCAATCCAGTGGGACACGTCGCGCCGGGAGTTGGTAGGGCGTTCGCTGAGTGATGCGGGATACACGCGCATCCAGGCCGACACCTATAGCTATGCGACGCGCATCGATTTGCTGCGCAAGCTGCTGAGTATCGACGCCGCCGAGCGAGATCGTGCAGAGGCGCACTCTGGCGCACTGACGACCGGTTCGATTCCCGACACCGAAGAGAACCGGGTGCTGTGCGAGCCGCAGTTCGAGTTCGTGACACCGCAGCAGTTGGTGGCCATCGACTTTTTCCTATCCATGCATCACTACGCGCCGCATGCGTTTCCGGCGCTTGCGGTCTGGCACGACGTAAATGTGTTGGGGCGTCGCTATCCAATCCCGACGCTCGAATCCCTGCCGAAGAAGGATATCGTGCTGCACGGCTGGTATCCGGTGGGTCAGTACGACAAGGAAGCTCCGGTGACAGGGTTGCGCTCGTTCGATGCCGAGCAGTGGAATCCGTACCGGCATCCCGGTCGGCCCGGTTCGATACGCGAGGACGACAGGCGGCGAGCAGACGGTGTATTTCGAGGAGACTTCGCAGTTCGACGTCGATGTGGAAGCAGCGTGTTTGTTCGTCACGTGCACGTACGACACGGCGTTCATGCTGGACACGCAGCATCGCGACGCGATCGATTCAGCGCATTTCTGGCTGAACGAGGGCATCGTGAAGTTGCCGACCGGCATGGCCCAGCGGTATCAGGACATGGCCAAGCGGGGGCAGTACTTCTCACGACTCGCTCAGCGTCTGAACCTGACGCCGGCCGAGCTGGATGCGCATCTGATCGCGAACGCCATTGGCGGCGACGCACACGACGCGCTGTTGGGATTCGACCCGACGCAATTAAGCCTTTTTGCTGAAGCGGCCTAGCCGCCCATTGCTTTGTGAACACGTCCCGGGGCTAAAACCCTGGGACGTTTTTTTTTCCGAGATCGTAATCGTCGAGATTTGGCGCTGGCAGCGTCTCCCCCGGGTTCACGCCCAGCAATTGCATGGCGCGCAGGATCGCCGCGGTCTCCCGGGAAAAGTTCAGGGTGACTGGCTCGCTGTCGTCCAATAGGACCATCGCCCCCGAATGAACGCTGAGTGCGTGCAACGCCATGTTTAACGCACGGGCGATTTCGCCGTCGCGCGTCTTTTCGTTGAAGACGGGGTTCATTGCTTCCTCCGTGGGGCGAATCGCACCTTCTGTCGAGCACGCGGCGTTCCGCTGTCGGCTTACATTGGCCGACCACCGCCCGGACGCAACACGACGGCTCGAAATGACGGAGAAACAGGAACAAAATGCGTAGAAGACTCCGATATAAGCGATGTATGACCCAGCACGATCGTTGCTAAGCGATCGTAGATAGCGCTCGAAGGCTTTGATAGTATGAAAGTGACCATTGTTTCCCATGAGAATCCTTCGCCGGGGTCGGCGGGCGAGATTCACCGGTTGCGTTTCGAAACGAGCGGCGGCAAAGGCTTGCACAAAACCCACTCAATCTCGCTGCGCACTGCCCGCGTGATCGTGGAAAGCAATCCTCCCGACGATGCACTCACCCGGATGCTGTGGGCGATTGTTAGTGCTGCGAGCACCGACTACGACGATCTAATTGGAAAAACCTACACGGATGACAATGACGCTCCCAATGCCGGACAAGCCGCAGGCCGTAGACGATTCAGCGCTGAAGATCGAGTACGGTGACGGGACGATCGATTCTCGGCCTAAGCGAAGCGGCCACCACTGGCACTCATGGTGCGAGGTTGAGCGCAAACCGACTGAAGACGAGGCCGACGGCCAAATCTTCCACTTTTCCGATATCGGCTATTTCGACACTGAGCGCGCGGCGCATGACCGCGCCATCGCATGGGCGAAGGCGTGGATAGAAGAGAACTTCTAGGAGGGGTTGCCTAGTACGGGCGAGGACTTTGCGCAGGGATTGGGCGATACGCTTTGGGTATCGCGCTATGACGGTCAGTGATGGACCGGTGGACGAGGTGGGCGTCCGGCCCAACGAACATGCTGGATGGCGCATTGAGATTCTCGATGCCGACAGACGGGGAGGGGTCTTTGTGACGATCGTGGCTCAAAAGCAAGAGGCGCTCGACCTCGCCGCGCAGCTTTCTCCTCAAGCGCAGATTCGCGTTGTCGATGATCCTCCCGTCAGCACATGAAAAAGCGCTCCATGAGCGGAGGGGGGCGAACCGCTGATGAACCATTGCCGGAGTCGATCGCTCCGCAACTAGCGACGCTCGCGCGCCGGCCGCCCGCGAGCGGCGACTGGCTCTACGAGATCAAGTTCGACGGCTATCGGCTGATGTGCCGAGTCGAGCAAGGCACAGCAAAGCTCATCACGCGCGGGGGACACGACTGGACAGAGAAGATGCGCACGCTGGCGACCGCTATCGACGGATTGCCGGTCGAAAATGCGTGGCTTGACGGGGAGGTGGTGGTGCTCACCGAGAGCGGCGTCCCCGACTTTCAACGCACTACAGAATGCGTTTGACCGCCGCAGCACGGCGCAACTGACCTTTTTCGCGTTCGACATCCCGTTTCTCAACGGACGCGATCTGCGGGAAGTGCCGCTCTCCCAGCGCAGAGAGCTGCTCGGCGAGTTGATCGCCCAGACCTCAAGCGAGCGCGTCCGTTTCAGCGAGTCATTCACCGAGGACCCGCAATCGCTGCTCGCGTCCGCGTGCCGCATGCGGCTCGAGGGCATCATCGGCAAACGCCCCGATGCGCCATACCGTTCCGGTCGGTCGACCGATTGGATCAAGCTCAAGTGCCTCCAGCGCCAGGAGTTTGTCGTCGGCGGCTATACGCGTGTGGCGGGCGCGAAGAGCGGGATGCGATCGTTGATGCTCGGCGTGCACGAGCGAGACGGCAGTCTGCGGTTTGCGGGTACCGTAAAAGCGGAACTGAAGCCGCGCACACTCGCCGATCTGGAAAAGAAGGCGGTCAAGCTCGTTCGCGACGATCCGCCTTTCTACAATCCACCCCCGCGCGAGAAAAATCGCGACTTCGTGTGGCTGGCGCCCGAACTCGTCGTTGAGGCGTCGTTCCTCGAATGGACGCCGTCGGGCGAGGTTCGCCATCCCGTCTTCCAAGGCATGCGAGAGGACAAGCCCGCGACAGCAGTGACCGAAGAGACGGTAGTGGACATTGATGAACCGGAGAGCCTGCCCCAAGCGAAGGGAACCACGCGGGTCTCACCGGGCCGCGCCGGAACGCTCGTAATTGCAGGCGTGAAGGTATCCAACTCCGAGCGCATCATTGATGACGTGACGCGCATGAAGAAAATCGATCTGGTGCGTTACTACGATGAGATCGCGGAATTCGCGTTGCCGTACCTGAAGGATCGGCCCGTGTCGCTGGTACGCGCACCGGAAGGCATCCACGGCGAGTTGTTTTTCCAGAAGCACGAGGAGCGATCGAAGATCCCCGGTATCACGCGGCTACCGGTCGAGATGCACCCTGGCCACCCGCCGCTGCTGGTCGTCGACCGTCACGAGGCGCTCATCGGCCTCGCCCAGATGAACGTCGTCGAGCTGCATAGCTGGAACGCCGTGCAGCCCGACCTAGATCATCCCGATCGCTTCATCCTCGACCTTGACCCTGACCCCGAGCTCTCATGGCAGATGATGCTCGATGCGGCGACGCTATCCAAGGTGTTGCTCGACGAGATCGGACTCAAGAGCTTCATCAAGACGAGCGGAGGCAAGGGCTTTCACATTGTCGTGCCGCTCACGCGCCGGCAGGGCTGGGAAGAGGTCAAGTCGTTCTCGCAAGCAGTTGCACGCTACATGGCGAAGCTAATGCCAGAGCGTTTCTCCGCAGTGCTCGGTCCCAAGAATCGCGTCGGGAAGATTTTTATCGACTATCTGCGCAATGGAAAAGGTGCGAGTACGGCGGCTGCATTTTCTGCGCGCGCTCGCGCAGGCATGGGCGTCTCGATGCCGATCCACTGGGACGAACTGAAGGACGTGCGTGATGCGGACCAGTGGACGATAAAGAAGGCGGCGCAGCGAATGCATTCCCTGCGAGCCGATCCGTGGGAAGGTTATCACCGCACCCGACAAAGGGTTTCAGCGGCGATGCGTCGCGCCGTAGGCATGAAGTAGCGAAGAGCCAGTTCCCGAAGGCAGCGACCGGGCCACAACCTGCCGTTGAGCGAGCAGGGAAAGGAACTTGACTGAATGAAGTTCAGCACACGGGCGTCTTGTCTTGCATTCTCTAAGCAATGGCGCGACTACAATGCGGCGTTATTAGCTTGCAGCGCCCGCCAAAATGCGATTCCTAAATCCCTTTCCCGGCAAACCCTCACCCTTGAACGTATCGGGGTTGTTTCTCTTCGACCCATCCGTTCAGTTGAAGCTCGACGGCATCCCGATACGCGCTGCGCTCGAGGAGCAGGTGGGCGCCGCGCTGTACAAGCGGCTGGACCGGGCGGCGAAACGGAACACCGTCACCACGGCACTTGCTGGCGAATTCCTAGATGCGCTATCCGATACCGATAATCCGGTCCTCGCGACACTTCGTTCTGCTTGCGCGGGCGATCCCGAGGCCGCCGCTGTAATGAGCGCGATGGGGCCGTGGGAGACATTCTACGCAGGGTTCACTGACCCACCGGGTTATTGCCGTCGGTATCGGATTGCGCTCGAGCGGGCCTGCAGGCAGCCGACGGAGGCGCTCAGACGTGGCGAGTTCGGCGTAGCAGTAGCGCAACTACTGGATGAGCCTCTGGCGAACACGCTGCTCTGGCGAGAGGCAGTCGAGGCACTTGACGGGGCGACTGCCATCCAACAACTCTTGCCGCTACAGTTTGCGGGCGCGATGGAGGCGGAGTTGAGCAGCCTCGCCGCGTTCGACGTGCAGATTCAGCAGGAGGAAGGGAGGGAGGCCTCGCTGTTTTCTGTGCTACTGCCAGAGGAGGGATCCTCGCTTAATCCCGCCGCGTTGTTTTTCCGCTGGGTGATGCGAGGTGTCGGCGCGGCGTCGATGAGCGAGCTTGTGGATGACTTGCAACGCAGTGGCCGCCCGATACACCTTGTCTCTCTCAAAAACTGGCATCGCGGCGCGCGCATGCCATCGGTTTCGTGGCTAAAGCTTATTATCTCGCTGAAGCCCGAGCTTGCCCGTGGATATGAAATCGGAACTCTGTATTGGGCAGCGAAGCTTCTAATGCTGCTTGCCTACTACGGGACGCTGTGCGCGACCCGCAGCTCGAGTGCCATACACGAGTACCCGGAACTGCCAGAGATACGCACGCGACTTCGGCCGTGGCCCGCGTTCCCGCACGCCTACGTGGACTTCGGCGAATGGGCTCGGGCACGTTATCCAACGTGGCTGGCGTACCACAGTGCCCGAATCGAAACGTCGCCTACTTATTTTTTTCCGCCAGCCGGCGGGGGCGGCGGTGTGCGCCCGGGGCGCGTCGGCGCATTGTCACGGCCGACACCTGACGGCATTCCGGGCTTCATGCTCGGCTTACCGCCAGGGCCTTTCCCGGGCTGACCTGACGGCTTGGTGCCGCCGCCGTTACTGGCCTTTCCTGCTTTGCTCATGCGACTTCTCCTAGTGATGTCGCCCAATCGCGACGGGCAAAGTATCGCGCCCGGCGCGCCGGCACTCGGTAGCGAGGTTTGGACAGTCCGTCGCGCGCTACGACGGCGATGGTCGTCCCTTGTGGTTCGGGAAGCGGCCATTGCGATTGTGCAAGTTGGACGGCTACTGAGGGTCGATAGCTGAAAGTCAGGACCCGCTTTTGCGGTTGTCGGACCTCTCGTTTTTGACTTGCGCGCGTCTCACGTCCGCCCGACCGTTGGAGAACTGGGAATGTTCGGTCCAAGCAACAACCGCGGCCTCCATCTGCAACTTGAATTCGACTGCGCGTTCGACGGATGCGACTGTGTCGACTTGCTCAGCGATGTCTGTCGGGATATCGCCGCCCGCGACGAACACCGCCTTGCCGGTGACTTGCCAATCTTTCCTCGTGCCGTGGCATGTGAAAAATAGGCTGAAGCCGGTTTCCGACATCGGTTCATCCAAGGTGGCCTCGTCCGCCGAAACCAGATTGACCGACGAATGCGGGTCAAAAGATGCGGTCCACAGCGTGGCGACGTCGAGCCGATCGGTGCCGAGGAGTTGTCCGGCACGGTCGAAACCCTCCCGCACCTTCGTAACGGTGCACGACAGAGGATCAATAAGGTACGACCGGAACATGGCGCCTCCTCACCAGCGATGATTGCTGGGGGCTTGGTTGCCGGCGGCGCCCCGGACACTGCTGGGTCGCCGCCAGACATTCGCGTCCTACTCGTCGCCGCTGCCGAGCTCGCTGTGCTTGTGCGAATGGGTCGCTGCGTGAACCAGCTCGTAGTGTGCTCCTTTGCCACTTCGGGTGGGCGGAAAGTGCTCGCCCTCGACGCAAGTCACCTCGAATGCCGTGGCACCGTCGCCTTCCTTGACGACCTTGTAGATTCCTGACGTCTGGACCGTTTCGCCCGGCTTGTGTTGTTCAGCCATGTCTTTTCTCCTTAGGTTACGAGCAGTGACGGGCGAAGCAAACAGCGTTCCGGCCGATTAGTCGCGCCGGTGAAAGTAGCGGTCGAGTAACACCGTCGCGCTAGTGCCATGGAGAATTACCGAGAGAACAATTGCCGCCAAGACGATCGGTCCGATCTCTAATGCGATCGGTTTTCCGGCTTGTTCGAGACAAAAAAGAAGGTAGTAGAACGCGCTTACGCCGCGTAGTCCGAGCCAAGCGGACAGGAAACGCTGGTGGGAGTCCAACGAAGAACCGATGAGCGTCAGCGTCGTCCCGATCGGGCGGGCAACGAGAAACAGAAACAGGACCGGCCAGATCACGTACCAGTGCAGCATCTCTCGCCAATGCGCAGAGACGACGCTGCCGATGAGCAGCATCAGACCCAGTTCAATGAACCGCTCCATCTCGACCGAAAAGCCCATCATCGACTCGACCATATAGGCGTGTGCCAGTTCGGGATCTTTGGCGGCTTCTTCGCGCTTACCACGTTCGACTTCTTCCAACGCCTCGCTCGGCGCCTGGTCGCCGGTGGCCTTCATCTCCTGCCGTCGCACCGCGACGCCGGCGACGAACACCGCGATAAACGCATAGCCGTCGACGATGAGCGTCGCACCATAGGCAAGGGCGACCAGCCCGAGCGCCAAAAATCCTTCCAGGCCGAGCGCGTGGTCGTAGCGGGTCCGCAGCCTTGTGACAAGGGCGACGACTCCGGTGCCGAAAGCCCATCCGATGATGGCAGAGCTGGCCAGTCCCCACAGGATCGCGAGAGCAAAAGTCCATGGATTGTCGCTGCCAAGGCTATGCACGCCGCACAGCGCGAGTGCAATGAAGACCATTGGAGAGGCCGCGCCGTCGTTGAGACCTCCCTCCGATGACAAGGCGAAACGCAACGGTTCATCGTCGCCCGCTTTCTCCACACGCAGTTCGTTGGCCAGCACCGGATCGGTCGGCGCCAGCACAGAGGCGAGGAGGAGGGCAGGACCGGCGGCGAGACCAAGCCCCCAGCGTGCAGCCACGAACATGACCGCGATTGTGATGAGCATCGCGGGACCGGCAAGCCGCAGCGTCAATCTCCACAGTGAGTCGGTGAG
The DNA here is from genome assembly GCF_001544975.2 of Caballeronia arationis. Classification (GTDB taxonomy): domain Bacteria; phylum Pseudomonadota; class Gammaproteobacteria; order Burkholderiales; family Burkholderiaceae; genus Caballeronia; species Caballeronia arationis. Next base: position 9,266 of record NZ_FCOG02000102.1, on the reverse strand, counting down.
TTCGATTCTCAGGTACATCCCAATCGCAAAGAGCGATACGACAAGACCGGCTTCGGTGAGAATGCGCAGGAGGTGGACGTCTTTCTCGACATTGGGCGTGAGTAGCCCGATGCAGGCCGGGCCCAGCACGAATCCAACTGCGAGGTACACCATCGCGCCGGTCATCGGCAGGCGCTCGACGATCTTCCTCCCGACCGCCATCAAAACGAGTAGCGCGCCAACGATAAGGAACCACACCGCTTCAATGGTCAATGCGGCCTCGTCTATTCTTTTTGCAGTCTGCGAAACGAATTGAAGTGGCGAATCGCCTTGGTTGCCTCGCCAAGCTCCTCATGAATCCGGGCGGCATTGAAATGGGCATCTGCGAAGTCGGGCGCGCGGGCGATACAAGCCTGATAGGCTTCGAGCGCCTGCCGCAATTGGCCGGAGTCTTCAAATGCGACACCGATATTGAATTGCAATACCGGATCGTCCGGTCGGAAGCGAAGGGCGTCTCGGTAGACCGCGATCGCATCGGAGTATCGCTCCGCCTCGAAAAGGATGCAGCCCAGGTTGAGCGACGCATCCGTGTAATCGGGCGCCGCTTCGAGCGCATCGCGGTAGGCCGCCTCCGCGGCATCCAAGTCCGCGTCCTCGAGCGCGCGAGCTCGAAAGAACAACTCCTCGGCGGTCTCCTCGTACTTCTGCTGTCGCGGTTGCGCCAGCGAGGCGACTTCGCCGCACGCGGGGCGCGGCTCGAAGTCGAGCATCAACTGGCCCGATTCGGCATCCCATTCGCGGCTGGCGCCGTCACGCACGGCGACACGCGCACCCACTGCAGCAATTCGAACACCGGTGAGCGAGCCTTCTCGCGCCCAACTTTTTTCAAGGTGGCCGAGCGCGCGAACGATCTTCATCGGCGAAACGCCGGCGACTCGCAGCGAATGCGCGGTGCGCAGCATCACAACGTCCTGGAAGCTGAAACGCCGCTCGCGCCGCGCGCCGGCCGAGGGAGAGATGAAACCCGCCGAAATGAGCCGTTCGACGACGCTGCGCGAGATCCCGAGCATCCGCTGGACGTCGCGCAGGCTGTAACCGCTGTCGCGCATTGTCACTTTCGAGTGCCGGTCTTGCGTGCGGGCGCCGGTTGCTCGTCGGTCGTGGCACGGCGCACTGCGCGCCTCTTCGTCGGAGGCGGCGTTTCGGCGATCTCAACGGGCTTCGCAGCTTTGCCGGCCGCGGCGCGCGGGGCTGCACGGCCCTCCGCTTGTGGCTTTTTCTTCAGGCTGGCGCGAAGCGCTTCGACCAGATCGATCACTTGTGCGCCCGGGTGCTCGATGTTGGGCGCGGCGGTGATCTTGTTGCCCGCGATCTTCTTGTCGATCTCGGCGAGAATGCGCTCCTTTTCTTCGTCCTTGTAGGCTGCCGCGTCGTAGCTGTCGACGCGGTACTGCTCGATCAGTTGCTCGGCGAGCTGTAGCTCCGTCGGCTGAATATCAGTCTCTTCGATGCCGATATCGGCCTGGGAACGGACTTCGTCGGCGTAGAGCAAGGTTTGGAGGATCAAGCCGTCGTTGCCGGCGCGCACCTGCACCATGTGCTGTTTGCCCTTCCACGTCCATCGGGCTACCGCGCAGGTGCCGCTGTCCTTCATGGCTTGTTGCAGCAACCGGTACGGTTTTCCGCCGCGCTTGTCGGGGGCGAGGTAGTAGGGCTTGTCGAGGTAGATCGGGTCAATTGCCTCCGTCGGCACGAACGACACGATGTCGATCGTGTGGCTTGCGCTTGCTTCCAGCGCTTCCAACTCCGACTTTTCGAAGATCACGTACTTCTCTTTCTCAAACTCGTAGCCCTTGACCATATCGGCGCGCTCGACGACCTTCCCGTCGTGCGGGCAGACGTATTGCTGTTTGAGCCGGGTGCCGCACTCCTTGTGCATCAGGTTGAACCCCACACCTGATTTGCTCTCCGTGGCCGTATAGACCTTCACCGGCACGGAGACGAGACCGAAACTGAGCGTCATCGACGCGATCGAACGGGCAGCCATTAGGAACCTCTCGCGTAGGTTATCTGGCCGGCCACATCTCGCCGCGAGGAGGGCGGCGCAACGGCTAGGCGGCAAGGCCAACGGGCGATTCGTGCAAAATAGGTGCCACGAACTGGCCCGCCGCGCGGCCTGGACCCACGGAGGGCGGCGTCCGGCGGCTCGCCCGCAGTTTGCAATTTCGGCAAAGGAGCGGAAAAGTGTGCACCAGCTACGAGTCTAATCCGAAAGACCGCTTCGACGTCTTCAGCCTGTTTCCGGTCCCGAACTTCGACTACAAGCCGGAAATCTACAAGGACTATGCGGCTGCGATCTTCCGCCGCGTCGACGGTGACTATTCGACTGACGCGGCGACCTTCGGCATGGTCCCCCGCAAGTTCATCCCGCCGGGCGTGAAGGCATTCGATACGATGAACGCGCGGTCTGAGTCTGTGGGGCAAAAAACCAGCTTCCGTACGGCCTGGAACAAGCTGCAGTTCGCCTTGATTCCGTGTTACCGGTTCTACGAGCCGGACTACGAGACCGGAAAGGCGGTGCGCTGGCGCATCGGCATGGCCGATGGTGCTCCGCTCGCCATTGCGGGGCTATGGCGTGATTGGAACGATCCCGCTGATGGGTCGACGACCACGAGTTTCACCATGCTCACCGTCAACGCCGACGACCACCCGCTGATGAAGCGGTTTCATCGGCCGGGGGCCGAGAAGCGGTCGGTGGTGATCATTCCGCCGACCGAATATGAAGACTGGCTGTCGTGCAAGAGCACGGACGAAGCGCGCTCGTTCCTGCAGCTTTATCCGGTTGAGGCGATGCATGCAGAGCCGTTCCCCTTGCCGCCTCGGGTCACGAAGGCCAAGGCGATGCCGAAAGACGATCTCGCACAGGCATCGCTTCTCGCAGATGATGGCGGTTGAACGCCGAGCGCGACCGGAAGCTTCGGTTGCTGAAGTCGGCCACATTTCCGTGGCAAGCGACGACAGGCATCGTCGATTGCACCAAAACGGAAGCCGCGAAGTTGAACTTGACGCTAAATGGTCACAGCATCATTCCGTGGTCAAAGTCCGGGTCCACGACGTAGCAACCAGCGCGGCCGGCAACAGCGATTGGGCGCTCGCGAAGCGAGTACTTGAATGTCTGCCACGTAATCCTTCGTCGTAACAGAAGCCGTCCAACGTTGAATGCGTATTGCATCATCCTACCAATCTACCAGTGAAGGCCGGCGCGAAGCTCCTGCCCCGGCGGCGGCCATAAGACATGCTTCAGGCGCGGCTAGCGAGCGCGCGCTCGATCTTGCGGTCGGTCTTGTACTGGCTCAGCGCAAACACCGACCAGATGGCAGCCGGAATCCAACCGATCAGCGTGATTTGAAGAAGTAGACAGATGATTCCGGCGATCGGACGGCCGATGGTGAAGAACTGGAGCCACGGGACGATGATGGCGAGAAAAAGGCGCATGTGTGCTTCCTGTGATGGTTCGATGAGACCGTGATAACGGCCCACTTAGACGGATCCTAAACTGGGCGGAACGGGGTGCTGCCTTCCGCCCTTTGCTCAATTAGTTGACGCGAAATTTCATGTGTCAAGGCGGTCGTTGCTCGGGAAAAGTTGAATCAGTCAACTCAACGGTCGGATGGCGCGCGGCCGGCGGAAGGAATTTTGAACGGAGAAGCATTGCCGCTTCGTTACGAAAGGTGTGGGATTTCGGGCGTCTTTCCATCGTGCCTCTCGAGGACAAGCTTTCATTTCCTCCAGAGGTGGTCTAATATGTACATATCATGTGCATGTACATAAGGGGAGTAAATGGCTACGGCAACTGAGCGGATCGTTGTCCAGGTAACGGCGGTCCAAAAGCGAGCGATCGCCCAAACTGCAAAGCGGCTTGGTTTGAACGTGAGCGAGCTGATGCGGCAAGCCGCGCAGGGTTTCACGCCGTCCGACGACGAACAGGAAATCCTAGCGCTGGTCGAGCGGGTGAACGCGTCCACGAAGGAAGCAAACGACGCGCTGGATGACGCGCTGTCGTTCGTTGCGGAGTCGAACAAGCGCATTGAAGCGATGGCAGGGGGCAAGCAGTAATGGGTGTGACCGACAAAGTGTGGGATGCGCTGACGACCGTTATCAAGATGAACGACAAGGTCGTTTCGCTGGCGGGGACGGTCAAAGAGCAGCAGGTCAAGATCGAAGGTTTGACGGAGCGCGTGATTCGTTTGGAAGCGACGCTAGACCTTTTGATGCGCGCAAGCGGCGACAAGAAGAAGCTTCCCGGCTTATGAGCCGGGAACCCCGAGGCACTTTGCCGAGCTGGCCATGTCCGGTCACATATCACTAAGACGGCGTCGCGAAGCGAACTAGATGGTTAGCTTCCGATTGCTAGCTCGCCTTCACCAATCCTAGATGTCTGCCGAAAGATGATGAAACCAATAAACATTTTGTCGCTCTTGCAAGCGAAACAATCGTTGCAGGAGGACGCTTTCAACGACTATCTGAACCATTTTGGCATATCGATAAGAGCCGGCGAGATCGAAGATATCAAAGCGTTGGCCGAAGCGCTTATTGGCGTCGGATGCAGTACTGATGCTTTCGACAGCTTTTATGTCGGCTACAAAATCCCGCAAATTGGCAAAGAGTTTGATCTGCTGAGATTTGGCGCGCAATCAATCGTAAATGTGGAGCTTAAGGCTAGTAGCTCGCCAGAAAAAATAAAGAAGCAGTTGTTACGGAACAAATATTACCTTGGCTTCCTCGGCAGGCCCGTAAAACTCTTCACATTTGTTTCGGCGTCGAAGGTGCTCTACACGCTCGACGATGACGAACACCTCGAAATAGTCGAATCTGCCGGCTTGGGAGAATGGCTTACCAAGCAACAGGTTGACGATATTCAACGCCTAGACGAGTTGTTCAATCCGTCAGACTATTTGGTATCGCCGTTCAATGCGACTGATCGATTCCTGAAAGGCGAGTACTTCCTAACTCACCAGCAAGAAGAGGTGAGAAATCAGATTATTGCATCGATTCTGGCATCAAAAGCAACACGATTCTTTTCTATATCGGGTAACGCCGGTACAGGGAAAACTCTCCTGGCGTACGATATCGGGAGGAGTCTTATCGACGACATGAGAAAGGTTTTGGTCATTCACTGTGGGCAGTTGAATAACGGTCATGATGAGCTAAAAAGAAATGGCTGGTCCGTTGTTCCGATTACTTACTATCAGCATTGCGATTTCTCAAAGTACGACCTAGTGATCGTCGACGAGGCTCAGCGACTGCGCCTCAATCAGCTCGAAGACATTGTGGAGCGGATCGGAAAAGCGATGTGTTCGTGCATCTTTTCGCACGACAGACTGCAAACGCTCGCAGCAGGAGAAAAGGCTCGGAACTTAAGCGCGAGAATCGGATCGATCAAGTCTATTGTGTCGTACAATTTGTCAGATAAAATCAGAACGAATAAAGAGATCGCCGATTTTATAAAAATGCTTTTCAATAACAAAAAGACGTTTCCATTAAGTAACAGTGGAAATATTAGAGTAAATTATTTTAATACCGATCAAAGCGCAAAAGCCTACCTCGATGGGTTGAGTGAGTTGAAATGGAAGGTGTTGCGGTTCACTCCATCACAATACGATAACGAACATCATGAAAAGTATTCCGGGGTGCAATATCCGACGTCGCACCGGGTGATCGGGCAAGAGTTCGATGCAGTAGCGGTACCGATTGACGATTATTTCTCATACGGGGAGAACGGTGACTTGGTCTACAAAGGAAAGGCGTATTACGATCCGCCGAGCATGTTGTTTCAAAACATAACGAGAACTAGGAAAAAGCTGAACTTGGTGATCATCAACAACGCAGAGTTGCTTGCTCGGTGCTTGGCGATATTGCGATAAGTGTGTCGGCAGGGAATGCGCCGAGAGCCGCGTGCACTCTCGAAGTTGTCAAGGTGATCGAGACGAGCGGTGCTTTACAGAATGCAACCGACGTCGCTCGGCTTGAAGCGCTGAGGCACCGCGGACGCCGACCTTGCAAAAGATTAGCAAGGGGGGATGAACCTCAACAAAGGGAAACCGGATGGAACCGACTGAACGCTCTTTTGAGCCGATCGACGGTGACGATTTAGCGTTTTTTGCTTCAATCGCTTTTCAGGACCGCGATGATCTCCTCGCCTGATTTTAGCTTAGGCCCGCCTGAGAACGTCAATTGCGGTCCCTTGCTTAGACCGGTGACTCGACCCAGCAATCGGGTGATAAATGAGGCTGCCTCGCTTTGCCTTCAGTGAAAGTTTCGGCTCGACGTTGCTAGGTTACCAAGTAGCGCCGTCATGTCGACCAGTCGATTCGCGACGAGATGCTTTACCTCGCCTTCCTTCTGCCAGACGCCATAGACGCCAAGCAGCGAAGCTCCGAGCGCTTCCTTCCTGAATTTCTCAACCAACGATGGCCAGACGATCACGTTGATCTGGCCGGTCTCGTCTTCCAGGGTGATGAAGAGGACCCCGTTCGCTGTGCCCGGACGCTGGCGCACGGTGACGATCCCGCACGCCTTGGCGAGGCGGCCGTTCCGATAGGTGGCGAGCTTCGACGCCGCGAAGATCTTCTTTTCGTTGAGCCGTTCGCGCAGCAGGGCAAGAGGGTGCCGGTTCAATGTCAGGCCCGTCGAGCGATAGTCGCTGACGATCTCCTGTGCCTCGTTAGGTGCCGCAAGCATCGGCAGTTCTTCCTCGCGCGTCGTAGCGCGCAGCAAGTCCTTGTCTGGCACGGCTGCCACCGCCTGCCACAGCGCCTCCCGCCGATTGCCAGATAGCGCGGAAAGGGCGTTCGCGTCTGCGAGCAACTGCAGGTCGCGACGATCGAGCCGTGCACGGTTCGCAAGGTCGTTGACCGACTCGAAAGGGCGCACCGCTCGCGCGGCTTCGATGCGCGCGGCCGACTCATCGCGCATTCCGCGAATGAGCGACATGCCGAGGCGCACCGGCGCCATTGAGCCGTCGCCTTCGAGGAACGAATCCCAGTTGCTGATGGTGACGTCGATCGGCAGCACGCGCACCTTATGGCGCTTCGCGTCCTGAACGAGCTGCGAGGGCGAGTAGAAGCCCATCGGCTGACTGTTAAGCATCGCGCACAGGAACGCAGCCGGTTCGTGGCACTTCAGCCAGCAGCTTGCATAGACGAGCAGGGCGAAGCTCGCGGCGTGGCTTTCAGGGAATCCATATTCACCGAAACCTTTGATCTGCGCGAAGATGGATTCAGCGAACTCGCGGTCGTAGCCGCGCTCGAGCATGCCGTTCACGATGCGATCGTAATAGTGCTGCAGTCCGCCTTTTCGCTTCCACGCGGCCATTGCGCGGCGGAGCTGGTCGGCCTCGCCGGCGGTGAAGCCTGCCGCGAGCATGGCGACCTGCATCACCTGCTCCTGAAAGATCGGCACGCCGAGCGTGCGAGCGAGCGCCGTTTCCATCTCGGGTGAGGGGAACGACACAGCTTCCAATCCTTGGCGCCGGCGGAGGTACGGATGGACCATGCCGCCCTGAACCGGTCCCGGCCGCACGATCGCGACTTCGATCACGAGGTCATAGAACTGACGCGGCTGCAGGCGCGGCAACATGCTCATCTGCGCACGCGATTCGATCTGGAAGACGCCAACCGTATCGGCGCGGCAAATCATCTCGTACGTCTTCGCGTCTTCAGCCGGAATGTCCTGCAATTCAAAAGGCTCGCCGCGCTGCTTGGCGATCAAGTCGAGCGTGCGCCGGATCGCTGAGAGCATGCCCAGCGCGAGCACGTCGATCTTCAGAAGCCCTAGCGCTTCAAGGTCGTCCTTGTCCCACTGGATCACGCTGCGATCAACCATCGCGGCATTTTCGATCGGCACGAGCCGCGAGAGCTTGCCGCGCGCAATCACAAAGCCGCCTGTGTGCTGCGACAGATGGCGCGGGAAATTGAGCAACTGCGATGCGAGGCTCGCCCACTGCTGGATGATCGGCGTCGACGTGTCGAGTCCCGATTCAACGAAGCGATCAAGGAGGTCGGCACTTGAATCGAACCAGTGATGCGACTTCGCGACCTTGTCGACGATGATCGGATCGACGCCCAGCGCTTTTCCCGAGTCACGCAGCGCGCTCTTGGGCCGGTACGTCGTGACGGCGGCCGCGAGCGCCGCACGGGTGCGCGTGTACTTGCGATAGATGTACTGGATGACTTCTTCGCGGCGCTGGTGCTCGAAGTCCACGTCGATGTCAGGCGGTTCGCCGCGCTCTTTCGAGATGAAGCGTTCGAACAGCATTGAGCTGCGCGCGGGATCGACCTCGGTCACGCCCAGGCAGTAGCAGACCGCGGAGTTGGCCGCCGATCCGCGCCCCTGACACAGAATTCCTTCGTTGCGCGCGAAGCGAACAAGGTCATACACGGTCAGGAAGTACGGCTCGTACCGAAGCTCGGCGATGAGCGCCAGTTCGTGCTCGATCTGCGTTTGCACCTTGTGCGGGATGCCTGTCGGGAAACGGCGATGCGCGCCGATGTACGTCTCTTGCCGGAGATATGCCGTCGGCGTGGCGCCTTCAGGGATCAGTTCGTCAGGGTATTCGTAACGCAGTTCGTCCAACGAGAAGGTGCAGCTGCTCGCAATCGTCAGCGTCTCGGCCAGCGCCCGCTCGGGATAGAGATTCGCGAGACGTAGGCGGGCGCGCAGGTGCTGCTCGGCGTTCTGCGCCAGTTCGAAGCCACATTCGGCAATCGACCGGTTCAGGCGCACGGCCGTCAGCGTATCCTGCAGCGGCTTGCGAGAGCGCACGTGCATGGTGACGCCACCGGTGGCCACGGTCGGGACCCCATGCTGGTCGGCGACATGCTCGACGATGCCGCGATGGATGTCGTCCATCGCGCGAGCGTGGAGTGTCAGCGCCGCCCAGCAACGGCCCTCGAACGTGCGCGCCAGCCATTCCATCTGTGCATCGAGCCGCTCCTCCTTGGCCGGGTATTCCGGCGAAAGGATGATGAGGCAGTCCGGCAAACCTTTCAGGTGCTCATACGGCGCTTCGGGCCGCGCGAGATCGTCGGGCGTCAGCAGGTACGTCCCTTTCGACGTGCGCGTGCGCGCAAGGGTAATGAGTTCCGATAGATTCCCATAGCCGTTGCGATTCATGGCAAGGGCGGTGAAGGCGAGGGCGCGCGTCCCGTTCGGGTTCGTCAACTGGAAATGCGCGCCGACGATGAGCCGGATATTCGCTTCCTTGGCGGCAACATGCGCGCGGACGA
>NZ_FCOG02000104.1 GCF_001544975.2 Caballeronia arationis | reverse complement strand
CGCGCCAAGCCCGGTGGTCCTTTGGGGGCGACACTTAGGCGCTGGGCCACTCGGTACTGCTGGTGTGGTCACGTCCTGATACAGTTGGCCCCTAGCTGCTTTCTTTGCTTACTTTCTTTGCAGCAGCAAAGAAAGTAAGTCCCGCCCCGGACAGGGGCAGAGCTAATAGACCAATAAAAATACAAATTCCACAGAAGCCTGAGTTCATCAAACGTCGAAAAAACCGTTTAATGACTGAAAGTCACCAATTATTTGACACAGCGTCGATTCCATCAACGATCGCCGGCGCCTAAGATGCAACGCATCCGATTCACTTACTGAGGAGCAGAACATCATGTACGCCATCACAGGCATCACCGGACAGGTCGGCGGGGCGCTCGCAAACGCGCTGCTGGAGAAGAACGTCGCAGTGCGCGCGGTCGTGCGCGACGCCGACAAGGGCCGCGCGTGGGCCGCGCGAGGCTGCGACATGGCCCTCGCGCGCATGGACGATGCCGCATCGCTCGCCGAAGCGTTTCGCGGCGCGGAGGGCGTGTTCATCCTGCCGCCACCGGAATTCGATCCGGCACCGGGCTTTCCCGAAGCGCGCGCGGTCATCGACGCCGTGAAGTCGGCACTCGAAGCGGCGCGGCCTGCGAAAGTCGTGTGTCTCTCGACGATCGGCGCGCAAGCCGAGCAGTCGAACCTCTTGACCCAGCGCACGCTGATGGAAGAGGCGCTTGGAGATTTGCCGATGCCCGTCGCGTTCCTGCGTCCCGCGTGGTTCATGGAGAACGCCGCGTGGGATGTCGCGTCCGCTCGCGACGAAGGCGTGATCCGGAGCTTCCTGCAGCCGCTCGACAAGCCAGTCCCGATGATCGCCACGGCGGATATCGGGCGCGTGGCCGCGCAGATGCTGATGGAGAACTGGCATGGACGGCGCATCGTCGAACTGGAAGGGCCTCAGCGCGTCACGCCGAACGACATCGCCGATACGTTCGCTCGCATCCTCGGCCGGCCACTTCGCGCCGAGGCCGTCCCGCGCGAGACGTGGGGTGCGCTCTTCCGCTCGCAAGGCACGAGGGACCCGATGCCGCGCATTCAGATGCTCGACGGCTTCAACGAAGGCTGGATCGAATTCGAAGGCGATCCGGCCGGCATCGTCAAGGGTGATGTCGGCCTGGAAGCGGTGCTGCGCGGTCTGGTCGGACGCGCGTGATGCAGGCGCGCGCCCCACATGCGTTGCTCACGAACTCATGTGCAGCGTCCCGTTCACACCATTCGGGAAGAAGCCGCCCTTGACTGCCGAAGCGCTCGTCAGATAAACGATGTTGAGCACGTCGGCGTAGGTCCGGCTGAACGCAAGCCCGTTCTGGTCGAGCGGGACGATATTGGCGATGTCGGGCGTTGCGCCGACGATGCCCTGGTCGTCGTCGACCGTGTTGTCGAGACTGTCGCGCGCGTCCGAGATCGCGCCGGCCGCCGTGCGCAGGCTCGGCGTTTCGAGTCCCTTTGCATAGAGCGTCGTGCGCACGAGTCCCGCGTGATAGGCCTCGGCGGCGAGAATGCCGGCCGCAGCTTCGAGATACGTCTTGTTGGTGATAAGCGGCGACGCGCCCTTGTATGCGGTCACACCCACGTCCTCGAAGATGAACGCGCCGAGCAGGAAGTTGTTGTCGTTGGCGTACGGGTTGAACGCGACGCCCGCGCCGACGAGACCCGCCGCGCGCGCCGCCGTCGAGAACGCGCCGTTCGGATCGGTACCGCCGATGTCGATGGCCGGTTGCGCGACCGCCGCCCCGCCCAGCGCGGTACGCAGGAAGGTGACGTGCTCCATCTCGTCGCGCGCGATCTCCTTCGCGTACTGCGAGACGAGGGGGTCCTGGAACGGCACCTGCGCGCCGCCGATCACCGCGCCCTGCGTGCCCTGTCCGCCGAGAATGCCGGCCGGCAGTCCCGTGCCCGTCACGGCATACGCATAGAACTGCGCTTCGAGGTATTCGAGGTTGAGCGCGAAGTTGAGGATTTCTTCGTCGGTGGGCGCGGTCGTGCTCGCCATCACGTTGTTGCCCGACCCGCCGCCGCATGCGCTGATGAGCGTGCCGCCGACGAGCCCGAGCCCGAGACCGCCCGCGTTGCGAAAGAACCGGCGTCGCTCTGCGCGCCGTTCGGCGCGGCGGTCCATCACACCCATCAGCACGGAAGCATCGTTCATGGTCATCTCCTTCAATGGTTTGCTGATTTGACGACGTGCCTGCGGGACTGCGCGCTCCGGAGTGCAAGAGACGGCCTTGCGCGACAGGACGATGGCGAAACGCGGGCGCGAAGAACACGAAGAAGCGCCGGGTCGAACGGATGCGACCCGCAGGCTGTCTTCAACAGCAGTTACGAAGGCGTGACGAGGACGGATGCAAGACGTTGCAAATAAACCGCGAGCGTCGAGCGCTCGCGCATTACATACCGGGAGGAGGGAGAGGCGTCGGCAACCGTTACGGAGTCGCGGCGGATCAGCTTTGGTAACGCGAGTCGTCGGGCTTGAAGCGGCAGCCAAGCCGATAACGCGAGCCGGGATGCACGAAGCGCACGAACGTGACTGCGGCATCGCCTGACCACGTGCGGCGCACGAGGGTAAGACACGGCTCGTCGGGCGCGATCTCTAGCAGTTCGGCTTCTGAGCGCGTCGGCAGGCACGCATCGACGACATGTTCGATCTCGTGCGCCGGCACTGTCGCCGAGAGATATTCGGAAGGACGCAAGGACGTGAAGTCCTGTTCGAGAAACGCGGGCGCGACGGCCGGATTCACGTAGCGGTCTTCGAGACGCACCGGCACGCCATTCTCGCGATGCACGCAGATCAAATGAAACACCGACGAACTCGGCGGCAGGCTCAGTGCGTTCGCCACGGCGGCCGGCGCGCTCTCGCGTTGCACGAGAAGCGTCTCGGAACTGTACTCGTGGCCGCGCGCGCGGATTTCGTCGCCGATGTGGGCGATCATCAGCAGCGTGGACTGCGGCTTTGCCTCGGCGACGAACGTGCCGACGCCCGAAAGCCGCGTGATCCAGCCTTCACCCGTCAGCTCGCGCAGTGCGCGGTTGATGGTCATGCGCGACACGCCGAGCGATTCGACAAGGCTCAGCTCCGAAGGAATGCGATCGCCCGGCTGCCACGTGCCCGCCTCGATCTTGCCGCGGATGTAGGTCTTCACCTGCGCGTAGCGGGCGAGCGGGGCGTCCGTGTCGGCATCGGTATCGGCGGTGTCGAGGGCCTTGTGTGGCGGTTCGGCCGACTTCGTGTGCGTGGTTCCCGACATCGCGCCGCCTCCTCAGTGTCGCGCCGAGCGCAAGTGCCCGAGCGTCTCGATGAAGAGATCGTTGTCGTCGCGGCTGCCTGTCGAGACGCGCACGCATCGTGTGAAATCCGGTTCGCGCCACGGCTTCACGATCACCCCCGCGCGCATCAGGCGTTGCGCGAGGGCATCCGCGTCTTCGCGCGCGTCGAAGAACAGGAAGTTGGCGAGCGACGGTGCGCATTCGTAGCCCATCGCCGTGAGCGCGTCGCGCATGCGTTCGCGCTCGCGGATCGCGTGCTGCACGCTGTCGGCGACATAAGCTGTATCCGACCATGCGGCGAGTGCCGCGCACTGCGCGGGACGGTTGATGTTGAACGGCGTGCGCACGCGGTTCATGAGATCGGCGAGACGCGCATCCGAAGCGATGCCGTAACCGATGCGCAAACCCGCAAGCCCATAGGCCTTCGAGAACGTGCGCAGCACGAGCCACGGCGAGCGCGATTGCTTCAGTAGCTGCAAGCTTGCCGCGTAAGAAGGATCGACGCGCGCGTACTCGAAATACGCCTCGTCCCAGACGACCAGCGTGCCCGGCGCGAGCGCCGACAGCACGCGCTCGAATTCAGCGCCTGAGAGCGCCGCGCCGACGGGGTTCGACGGATTGCTCACGAGCAGCATGCGAGTGCGCGGCGTGAGCGCTTCGCAGAGCGCATCGACATCGAAACGCAGATTGCGCATCGGCACGGCGCGCACGCGCGCGCCCGCGAGTTGCGGATAGATCAGATGCAAGCCGAACGACGGCGTGACGGTGACGACTTCATCGCCGGGCGAGAGAAACGTCTGCGCCGCCACCGACAGCAGGTCTTCCGACCCATTGCCGAACAGGATGCGCGCGGGCGCGACTTCGAGTGTCGTGCCGATTGCCTCGCGCAATGCGCTGCTCGACGGGTCCGGATACAGCGCGACGCCTTCCTCGACCGCCCGCTGCAACGCCTCGCGCACGAGCGGGCTCGCGCCGCGCGGATTCTCATTGCTCGCGAGCTTCGCTACGCGCGATACGCCGAACTGCTCGCGCACACGCTCGGCCGACGCGCCCGCGTTGTAGGCGGGCAGATCGCGCACTTCGGGGCGCAACGCCGCGATGAACGAATCGGTCGCGCTCATGCGGTTTCTCCTTCGCCGCCGCGCGACCAGAACGCGTTGCGGTCGAAGTAGTTCTGCAGGAACTGGCGCAGACGCGGCTCTCCTGCGTCGTGAAAGACTTCGCGCGGCTTGCCCTGCACGGCGATGCGTCCCTGATCGATGAACATCACCTTGTCCGCGACCTGCGCCGCGAAGCCCATTTCGTGCGTGACGACGGCCATCGTCATGCCGTCGCGCGCGAGTTGCTTCATCACCTGCAGCACTTCCCCGACGAGTTCGGGGTCGAGCGCGGAAGTCGGTTCGTCGAAGAGCATGATGTGCGGCTCCATCGCGAGCGCTCGGGCGATTGCCACGCGTTGCTGCTGTCCGCCCGAGAGCTTCGCCGGATAGGCGTCGCCCTTGTGCGCGAGACCGACTGTGTCGAGCATTGCGTTGGCGCGCCTCTTCGCGTCCGCGCGCGGCAGGCGGCGCACGCGCAGCAGCGCCTCCATCACGTTTTCGAGCGCGGTCATGTGCGGCCACAAGTTGAACTGCTGAAACACCATGCCGATGTTGCGCCGCACGCGATTGATCTCGCCCTGCGATGCACGCACGCGCCGTCCGTTGCGTTCGCCGTAGCCGAGCAGTTCGCCTTCGATGCGCACTTCGCCCTCGTCATACGTTTCGAGCGCGGCGAGACAGCGCAGGAGCGTGCTCTTGCCCGAGCCCGACGGCCCGATGATGCAGACCACTTCCGAGCGTTCGATATCGAGATCGACGCCGCGCAGCACTTCGACTTCGCCGAAGCGCTTGCCGAGATTGCGCACTTCGATCAGCGGCGAGGAGGGCGCGGGCGTCTCGATGACGGAGGACTCGGCGGCGGAAGCGGGAAGGTCGATCATGGCATTCATCGGTTCACCTGGTGACGAGGCATAACAATCCACATGTCAGACGAGAAAGCGCGTGAGCCGCGCTTCCGCCCAGAGTCCCGCGCGCGACGCGAGTTCGACGAGCAGCAGATAGCACACGCACAGCGCGAGCAGCGTCTCGACGAAGGCGAACGTCGCCGAGCCAATGCCGGTCAGCACGAACGTGAGTTCAGGCACGGTCACGATGGACAGCACGGCCGTTTCCTTGCTGAGCACGATGATCAGATTGACGAGCGCGGGCACGATCAGCACGAACATCTGCGGAATCTGGATGCGCAAGACAATTTGCCAGCGCGACATGCCAAGACACGATGCCGCTTCGAGATGTCCCGGCGGCACCGCGCGAAAACCCGAGCGGAACGCTTCGGCGAAATACGCGCTGCCGTAGAGTCCGAGGCCGAGGATGCCCGCCGTCAGTGGTTCGAGCGTCAGCCCGAACGATGGCCCGCCGTAGTACAGCAAAAAGAGCTGCACGAGAAACGGCGTGCCGCGAAAGAGTTCGATGTACGCGCGGAGCAGGGCGCGCACCCAACGTCCGCAAAAGAGTTGCAGAAGCGCGATGACGAAACCGATCGCGAGGCCGAGCACGACGCCGGCGATCCAGGTGCCGATCGTCGTCGCGAGTCCCGCGCCGATGGCGGACAGGTTGTGTGTGATGACGGCTGGGTCGAATTGCTGCATGGCGTCGTCCTCAGGCGTGTTGCAGTCGCACTTCGGCGGTGTGCGCCACCAGCGATAGCGCGCCGCAGATCACGAAGTAGATGAGGCCCGCCGCGACATACGCTTCCAGCGGCCGATAGGTGCTTGCCGCGATGTTCTGCGCGGTGCGCGTGATTTCGGCGATCCCGACCACCGAGATCAGCGACGACGCCTTGATCAGCAGCACCATCTCGTTGACAAGCGACGGCAGCGTCAGCCGGAACGCCTGCGGCACGAGGATGCGACGCAGCGTATCGAGAGGTGACAGGCCGACCATGCGCGCCGCCTCGATCTGTCCCGGCGGGATGCTGAGAAAGCCGCCGCGCAGGATTTCCGCGATATACGACGCAGAACACAGCGACACCGTGCTGATTGCCGCGACGAGCGGCGGCACGTTGATGCCGGCGAACGGCAGCAGGTAGTAGACGAGCAGCAACTGCACGAGCATCGGCACGCCGCGAAAGAAGAACACGTAGGCGCCGCCCGCCGCGCGCCAGGCCCGGCTCGGCGAAAGCCGTGCCGAGCACACGCCGATCGCGACGAAGAAACCGATCACGAGCCCGGCGAGCGAAATGCCGATGGTCGCGACCGCCGCCTGCAACAGGAGCGGGATGCCCTGGGCGAAAACGGTCATGCTGAACATAGGGCCTCCGTGTTCAGACGCTTGGTTTGCAGACGCCTGGGCGGCGCGGCGTAGATCAGTAGTTCGGGGTCGGCAGCGTCGGCGGAACCTGCATCGCGACGCCAAACCACTTCTTCTGCAGCGTGGCGAGGCGTCCGTCCTTGTCGAGCTTCAGGAGCGCGTTGTTGAACGCATCGGCGAGCGGCTTGCTGTCCGCGTCCTTGCGCAGGCAATACGCGAAGTACACCTTCGCGCCGAACGGCGGCTGGACGACCGCGAACGTCTCCGGGCGTTGCTTCGCAACGTACGCGATGTTGGTCATCGAATTCGCCACCGCGACGATCCGGCCGGCCGCGAGGTCCGCGTAAGCCTGGTTGTTGTCGACGTATTCGCGGATTTCCGGCGGCTTCGGCAGCGTGGCCGCGTAGGTCTTCAACTGATCGAGCTGCGCCGAGCCCTTGCCCGCGCCGACCGTCTTGCCCGCTACATCGGACGATTGCTTGAGGTTCGAATCGTTGGCGCGCTTGAGGAAGGCGTCCGTGGCATCGGCGACGGGCAGCGTGTACGTATAGCGTTCCATGCGCGCCTTCGTCACGGTGATCGGGCCGCCGACCATGTCGAACTTGCCCGCTTCGAGACCGGGCAGCACGCTCGGCCACGGCAGGTCGATGAAGCGCACCTTCACGCCGATCTCCTTGCCGATCTCGGCGAAGAGGTCCTTGTTGAAGCCCGCCTGCTGGCCGTTCTCGAGGAAGTCGAACGGAGCGAACTGCATCTCCGTGCCGACGACCAGTTCGCCCGCCTTCTTCACCTTCGCGAGCTGATCTTCGGCATGCGCGCACACGCTCGCGGCGCACAGGGTCAGCATCAGCACACGACTTTTCCAGCCTGCAAGGATATTCATCTGAGTCTCCGGGGTGGCAAAGCGGTCGTCGCGCGTCGGCAGAGGGTGTGGTCAGCGCGGTATGCGAGGCAGTATATACCGCGAAATTTCGATGACCAAAAAGAAATTCTTCGCGGATTAACAGGCGCATGAACGTGCCGGATCAGTTGCGGTACCGGTCGCTGCATTGCAACTTGCAGTGCCGGAATTGGCGGTATATACAACCGGAGATGCGTCATGCCGCGCGCGTGTTTTTTCGCGCGACGGCGAGTCGAATTCCCCCGTCGCCACGCCGCTCCAGGAGCCAGCCGATGCCGTCAGTCACCCGGATTCCCCTCATCGATTTCAACGGCGTGCGCGAAGGCGACGCCGCCGCGCTCGCGCGCGTCGGCCGCGAGATTCGCGAAGCCTGCACGACCATCGGCTTCTTCTACATCGTCAATCATGGTGTGCCGCAACATGTGATCGACGCGGCCGAAGAAGCGGCGCGCAAGTTCTTCGCGTATCCGGTCGAAACGAAGCGGCGCGCGGCGGTGAATCACCGGCATCGCGGCTTCAATTCGCTCGGCGACGCGACGATGTACCAGGCAAAGCGCCCCGACTACAAGGAGTTCTACAGCATCGGCCTCGAACTGCCCGAGGACGATCCCGACGTGCTCGCGGGTCAGGCGCTGCGCGGTCCGAACAACTGGCCGGACTTCATGCCCGAGCTTCGGCCGGCGCTCTACGGCTATTACGAGGCGATCGGCGAGTGCGGCAGTCATCTGCTGCGCGCGGTTGCGTCGAGTCTCGACATCGACGAGCATTTTTTCGCGTCGCTCTACACGAAGCGCATGCAGCGCACGCAGATGGTCTATTACCCGCCGCAGCCGCCGCAATCCGACGAGGATCAGTTCGGCGTCGCGCCGCATACGGACTACGGCTGTATTACGTTGCTTTGGCAGGATCAGGTGGGCGGCCTGCAAGTGCGCGAAATCGCAAACGACACCTGGATCGATGCGCCGCCGATTCCGGGCAACTTCGTCGTCAACGTCGGCGACCTGCTCGCGCGCTGGACCAACGACCGGTTCCGCTCGACGCTGCATCGCGTGATCAATGCGTCGGGCCGCGAGCGCTATTCGATCGCGACCTTCTACGATCCGACTTACGGCGCCATCGTCGATCCTGCCGAGCTAGGCACGCCGGCGGGCGAGGTGCGTCATGCGCCGGTCGCGGCAGGCGATTACATCCTCGGGCGCATCAACGATTCGATGGGCTATCGCAAGAAGCGCGCAGCCGAGCAGCAGGGCACGGCCGCATGAGCGCGCCGCTCGACTCCACCATCGCCGCGTTGCGCGAGGCCCTGGGCGACGACCGCGTACGCGTGGGCGATGCAATCGGCGAACGCTCGATGACCGACTGGACCGGCCACGCGCCGGCGCGGCCCGCGGCGCTCGTGCTGCCGCGCTCGACCGAAGAGGTATCGCGCGCGCTCGCGATCTGCAACGAAGCGCGCCAGAGTGTCGTGCCGCAAGGCGGCATGACGGGGCTTGCGGGCGGCGCGATTGCGCGTCCGGCCGACATCGCGATTTCGCTCGACAGGCTCGCCGGGATCGAAGAAATCGACAAGGCAGCGGCCACGATGACCGTGCTCGCCGGCACCACCTTGCAAGCCGCGCAGGAAGCCGCGACGGCGGCGGGCTTCGAACTCGGGCTCGATCTCGGCGCGCGCGGCTCGTGCCAGATCGGCGGCAATCTCGCGACCAACGCGGGCGGCAATCGCGTGATCCAGTCGGGCACCGCGCGCGAGCAGGTGCTCGGCCTCGAAGCCGTGCTCGCGAACGGCGCCGTGCTGAGTTCGATGAACAAGATGATCAAGAACAACACGGGCTACGACCTGAAGCAGCTTTTCGTCGGCTCGGAAGGCACGCTCGGCGTCATCACGCGCGCGGTGCTGCGGCTGCATCCACCGCGCGCAGGGCGTCACACGGCGCTTGTCGCGCTCGATGGCTACGATCAGGTCGTCGCGCTGTTGCGCACGCTCTCGGCGCGCTTCGGCAACGATATCGGCGCGTTCGAGATCATGTGGCCGGATTTCTTCGACTTCGGCGTTTCCCTCACGCAATCCGCGCGCTCGCCATTTGCCGCGGCGCATCCGCTTTACGCGTTGATCGAACACGCGGGCTTCGATGCTACCGACGACGGCGAGCGCTTCGCCGCCGTGCTCGCCGATGCATTCGACTCCGGCGCAGTGCGCGATGCGATCGTCGCGCAATCGGTGGCGGACGCCCGCGCGTTGTGGCACATCCGCGAGTGCACGGCGGAATTCCCCGCGCGGCTCGATCCGATCAACTTCGATGTGAGCTTGCCGATCGGCTCGATCGGGCAGTTCGTCGACGAATGTCGAACGGCGCTCGATGCGCGCTGGCCGTCGAACCGCTCGTACTACTTCGGCCATATCGGCGATTCGAACCTGCACGTGACCGTGGACGGACATTCGGTGCCGGGCGTGTCGCATCACGAGGTCTATGCGTTCGTCTACGATATGGTCGTGCCTTATCGCGGATCGGTTTCGGCGGAGCATGGCATCGGGCTCCTCAAGCGCGAATTCCTGCCGCTCTCGCGTTCGCCCGAGGAGATCGCGGCGATGACCGCGATCAAACGTGCGCTCGACCCGAACGGCATACTGAACCCCGGCAAGCTGATCTAGCGCGTCAGCGTTTCGCCCAGAAGTCGCGCTGCACGCGCAGCACTTCCTCTTCGACCTCCGCCACCGGGCCGATCAGATCGACGGCCTTCTGGCAATGGTCGAAGACGTAGCGCGATGCCACGCTCATCGTCGGATTTTCGGAATGATCGCCGGTGGCTTCGAGCAACCGTTCCTCGGTCATGCCGAACACCACGCGGCCGATATTCGCCCAGTACGCCGTGCCCGCGCACATGCAGCAGGGCTCGACCGTCGTGTACAGCGTGCAGCTCCACAGATATTCCGGCGTGAAGTTCAGCGCCGCGACGCGCGCCAGCACCGACTCGGCGTGATTCACGGTATCGACGTTGCCTTGCTCCATCAGCACGCTTTCCTGATCGGGGCCGACCAGGATCGCGCCGAACGGATGATGGCCCATCAGCGTTGCGCGCTCTGCGACGGCGCTTGCATGCCGCAGATGCCGCACGATCTGCTCGCGCGTGGGCGGAAGGCCTTGCGGCGGATAGCGGGTTTCCTGATTGGAACGCACGTCGATGCTCATTCGATTTCCTCTCTGTCAGGTGGATGGGTTGGGCAAAACCAGTTCGCCCGTTTCGAGCAGGGACTTCAGGTTAGACAGGATACGCGGCCAGCCGCCCGACACCGCGCCGATGAACCTGGAGTCCTTCCGGTTGATCGAATGCGTGATGGTCAGCTTGGTGGCGCGCTCGACGGGTTCGATCTCGAAGCGGCACTGCGAATAGCCTTCCTCCTTCAGCTCTTCCCTGAACTCGTTGCGCCATTTGAGCACGAGACGCCGGGGCGGATCGCTCTCGACCACTTCGCCGGAATCGGCGACGCGGCCGTCGGGGAACATCAGCCGCCACGGCGAGCCTGCTTTCCAGTCGGTTTCGTGATGCATGCCGAACCAGTACTGCTTCGTGAATTCGGCGCTTGTCAGCGCGGACCAGAGCCGTTCGGGCGTGGTGCGGATGAAAGTGACATAAACGAATTGAGTCGAACCTGCGTCAGTCATGCTCATCTCCTTCGAGGGACTTCTTGAGATCGGACAGGGCAGCGAGCCGCGGCTGCTCGAACTTCCCGATCCAGCGTTCCGCGATCTCGTTGATCGGGACCGGATTGATGAAGTGCAGCTTCTCTCGGCCCTGGCGCTTCCATGAGACGAGATTCGCGTCTTCGAGAATGGCCAGATGCTTCGCAACCGCCTGGCGCGTGATGTCGAGCCCCAGGCACAGTTCGCCGAGCGTCTGACCATTTTTCGCGTGCAGCCGGTCGAGCAGAAGCCGGCGGTTCGCATCCGCCAGAGCACGAAATACCGCGTCGTCGTCCATGGGTTCATTATGCAACCATTTGGTTGCATGTCAAGTGCGACGCGTCGTGCGCCTGAAATCGCGCTTGCTGGTAACTTGCTCGCTTGACGGCTGGCATCGGGCCGGCACTCGACCGAAAAGGCGGATCACATCATGAAAGAGAAGCCGGTTCCGTTCTCC
The DNA here is from genome assembly GCF_001544975.2 of Caballeronia arationis. Lineage (GTDB taxonomy): Bacteria > Pseudomonadota > Gammaproteobacteria > Burkholderiales > Burkholderiaceae > Caballeronia > Caballeronia arationis. The sequence continues at coordinate 8,968 of NZ_FCOG02000104.1, read as the reverse complement.
CTCCATGTCGCCGATGAAGACATCGACGACCTGCGCGCGCGCCTCGCCCGCACGCGCTTTCCCGATCAGGCGCCCGGCGAGCCGTGGCAGGCGGGCACCGACGTCGCCTATCTCGCAGACCTCGTCGACTACTGGCGCGACGGCTTCGACTGGCGCGCGCAGGAGGCGGCGCTCAATGCGTTCCCGCAATACAACGTCGGCCTGCACGGCATCGACCTGCATTACCTGCACGTGCAGGGCAACGGCCCCGCGCCGATGCCGCTTGTGCTGCTGCACGGCTGGCCGGGCTCGGTGTTCGAGTTCATCGAGATCATTCCGCTTCTCACCGATCCCGCCCGCTTCGGCGGCGATCCGCGCGACGCGTTCACGCTCGTCGTGCCGTCGCTGCCGGGTTACGGCCTGTCGTTTCGCCCGAACCAGCCGCGTTTCGACATCCCCGCGATGACCGAGTGCGTGTTCGACCTGATGCACGGCGTTCTAGGCTATGAGCGCTTCGGCGCGCAAGGCGGCGACTGGGGCTCGGCCATCGCGAGCCGGCTCGGTTACGTGCATCCGGACGCGATGATCGGCGTGCATCTCAATTACATGTCGGCGGCGAGCCGCGACCCGGCGGCGTATCCGAACCCGACCGCTGACGAGCAGCGCTATCTCGACCAGCTCGCGCACTGGACCTACGACGGGAGCGCGTATTCGTCGATTCAGGGAACGCGGCCGCAATCGCTCGCGTTCGGGCTCACGGACTCGCCCGCCGGACTGGCGGCCTGGATCGTCGAGAAATTCCGGGCGTGGTCGGACTGCGGCGGCGACGTCGAGCGGGCGATCAGCCGCGACAAGATGCTCGCCGACATCGCGCTCTACTGGTTCACCGGATCGATCAACGCGTCGTTCTGGCCGTACTACGGGCGCATGCACGGCGCCGTGACCCTGCCGCCGGGAGATACCATCGGCGCGCCGACGGGCTACGCCGAATTTCCGCGCGAAATCCTGAGGCCGCCGCGCTCGGCTGCCGAGCGCGTGTTCACGGACCTGCGCCGCTGGAGCGTGATGCCGAAGGGCGGTCACTTCGCGGCGCTCGAACAGCCGGAGTTGCTCGCGTCGGAAGTGCGCGCGTTCTTCGGCGCGTTGCGCTAGGCGCGCCTTCCCATCGGCCGGCGCCGCGAGTAGGCTACGTGCAGCGTCCGGCTGCGCCGGGCGGACGGTTCTCCGTTGCTGCGCATCGCCTGACGGGAGAGGCTCATGAAGCGAATCGTGGTGATCGGGGCGGGTTTCGCAGGCCTGTGGAGCGCCATCGGCGCGGCGCGCAAGCTCGACGAACTGTCCGTTCCCGCCGGCGAAGTCGAGGTCGCGGTCGTCAACGGCGCGGCTTTTCACAGCATTCGTGTGCGCAACTACGAGTCCGACCTCGCCGCGACGCTCGTCCCGCTGACCGACGTGCTCGACCCGATCGGCGTGCGCCTGATCGAAGGAACGGTGTCGAAGATCGATGTCGCGAACCAGTGTGTCTCCGTGCTGCCCGAAGCCCTCGACGACCTGAAGCCCGCGCAGCAAATCCAGTATGACCGCGTCGTGCTCGCCGCGGGCAGCAGGCTGGTTCATCCCGACATTCCGGGTCTCGCGGAATACGCGTTCGACGTCGATTCCTATGCGGGCGCGTGTCGGCTTCAGGATCATCTGCACTCGCTCGGCGCGCGCAGCGCGTCGCCGGGGCGTTATACGGCCGTCGTGGTCGGCGCGGGGCTGACGGGCGTCGAACTCGCCGCCGAGTTGCCCTCGCGCCTGCAAAGCATCGTGCCCGCGGGCGAGCGGCACGCGATCCGCGTCGTGCTCGCGGACCGCTCCGCAAAAATCGCCCAGGCGATGGGCGGCGCGCAGCCCGTCATCGAACGCGCGCTGACGACGCTCGGCGTCGAACTGCTGCCCGGCGTCTCGCTGAAGGCGCTCGACGGCGAGGGTGTCGAGCTGACCGACGGCACCCGCATCGAGGCGGCGACTGTCGCATGGTGCGGCGGCATGCGCGCGAGTCCGCTCGCGGCGCAGTTTCCCGTGACGCTCGACGCGCTGGGCCGCGTTCCCGTCGATTCGTTCCTGCGCGTCGAAAGCGTGCCGAACGCGTTCGCCGCCGGCGACTGCGCGCGGCTTCTGGTGGACGGCGTGCGGGCGTCGGTGATGTCGTGCCAGCACAGCCGGCCGATGGGGCGCTTCGCCGGACACAACGTCGTCTGCGATCTGTTCGACCTGCCGATGCTGCCGCTTTCCATCGACTGGTACACGACGATTCTCGACCTCGGTCCGTGGGGCGCGGTCTATACCGAGGGCTGGGACCGGCAGCTCGTGGCCGAAGGCGCGGCGGCGAAAAAGACCAAGCAGACGATCAACTGCGAGCGCATCTATCCGCCCCGCAATCGCGTGCGGGAGGACATCCTTCGGGCGGCCGAGCCGGTCGTGCAGACGCCGCCGCCGACCCGGCGCGCTTCCGGGGCGCAATGAAGCAGCGCTTCTGATGCCCTTCGAGCAAGCGGGATTGGTTCGCACAACCGTGCGCTTTCAATCAGTTGACGAGCGGTACGTGACTTGCTGTACGTCCGGCGACATGCGGCCCGGATTGTTTCGGGCGCGCAGGGACGGCCGGTATCCGCGATCCGCCCGTCGTGTTCCCTTCGCCGGACATTTCCAAGCGGCGTCGAGCGCCGGGAGTGCCAACATGAACGCGCTGCCCTCAGACGAACGGCCGGTTGTGATCGCGTACAGCCAGGGACGCAAGGCGGCCCGCGGACGGCACGAGATCGAGACCCAGCTGGAACTCGCGCGGCAAATCGCGGCGCTGATGGGCGCGTCGTTCGCCGGCGAGTTCGATCCGGCGCGGCAATATCCGGCGAACCGCTACCTGATTCCCGACGACACGCTCGACAGCCACGACGCGCGGCGCCTGGGCCTCGCGAGCGAGCGAAACCTGTACGGCGGCGTGGTGCCGTTTCCGTTCGTCGGGACGAAAGTGGTCGTCCACGGCTTGCCGCCGGGCGCGCACGAGGCGCCCGAGGGCTGGGCGTCCGGCTTCGGCGAGCGTGTTAGCGGGATCGTGCTCCCGGGCTTCTCGGCGTTCACCCGCGGGGACGCCCACGCGGCCGCGTCGCTCCTGTGGCGCGACGGCGCGGTGCGCCTCAAGCGGCCGTCGGGAATCGGCGGGACAGGGCAGGCGGTGGTCGCGGACCGCGCGGCGCTCGACGCCCAACTGGACGATATCGGCGAGGAGGCATTGCGCGCTGAAGGCGTCGTGCTGGAGCGCGACTTGCAGGACATCGAGACGCTGAGCGTCGGCCGGGCGTGCCTCGGCGGTCTCGAAGCAAGCTATTACGGCGTGCAGCGGCTGACGACCAATAACCACGGTCATCAGGTGTATGGCGGCTCGGATCTGGTCGTCGTGCGCGGCGGTTTCGACGCGCTTTCCTGCATCGACATGCCAGCCGAAGCGCAAACCGCGATCGAACAATCGCGCGCGTTCGACGAAGCCGTGTCCGATACGTTCGACGGGTTCTTCGCTTCGCGGCGCAACTACGACGTCGGCAGCGGCACCGACGCGCGCGGCCAGACGTATCGCGGCGTGCTGGAGCAGTCGTGGCGGATTGGCGGCGCGAGCGGCGCGGAGATCGGCGCGCTCAAAGCATTGCGCGACGACCCGGCGGTACGAATCGTGCGGGCGTCGACGACGGAGATCTACGGTGCGAACGCGGCGGTTCCGGCCGATGCGTGCGTGTACTACCACGGCATCGATCCGCACGCGGGCGAAATCACGAAATACTGCACGGTCGACGGCTAACCCGCACGGTGAGTCTGGTGGAAAAGGAGCGCGAAGCCATGACGGCGGACAGATATCAGATCGAAATCCCCATCGAGCGCGGCTATCTCGACGGCACGTTCGTCGCGCCGCAGACGACGATTCCGGGCGTCCTTTTCGTCCACGGCTGGGGCGGCAATCAGGAGCAGTACATGGAGCGCGCGCGTCAGGCGGCGGCGCTCGGCTGCGTGTGCCTCACGTTCGACCTGACCGGCCACGCCCGCACGCAGCACGAGCAGGAAACCGTCACGCGCGAAACCAATCTCGGCGACGTGCTCGCCGCCTACGACACGCTCGCCGCCCATCCGCTGATCGACCGCAGTTCGATCGCGGTGATCGGCAGCAGCTACGGCGGCTACCTGGCATCGATTCTCACGTCGATACGGCCCGTGCGCTGGCTTGGCCTGCGCGTGCCCGCGCTCTATCTCGACGAAGGCTGGGACATCCCGAAGCGCGCGCTGCACAAGGAGCACGACCTGGTGGCGTATCGGCGGCGCATCGTGGCGTCGGGCGAGAACCGCGCGCTGCGCTCGGCAGCGGATTTTCGCGGCGACGTGCTGCTCGTCGAATCCGAGCGCGATGAAATCGTGCCGCATACCGTGATCGCGAGTTACCTGCAGGCGTTTCTGAAGGCGCATTCGCTGACCTACCGCGTGATCGACGGCGCCGATCACGGCCTTTCCGACGAAGGCAGCCAGCGCGCGTACACGGCGCTGGTCGTGAACTGGCTCGCGGAAATGATCGGCGGGCGGCGCGCGGGCAGTCGCGGCGACGCCCAGATGCAGGCGGCGCGCTGACGTCGGTCGTCGCGCGCACGGTTTCGCCGAGTCGCAGTATCGCTTCGGGTGTTCTCCACGCCCATGCACGCTCTCCGTCTACCGGCAAACACTCCGACTTCTCAAAGCGCAGTTTCCGCAGACGAACAATCTCACGATCGTCCGAAATTCGCTGCGCCCAAAACAACACAAATTAAAAAACTATTGTAAATGCGAATCACTATCATTTAAGATGGCGCTCGCCATACGCAGATCCGCTTAATCAACTTCACGCTTCGAGCGACGACGCCCAGCTATCCCAAGGCTGCGCGGCGCTCGACTACGTCCAACTCAAACACAACATGCAGATTTCTACCGTCGACTGTCGTCCGGCGTTCGTGCGCATCGCAAGCCGCCCATCGTTTCTCAGTGCCGCGCTCATGGCGAGCGTCGGCATTTCGCTTTGCACCCTGTCGTCGACGGGCTGGGCGCAAGCCGCCGCCGATTCGACGACGCTGCCGGCCGTGAGCGTCACTGCTTCGCGCGACGATCCCGCGACGCAGACCGACACCGTCAGCGCCGGCGCACTCGGCTCGCGCAAGCAGGTCGATACGCCGTTCTCGACGCATGTCGTCACGAGCGAAGAGGGCGAGGACATGTTTGCAAGGACCGCCAACGATCTCTTCAAGTACGACCCGGCGGTAACGGTCACGAGCACCAACGCAATCGCGGAAAACTCGATGTTCAGCGTGCGCGGCATGCCGATCGATACGCTGAACGGCATCAAGGTCGACGGCCAGAGCTTTCCGTCGTGGGACACCGATCTGCCGCTCGAACCCTTCGAACAGGTGCAGTTGCTCAAGGGCCTGTCCGGCTTCATGTACGGCTTCGGCGCGCCGGGCGGGATCGTCAACTACGTGCTCAAGCGCCCGACCGACGACCCGTATCGCAGCATCTCGATCGGCTACGAGTCGGCGGGCGTGTTCAGCGAGAAGATCGACGTGGGCGGGCGCATCGGTGCCGACAAGCGCTTCGGCTACCGCGTGAACCTCGTGAACGAGGAAGGCGACACCGCCGAAGCCAATGGCCACGTGCGGCGCCAGGTGGCATCGGCGGCATTCGACTTCCGCATCACGCCGGACCTGACCGCGAGCATCGACGCGTTCTATCAGAAGCGCAAGACGAACGGCACGCTGTTCGGCCTCCTGTTCGGCTCGGGCCTCGGCATCCCAGACGCCAGCACGGTCACGCATCAGCTTACGCAGCCGCAGAACTGGTACGAGACCGAAATGGCCTCGTTCGGCGCGGGCGTCGACTATCGCCTGTCGCAGAACTGGCATGCGAGCCTGAAGTACCGCTTCGCGAAGGAAAACCGCTACAACTCGGACAGCCTGCTCTTCGTCTCCGATGCCGCCGGCAACTACACCAACACGCTCTATGCGGCATTGACGCGCTACTTCTACCAGAACGTCGATGCGATGGTGCAGGGCAACTTCAACACGGGCAGCGTGAAGCACGATGTCGTGGTCGGCGCCGGCTACCAGTCGCAAGTGAGCGAGTACGACGACAGCGAAGGCTGGAACAACGGCTACGTGCTCGGCGAAGGCAACATCTACAGCAGCACGCTGCTCACGAACTCGGCCGTGCACATCGGCGAGAACCTGTACCGCCAGTCGCTGACGACGCAAACCGCCGTCTACGCGAGCGACACGGTGCAGTTCAACTCGCGCTTCTCGGCGCTGCTCGGCCTGCGCTACACGCAGTTCCGCCAGCATACGTACGATCCGAGCGGCGCGACGACGGCGCAATACGACGCGAACCCGGTCACGCCGACCGTCGCCCTGATGTTCAAGACCGACCCGTATTCGACGCTTTACGCGAGCTATGTCGAGTCGTTGCAGCAGGGCGGAGCGGCGTCGAACACCAACGTGAACTTCCCAGATACGTTCGGTCCGCTGAAGAGCAAGCAGTATGAAGTGGGCTTCAAGACCGATCGCCAGAAGTGGGGCGCCAATCTCGCGCTGTTCCGCGTCGATCAGGGCTACGAGTACACGAATTCGGCCAATGTCTTCGTGCAGAGCGGCAACAAGCAGTACACCGGCATCGATGCGAGCGGCTGGGTCCAGCTCGCGAACGACTGGCGTCTGCTCGGCGGCGTGATGTGGCTGAACGCGAAGGCGACCGATGTCGACGATCCGACGATCGAAGGCAAGCGCGTCTACGGCGCGCCGCGCTTCACGGCGACGGGCCGGGTCGAATACAACCCGTCGTACCTGCGCTCGCTGACGGTTGCGTTCGGCGGGAAGTACGTCAGCGACACGGCGGTCGATGCCGCGAACACGCAGTTCGTGCCGGCGTATGTCACCTACGATCTGAGCGGCCGCTACGACACGCGGGTCGCCGGCAAGGACGTGATCCTGCGCGCGGGCATCAACAATCTGTTCAACCGCCGCTACTGGACGACCGCGTGGGGCTACTACGTGGTGCCGTCGGCGACGCGCACCGCGGTAGCGAGCGCCACGCTGCAGTTCTGATCCGGCCGCATGACGTGCGCGCGGGCGCTCGATTGCCCGCGTGCACGCATCGCCGCCCGGCCCTGTCAGGTCGAAAGAATCGTCACGAGCGCGACCGCCGAGTCGCCTGCCAGCTGACCGCCGTTGTTCTCGGCGAGCGCGACTTTCGCGCCCGGGCGTTGCCGCGCGCCGGCCGTCCCGCGCAACTGCTGCGTGAGCTCGACGATCTGCGCCACGCCCGTTGCGCCGACAGGGTGACCGCGCGACAGAAGACCGCCGCTCGGGTTCACCGAGATGCGTCCGCCGATGCCGGTGTCGCCGGAGCGGATGAGCTTCGGGGCATCGCCGGGCGCGCACAGGCCGAGGTTCTCGTAATGGATCAGCTCGGCCGGTGCCGAGGCGTCGTGCAACTCGACGACATGCACGTCCGACGGCCCGATCCCCGCCTCTTCATACGCGGCCTGCGCGGCCCGCACCGCGACGAGTTCGCCAGACCCGTCCGCCTTTGCCGATACGATCGAACTCGCGCGGATATACACGGGCCGGATGTCGTGCCGGTTCGCGAACTGCTCGGAGCAGATGAACACGGCTGCGCCGCCGTCGCCGATCGAGGAGCACATGAAGAGCGTGAGTGGGTTGCTCACCATGCGGCTTTCGAGCACTTCGGCCACGGTCGTCTCCTTGCGGAACTGTGCGACCGGGTTCAGCGATCCCGCGTGCCGGTTCTTCACGACGACGCGGGCGAAGTCGCTTGCGTCGGCGCCTGTTTTCTCCATCCACTTGCGCGCCTTGGCCGCATAGAGGTCCATGAAGAGCGAGCCCGTGCCGGCCGTGAGGCCTTCGGGAAGCGGCTCTTCTAAATCGACGGCCTTCGCGAACGCGCCGAACGATACGGCCTTGTCCTCGTGCGAGAGCTTCTCGACACCGACCACGAGTGCGGTCTCGGCCTGCCCCGACGCGATCGACAGCCACGCGAGATTCAGCGCCGAACTGCCCGACGCGCAGGCGTTCTCGACGTTGTACATGGGCTTGCCGTCGAGTCCGGTATTGCGCAGCGACGACTGCGCGCGAATCATCTCCTGTCCGGTGACGACGCCTGCCGCTGCATTGCCGAAGAAGACGCGATCGACATCGTTCACCGTGACGCGCGCGTCCTTCAGCGCGAGGCCGACCGCTTCTTCTGCCAGCGACTTGAGGTTGCGGTCGAGAAACTTGCCAAAGGGCGTCATGCCGACGCCGCCAATCACTACCTTGCGCATTGTTGCCTCCATTTGCATTTCGTTTGTGACGAGAAATCTTGATGGTCTACGGGATGTAGGTGTGTATTGGTTGATGTTTCTGCGCTTCTGTGGAACTTGCTTTCTTTGTGGTCTATTAGCACTGCCCCTGTCCGGGGCGGGACTTACTTTCTTTGCTGCTGCAAAGAAAGTAAGCAAAGAAAGCAGCTTTTCAGGCAGCAGTCGCAATACGTCAACGCACTAGCATTACCGAGTGGCGCAGCGCCTAAGTGTCGCCCTCAAACACCCGCGCGGCTTGGCGCGCGCACGCACTGACACCCCTCGCAGTCCAACCAAGTGGTAAGCACTTCGTTCCGGTCCGTCCGCGCTTCGCTCGGACGACGGGCACAACCGAAAACAAGTGGATTGCAACCTCAACCTCGACCGCGAACCTCAACCGCGCGACTGACGTACCTCTCGTCCAGCGAAGCGAAAACGGATGAATGACTGCTGTGCCAATTTGTTGGCTGTGCGATGACACAGTGCGTGCCGCGCACCAAGCCCCTAAAGTTCTGGATCGTCGGGGGAATCTATGGGTGAATTATTGTGCGCGGCTAGCCAAGTGAAGCTCGATTCCGATACTGATAGAGC
>NZ_FCOG02000147.1 GCF_001544975.2 Caballeronia arationis | reverse complement strand
GGCTGCCGGCTGTTCGCCTTTTCTCGGTACCCCGCATTTCGCCCGCGGGTCTGACTCATAGCTTTAGCTCCAGTGCGTCGCGTTGACTTTTCACTCCGGATTATAAGCGAGGGATGGTCAGCTGCCGCAATGCGAAAAGCTGCTGGAAGCCCGTCTCGACAGCCGATAGCGCAGCGTCATGATGGTGGGGACGGTCGCGTCCTCGGCCATTGCTGCCGTTGGTTCAACGACATGACCGCGGCAGGTAAGGGACCCATTGTCGTCACTCAGCGGCGGTTGAATTCGTCGCTCGCGAATGGCCGCTGTCGACAAAATCGAATGCTCGTTGACGACCCACTTCGGACGTCGGACGATGCCTGGCTTCAACGGCTGGTTCTACATGTACAGCCGCCGCTCATTGCTGACTCATTCTGCCGGGTTAGTTGTAGCCGAGGATGGCGACGGCTTGCACGTCGGGGCGGTCCATCACGTCGCCGGCAAGCGATCCCATCGGGCCCGCCAACAACGACAAATAGGTGGTTGCACGGCGAATTTTCGTGGACCGACTAGCCGCAGCTTGCGGGTCGGAAGTAAGTGGCGCGCTTTCACCACCTGTGATCGGAGGACTTGGAGATTCCATTTTCAGACCTAGTTATGAGAAAGGTAAAGAATGAGGTTTCTATCGGATTAAGAGCTTGTCCTAATAACGACCAAACGAAAGTTTTTCGTTGGAGGGACGCCTCACAGAGACTCAGCAAGGCGCTAACGCGTGCGGAGGAATTCGGAGGCTTTGACGTAGGTGCCTCAAGCTAGCCTCAAATCAGTAGGCGATAGACGACCGTCGCGATTCTCTTCGGCCGTTTGGTCCTCCATCAGCACCTTGACCGCTTAGGACGTGCAAGAGACGATCGCACGGCCAGTCAAACGCTCGGCTGAAGACCGAAGACCCGAGCTCGGTCCCACGCCGAACCGGAGGCGACCATAGTTGCGGGCCAGATCAGGCGCCACTACAACGGTAGCTCTCAAGGCGGAACGGCGTTAAGTTCTCGTGCCGCTGGCATGCGGCCACGATGCTCGGTGCGGACCGCGGCCGGCTTCCGTATCGCATCCCTACGCCACAAATCGGCACTTCGACGCGGGCGTGCGCGTGTCCATGTTGCGCCCGCGGTTCATATGGTCATCGATCTCGGCTGCACATCCGAGCATGCGCGGGTAGAGAAAGATAGTGAACGCCGCTGTTTCCAACGCACTGCGGGAGTATTGCCCGTCGCGATAGGGCTGCCACAGCATCTTGAGCAAGAGTGCCGCAATCACCGCGTCGACGTTCACGCAGTACACGTTACGCGAAACGCCCGCATCAAACAGGCTTTGCACGAGGGTCCGATAGAAGTCGTGGAAGACGTTGTATTCGCCTCGCTCTGCGAAAAGTTGTCGAACGAACACCTCGCGCGGGTCGTTGTTCACGGGCTTGTCCTTGAACACAGGATGATTCACTCCAGGGATTTTTTGAATGTCCAGACTCCCGCTTGTCTTCTTGGTCGACTTGTACTGAGCGTAGGCTTCCACATACTTCGCCGCCAACGCCGTCAAGTCGATGCCGTGCTTCGAGTCGCCAGGGTCGACGAGCCCGCTGTCCTTGAACTGGTCGAGCAAGAAGGCTATGCCCTCGAAGCCGTTGCCGCCGTGGGTGTAGCCGCTATGCGTAAGGAATCCGATTAACGCCTTGTTCAGTTGCACACGCTCTGGGTCTTCAGGCCCATCCGCCGACACAGCGCCTTTCGCCCCTTGCGCGGAGATGGTTCCGGGTCCGTTCGACAACAGAAGACCAACGAGGAGTTGGAACGAGAATAAGTCACGCGCGGTTGGTGACAGTCCAAACAACGCGCTAAAGGCGACCTCGCCAATCGAGCGGTGCTCCAGTATGTCGGTCATTGGGATGCCGCAGAAGCTGTCCGGTCGATGCTGCTCAGCGGCGACCGAAGCACCAATCAACGTGCCGAACAGTTGTACCCACCACGGAAGGCTTTCCGCAGAAAGACGGGAGATGCGCTTGCGCATCAACGGCCCCCACGCAAGCGTCACACAGATGGCCGCCAGCACGCCGCTTGCCGTCGGTTCGCCGGGAAGGCTCTCGACATACCGCACGAACGCCGAATTCACGCCCCGCGTCCGAAGCCCGGCAAGCATGGCCTGCGCCCTGCTATCTGGCTCACTGCCGACAAAGAGAGTGAGGTCGTCGAGTCGTACTGATGCGACGTTGAAACTCTCGTCCATCGCGTCTTCGAGCTTGGCGGCGGCGCACCCGTCGATCAACGCCCGGACCGCCTGGCGGGCGGCGCTTTGTCCGCGCGGTCCTACAATACTCGCAGCCGCAGCGAGCACCGTGTTGGGTGCGTTACCGGCCTCGCGCGCAGCCTGTGCCGCTGCAAGCGCGGGTTGCCCGAACAAGTTCAGATAAGCGCCGAGCGCAACGTTGATGAGCGCCCGGTCATTAGCCCCTCCTGGCTCATGCAGCAGAGCAAGGCTCACATTCGTTTCGAGGGGGAACTGAGCGGCGTCGAGCATCGAGACGCTGTACAGGCTGGTCACCTGGGACTTAGAGTCCATCTGTGATGCGCCGGACGCGTCCTTCATCGACTGTCGCGGCGGCACTGCGCCAACCTGAAAGTCGAGTGCAGCAATCTGGGCGTCGTATGGAGCTGCGGCCCGCACCACGGGCAAGTCGAGTTCCTTCGGCAAGCTTAAGCCCCGATGGCTACTGAACCACGGCTTTAGCGCAAGGTTGCCTTCCGGCTCGAAATCCGGCCGACAGGCGTTCTCGCGCATGACCGCGGTCAGGGCGGCCGGGATGTGCGCAATGTTGGTGACCAGAGCTCCCTTTGCCGACACGACAGGGTTCTCCGGTGTGAACGCACTCGATACGCCGAACTTGTCCAGGAACCATTGCTCTTTCGACGCGGCATCGTCGGCGCCCCCGGCCATGGCTCCGGCGTGCCCCACCGCGCGCGTCAACTGCGATTTCCAGCGCCCTACCACGCACGCAACGACCGGCTTGGTGAAGTTCGCGTCGAGCTCGTAGTAGCCGCCAGGTTCGACATAGAGCACGGCCGCCTTGCTGCGTGCATCGTTCGCCAGCGCGGCCGCGAATTCAGGCGCCGCGAACTGGATATACACGTCTTTGCCGCTCGAGATTGCGGTGGTCGTTCCCCAGCCGGCCATGCGCAGGTACGTTGCGATGGTCGTCGTGAAGTTGCCGGAGTTCGAGAAGAGCGCGATCGAGCCGCGCCGCAGCGCTTCTTCCGGATTATCGCCCCCGAGGGCCCCGCCGATGCGCACCTGATTCCACGCGTCCGCTACGCCAAGGCTGTTGCCGCCGAAGATATCCACGCCGTTCGACTGACCCATCGCACGGATTTCGCGCGAGTCGCTCACGGCCAGCTTTTCGGTGACGATAAAGATTTTCTTCAGCTCCGGATTGACGCGGATCAACTCGGCCACGCCATCGCGAGCAGCCGATGGAGGCAGATAGATGACACCGCAATTAAAGCGCAAGCCGTCGTTAAGCCCCTCAAGGACGTTGTTATAAACCGGTACGTTGCCGAGTGCTGTCTCCAGAACCTGGCCGCGTTTGCCTGGCGCTGTGCCGAACACTACGTTGCCGCCCGAATAGACGTGACCCACGGGCGTCACGTCGCTCGACTCGCCGCCCAGTATGTTGAGCACGCACACGCGGTCTCCTCGCGTGGCTACCTGGGATAACGAGTTGACGCCTACGAAATACTTGAATCCATCCACGCCTTGCTTGTACATGATGTTGTCCTTTTCGAGCCGGCGCTTACGCCGCTTGCTTGTTTGCGATTCCGAGCTTCGACGCCACTTGCTCGCGGCCGCCCGCTTTCATCCAGGCGTCTATCTGCTTTGCGTGCTGGACGACTTCACTCATGTCGGAGTCGAATCCGAAGAAGCTGTATGGCAAGCCCAGGGAGTCGAGGGTGTCGCGAAGCGCGCCCATGCCGCGCACGAGGTTCGGGCCACCGCGGCCGACTACGACATAAAGCGGTGTGGGCCCGTGCTTGCTGAAATGCTCTCGAAGCGCGTCGGCCATCGCGCGGAACGTTTCGAAGATGTCGGTGTTGTTCGACTTGCCGCCGATGATGAACAGCACGTTGCTCTGCTGAATCCAGTGCTTGAAGCAGATGCGTGCGACCTCTTTCATCTTTTCGTAAGGCGGGTTGCCTCCGAAATCCGACGATATGATGGCGTCGTCACCGAGCATCTGCGTGACTAGCGAATTCGCTCCGCCGCCGAATGTCGGTGCCAGGATGCTTCCCTTCGCGTTGATGACGTAGACGTCGCTCTGGCCCTGGTACGTGCGAAGCTGGTTGATCTCCTGCTCGAAGTCGGAATAATCCACGGCGAACAGGTGCGGCGGCAGGTTCAGCCGTTGCCAGCGGGGGTCGTCGCGGTCGAACCCGCATTTGAAATCACACGCGACAGGGACCAGGCGGCCCTTGCCGTCCTCACGCATTCGGATAGGGTTGAGCTCAAGCGTCGTCATGCCAAACCCGTGATAGAGCTCCCACAGCTTGGGCAGTTGCTGGACGAGCGGCGAGATGAGTTGCTTGGGCGCGCCTAGCGTCGAGAGGGCGTTCGCCACGACGAATGCCTTGAGGCCCGTCAACGGGTCGAACGGAATCTGCACGATTTGAGACTTGTCGAGTTCCTCGATGTCCATGCCGCCGTGGTGCGTGAGCGTCATGGTCGGCGCGCGGAAGTGGGTCGAGTCGGTGATCGAGAAATACACTTCGTGTTCGGCGGGCACCCCGGCTTCGAAGGTCACCCCGTTGGCTTTGGAGACGGTATTGCCGACGCGGTGCTCGACAAAGTAAAGGCGCTCCTTCTCTTTGAGTGCGGTCGTCAAATCCGTTGCGCGGCCAATCAGACCCGCCTTGCCTTTCTTTCCGACGCCGCCCTTGAAAACCGGCTTGATGAAAATCAGGCCGTGCTTTTTCAGCATCGCGCGAATCTGCTCTTCGCTGGCGTCCGGGCCCAATATCTCAGGCGTGGGAAATCCGACGAACTGGAGCATTTTTGCTCCGTGCAACATACCGGTGACTTGCATGGTTACCTCACGAAGTGCGTTGAAGAAATTGCGTTGCCGGAGCGCTGATGCGGGCAGACTTTTTGTCGAAGCCATAAAACGCGCGTGGAGTCGAACGCAGGATGGCGTTAGCCACTGCTGGGTCCAGACCGAGCTCGCGCAGGGTCGAGAGCGTCCGGCCGAAATCGGTCGCGTGTTCGAATTGCGTGTGGGGCCAGTCGCTGCCCCACATCAGGCGCTCGGCGCCGAATTGGTCCAGGAGCCGTTCGGTCGCATCGCGCACGAAACCGGAGCCGGGCTCCGAGCAGCGATAGGCTCCTGAAATCTTCACCCATACGCGGCCCGAAGCGCCAAAGCCAAGCAGGTCTTCGAAGCCTGGGTCGCGCGTTCCCTTGTCCGGGTCGGGCCTACCAAAATGATCAACGACGACCGGCAGACCTGCCTCTAAAAGAGAATCGATGAGCGGCGTCAGGTCCGATGCATTCCTGTGCAACTCGACATGCCAGCCGAGGCCGGACAGCCGCCGCCATAGCGTTGTCCAGGGTGCCGCGCCGACCTCGGGAAGGGGTTGCCCGACCAGATTCAGCCGTATGCCTGTCACGCCACGCTCTTTCAGGTGCGCCAACTCGTCGTCGGAGACATCGGACGATACGACCGCGACGCCGCGCAGTCTGGAGGGCTCCTCCGTTAGAGCCTCAAGGAGATAGCTGTTATCGGTGCCGAGAAAGCTGGGCTGGACCAGGACGGCATGACCGAAATTCTTTTCGTCCAGCAGTGTCAGATACGTGTCCAGCGTGGCGTCATAGCTCGGCGCGTAGCGCCGCCCGTCCGCAAGCGGCAAGGCTCTCGAAAAGACGTGCGCGTGAGCGTCGATGAAAGGCGATATGGGCTGTGCGGTCAGTGCTGAATCGTTCATCGCGGGCTCCGCGCACGGTGGAGCGCGAGTTCGGCGTCGTTGACCGGTTCCGACGCCTGCTCGAGGCCTGTCGGCCGCAACCGCTTGCCGCGTGTTTCGGGGAGAAGCAGTACGGCGACCATCGCCAAGCCGTAAGCGATTGCCGCATCGATGCCGATTGCCGTGCCCAGGGACATCGAATGGCTCATGTAGCCCACCAGCACGGGGAAGCCCGCCGAGGCGATGCGTCCGAAGTTGTAGCAGAAGCCCACGCCCGTCCCGCGCATCTCCGCCGGGTAAAGTTCGTTGAAGAGCGCTCCGAGACTTGCCGGAATACCTGCCGCGAAAAAGCCCAGAGGAAAGCCCAAGACGAGCATCTGCATATTGCTCAGCGGGAGCATGACGTAGGCCAATACGGTGACGATGCAGCAGAACGCGAAAAGGGCGACGTTGCGTCGACGTCCGATTCGGTCCAGCAGGTAGGCGCTCGCCATGCAACCGCACCAGAAGGCGATGATGACGACGGCCAGATAACCGCCGGTGTTCAAGACCGAGAGGTGTCTTTCTTTGGA
Source organism: Caballeronia arationis (assembly GCF_001544975.2). GTDB lineage: Bacteria > Pseudomonadota > Gammaproteobacteria > Burkholderiales > Burkholderiaceae > Caballeronia > Caballeronia arationis. Next base: position 7,289 of record NZ_FCOG02000147.1, on the reverse strand, counting down.
CAGAAACGTCGGCAGCCACGTCATGATGGCGTAGTAGCCTCCATGGGCACCCGTGCCCAGGACAGCACCGATGATGGTCGTCTTCAGAACCCGAGGCTGGAACACCTGCGTGACTTGCCGCCACACGGAGACCTTGGGCTCTTTGCTATCCGGTACGGCGCGCGCAGGTTCGCGAAGATTGCGCCGAACATAGAGCACGAGAATCGCGGGGAGCAAGCCAACGCCGAACATCACACGCCATGCGGTATCGGTCGGCAGCCATGTAAAGGCTGCGGCATAGAGGATCACGGCGCCGCCCCAACCGACCGCCCAGGCGCTCTGGACGGCGCCCATGGCCTTGCCGCGATTCTCTGGCCGGATGGTCTCGGCCATCAACACTGCTCCGGCAGCCCACTCGCCGCCGAACCCAAAGCCTTGTAATGCCTTCAGCGCGAGTAGTTGCGGAAAGGTCTGAGCAAAGGCACAAAGGAATGTGAAACCCGAAAACCAAAGAATCGTAATCTGCAGCGTTCGAACCCGCCCAAACTTGTCCGAGAGCGCCCCTGCTAACCATCCGCCCAGCGCAGAGGAAATCAATGTTACGGCGCTAATTGCGCCCGCCTGTGTGTGGTCAATCCCGTATGCAGCAATGATTGCAGGAATGGCCAACGTGAACATCTGCACGTCTAGTGCGTCGAGACCCCAGCCCGCAAAACATCCCCAGAACGTCCTGCGCTCGACAGGTGTGCCTCGTTTGTACCAAGTGAACATCGCCGCCTCCTAGAGTTAGTCATATATTCATATATATGACTAGATGTGTAGTTTAGAGCTTTGGGCGCTGTTGTCATTGGGGAATAACCCTTGGATATGAGGAGTTGCGGTAGAGTAGAACTACTTGTGGATAACTAGATGACTATGAACACTGCCCCTTTGCCTGCCAAGCCTGACGAGCGCTTACCGCGGTACCAGCAAGTTCGCGACGACATCGTGCGGAGAATTGCCGGAGGGGAGTGGGCGCCGGAACAAGCCATTCCCACTGAGGCTGAACTGGGACAGTTTTACGAGGTGTCGACCGGGACGCTCCGCAAGGCCATTGATTTATTGGTGGCCGACGGCGTGCTGACGCGTACCCAAGGCAAGGGCACATTCGTTCGCCGTCCGCGCTTCGACTCTTCCTTGTTTCGGTTCTTTCGATTCAAATCCGCGAACGGGACCCCGGTTCAGCCGACCGCAAAGGTGCTTAGCCGCGAACTTACGAAACCGAACGAAGCGACTCGCGTGACTCTTCAAATGAAGAACAATGAGAAGGCTATTCACCTCTCTCGAGTCCGCTTAATCGACTCGGAACCTGTATTGTCAGAAGAAATATGGCTTCCGCGCGGCCGCTTCGAAGCGCTCGCGACTCTCCCACTCGATGAGTTTGGGGATTTGATGTATCCCCTTTATGAGCGCCGCTGCCGACAGATCGTGGCGTCTGCGACCGAGATTCTCAATGTTGAGCAAGCGACCGCGGACGATGCCGCGCTGCTGCGCATCGATATCGGCAGCCCGGTTATCCTGGTGCAGCGGGTGGCTGCGGATTTCGCCGGCACGCCTATTGAATGGCGAATCACCCGCGGCGCCGCGACCGGATTCCAGTACCAAGTGGACATCCGCTAACAAGACGGCTTTTACCGGCTTGTCCCAGCCACCTTCGGCGCTGGACCGCAGACCCCTCCGATGTGTGCGCCCCGACGCATTTATTGTGCGCGCGGCTTCGCACTTCCTCGGCTATTCACCTCGCGTCTTTGGAAGTAGGGGTCGACGCACATCAAAATAGCGAATCATTCGGGTAACACCTCATAGTCATCGCCCTTCGTCTAGATATATAAAGATATATATGTATATATCTTTCGCCGTGTAGTCCCGAATTGCGTTCGCCTCATCGAGGTGCGTATTCGATCCTAGGCGAATTCTGGAGTGAACATGTCTACATCCGTTATATCTGAACCGCAGGTCATGAAAAAGATGGCATGGCGGCTCATGCCCTTGCTGATTGTGATGTTTTTGATAGCGTTCATCGACCGGCAAAATGTCGGTTTTGCGAAGCTTGAAATGGTGCAGGCTCTGGGCATGACCGAAGCAGCGTATGGCTTTGGAGCCTCGTTATTCTTTATCGGCTATTTGTTGTTTGAGGTGCCCAGTACGCTTGCGCTTCATCGATTTGGGGCCCGCACTTGGCTAGCCCGAATCATGATTACTTGGGGCATCATCACTGTGCTGCTGGCGTTCACAAAATCGCTGCCCCTCTTTTACACATACAGATTTGCGCTTGGCGTGGCTGAAGCCGGTTTCTATCCGGGCGTCATTTATTACTTGACGCGGTGGTTTCCTCAGAGCTACCGGACCCGCGTGCTTGGCTTCTTTACGCTGGGCAGCGCGCTTGCGAACATGCTCGGTGCGCTGGTGGGCGGCCTCTTGCTTTCCCTAGGTGGCACTTGGGGATTTGCTGGCTGGCAGTGGGTGTTCATCGCAACCGGTATTCCGGCCATCCTGATTGCGTTCGTTGCGCTCAAGTACCTGCCCAATTCAGTTGAAGACGCGCCGTTCCTTTCTGAAGCAGAAAAGGATGTGGTGGTCGCAGCACTTAAGCGGGAAGCGTCCACCGAGGCCAAAGCGTCCCGGCCCTGGGCCGCTCTTATTGACCCTAAGGTGCTCTTGTTTGCTGCGACTTACATGCTGATGTCGACGTCGCTCTACGGAGTAACTTATTGGCTGCCGACACTGGTGAAAAGCTATGGCGTCTCATCGACAGTCAACGGCCTGCTGAATATGATTCCCTGGGCGCTGGCAACCTTGCTTTTGCTTTGGCTGCCCGGCAAACTCAAGCGCGAACGTGTGGTTCTTCGGGCAATGACCGTCGTTGCGGGAATCGGTGTCGTATGCTTTGCGTCAAGTCTCGCACTACCTACAGTATCCCTGCGCTTTATCGCGTTGTGCCTGGGTGGGGCGTGCATTCCGCTGCTTTACCCGTGCTTCTGGTCGCTTCCGTCGCGTTTCTTCTCCGGTGCTCGTGCTGCAGCGAGTGTTGCGGCCATTAATTGCATTGGCAACCTTGGCGGGTTCTTCGGCCAGAATCTTATGCCCTATATTGGCAAGGTGACCCACAGCCATGCTGCGCCAATGCTGGTGCCGACTATTTGTTTGTTGGCACTCGCAATTGGTACGGCGATCGCGCGAGCGATTGGAACGCGCCGCAACTCGACGTTGCCGGTAACAGGGGTTGGCTCCCCTTGAGTTCGCCAGTTGAAGCATAACAATCGCACCACTGCATTTGCTCTGAAGGGTAGCAAGTCGTTGATGTCAGCATCCGGAGGGCGTTGAGGGCGCTCAAGGTGTTGTCCGAGAGCTCCGGACTATGTACTCGAGATAGCCCGAATTTCAAGGACAGTTTAGGAAGTCGACCAGAAGTAGCTTTTCCTCTGTGCGGACCACCCAGGTTCGAACAACTGAACAATTGGACCGTCGTTTCGTCGCCGATACGTTGCAGCGGGTTGGCCACGCAGACCTTCTGGTCCTCGGGTAGATCGTATTCGACACGCTCGCGAGGCAGATGCGCCGGCAATGGCTTGCGGCCGCGCTTCTCGGGCGCGGCAAAGTCGGCATCGGGCGATTCAGTATCGGGCAGCTCAGGCAGTTTGCCCGACGTCTTCCGCATGCTTGGCTTCGCTCGGCGCGGCGAAGCCGTTGGAAGTGCTGACCGCTTAGGCGACGGTGCCGCGGATCGTCAACATGACGGCGCTGCTGGTGACGGATTCCGGCTTAGGGACGGCAAGTCAACAGTCTCTTCATCTGCGGTAGTCTCCCCGAGTGGCCGCTTTCGCGGCCAAAACAGTCTCATTTCCGTCGCGTTTCTAGGCGCGGCCAAGGACCGCAATTGGCCGCGTGCTGCCCGATGCGGTCGGCATACGTCGGCCGCAATATTCCTCGACCACCGTCGGCAGCCGTGCGTCGAAGGCTGCATCTCACGAGCGAAGTGACGACTTTATTTCGCGTCCGGCAACCCCTTGCTGAGTATGGCTCGCCACGCTATCGGGGCGCTTCGAATTCCCGAGTTGACGACTTTATAGTCGCAACGTTGACATCTTTAATGCGTTCTACGCCGGCAGGCGATGAAAATCTGCAATCGGAATGACGCGCGATGTGCCATCGGCGCGCACGGTTGCGACGGAAGCATCGAGCGCGCGCATCGCGACGGCCATGTCGCTCGGATGCGTAGCGATGCAAGCGTCGCTCACGCCGATCACGGCATGCCGCCGGCTGATGCCGCCGATGGCCGAGCAGCCGCTGCCCGGCACACGCTTGTTGCAAGCCTGATTCGTATCGTAGAAGTAGGGGCAGCGCGTGCGTTGCAGCTAATTGCCCGCGGTCGTCGCCATGTTGCGCAGTTGTCCCGACGCGCCCGCGACGAGCGCGCGAGAGAGCACGCCGTAGTCGCGCCGCACGCGCGCGTCCGCTGCGAGGTCGGTGTTGCGCACAAGTGCGCCGATGCGCAGTGCGCCGTCGGGCAACGTGTCAATCTTGTCGAGACCGAGTCCGTTGACATCGATGAGATGCGTCGGCGACTCGATGTCGAGCTTCATCAGATCGAGCAGATTGGTGCCGCCCGCGATGAACTTCGCGCCCGTGGTGCGTAGCGCGGCCGCGGCGGCTTGCGCGGGCGACGTGGCGCGCTCGAAGGAAAAGGCGTTCATGCGCGGCTCCCGGCCACTTCGGCAATCGCGACAGCAATGTTCGAATACGCTCCGCAGCGGCAGATGTTACCGCTCATGCTCTCGCGCAATTCGGCGGGCGTGGCGCGAGGATGCACCGTCAGATCGGCGGTGACGTGGCTCGGGACGCCGTGTTTAATTTCGTCGAGCACAGCGACGGCCGAGCAGATCTGGCCGGGCGTGCAATATCCGCACTGGTAACCGTCGTGTTTCACAAACGCGGCCTGCATCGGATGCAGATTCGCTGGCGTGCCGAGTCCTTCGATCGTCGTGACCGACGCGCCCTGTTGCATGACCGCAAGCGTGAGACAGGAATTGATGCGTCGTCCGTTGACGATGACCGTGCACGCGCCGCATTGACCGTGGTCGCAGCCTTTCTTCGTGCCGGTGAATTCCAGATGCTCGCGCAGGAGGTCGAGCAGCGTCGTACGGGTATCGACTTCGAGATGCTCGAGCTTTCCGTTCACTTCTATCGATAGCCCGGTTAGCACGGGTGCACGAACTTCCGATTCGTTTCGCGCGCTCGTGCTTTCCTGTGCACCGGCGCCGGAAGAGAGCAATGTGGTCGCGGACGCCGCACTCAGCTTCAGTACGGCGCGGCGTGAACGTTTCAAGTCGACAAAGTCTTCCATCGGTTCGGGCCTTTCTGTAGTCGTTTGCTGACAGCAGCATGACGGCTCCCGGGCGGCAGATCGAGCCGTACCAACTCAGTGATGTGAAAGCTTCACCCCGAAGCGTCTTCGCTGCACAGGTAGATACAGGATTTATATCGATCGTGCGGGGGCGTCGTAATTGCTCTCAGTGGATATCGATTAATCGGTGACGAGCGGTCCAGCCAGATATTGCTCGTCGGTCACCGGCTCCATCCATTCGACATTTTTGCCATCGAGCAATTCAGTAAGCGCGAGATGCGACATTGCCGTGGCCGCAGCGGCTCCATGCCAGTGCCGCTTGCCGCACGAACACGAGACGATGTCGCCGGGCCGAATCTCCGTTCTCGGGCCGCCTTCGCATTGGGTCCAGCCGACGCCATTGAGGACGACCAGGGTCTGCCCGAGCGGGTGCGTATGCCAGTTGGTGCGCGCACCCGGTTCGAACGTCACGATGCCGCCGCCGAGGCGATCCGGTTCTTCCGCCTGGAAGAGGCTGTCGATACGGACCGAGCCAGTGAACCAGTTCTCAGGGCCCTTGATGGACGGCTTCGCGCCGTTGCGGACGATGGTCTGAGCTTGTTTGGACATCGTTTCGATCCTTTCGGGTTAGGCTTGGGACGGCATCATGTGACGCCCGCGCGACGGAATGACGGGTCAAAGGCCGAGCTTGCGTTCACTCATCCATTTCACTATTTTCGGATCGCGATGTGAGAAAAAGCTGCTTGTCCCGGTCTCCAGCGATGCGATTGCCTGCACGTCCTCATCGGACAGCTCGAAGTCGAAGACGGCCAGATTTTCCAGCATCCGCTCTTTTCGCACTGACTTTGCAAGGGTAACGATACTCCGCTGAACCAGCCATCGCAGCACGACCTGGCCGACCGTCTTGCCGTGGCGCTGCGCGATCGCCACCAACAGCTCGTTCTCGAAGAGGTTGTTCCGTCCTTCGGCGAAGGGCGCCCAAGCTTCTGGCTGTACGCCGAGTCCGCTCATAAAATCGACGCTTTCCGACTGCTGATGAAAAGGATTGACCTCGATCTGATTGACGGCCGGTGTCACCTCGTTGAACGCCGCGATGTCCATGAGGCGATCCGGCTGAAAGTTGCTGAGTCCAATCGCACGCAGTTTGCCAGCGCGATACGCTTCCTCCATCGCGCGCCACGCGCCGTGCACGTCCGAAAACGGTTGATGGATCAGGAACAGATCGAGATAGTCCAATCCCATACGCTTGAGCGACTTGTCGATGGCTAACTGAGCACGTTCGTAGCCAGCGTCTTCGACCCACAATTTGCTGGTGACGAAAAGCTGGTCTCGGGGTACGCCGCAACGCTTGAGACCTCGCCAGGTCGCTTCCTCATTCTTGTAGGACGCGGCAGTATCGATGAGGCGATAACCTGCCTGCACCGCGTCCACGACGCAGCGTTCGCATTCCGCCTCGTCGGCGATCTGGAAGACGCCATAGCCGAGTATCGGCATCTTGATTCCGTTGTTTAGTGTCACGTCTTGCATGGTTGATCCTTTGTGTTGAGTTGATGGCGGCATGAGGTGTGCTCAGGACGTGTCGGATACCTTGGTGAGGCCGGTTTCGTTGAGCCACTCGTTGACGAAATTCATCGTCCTGCGTTCCTGATCCGCCTCCATCACGAATGGACTGCGCAGCTTTGTCTGCGGCGCATGGCTGGCGAGTACCGACTGACTGTTCCCCGGTCCATAGCCCCCGTGGGTGACGAAGGGGATCAGCGTCTTGCCAGACAGATCGTGCGATGACAGAAAGGCCCGAATGACTGGCGGCGTGGTCTCTCCCCAGATAGGGAAGCCCAGGAACACCGTGTGGTTCTGTCGCACTAACGCGGTCAAGTAGAATCGGACGAACCGCAACGCACGACGAAGATGATGGAAAAGACCAAGA
>NZ_FCOG02000476.1 GCF_001544975.2 Caballeronia arationis | reverse complement strand
GCAGATGATGATGCTAAAAAGCTTACGCCTAATGAGTTACGGATCGCGGAAGTGCGTCGTTTTCGGCACGTCGCATGTCGATATAGTCCGGGTTGAATCGCTCGCCCTTTGCCAGGATCGCCCAAAGTACCCGCGCATGTTTGTTCGCAACGGCCACCAACGCCTTACCATGCCCCACACGCTCAGATAGCGCGGCGATCCACCTGGACAACCTGTCCTTCCGTCTCCTTGCAGCGGTTACTGTCACGCGCGCGCACTGGAACAAAAGGGTGCGAAGATATTCGTTGCCCTGTTTGGTCACACGCCCTAGTCGGTCCTTCCCGCCACTGCTGTTTTGTTTCGGCACGAGCCCGAGCCACGCCGCAAACTGCCGACCGTTTCGGAATTGGCGGGCGTCGCCCACGGTCGCAGTTGCTGCCGACGCAGTCAGCAGCCCGACGCCAAACATTTCCACGACGCGTCTCGCGTTGTGATCTTCCCTGGCATGCTGTGCGATCTGCGCGTCATACCATTTGATTTCACCCTCGATCTCGCTGAATCTCGCCCAGCCGCGAAGCAGCGCCGTGCGCGTTAGTCCCGGAAGCTCATTTGAACCGTCCTCGACAGCTTCGACAAAGCCAGCTCTAAACCTGTTGATCCCTTGGGGCAGAAAGACACCGAATTCAGCCAGGAGACCGCGCAGCCGATTGACAAGAGCCGTACGTTCTTCAACTAACCCTAGGCGCACGCGGTGAAGAACCAGGACGCCTTGCTGGGCAGCAGTCTTGATCGGAACATAACGCATCTGCGGGCGGCTCGCTGCCTCGCAGATTGCCTCGGCGTCAAGCGCGTCGTTCTTCACACGGGCGCCGCCTTTACGATATGGCGCAGCGAACTGAGGTGGAATAAGGCGGACATCGTGGCCCATCTCACGCAGTCTGCGTGCCCAGAAGTGGGCCGAACTGCACGCTTCCATTGCTATGACGCAACGTTCTCGATTCGCGAACCACTCCAGAAACTTATCTCTGGAGACCGCCTTCCTGACCACCACGCGCTCTGCAGCATCGACGCCGTGCAATTGCATGACGTTCTTGGCCAGATCAACACCGATACGGGCAATCCTGTCCATGTCGCTCTCCTTCGCCTGGTGGTGGGAAGACTATCGTGACATA
>NZ_FCOG02000265.1 GCF_001544975.2 Caballeronia arationis | reverse complement strand
GATCAGCAGCTTATCGAGATCCAGCCTGCGCAAAGTCACGGCCGTCGACCGAATCATCCGACGAAACGCGAGGAGATCACCGCTCAACGATTCAGCAGTGTAGGACAGACCGACGACCCGCGTTCTCGGATCCCTGCGCGCCAGCTCGCTGACGAAACCATGAAGCGGCTCGTTGGTAACCGGCACCATCACGTGTAGCGTGTCAATTTTCGCGCTATCGACGAGCGCAAGCACGAGGCGCTTAAGCATTTCTTCGTGGCCGCCGTTGATGCTCGAATCGCAATATATTCCCAGCTTCATTCGTCTGCTCCTTGCGTAAACCAAGAGTTCCCGCACTGCTAAGGGAACGAACGCCTGCGGCGGCAGAATAGCCATAACGTCTAAGCAAAGCACTCTTACGCGGATGCAGCATATGAGCTTACTTCGCCAGAAGCTATCATCCAAGTTGAAGTTGGCAGTCTCACACTAGGTTTTCATCCTTCAATTGTGTGAGCAAAGCGGATTCACGAACGATTCCCATTCGTGGGCGCGCGCTGGCTTATTCGAAAGTGGCAGCGTGACGAGTGCTCCAGCCGATTTGACGCCAAACTTCCTTGTTTCAGGTGCTGCTGATGTCGCGCTCTCCCACACATGGGCTTTCATGCTGCCCGAGCAGCAAGCGTTCGCATGCGCGTCAAGTTGTAGGCCGCCTGAGTCAGCAGAAAGAGTTGGTCGACTCGCTTCAGACCACGATACATCGCCTGCCGAATCCTCCCGACTGTCTTACCCCAGCCAAACACCTGCTCAATGCATTTGCGTTTGCGCTGACTGATAGCGTAGCCGGACCATCGCGTCGTTCGAGCGTCAATCGCGGAGCCGCCCGCGCGTCCATCGTTTTGCGCCACATGGGGCGTCACACTGTTCGCGCAGCACGTCGCCACGAAGCCGGCCGTGTCGTAATTTTTATCTGCACCTACCGTAATGGACGTACCGGAAAATCGCGCGGCGTCCGCAAGCATCTCTGCGACTGCCGCATCGTCCATCGCCAGTCCCACGAACCAGCGAAACAACAGGTTGTACGAGATTTGCTCCATCACATGCGTTCGCTGCGAATCGAATACAGCACTTGCAACAGCAGTGCGCGAATCAGCTTCTGCGGCGCGATGCTCGGGCGGCCACCCTTTGCGGCGCTCTCGTACATGCGCGAGAACGACGTGTCCATGCGCGTGAGCGCCTCGTTCAGCCACAACCGAATCGGTCGCAGCGGATGATTAGCTGGAACGAAGTCGTCCAGCTTGGACATCGTGAACATCGACTCGGTGTAGCCGTCCGCTCCGCGCATCGCTTCGGTCTCAGTGGTGTTCGGCTCCCTGATTCGACGCTTCTCCCTTTCGCCAGGATGACCCGCGTAGGAGGGGATTTCAACAGTCCGCGAGACCCATGCGCGGCGCACCGTCGTCTCGCTCATGCAATGAATTGCCTGATCGACCATGGTGGACAGCGCTTGCCCGTAGTCTTCTCTCGGATCGCCTATTGACAGTGACGCCGCGGCCGCTGTAGAGATACAAACCCAAACCCTTGACTTGGATCTGACGTAAGCGTCGTTCTGATTTCAGGATACGCGCGTCATTATTGCAGTGCAGCAGGTCATCCGGCTCTTTTATGCGGCTCATAGTTCGAAACCGTCAGTACATTTGAGCAAAATTGCGCTTCGCACAGTGATTGCGGAAGGACCGTGCTTAGTAAATGATCCGCCATGAGAGAAGCCGCCGACCCTGCGACTTCTCTCAATCGCGCCTTCCGGCCGGAATTCGCGATGATGAACGAGGCGCGTTTCTCACTGTGTCCACTACAGCCCAATAAGCGCTGTGAAGGCGCGTTAGCGGACTGGGGAACACCTTCAGGAGTGGTCTCCATCTTGCACGTAGCCAGAGTTTTCATTCGTAAAATCGGCGTCAGGGGGGGCATCGCTTGGTCCCTATGGCTGATTGCAGCATTTGGCCTCAACTCTCCATGCGCCAGCTTGTCGATTCAGGCCTTGAGCGCCCACTTCGCCTGCTGCCCGGTTCAGCTGCCTTTTGTCCGAGAATTGATAGCATAAAAGTCCAATTTTTGTTTGACGGTTCGGCGAAGTGGGCGGAAACTGCTAGACGGCTTATAACTGGCGGTTTCGAACTGAAGTGCAACATCTACTGCCGAAAACCGTGAAGTCCTTTCCTTGAGGGTGAGTGGAGCGGCGGAGACCTAGAACCGAGAATCGAACGAGTGAGTCGCCAGGTTGGCTGTTCAGACTTGTCAGCGCTAGGGTCGATGTCGTCCCTACTGCACACCAATTGGGCGGCGCCTTCGGGCAGGTTATGGCACAGAAATCCGTTGGGCATCTCGCTGTTCACGCCTGGCTGCAACGAGTTCTTGATGCCGCGACATTTTCTGTCTTCAGCACCGGCCGATGTCGCTGCCCGCCGTAGGTAGCTTTCCCCTCTTTGGAACGAAACAACTATGGTCCTGCGCGTGCGGCAGTTTCTCTGAGAGGCGCGAGGCAGTCTCACTAGATGCTACTCTTGGAGCCGTAAACTCACCATGTTGCACGACCCTCTGTCCGTGCTGGCGCTAACCGTGTCGCTTCCGGTATTGGCTTTCGTCTTCCGGGTAAGGATAATAGGTTTTCTGATAATGCTGTTGGGCACGCTTTCGTCAATTGTACTAATGCTTCTTTGCCGACAGGCGCGACCGCCGGTGATCGCCATCCTAGTGGATGCTTTGCGCGTGATATCGACGTCGGTATCGGCGATCATGTCAATCGCGACGAGCACCGCGCTGCGCCGCACGGCTTCGGAATACCGACGCTCGCCGATCAGGGCGCGATCGACATCGACGAGCGTCCTGCGGATTAGACCGCGCTGGCGCACAGCGCATCGGCGCCGTGGGACGCGTCGATCGGCGCGAGTCTGCCCGCGCCGTCGACCGAAACCCTTGATCGTCGTGTAGGGCCGGCGTCACACGTCGTGCAGGTAAACGCCACCGCAAGGCGCCTCGCGGCGGGCCTTTTGAATCGTAAGCGCGCCGAGCAAGGGCGGGTCTCTTATCATCCCACTCTCGATGCGCTCTCCCAGGATGTTGTGCGGAGGCGGGTCCGTTCGCAGGCAAGATACCGGCCGAGTTGCGTGTTTTTGGTGGGGAGCGTGATATCGGGAGCGTTTGACTGGAACGCTCGTCGTTTTTTTCGTCGTTGAGGATTTCGAACGTCCCTTGTCGGAACAATTTCCGTAAAGGCGGTTTCAACGCAAGTACAACGCGGGGTTAATGTTCAGAGCCTTTAGGTCCGCTCGGGGAGACTACGCCTCAAATGGCGAATGGAACGTGCGAGCTGCGCGCGCCCGACTGACGCCGGTAGCATCAGGTTCGTCCCTTTTCCCGTGATGCCTTCATGTTCATACATAGCCATATGGCAGTTGATCATATCAAGCTGGACCCGTCCTTTTCATAACGTCCAGCAGTTCCGCCGTCGGCGGGTACACATAGAACCGCAAGGGCGCTGGCAGCGTATCCGACGCACTGGAGGGTGGTCGAAGCAGATCAGCAAGCTGACTCGGCGATCGGTACCACTGCTTCAAACACCGAGGGCACGGCAATGTCGGTATCGGAAAAATCCAAAAATATACTTAAGAAATGGCTGCCCGACGTGCTATTCGTGAATTTGCTCTATCGAATGAAAATAGGCAGGTTCCCTCGTCTCGCGCACCCAGTAACGTTCAATGAAAAGATTCTCCGGCGCAGCCTTTACCCGGATCCAAGATTCGCCGATCTTGCTGACAAACTGCTCGTACGTGAATATGTGAGGAATGCGATCGGTGAGGAACACTTGATCCCCCTCCTTACAAGACCGGACGTGTTCACGGACGAAGTCTTTAACTCGTTGCCATCTTCGTTCGTGATGAAGGCAAATCATGGAAGCGGATTCGTCAAGATCGTCCGGGACAAGGCGAAGACCTCCTTCGAGGAACTGCATTCGCTCGCCGAACGCTGGCTGGCGACCAACTTCTATCACGTCGCCCGTGAACGGCATTATCGTAAAATCAAGCGGCATGTCTTCTTTGAAGCATTGCTGCTTGATTGTGACGGAAATCTACCCGCCGATTTCAAGATTCATTGTTTTAATCAGACACCGGGGAAGCAAAGGGCTTTCATCTTACACATTTCCGATCGCTTTACGCCTAACCCCCGGGGCGACTTTTACGACGAGGAATGGAATCACCTTGATATCAGTATTGGGCACTATCCGCGGAGCAAAATCGCCTCCCCACAACCGGACAACCTCGACGCAATGCTTGCTAAAGCAAGGGTCCTCTCTTCAAGCTTCGACTATGTGCGGGTCGACCTGTACGCTCCTCTCGCAAGAATCTACTTTGGTGAGTTAACCTTCACGCCGGGTGCAGGTGTCTATCCGCTGTATCCTGAAAGTGTCGATTACGAATGGGGGTGTATGCTTTAGTTGGACGTGGGACTGAGACGACGGTTCTGTCGCAATGAGTCAACAGTTGAATAGGAAGGTTTGCTGATGTACTCGAGAGTGCCGAGTTCTTGCGCCTTTCTCACGGTCTCATCTTGGCGTTCGTGAGCGCCGATCCAGTTCTCGGTAA
>NZ_FCOG02000106.1 GCF_001544975.2 Caballeronia arationis | reverse complement strand
ATCGTCACCTGCTCGGTGTCGCTGTCGACGTGAATCGACTCGACATTGCGCGTGCCCGGCGGCGACGCATAACCGCCGCTCAGGTCGGAACCGCTCGCCGCGTTCTCCGCCACCGCAAGCCGTGCCGACGACGCGAGCGACAGCCCCTCGCCCACCCGGCTGCGCGCCAGATAATCCTGATACGCCGGAATCGCATACGCCGCGACCACGCCGACGATCGCCAGCACGATCATCAGTTCGATCAGCGTGAAACCCGTCGCCGATCTGTCGTTGCTCCGCTTTTCAAACCACCGCAGCGTGTTCGCTGCGCCCCAACCGCCCATCGCTAACGTCATTGCTCACCCCCAAAAAGACAAAAGCGCCCGACCGCGCGATGCAGTCGGACGCTTCAATCGTATTGAGAGGCCGCGATCCGCGGCAGTCGGCCAGGTGGCCAACGTTGCAGTTCAGTTGGTGGCCCGGTCTCCGCTTGCCAGCGCGCGGCGCCTGAAGATCCAGCCGGCCAGCAACACGACCACCGCGCCTGCGATGCGCGCCGCGTAACCCACGCTCTCCGTGTTGAGCGCCGGCCAGCGGTCGACGAACGGATCGTCGATGATGAGCCCCGCCGCGATCCACCCAAGCAGCGCGGCGCCGAGCGCGATCACGACCGGGAAGCGGTCGAGCAGTTTCAGCACCAGCGTGCTGCCCCACACGATCAGCGGAATGCTCACCACGAGCCCGAAGATCACAAGCGTCAGCCGGTGCTGCGGATCGGCGGCCTCGGCGGCGCCTGCGATCGCGATCACGTTGTCGAGGCTCATCACGGCATCGGCGATGATGATCGTTTTCACCGCCGCCCACAGCCGGTCCGACGAGGTGATGTGGTGATCGTCGTGACCCGGCTGCATCAGCTTGATGCCGATCCAGAGCAGCAGCAGGCCGCCGACGAACTTGAGGAACGGCACGTCGAGCAACGCGACCGCGAACGCAATCAGCACCACGCGCAAGAGGATCGCGCCGAGCGTGCCGAGTACCACGCCGCGCGCACGCTGGGTCGCCGGCAGGTTGCGGCAGGCGAGCGCGATCACGACAGCGTTATCGCCACCGAGCAGGATATCGATGATGATGATCTGGATGACCGCGCCCCAGTGGAGCGTCGCGAAGAATTCGAGCATGGATGACGGTAGAGCGAAGCGCTGCGGAAATAAAAAAGCGAGGGAAGCAAACGCTCCCTCGCTTCTGAATCGACATTTTACGAAAGGGTTCCGTAAGAGTACCAAACCCTGGCGTTTTCTGCCGGTTCGATCCGCCAAAAACGCTCTTAGATCACCGCTTTCAGCAAACGCGCCATTTCCGACGGGTTCTTCGTGACCTTGATGCCGCAGGCGTCCATGATTTCGAGCTTCGCGTCCGCCGTATCGGCACCGCCCGAGATCAGCGCGCCGGCGTGGCCCATGCGCTTGCCCGGAGGCGCCGTCACGCCCGCGATGAAGCCGACCACCGGCTTCTTCATGTTGTCCTTGATCCAGTAGGCCGCGTTGGCTTCGTCCGGACCGCCGATCTCGCCGATCATGATCACCGCGTCCGTGTCCGGATCGTCGTTGAACATCTTCATGATGTCGATGTGCTTCAGACCGTTGATCGGATCGCCGCCGATCCCCACCGCCGACGACTGGCCGAGGCCGAGCGCCGTCAACTGGCCGACTGCTTCATACGTCAGCGTGCCCGAACGCGACACGACGCCGATGCGGCCCTTCTTGTGGATGTGACCCGGCATGATGCCGATCTTCAGTTCGTCCGGCGTGATCGTGCCCGGGCAGTTCGGTCCGAGGAGCAGCGTCTTGCGGTTTTCGCGACGCATGCGGTCCTTGATCTCGAGCATGTCGCGAACCGGAATGCCTTCCGTGATGCAGATCGCGAGATCGAGATCGGCCTCGACGGCTTCCCAGATCGCAGCCGCAGCGCCTGCCGGCGGGACGTAGATGACCGACACGGTTGCGCCCGTTTCGGCCTTCGCTTCCTTGACGCTCGCGTAGATCGGAATGCCTTCGAAATCTTCGCCTGCGCGCTTCGGGTTCACGCCCGCGACGTATGCCTCGCGGCCGTTCGCGTACTCGCGGCACGCGCGCGTGTGGAACTGACCGGTCTTGCCGGTGATGCCCTGCGTGATGACCTTGGTGTCTTTGTTGATCAGAATCGACATGTAGTGACCTCTGTTCGTTTGGCGTCGCCTCGCCCGCGCCGGTGTTTCACGCGAGGAAAGGCGCCGCCATTCGTATCTGGTGGAACGGAACGCTCGTAAAGGCTTTTCGGATGGAAAAGCGCTTACTTGCCTTCGGCTGCCGCGACGACCTTTTGCGCAGCTTCTTCCATGCTGTCGGCCGCGATGATCGGCAGGCCGGAGTCCGCCAGAATCTTCTTGCCGAGGTCTTCGTTCGTGCCCTTCATGCGCACGACGAGCGGCACCTTCAGCGCCACGGCCTTCGATGCCGTCACCACGCCTTCCGCGATCACGTCGCAGCGCATGATGCCGCCGAAAATGTTGACGAGGATCGCCTTCAGGTTCGGGTTCTTCAGCATGATCTTGAAGGCTTCCGTCACCTTCTCGGTCGTAGCTCCTCCGCCGACGTCCAGGAAGTTCGCCGGCTCGCCGCCGAAGAGCTTGATGGTGTCCATCGTCGCCATCGCCAGGCCCGCGCCGTTCACCAGGCAGCCGATGTTGCCGTCGAGCGAGATGTACGCCAGGTCGAACTTCGACGCTTCCACTTCAGCCGGATCTTCTTCGTCGATATCGCGATACGCGACGATGTCCGGATGACGGAACAGCGCGTTCGAATCGAAGTTGAACTTGGCGTCGAGCGCGATCACCTTGCCGTCGCCCGTGACGATCAGCGGGTTGATTTCGGCGAGCGATGCGTCGGTTTCCCAGAACGCGTCGTACAGACCCTGCAGGATCGCGCGCGCTTGCGGGATCGATGCGTCGGGGATACCGATCTTGCGTGCGAGATCGTCGGCGTCTGCGTCCTGCAGGCCCGTCGACGGCTCGACGGCGAACTTGTGCAGCAGTTCCGGCGTCTTTTCCGCGACTTCCTCGATGTCCATGCCGCCTTCGCTCGACGCCATCACGACGACTTTCTGCGAAACGCGGTCGAGCACGAGGCCGACGTACAGTTCCTTCTTGATGTCCGCACCTTCCTCGATGAGCAGGCGGTTCACCTTCTGGCCTTCAGGGCCGGTCTGATGGGTGACGAGCTGCATGCCGAGGATCTGGTTCGCGTACTCGCGGACCTGCTCGATCGACTTCGCAACCTTCACGCCGCCGCCCTTGCCGCGGCCGCCAGCGTGAATCTGCGCCTTGACGACCCATACCGGGCCGCCCAGCTCTTCCGCGGCCTTGACCGCATCATCCACCGAGAACACGGGCTTGCCGCGCGGGACCGCGACGCCGAATTTCCGCAGGATTTCCTTACCCTGGTACTCGTGAATCTTCATGCGTGATTCCTTCAGTCTGAGAGTTGGATTGAACTTCGCTTTTCTTGAACGCTTGTTTTTAACCGCTGATTCGTGTTGCCTGCCAGCCGGTCTGGCCGGCTCGCATGTGTCTCATCCAGATATCTCGTGGATGTTCAGCCCGTCTTCGCTTCCGCGGCTGGGCGGTCTTCCGGCTCGCGTGGCTTGTGGCCGTACCAGCGCGGGTAATACTCGCCGACTGCGGGACCGTCGAAACGCAGCGCGTTACAGCGGCCGAGCTGGAAAGGCGGTTGCTCTTCGGGATTCGGATCTGGCTTTCCGAGCGGCTCGCCGCGCGGATTGCCGTTTTCGATATTCCAGACCTCACCCGCGAACGCCTGGATCGCGGCGGTCGGCAGGACGGCGCACAGCTCGGTGAGATGCGTGCAGCCAGCGGTGCCCCGCAGCAGACGATTGGTTTCGCGACGGAAATTCTGGAGGAGATTGAGACCGATGAGGGAACGGTAGGCAGGATTGGACTCGGCGCACTGACCGCCATAGGGCGCCCACTCCGATGACGCCTCGGCGTCGACGATAGTGAGCTTGCGGTCGATGGTGATGCGCAGCCAGAGTTCATGGATCGGCAGGCCGTTCGGCCGGACGCCCGACGCGAGATGGACATCGCGCGGCTTTTCATCGGTTAGACAGGCTTCGATGTCCCACAAACCGTCGTCCCGCTCGAAGGCTTCCAGTCGAATCGCGCGGCGATGGCGCAACTGTCGGGAAACGGGCGGAGAAAGCGGCATGCGAGAAAGGGAAGGCCGGATGGGGGAAACCAACGAATTTTAGCATATCGGGTATTTGAGGCCCGGCATGGAGGCGCGAGGGGGTTCGGGGCGATTGGCCGGGTGTCTCGCTTGCGTCTTTGCGGCATGCGATCCGGCTTCGCGCGCCCGGTCCGCGGCGGCGCTGTGCCTTGCGGTCTCTATGCGGTCTAGTCCTCGATCGGGTCGAACGGCAGATCTTCGTCGCCGCCCTTGATCACCTTCGAGATCGTGCTGCCAGAAAACCCGCGGGCCGCGAGAAATCGCGATTGTTTCGCCCGCTCGGCCTGCGTTTGCGGTGGCGTGCCGTATTTCCTCGCCCACACCGCACGGGCGCGCGCGAGTTCGGTTCGGGACAGTTCGTCGCCGGTCTGGCTAAGGAGCTCCTCGCCGACATTGTGGCGCTTCAATTCGTTGACGATCCGGCCCGACCCGAAGCTGCCCGCTCGCCGATGCACGACGCTTTCGACAAAACGCGCGTTCGACAACCATCCTTCGCGCTCGAGCGCATCGAGCACGCCTTCGAGCGAATCGGCCTCCTGAACGAACGGCACGAGCTTGCGCGACAACTCGGCCCGGCTGTGTTCCCGACGCGAAAGGTACGCAAGTGCGCGCCCTTTCAAAGAGCGCTGCGGACGTTTGCCTGCCTTTTTTTCGTCGGACTGCTTGCGCCGGGTTTGCGACGAGCGGCTATAGACCGTTTCGCCGGATTCACCCTCGTCGCGTTGTGCCGATGATGCCGAGTCAGGCACGCATTGCTCGAATGGCTCGAAAGGGTCGGCGTCTTCGAAGGGGTCGGGGAATGCGGGAGTATTCGCATGAGCGCGATTTTTGGCACGATTCGGCGGAGCATCGGCCGTTGGCTGCTGCATGCTCTTCGGCTTCTCTAGCGTTTGTGCGAGCAGTACGCGGGCGCGTTTGATTCGTTCTGTCGGGGGAACGGTATCCTTGATTTCAGCGGATTTCGCTGCCTCCGCGGCTTCATCGCCCGAAAAACCGGCCCCTGAAACGCGACGCGCCGGCGCGGATTTCTCCACGCCGGCGCGTTCCGGCTTCCGTCCCCAGCCACGCTTGCCCATCGATGCGCCCGCGCGGTCACCACGCCGTTCACTGCTGCGTTCGTAGTAGTCACCGCCTTCGGCAACAATACGGCTTGCGCCAGTATCGTCATCCGAGCCGCCCGAAACCCGGCCGTCAGCGCGCCCTTCACCGCCACCGACCTTCGACCCGAACCGGCTCTTGCGCATCATCGCGTGCAGCCTGAGTGCTCAACCGGAATCCCGGTTAAGCCCGGAGGCTTACTCTTCTTCATCCGCAACCGCGACGCCAGTCACGGCTTCCGCCATCGCGTTGACGCCCAGCGATTCGCGGATCTTGTTTTCGATCTCGCGCGCCATGTCCGGATTCTCGCGCAGGAATTCACGCGCGTTGTCCTTGCCCTGGCCGATGCGCTCGCCGTTGTAGCTATACCAGGCGCCCGCCTTGTCGACGAGCTTCGCCTGCACGCCCAGATCGATGATCTCGCCCTGACGCGAAATGCCTTCGCCATAAAGAATGTCGAAGATCGCTTCGCGGAACGGCGGCGACACCTTGTTCTTCACCACCTTCACGCGCGTTTCGTTGCCGATCACTTCGTCGTTCTTCTTGATCGAGCCGATCCGGCGAATGTCGAGACGCACCGACGCATAGAACTTCAGCGCGTTGCCGCCCGTAGTGGTTTCCGGATTGCCGAACATCACGCCGATCTTCATGCGGATCTGGTTGATGAAGATCACGAGACAGTTCGTGCGCTTGATCGTGCCGGTCAGCTTGCGCAGCGCCTGCGACATCAGGCGTGCCTGCAGGCCCGGCAGCGAGTCGCCCATTTCGCCTTCGATTTCAGCTTTCGGCACGAGCGCCGCGACCGAGTCGATCACGATCATGTCGATGGAACCCGAGCGCACCAGCGCGTCGGCAATTTCCAGCGCCTGCTCGCCCGTGTCCGGCTGCGAAATCAGCAGGTCCGACGCGTTCACGCCGAGCTTCTGCGCGTATTGCACGTCGAGCGCGTGTTCCGCGTCGATGAACGCCGCCGTGCCGCCGATCTTCTGCATCTCGGCGATCACCTGCAGCGTGAGCGTGGTCTTGCCCGACGATTCCGGGCCGTAGATTTCCACCACGCGCCCGCGCGGCAAACCGCCGACGCCGAGCGCGATGTCCAGCCCGAGCGAGCCCGTGGACACCACCTGAATGTCTTCGACCACTTCGCCCGCACCGAGCCGCATGATCGACCCTTTGCCGAACTGCTTTTCGATCTGCGACAGCGCGGCGGCCAGCGCCTTGCTCTTCTCTGCAGACATTCCGCCCGGGCCTTTCTTGCTTTCTTCCATGAATCGTCCTTTGCTATGATGAACGGCGTCTGAGATACGCGCGCGCGGCATTGAAGCCGCTGGCTGCACTAACTCAGACACTGTATAAAAAAACAGTAGTTTTTGCAAGCCCGATCGACGGGGCGCAGTATTTTAAACGCTCGTCGCACCGCGCAAAAACCACAACAACACCTGGAGACCGCCGCGCCGGGCGAATTGCGGTGCCGGCAATGCCCTCGCGCACATCACGATGCGAATCCTCATTGCCGAAGACGACAGCATACTCGCGGACGGGCTGGTTCGATCACTCCGCCAATCGGGATACGCCGTCGACCATGTGAAGCACGGCGCCGAAGCCGACACCGCGCTCACGCTGCAGACTTTCGACCTCCTGATCCTCGATCTCGGCCTGCCGCTGATGTCCGGTCTCGAGGTCCTGCGCCGCCTGCGCGCGCGCAATTCGCAGATGCCCGTCCTGATCCTCACCGCCGCCGACAGCGTCGACGAGCGCGTGAAAGGCCTCGATCTCGGCGCCGACGACTACATGGCGAAGCCCTTCGCGCTCAACGAACTCGAAGCGCGCGTGCGAGCGCTCACGCGTCGCGGCGCGGGCGGTGGCCCGACGGTGGTCAAGCACGGCTCGCTGTCGTTCGATCAGGTCGGCCGGATTGCCTATATCAACGAGCAGGTGATCGAGTTGTCGGCGCGCGAGCTCGGCGTGCTCGAAGTGCTGCTGCAGCGGATCGGGCGGCTCGTGTCGAAGGAGCAGCTCGTCAATCACCTGTGCGAGTGGGGCGAGGAAGTCAGCAACAACGCGATCGAAGTCTACGTTCACCGCCTGCGCAAGAAAATCGAGCCGAGCGGCGCGCGGATCATGACCGTACGCGGCCTGGGCTATTCCCTGGAGAAGACGCCGGGCGCGGCGGCCTCGTCCGACGCTTCGGCGAACACGACATCGGGCGCCGCTCCGACGCCCGCCGACCACCCCTACAAGTAGGAACGAGCATGGCGTCGCCCGCTTCCACCGAGCGCGCCGCCGACAGTGCGCAGCGAGAGACGCCCTCCGGCACGCCGCAGGATGCGCACGCGCCCCGCAACGCCGCCGAAGCCGCAACCGTCGACTCCGACGCGTCCCGCGACGCCCGCTATGCGAACCCGTTCGCGCCGCCCGACGAGCTGGAGCCTGACGACGCGCCGCATCCGCGCTCGCTCTTCGGCGAAATTCTCGACTGGATGCTCGCCCCGCTCCTCCTGCTCTGGCCGATGAGCATCGCGGTCACGTATCTGGTTGCGAAGTCGATTGCGAACGGCCCGTTCGACCGCGCGCTCGAAGCCGATGCCTACGTCCTCGCGCGCCAGATCCAGCCGGTGAACGGCGTCGCGGAACTGCGCCTGCCCGACGCGACGCGCGATTTCCTGCGCGCCGACAACGTCGACAGCGTGTTCTTCCAGGTGCTCGGCACGCGCGGCGAACTCGTCGGCGGCGACCGCGACATGCCGCTGCCACGCGAGGACGACCGCCCGCAACCCGGCATCGTCGAATTCCGGGACGACATGCTGCGCGGCAACGACATCCGCGTCGCGTATACGACGGTCGAGCTGCCGAACGTCGACGAGCCAGTGCTCGTGCAGGTGGCCGAGACGCTCGACAAGCGCAGCCAGCTCGCCAACGACATCATCAAGGGCGTGATCCTGCCGCAGTTCGTGATCCTGCCGCTCGCGATCATCCTCGTATGGTTCGGGCTCTCGCGCGGGCTCGCGCCGCTGCACGCGCTCCAGTCGAACATCCGCGCGCGCCGCCCGGACGATCTCTCGCCGCTCGAAGCCGGCCAGGCGCCGCCGGAAATCGCGCCACTCGTCGCGTCGTTCAACGACCTGCTGACGCGGCTCGAACAGAACATGGAGTTCCAGAAGCGCTTTATCGCCGATGCCGCGCATCAGATGAAGACGCCGCTCGCCGGCCTGCGCACGCAGGCGGAACTGGCGCTGCGCCAGGACGTGTCGGCGGAAGTGCAGCGCTCGCTCGAACAGATCGCGACCAGTTCCGAGCACGCGGCTCGGCTCGTCACGCAACTGCTGGCGCTCGCCCGCGCGGAGAACCGCGCGACCGGCCAGATCTTTTCGCGCGTCGAGCTGACGGACCTCGCGCGGCTCGCGGTGCGCGACTGGGTGCAAGCCGCGCTTTCGAAACAGATGGACATCGGCTATGAAGAGCCGCCGCATCCGGTCGAAGTGGAAGGCAATGTCGTGATGCTGCGCGAGATGCTCTCGAACCTGATCGACAACGCGATCCGCTATACGCCGCCGGGCGGCCGCATCACGGTGCGCGTGCGCACCGACGAAAAGAATCTCGACCTCGTGCATCTCGAAGTCGAGGATACCGGGCTCGGCATTCCCGCAGCGGAGCGGCAACGCGTGGTCGAGCGGTTCTACCGGATCCTCGGGCGCGAAGGCGACGGCAGCGGGCTCGGACTTGCGATCGTCCGCGAGATCGTGACGATGCATGGCGGCTCGCTCGCCATCGAGGATCACGTCTATCAGGAAGCGCCGCGGCTCGCCGGAACGCTCGTCCGTGTCAGCTTGCAGCGGGTTTATCCTGCCCGGGACAAACCCTGAGCCACCGACGTCTAAAACGATCGTTCTTTCCGTGCGTTAAAAGTAAAAGACCGCAGATTCACTGAGGTTTGACGCAAATCAACGTCGATTGGCAGATTTCACTGTCTCGAAACCACTACCATCACGTCAAACCCCGCGTCAGAACGCCGTAAGTTTTCGTTCCAATAATCGTTGCACGGGAACCGCTCGAGACCGCGGACCGCATCGAAAATCAAAATCAGGAGACGATTCATGGCTACGGTTGAAGGGCGCATATCGCATGCCCCGATGACGAGCGAGGAAAAGAAGGTGATCTTCGCCTCGTCGCTCGGGACAGTCTTCGAGTGGTACGACTTCTATCTGGCGGGCTCGCTTGCCGTCTATATCAGCAAGACGTTCTTCTCCGGCGTCAACCCGACGGCCGGCTTCATCTTCACCCTGCTCGGCTTCGCGGCGGGCTTCGCGGTGCGTCCGTTCGGCGCGATCGTGTTCGGGCGGCTCGGCGACATGGTCGGCCGCAAGTACACGTTCCTCGTGACGATCGTCATCATGGGCCTTTCGACGTTCGTGATCGGCTTTTTGCCCGGCTACGCGTCGATCGGGATAGCGGCGCCTGTCATCTTCATCGCGATGCGGCTCCTGCAGGGCCTCGCGCTCGGCGGCGAGTACGGCGGTGCGGCGACCTACGTCGCCGAGCACGCACCGTCGAACAAGCGTGGCGCGTGGACCGCGTGGATCCAGACGACGGCCACGCTCGGCCTCTTCGTCTCGCTGCTCGTGATCCTGGCGGTACGCACGGCGGTCGGCGAGGACACCTTTGCCGCGTGGGGCTGGCGCGTGCCGTTCATCGCGTCGATCGTGCTGCTCGGCATTTCGGTGTGGATCCGGATGCAACTGCACGAGTCGCCGGTGTTCGAGCGCATCAAGGCCGAGGGCAAGACGTCGAAGGCGCCGCTCACCGAAGCGTTCGGCCAGTGGAAGAACCTGAAGATCGTGCTGCTCGCCCTCTTCGGCCTGACGGCCGGTCAGGCGGTGGTGTGGTACACGGGCCAGTTCTACACGCTCTTCTTCCTCACGCAGACGCTGAAGGTCGACGGCACGAGCGCCAACATCATGGTCGCCGTGGCGCTCCTGATCGGCACGCCGTTCTTTGTGTTCTTCGGCTCGCTGTCGGACCGCATCGGCCGCAAGCCGATCATCATGGCCGGCTGCCTGATTGCGGCGCTCTGCTACTTCCCGCTCTTCAAGGCGCTCGCGCACTACACGAACCCGACGCTCGAAGCCGCGACGGCGAAGTCGCCGATCGTCGTGATCGCCGATCCGAACGAGTGCTCGTTCCAGTTCAACCCGGTGGGCACGTCGAAGTTCACGTCTTCGTGCGACATCGCGAAGAGCGCGCTGTCGAAGTCCGGCCTGAATTACGAGAACGTGGCGGCGCCGGCCGGCACGCTCGCGCAGATCAAGGTGGGCGAGACGGTCGTCGATACCTATGACGGCAAGGCCACCGACGCGAAGGCGAAGGGCACCGCGTTCGACAAGACGCTGGCCGGCACGCTGAAGAGCGCGGGCTATCCGGCGAAGGCGGACCCGGCGCTGATCAACTGGCCGATGGCGATTGTCGTGCTGACGATCCTCGTGATCTTCGTGACGATGGTTTATGGACCGATCGCGGCGATGCTGGTCGAGATGTTCCCGGCGCGCATCCGGTACACGTCGATGTCGCTGCCGTATCACATCGGCAATGGCTGGTTCGGCGGGTTCCTGCCGGCGACGGCCTTCGCGATCGTCGCCGCGAAGGGGAATATCTACTCAGGGCTGTGGTATCCGATCGTGATCGCGCTGGCGACGTTCGTCATCGGCATGCTGTTCGTCAAGGAGACGCGCAACTCGAATGTGTACGAGCAGGATTGAAGGTTTCGGCGGATTTGGGGTTTGTCAGTAGGAAAATGCCGGGAAGGGGTTGACAGAATTCCCGGCTATCTCCATAATCCGCCTCTCTTTAGGCGAATTAGCTCAGTCGGTTAGAGCGACGGAATCATAATCCGCAGGTCCGGGGTTCGAATCCCTGATTCGCCACCAGCATTACCAAGGCTGCGCGCTCCGGAAATGGAGCGCGCAGTTTTGCTTTGGGTCCTTATAAATCAAGGACTTGGCGAAGATATAAACTCGTCTCGTTAGGCTGTCGAGTGCTACATCGAACTGCTACAGTGGGACGCCGGCGTCCGGTTCGGTGGCACAAGGACAACTTTTGCCAGTGAGAGGACTTCATGCCTTCGCAAACCTGCCTGACGAGCCGCCATAACTCCGTCGTTCCCCAATTCCGCCGCGCCATTCCCGCCGACCTCTGGGATGTCTTCGGCCGCCGAGAACTCGGTGGCTCACTCCAGACCCGCTTGCACGCCGAAGCCAAGCGCCGCCGCAACGCGCTGGTCGCCGCGACCGATTCGATTTTTGAAGACGCGCGGGTCCTGAGCGCCGCGGGCGCCGCCGACCGCACCGCGTTGCTTGAGGCGTTCCGGCGCCAACGCACCCTCATGTGCGCCGGCCAATCCGCAGTGTATGTAACCGAGCCTGAGAAGACCGAGGCTGCGGACGACTCGCAAAGTGCAGGTGATGAGACATATTGGCCGCCGATGTACGAGGACCTTTGCCCGAACGACGAATTCCGCCCCGTTATCAAGCCGCACTTTTCTCTGAAGCCCGCAATGATTCCGAGGCTGCTGAGCCGTCGGCGTGCTGTCATGTTGCAGTGCGATGAGCTTCTTCGAGCGCACGACTCACGCGACGACCTCAAGGCAATGCGCACCGGGCTTGAGGAACTTGAACAGGACACTTGCGACGACGTCGTGCGCGGCGACACCTCGGCCATCCGTGAGGACGCGTTGACTCTGCTCGCGTACGAAGGTATCGATGTGTCGCGAACCCATGCGGAGCATCTTGCGCAATATCTCAGCCGATTTCTCTCCGCCGAACTGGAACTCATCCGCGAGCAGCTGGGGCACCTGAATGGCAGCCGCACGCCGATACCGGAGTTGCCCGTAGAGCCTCTCGATACTGACGACTGGGAAACGTTCATCGCGACCTGGCAGTCTGTGCGCAAGCCCAAGGCGACCTCCGTTTCCAGCGTGCGCTCTGAAATCTCTCGGTTCAAAGGCTTTACCCATGACAAAAGTCCCGTGGACATCACAGCGGATGATGTCCGCGAATACGTAGACTTTCTCCTCAAGTCCGTCTCGCGAGCCCGGGCGAAAACAATTCTCTCGCTCATTCGTCCGGTAATTGCCACGGCGATAACGGAACGCATCACTTCGCTAAAGAGCAATCCGTTCGACGAAATTTCAGTGGAAGTCTCCGAAAAGGATGTGCGTTCGTACCGGCCGTTTTCGGCATCCCAGCTGCAAGCATTCTTTAATGGCCCGGTGCATCGCGCCGGCGACCGACCCGCCAAGGGCGGAAAAGAAGCCGCGTTCTGGTTGCCGTTGCTCTCCATTTATGCCGGCGTGCGGCTGGAGGAAGCCGGCACACTGACGACATCGAGCATCTTGGAGCGGTCGGGTCGGTACTGGATACAAATTGGCCATAGCAAGACGACAAACAGCTCGTTGCGTGAAATACCGCTTCATCGGGTACTTGAAGAGAAGGGGTTCGTCGAATTTGCACAGACCCAACGAAGGGTGCGCGGAGCGAACGCACCCCTCTTTGCGCACCTCAAGCAGAAAAATATCGACGCGAAGAAGACGCGAATGTTTTCGACGTGGGTCAACGAATACATTGACCGGTATGTGATTGATGACCGGCAATACACGTACCACTCGTTCCACAACAACTTCGAGGACGCACTCACCTGCGAAGGTGTCGCTGAAGACGTCCGCCGGGCACTCATGGGTCACGCCCAGAGCGGCATGACGCGCAGGTATGGGAAAAAGAGCGCGGGTAACCGTCGGGTGTTTCCGGACCGCGCGCTGATTGAAGCAATGGACCGCTTGACCTACGAGGGACTTAACCTAAACGGAATCACGGCGGAATCGGACATGATTCCCTGAGCCTTCCTGAGCGGCGACAAGGAGCTCGTCGGGCGGGCTCCTGTTTTGAATAACTTGCCGTCAGTTGATTATCGTTGCCCTGGGTCGCGTAACGCTACCAAGCGCAGCTGCCTGAGTACGGTCCGATAGCTTCCTCGTCCCAGGGTCCAGCCGTACTCGTCTGCCGGCCCTAATCGCCGCGGCTGCTTCTTGAGTGCCACGCAGGCGCGCGCGCATCCACACTCATTATGCCCTCCCGTCCCATGTGAATGGCCTCGCGAAACGTCCGACCGACTTGGCCAGACCATTCCATGCGGCCATCCATGGGAATTGGAAAATCAAAACCGCGCGCAAGTCGACTCCCACCTTGCCATCGCACGAACATCACGAAGCGACGGAGGCCATTCAAAATAGGAAGGCGACCTGCCTCGATACCAGGTTGCTCGGCGTGCAAACGGTGCGACATATATACCCAGCGGCGAAGGCGGCAGAACGTCACTTCCTCGAAGCGCATGGCGCCCTCTGCGCGCTCGAGAAAGGCGTGCACCATTTGATAGCACGGTCACTCTCGTCGAACGGTACCTTGATGAGGACATCGCCGACGTATGACCGCATGGTCGTCTCGGAGGCAAACAGGCTGCACTCGCGCCACGATATGGGCCATGAACGATTGCAGACAAATCAACCAAAATGCGCCCTATTTTCGCGACCCGGAGAGCCCTGGCGCGTCGGGCGACCTGCTTCATTGAGACATAAAATGTCTCTTTCACACATATAATCACAACAAGCCCGGCGAGCAAGCGAACGTTTATCAACACCCATACCACGACCAAGATGCCGTCTAGTCTGGATGAAGCGATTCTTCGTGTCCTGCCCACTGAACGGGACGCCGTTCCATGGCTGTCCACGCCTGAGGTTCATCGGCGCCTCGAGGCGCGAGGGCACCGCGTCGGCTACACAAAAAAGATACAGCGACATCTAACCTCACTGGAAAACGGAGCACGGGTCATTTCGACTTTGAACGGCCGCGAACTCCTCTGGCAGCGGAAACCTTGGCTGCACGGCCTCCAGGAGGGTGTCGGGCTGATGAGCGCATCCGAGGCTGTGGCCTTCCACATCCTTCAGCGCTTCGCCGGCAACAAACTTCCGGACGCGGTGATGAGGGACATCGAGCCGCTTTTCAATGCGGCGGAAGTACGCCTTTCGGAGGAGAAAGCTGATAATCGAATCTATCGCGCCTGGCCGGACAAAATTGCATCAGTCGACGGCGCGTTCACGCTGATTCGGCCCAAGATTCGGGCTGACGTATTCGAGGCCGTAGCGACGGCAACCTTTTTCGAGCGCGAGTTGATTGTTCAGTATCGAGCAGCCTACCGAAGCCAGGAGACGAACGAACCGGAGCCAAAAATTTTGTGGCCGCTGGCGCTCGTCGAATCGAGCGGTACCATGTATCTCGTTGCGCAAGATGCGAGTGCTACTCGACGCTCCGAGAGGGGCGAGCACGACTTTCCGCGCAGACTCTATCGGTTGGACCGCATCCGCTCCGTTGCAGAATCGGGCAACACCTTCGCATACCCAGCCGACTTCAAGCTGAACCGCTATATAGAAGCGGAGCAGGCCTTCGACTTTCTGACGGAACCTCCTGTTCGGCTTGAGCTAGCCTTCGAGGGCAACGCCGGAAACCATCTCCGAGAATCGCCCATGGCGAAAGACCAGGAGGTTGAACCTCTGTCCGACGGCCGCCTGAAAGTGTGCGGTACTGTGATTCCCAGCCTCAAGCTGCGCTGGTGGCTGCGCTCGATTGGTAGTGCGGTTGAAATTCTTGGCCCGGAATCTCTACGCAACGAATTCGCAGAAGACTATCTCAAACTCGCGAACCGATACCGGCGTTAGAGGCTCCGGCGCCAGCGGGAAATACCTGGTCACGGGGAAAGACCGTCTCTCGTGACCAATGCAATCCCGACGCTGCCCGCCGAACCGATACTCCACGCCGACCGTCACGAAGGCGCGACGCCGACACGAATGCCCTGGTCCATAGATAAGGCTACGGAGGCAGGAGTAATGCTCGGCCGCCTGGATGGTTGAGATGCATTGAATTGGCCGTTTAGCTTGTCGCATGATAACGAGACGCAAATTGTCCCGTTGCGCACGCAGGATAGAACCGTGTTGGCCGACAGCGATGGTGTTAACCGCCCGAACTAGGACGACAACTGGAGGACCAAATCATGGATTTGCGGAAGAAATGGAAAGTGTCGTTGCGCAGCCGGAAGACGTTACCAGCGGCGGAGACGCCGTCGGACCGACCAGGCGAAGTGACGAGACTTTGCGACATTCCCGCTTACATCAGGCGTCGCTCAAGCATTCCCGAACTCGAACGATTCCGACGCTGATAACGGGTTCGCAATGCGGCAGGCGGGGATGCGTCACACTCTGTGCGTCGGGAAGTCACAAGCAGTTCACTGGACATTCTTTCCTGAGTCGTGTCTGTCAATCGTCGATAAGGGCGGCGACGGCACCACCCTTCTTGTTCGGCGCGTCGCGGGCGACATCGAAAGGACGTTTCTCGAAGCGCTCGTCGTAGTGAGTGCCGGTACTGAGTATCACTGCCGCGAGAGCGCGTGGCCGGGTTGCCGGGTTGCCGGGTTGCCGACGGTGTATGCGGCATTATTCTGAAGTTTCAAGTCGGAGAGGGTCCAGGCATACATGTACCCGTTATGCCTTGCAGGTTCAGCGACCCTTCATGTTCCGGTACGAGCGGAGGATGATGGTCTGCCACATCGCGGGCACGGATTTACCCTGCACCGGCGCCCGGCCCATGCCCGGATTGCACGCCCGATACATTGGATAGAGTGAGACATAAACTGTCGCAATCCGCGCGCACAATAAGAACTCGAAAGCGCGATAGTGGTACGAATACCGCTCCGAGAGCTTAACGATTGTTGTCGTCGTGGACGGGTGCCGCTCTCCTTTTTGTTCGATGACGAAGCGCTGCGGCGAAATAATGAACCTGAGAGAGAAGATGGGAAAATTGACGAAAGCCTTGCTTGGAAACGCATGCCTTTACACCTCAAAAAATGTCGATGCGGCAATCGAGCACCTCGAGCGAGTCCTCTCCCTGGAGTGCGCCGACAGCTATTTTGGCCAGAGCTATTGGCACGCTCGCGTTAGTCAACTGAATGACACCGTCGGACTGACGCACTCGCAGCAGGTACGCGTGCGTAGGCTGCTGACCCTCCTCACAAGCCAATCCGAAGTCACGGTTGCAGAGCGCAACGCGAGCAGACACGTCTCGCTAGCGAGACCCTACGCCTGACTTCGGCCTCTCGACCATCGCCGCTTCAAAAGGTCACGCATTACTGCGGCGGAGGCTGACGCAGCACGGCTGAATAGATTCAAACGTGCGAGTTGAAAACCACCTTGCCACTAGCAAGGCTATCGCCTTAGGATGAACTTCTGAGCGAGGGCAAGACTCCAGGGCGCCTGCCCGATGCTCGCGCTCTTGCCAAGGAGGGCAACGCCCTCCCTGATGCATAACGATACCTTCGCCTTCTTATGACACTCTTTTACCGTTCCAAAGACTAAAACAAGCCTCCTCCCCGCGCAGCGGTCCCAGCATGACTCCTGCCTCGACCTCCGAGCCCCCTCAGGGCGAGGCATAGACTTCTTTGAAAGACAAACACTCTTTCAAGTAGATTAGAATAGTACGTGGCCGCGGCGCCGAGGAAATTCCATATGAATCAATCGATTACGCCCACCGCCTCGTCGAATGTGACGTGAGTTCGTACGCAATATGACGTGATTAGGGCCACGACGTCACGTCACATTGCGTACGGTGTGTGTATCGCGCACGCCCGTCGGTTAGTTCGAAAATATCTCCCATACTGCAGCCGCCAGCGTCGGGGCTGCTTCGGCCTCGGGCGCACTGGAACTCGACCTCGCTCGCGTCACCGCTGGCAGCGTTGGCCGCGACGTTGCCAGAGCATCCGCCTTCACGAGCGGGTGCCGAGTGAGTTGCACCGCGCCATTCACCGTCGTCTTGACGGTCCACGTTGCCAGTGCCGCGATTTCCGATAGAGCTTGGAGCATCTGCCTGCGCCGACGACGCCTTGCCACCGCGGCTGGTGATTCAGTGCCAACCTGCTGCTCGATACGGCCACGCCGCGGTGCGTTATTGGCGTCGCCCCAGATGTAGGTCGAAAGCGTGTCGAGATGGAACGCCATCGTCTTCCCCGGCCTGATACGAAGTGATAACGCACAATGCAACGCTCGCGCGCATTCCGCACGCAGGCTCAATCGCTCCGCAAGGCAAACGGGCGAAAACTGCCCACCGAACAGGACGTCTGCCAAGCGCCAGTTAAGCACGACCGTCACGCCCTGGTCGTCTCCGACCTCCCACGCCAGCAACCGCGACTGGAACTCGACGCCGCCGTCGTGGCGGGCCCAGACTGTCACCTCACACAGTCGCTGCAGTTCCGAGCGACGCTGAGCCATGGCACTGCCACCTGTCGAGCATCCCAGGCGACGGCACAGTTCGTAGAAGCTCACAGTGAGCCTTGCGATTCGAGGCCGTCGACGCTCATTCAAGTCATAGGGTGACGACTCAATGTGACGTGATGAATCGTCGGCGCTTTCCTCTCTCTCGAGCTGCTCGGCGGCGAGTTCAAGCAGAACCAGCAAAAGCGTCTGCTCGCCGACACCCAGTTGTTCCGGACCACGCCACCGCCAGACGACTCCATTAAATGTGAATTTCAGGTTGAGCTTGGGGCGTTCCCCACGCCACACCGGTTGAAAGACAGGGGCTGCACAGAACGCCGCGTCGTATCGCACAATTCGCGGTGCGGCCATCATTGCACGACTCCTCTTGTTCGGCGGGTTTTCCCGACTGCTCCTGACGGAGCGCGACTTCTCCGCCCATCCGCCATAGCCGGCGTCCATACCGCCAATGCGCCCGACGCAGGATTCCTGCGCAGGACAACGGATTCCTTCCCCGTCATGTAGTTCGCCTTCGCGACGTCGAGTTGCACGTACAGATGCCGTTCGGCGTTCGCAACCGGGAATTGCACCGCCATGCGGTCCGAGATAACTGACAGGTTCGCTTGCCAGCGCACTCCGTCCGTCAGCGCAGAGGAGCCGCGTGCCGCTGAAGCCTGGTCACCGGTGCCGATGGCAACCGAGCTCCGGTTCGCATGATGAGACAGGATGACCGCCGCTCCGGTCCGACGTGCCAAGTGTTCGAAGGCAGCAACGACCGCTGACATATGGGCCGAGTCGTTCTCTTCGCCAGCATGAAAGCGGCGCAACGGGTCAGCAATGACCAGTCTCGCCCCCGAGCACACGGCAAGCATATTCGTTAGCTCGTCGGTTACAGAGCCGTCGCCATCAACGCAATGCAATCGCTGCCCTGACCCGGCCAAGGGATAGATGTGCATGTTCGTCGCCAAACGCTCGGCCAGAGAGTCCCTGCTGCTTTTCGTCTGAAACACCGGCATTGTCGCCACGCCCCGCAGGGTAGCCGGGAAGGAACGGCATGCAGAGAGAACAGTTGGTGTCGCCGACCATCGAGGAACATCGGGCATCGAGAAAACGGTATTGGGCGGCGGCGGGGTTTCGCACCGGCGCAGCCGGTCGGGAAACGCGTTCGCTTTGATGGACGTCGCGACGAACACATCGGTGCCGCGCGCCCTAGCGCGCGAGGCTGGACGAGGGGAAAGAACAGTTGCCTCCTGCCCTCGCCCGGCCGGGCGACGAATCCTTGACGCCACTAACGATTGCCGGCGCACATGGTGGGCAGCTTATTGGAGGCAGTTAGCGAAGCGTCGCTATAGGAAGGACCGCCCCCCATGTGCGCGAAGAAAACGAGCGATGGGTCGGTGACCTCGAATACGCTATCTCCCGGAGCAACATCAAATGCGTCAATCTATCGCGACACCGAACATCCCGCCCGACGATACCGACGTCGACGTCTCCGCGGCATTGCCAACAGCAACCACGGATACGGTCGCCCGCCGCACCGCTGCACCGCCGCCGGTATCGCGCACGACACAACCCGACAACGCCGGCACACGGACTGCCACATCCATCGCCGCGTATCTCCGCGACACCGAGACACCCGAAGAGGTATCCACGCCTAATATCGCCGATAAACGAGTGAAGCGGACAATCGACCGCGGCCTCGTTGCGGTCGTCCCGCCAAATGTACTTCGACACACAATTCGCCTGCGTGCTCTGTCGCTGGCGAACAGATTTCGGGTAATTCGGACGATTGATGTCGCCATCGCCTGCTTCCCGGAGCGCCCCTATAAGGCGGCCTTGACGGCCGCACAGCGTGCGATGCGGTCGATGACCAAAGCCAAACTCCTCCTCCGTTATCGGACCGACCGCTTTCAACACGTCTACGGCCTCACCGAGCCCGGTGCTCGGTGGCTCGACGACCACGGCGTCGACGCTGCCGCGTCAGTACGGCGTGTCGCTGACATGTCGAATCCAGAGCACAGCTTGTGGATGCATTTCATCACGCTCGCATGCGAGGTGCGAGGCTTGACTGCGCACACGGAATCAGAAGCGCTTCAGTACTTGAATCGTGACCGTGAGCCAGGCGCCCCGGTGAAGCAGGGGTTCATAACAGTCGCTGCTCGCAATCGGAAACGTATCCTTCGACCCGATGTCCTTTCCTACGAGGCCGACGGGGTCACGTGGTACGAGATTGACCGCAGCAAACGTGGGGCGGACCGCGAAGCCTCGCTCGCCGCGCTAACCCAGCGCATCGGAGGCAAAATTGCGACTGGCGAGGTACTGCGCCGCGTGGTCGTGCATGCAAAAAATGAGCGCATCCAGAAGCGGGCTCTCGCCATCCTCCGTGCGCAGGAGAAGGCGTCGGATAGGCCGCACTCACTGACAGACCGCACGTTCCGTGAAATCGACGAGGGTATCTTTGAGGTCTGGACCGAGATTGAGCAGCGGCGTCCCGATGGTCGCATCGGAATTGAGAACCGCTGCGTTGGCCACGTCATCGTCCAGTTGCTGCCCACGTGGCTGCCGAAGGTCCGACTTGATTCCAAAAATAAGCATCCCTTGACCGGGTGCCTCAGCGAAAACTACCTGCCATATCGGCGCCCAGACGCTCTCGGGACGTGGCCGCGCCCGGCTTCGCTGCGTATTTCGGCGAACGTGATCACCGATTCCGGTTTAACGTGATCAGTGAATCCGGAGGAAGGTGATCAGTCATTT
>NZ_FCOG02000177.1 GCF_001544975.2 Caballeronia arationis | reverse complement strand
GGCGCTGAGCGTGCTGCTGGGTGAAGAGGCCAAGGGTCTTTCGCCGAACGTAGTCAGCCGCCTGAAGGCTCAGTGGGCCGAAGAGCACGCCATTTGGAATCAGCGCGATCTGTCAAACTCCCGCTGGGTATATTGGTGGGCCGATGGGATCCACACGGGGCTGCGCAGTGACGATTCGGATGGACAGTGCTTGTTGGTCATCATCGGCGTGAAACCGGACGGAACGAAAGAGCGTGTGGCAATTGGCGACGGCTTCCGCGAGTCGAAGGACGCCTGGTGCGAGCTCTTGCTGGATCTGAAAGCGCGAGGCCTGCAAAGCGGTCCGCTGCTCGCGGCCGGCGATGGGGCAATGGGTCTGTGGGCGGCATTAGCGGAAGTGTTTCCGAGGACGCGGCACCAGCGCTGCTGGTTCCACAAGACTGGAAACATTCTCAACGCCTTGCCCAAATCACAGCATGGTCGGGCCAAAACCGGCCTACAGGAAATCTGGCAAGCCGCCACGCGTGAAGACGCATTCGTGGCCTTCGATCGTTTCGTCGAGCTCTATTCGGCCAAATATCCCAAGGCGACCGGGAAGCTGACAGGCGATCGCGATGAACTGCTGGCCTTCTACGACTTTCCTGCAGAGCACTG
This sequence comes from Caballeronia arationis, assembly GCF_001544975.2. Taxonomy (GTDB): domain Bacteria; phylum Pseudomonadota; class Gammaproteobacteria; order Burkholderiales; family Burkholderiaceae; genus Caballeronia; species Caballeronia arationis. Next base: position 9,227 of record NZ_FCOG02000177.1, on the reverse strand, counting down.
GCAGCATCTGCGAACCACAAACCCCATCGAGTCGACGTTCGCGACCGTGCGGCATCGAACCACCCGCACACGCAATTGCGTTTCCCGCGCGACGTTCCTCGGTCTGGCATTCAAGCTCATCGAGTCAGCCGAACAATCGTGGCGGCGCATTCGTGCGCCAGAGAAAATCGCCTCGCTCCTTGAAGGCATAACTTTCAAAGACGGGCTACCGGTGACCGACAGCACACCGGCTCAGCAACCGCTGGCCGCCTGATCATGCCGAATCCGAAACACCAGATTTGACAGTAACTCGCAGGCGTATCGTGCCAGTCCGAACTGCTGGAAATAGACAATATCCATGAATCGGTAGCGGCTTGTCTCAAGCGCTACGCGCGTCGTCACGAAGTGGACCTGGTCGTGATGGGAACGTCGGGACGCAGCGGGTTGCGTCGGATGGCGTTTGGCAGCGTCGCCGAAGAATTTGTGCGGATCGCGCAATGGCCTACACTTTTGGTGCATGGCGACTCCTGATCGGCAAGGAGCATTTGACTTAATTCAACAGCAGCTACTCCCGAAGGACTTCGCCCCGATATCCTGAGGTCAGTGTCTCGCACGCGGTGGCCGGCCACAGGCCAGACGCAAACAGGGCAGCGTGCCGGGATGGCGCTATGTGCGTCAAGCGGGCCGTGCCTGAGGGCATTCCGCCTGATACCAACGATCGACCTGACGCTGCGCCGCCTGTAGATCGTCCGGATAGTACGGATCGAAAAACCTTGATGGGTTGTACCCCGCCGCCTCAAGCGCCGCCAGTTCACTCTGGTTGCGCTCGAGTGTGGCGGGTGCGTTGTTCCTGATAGCGGCGAGATCGCGGCACTGCGTTGCACTCAGATGCGTCGCGCCTTCCGGCATGCCTCCTGCGGCACAGCCAGCGAGTAAGATCGTCAACGCGGAAACCATCCGCCAGATCTTTGGCGAGTTTTTCATGTCACTTCTCCCTTCAGCGAAGCAACTCAGTATGAACAAAAACCAGCGACGGCGTGGAAGGCTCGTGCGGAATCGATCCGTCATCCCGCCTTCAGCTGGATCGGGCCTGCGCTTGTGTTTCCGTGCTGGGCGTTATCCCGGCGGCCTGCGCCCTGTCAATACGAGAGACCGCGCCGCCGGCCGTCGAAAAGCAAAGCGTATTGTCGGAACGGCGATTGCCGCATAGGCATTGCCAGGGCGGCTAGGTGTGCGGGACATCTGCTTGAAGAGTCTATTATCGCCCGCCGGAAAGTAACCTAGCTGTAAAGATCGACCAGAGGTGAAAGGATCAAACTTTTTGCCATGTAGCGATCTCAAGTCGTAGTATTCTTGATCGACCCTCACCCACCGCTCCGCCATTGCACGTCAAATGCCATGCGGTTCTGAAAGGATCATGACGGGTTGATGTCACGCTTGCCTGTCTCCTCCGAGTTTCAACACGACAGGGCGGCATCCATATCAGCTTTTCAACAACCGGATCGTTTTTGGAAGGCATGAATCAAATCGCGAATATCGCCGACGCCTGGCGAATCTATGCGGGTGACTGATCGCGCTCAGGCAGACCATCTTCTTCGAGGGCATTTATGAAAACGCTGTTTCTGCAGGCACCTTCGTTCGACGGCTTCGATGGCGGAGCGGGCTCACGGTTCCAGACCAAGCGCGAGATTCGTTCATTCTGGTATCCAACATGGCTTGCCCAGCCCGCTGCGCTGATCGAGGACAGCCGCGTCCTGGATGCTCCCGCAGATGGATTGTCCCTGGAAGCGTCGCTCGACATTGCGCAGCAGTACGACCTGGTCATCATTCATACGAGCACGCCGTCCTTCCCGAGCGACGCCCGGTTCGCGGAGCATTTAAAACGACGCAAGTCCGCGATTCTCGTCGGGATGGTCGGGGCAAAGGTCGCCGTCGATCCTCACGGCTCGCTTACGGCGAGCGATGCGATCGACTTCGTGTGTCGTGAAGAATTCGACTTCACCTGTCGCGACATCGCGCAAGGGCTCCCGCTCAAGTCGATTCCCGGTCTCAGCTATCGGCTGCCCGATGGCGGGATCATGCACAACGAGGCCCGTCCGATCCTGGAGGACATGGACCAGTTGCCGTTTGTCGCGCCCATCTACAAGCGCGACCTTACGACCGAAAATTACTTCAGCGGCTACCTCAAACATCCGTATGTTTCGATCTACACGGGCAGGGGATGCAAATCCCGGTGTACCTTTTGCCTCTGGCCGCAGACGGTCGGCGGGCATCGCTATCGCACGCGTTCGGTCGAGAACGTTCTCGAAGAAGTGAAGTGGATCAGGGACAACATGCCCGAGATCAAGGAGATCATGTTCGACGACGATACCTTCACCGATCTCAGGCCGAGAGCCGAAGAGATCGCCCGCGGCCTTGGCAAGCTGGGAGTGACGTGGTCGTGCAACGCGAAAGCGAATGTGCCTTATTCAACGCTCAAGGTGATGAAGGATAACGGGTTGCGGCTTCTGCTCGTCGGCTACGAATCCGGCGACGACCAGATCCTCGTGAATGTGAAAAAGGGGCTGCGCACCGATATGGCACGTCGCTTCAGTGACGATTGCCGCAAGCTCGGCATCAAGATCCACGGCACGTTCATTCTCGGGCTTCCCGGCGAGACCCACGAAACAATTGAGAAGACGATCCGATACGCGAAGGAGATCAATCCTCACACCATCCAGGTGTCACTCGCGGCGCCCTATCCGGGAACGGTTCTTCATAAGCAGGCGGTCGAAAATGGATGGCTGAACGAAACCAAGGTCATCACCCTCGTTAATCCCACGGGTACCCAGCTTTCAGCGATCGGCTATCCGCACCTGTCGCGCGAAGAGATCTATCGCGGAGTGGAGGACTTCTACAAACGCTTTTATTTCCGACCGACGAAGATCTGGGAAATCGTGCGCGAGATGCTCATCAGTTGGGAGATGATGAAACGGCGCTTGCAGGAAGGCGTGCAGTTCTTCCGATTCCTCCGGGAACACAAGGCGTAAGGCCTGATGCGCCGATGCACGTGTCTGGCACTTCACGGTGTCAGCAATGTGCGTTGGCGTCAGCGCGACCGCAAGTCGACGGCTGGTTCCGAATCGGGGGCGGCAGGCCGGTTCGATGATTCGGCAAACTGCCACGCAAGAAGTCCGGGAATGAAAATCAGCAGATCGCGAATCCGTCTCGCGCCCGCGAGGGCGAGACATATCGAAGGATCGAGCCCAAGCGCGCCGCCAATCAGGACGAAGCCGCCCTCCTGCACGCCAAGGCCGCCGGGCACAAAAAACGCCGCGCTGCTCACCGCCTGGATCAGCGATTCGATCACCACCGCTTCGACCAGGCTGACTTGCGCACCGAGGAAGTAGAGCGCGAGCCAGATTTCGAGCGAGGTCAGCACGCATTGGAGCGGCTGCCAGAAGAACAGGTAACGCAACACGACCCCGCGCCGGCGCCAGATCAGCTTGATCGACTGATCGATCTGCGCCGACTGCCCAATGAGCGCAGCGAGCTTGCCGCTCGTGATCCGGTTGAGCGCGCGCGTGATCCGCTCGAACGGACTGGCGTGCTGAACCAGCGCGAACAGTACCAGCAGTGGCGTGAGGACCACCACGCCCCACGCCAGTTGGCCCGCGAAGCGCGCCGCGCTGGATTGCGCATGTGCAAGCAGAAAGCCGATTCCGACCATCGTGAAGAGCAACTGGCTGATCACTGTCAGTTGCATATCGACGATCAGACTGGCTGCGGCCATCGGCGGCCGCACCCTCCGGGCCCGCAGCATCCTGTACGAGACCACCTCGCCGCCGATGCGCGCGACCGGCAGCATGCAGTTCACCGATTCGCGCACCCACACCAGATGGAGCATCGTCAGCAAGGAGGGCCGATGGACTCGGCGGATCAGTGTGCGCCATTCGTACGCGTTGACGACCATCGGCAACACGTGCGCCAGTGCTGCCAGCAGCAGGCCGGCGCCAGCGGTTCGCAGCGCGTCGAGCACCGCGCCGGGATTGTCGTTCCAGACGAGCCACAGTGACGCGATCAGTCCGGCGAGCGCCGCGACGCGGCCAAAATGCTTCATCATGCCAGTGCCGTTGAGAGGTGCCGCGCGGCGAGAGCAGTGCGCGCGAATCGCCCTTGTTTCATCAGTCGCTTACCCGTTCGTCCTGGACAGCCGACAACAGGCCGTCACTGTCGACTTCGAAATGGAAGCCGCGCCAAGTCACACGCGACGACCAGAAGCTCGCCACGAATATCGCAAAGGAAACTATATCCCACAGCGGCAGCAGCCATACGTCGCGATGTGCCTGGCGCAATACGTGGTCCGACACCAGCTCGAGGGCGAGCCTGGCGACCACTGTCGCGAGCACGAGCTGCAACGACCACGCAGCGGCGCCCGACAACATCACCGCAAAGAGCGCGAATGCGAGCGGATGAAGGAGCACCGACCCCAGATGACCGAGCGGATCGACTCTGCGGATGGTGCGACTCCAGCGGAGCTCGTGCGCGATCAACTGGCGCGCACTGGTTTCAACGCAGGCATGTGCGACCGTGAAGGGCGGAATCGATACCTTTTCGCCGGCGAGCCGCACCGCCTCGCCGATCGCATGATCCTCGGCCAGATGCCTGACGAACGGCTCAAAGCCGCCGATCTTTTCGAGCGTCGCGCGTCGCATCGCGATGGTCTGCCCGAAGCATGGTCGCGCGAGGCCCAGCGCGAGGGCGATCACCACGCCGGGAAGGAACTGGTAGTTGGTGGCTTTCGCCGAAAGACGCGGCCAGAAACCCGGTTCAGGCTTGCCGCGATAAATGCAAGTGACGAGCCCGACGCCCGGTTTCTGCAATTCGCCGATGACCTTGCTCAGGTAGTCCGGTGCGACGCTAACGTCGCTGTCAGCGAACACCAGCACGTCGTGCCGCGCTTTAGGCAGCATGTTCAGAATGTTGCTGATCTTTCGGTTTGGCCCATACAGCCGCGCATCGGCGACCACGGTCACGTCTGCTTCGGGATGCAGGCGCCGCAGTGCATCGACGGCCTGTAGCGCCGGATCGGCCGGGTCGTTCACGCCGAACAGGAACTGCACGGGGCCGGGATAGTCCTGTTGGCAGAAGCTCGAAAGATTGGCGAGCAACCCCCGCTCGTCGCCGTACAACGGCTTGACGATGGTGACTGGCGGATAGCTGCTCGGCTCGCGCGCCGTGCGGCGGAAGAAACGTCTGATCAGCAAGGCCGCGACGATCGTATAGGCGATGCCAAACATCGCTCCCGCGCCACATGCCATCGCCATGGCCGCGACCAAAACGTGCATGGCGCTCACAACGCGTCGCCGGACAGGAAGCGGGAGAACTCGAAGCAGTCGCGTGCGTTCGTCTTCCCGTTCGTTAGCATTCCGTGAGCGGTCTTCCCGTCGTTCGAAATGCCGAAATAAGCGCACCAGTAGAAGGATTCGATCTGACGGTGTATCCCGTCACGCGAACGACGCGGAATGCCGGTCGCCTCGAACGGCATGCCTTCGGCGATGAAGGGATTGTTGGACGGTTTGCTCTCGTCGAGCCTGCGGCTCTCAGCGTGCCTGCTTGTCCAGCGTCGCGGCTGGACACGGCGCGGCGCCGAACGCGCCTGTGCACCGGAGGCGACCGATGCACGTCCTGCATCGAGCAGCACGGCGCATAGATCCCCGGTCCTCTCGACGAGACCCAACGCATGATCGAAGGATTTCCCGAAAGCGTCGTGCGACGCCGCCTGCAAGGATGCAGTTTTCATGACGGCTCCCGTAAGCCGGTTAATGCGCTTACAGTTCTTGATCGATGAAGGACCATGACGAATTTCGTCGCGGGTCCGGAAAGGATCGAAAAAAGGTACGGCTAAATAAGCTGACGAGAACCTGATAGACGGAGTTGGCCCGGTGAGAAGGGCAGCGCATGATGCGGCGTGAGAGTTCGATGTCAAGCACTTCTCAAAGCGCATGATCATGGTGTTGAACAGTCACGGCCGTGCGCGGTCATTCTAACGCTTGTGATGTCACGACTTTGTGTATTGCTCGTCGTTTGGGGAATTTTTTTTGTTGCTTACGAACGAGGAGCGCTTCCGTCGTTGGTGATGCAAATCTCGTGAGCCAATCGCGCTCAGGCACAGAGCGGCGGTATGTTCTCTCGATGTCTTAGCATCTAGAGCGGATCGTCTTGGCGGCGAGAGATTATCGTCAGGTTGGTAAGGCTGCGCTAATTCAAAATCGTCAGCGGGTCACTATCATGTGGCATATGGGGCGACATATGCCTTTACCCGGCTCGACACTCCGTATTCCTTTATTCTCGGACCGCGAGCATCATTGCTTCGACGATCGCACCGGGAGAATGGGCTCCCGAAAGCGTGTATCGGGCGTTGAACACGAAGTGCGGAACGCCGGTGTCGTTGTATTCCGTGTGCGGCACCCGGCGACCGGTGGGGTCGGCCTTGCTTCTTGATTCCGCCAGATGATCTGCGACGCCTTGCTGCTCGAGACCGCACTCGACGCCGAGCCGCTCGAGAACCTTCAAGTCGCCAATATTCTGGCCTTCCATGAAGTAGGCGCGAAAGAGGCGCTCGATCAAAAGTGCACGTTGCGCTTCGGCGCCGCGGCCGGCTGCATACGCGACGAGGTCGTGCGCAGCGGCGGTGTTCGGCAACACTTCAATCCGCTCGAACGCGAACTCGATGCCGGCGTCGCTTCCCGCGCGCCGCACCTGCGCACGCCTTACGGTCACCGCCTCGTGACTGCCCAGGCGGTCGAGATAGAACGCCTGGTAAGGCATGCCATCGATGGGCGTATAAGGCAGCAGTTGATGGGAGCGCCACAGCACTTTCAGGAGCACGTCCGGCCGCAGGCCGGCAAACCGGCTGATGGCCGCCTCCAGATTGCGTTTGCCGATCAGGCACCACGGGCAGATGAAATCGAAGAAGACCTCGACCGTCATCGTGGGGCGGCCATCAACTTCGCGGCCCGCTGTGACGGCACATTGCAGTTCAGACAAGTTCATGGATCAAGCTCTCCGCCATCGGCCATTCACCAAAGCCCGCAGCGGGGTTGAGGTGGCCCACCTCGCCGAGGTCGACGAGGCGGCTGCCCCATTCCTGCGCCATCTGCGCAACGCGCTCGAACCGTGCGAGCGGATCGTTGCGGCTGGCCCCGACGATGGCCGGAAACGGCAACGGCTTGCGGGGAATCGGATGCCAGCCGTTTTCAGCGAGGGCATCGAAGGTCGGATAGCCATCGGGCAGCGGAATCTCGAGATCGGCCGGGGCGACCAATAGCGCTCCATGAATCTTGCGGTCGTGCTGCCGGGCCCAATGCACGGCGATCATGACGCCGGCGCTGTGCGCGACCAGGATCACGGGGCCATCGATTTTCGCGAGGGCCGCATCGAGCGCCGCGACGCGCGCGGCGCAGCTGAGCTTGTCGTGCTCGAGCGGCGGCACCGAAGCCGCTTTGGGCAGCTTCTGCTGCAGCAGGGTTTGCCAATGCTCGGCAACGTGGTCGCGCAAGCCCGGCACGATGAGAATGGTGGGTGTCGTATCTAGGATCATGTATCAGCCTTTTTGCGTCGGAACGCCTTGGCGCCGTTGGGTGGCTGCCTGCCTGGTCAGTGCGAAGCCTCTTTGCGCAGCGTTGCAACCTTGTCCAGATCGCGGATGTAGTTCCGCTTGCCGATGAAAAACACGATCGCAGCAAGGAGCGGCGCAAAGGGGACGAGTTGCAGCGCGCCCAAGAGTCCGATCTTGTCAGCGACGATTCCCGTGAGGATCGCCGCAGGCGCCAGACCCAGCAGGTTGTTGGCGAGCGTGAGAGTGGCGAACGCAGAAGCGTGGATCGACGGAGGCGTGAGGTTCGCGACCATTGCCCCCGAGGGACCGGTTGCGCCTGCGCTGAAGAACATGCCGGCGCCAATCAGGACGAGTTGCAACGGTCCTGCAGGCATCTGGAAGCCAATTGCGAGAAAGGCGAAGCACGCGACGCAGAAAGCGATGGCGGTGAGCCACTTCTTCTCCCGCGCATTCTTGCTGATACGGTCGGTCAGATTCCCGCACACGACCATGCCAAGGCCCGTCACCATCACGAACACCGCGGCGCCTATCGCGGCCTTGTCCGGCGCCATGCCGTAGTAGCGGTTCAGGAAGCTAGGCATCCATGCCCACAGCGCGGCCGGCACCAGCAGATGGAAGCCGCTGCCCACGTACGCACATACGATCGACTTGGTCGAAAAGAGTCCCTTCATCAGCGCGCGTAAGCTCATGCGCGTGTCGAGGCTCGCCGCCTTCACGGCATTGCCGGAGGGTTGCAACGGCGCGAGCCGCTTTTCAGTCACAAAGATCCGATAGAAGACGACCAGCACGATCCCGAGCACGGCCATCGCGCAGAACGCCCAGCGCCAGCCGAGGCGCGCCGCGACGGCGCCGCCGATCGCCATACCCATCACCGAGCCGAACGCCCCGCCCGCCATGAAGGCGGCCGTCAGCGTCGAGCGCAGCCGCACCGGAAAGATGCTGAGGACAACCGCGATGCCGACACTGCCGTAAGCCGCTTCGCCGATGCCGACGAAAGCGCGCGCAAGGAGCATCTCGCCGTAGGTGGTGGAAATCGCGCAGCCGAGTGTCGCGAGACTCCACATGGTGGCCATCAGCACGATGCTCCTCACGCGGCCCCAGCGGTCGGCGAGCACCGACAACGGCAAGGTCAGCACGCCGACCATGAGCGCGACCACGCTGCTAAGCGATCCGAGGCGCGTATCGGAGAGACCCCATGCCGACTTGAGCATCGGAAAGACGGCATTCAAAACCTGTCGCGACATGTAGTCGGAAAGCAGCAACCCGACCGTTAGCGCAAACACCACCCACGCATAGGCGCGTACGTCCCCTCGTGCTTTTGAAACTTGTCCCGTTGTGGCCTCGGCGTGCTGCATGAGCATGAAATGTCTCCTTCAGGAATCTCGCGAGCGACTTACCTTGCTCACATGGGCAAGGTGCCGCGTTTCGATATGTGTACGTTGGCCCTGGCGCGCGCCATGGGCGGTCCTTTCATGTCCGGCATCGATGTGACGACATCACGTCACCGCCGGGCCATGGTCGCTTACGCGGCGCGCAGCGGGAGGTTCTTCATGCCGGCCTTGCGGTTCGGTGCCATGCCCATCTGCGCGAGCGTCTCGTCGGCATCCTTGTACTGCACGCCGATCTTGTAGATCTCGCGCGCTTCCTT
>NZ_FCOG02000611.1 GCF_001544975.2 Caballeronia arationis | reverse complement strand
GGTTGAGGGCCACACCCGCAAAGGCCGTCCTGCTTTGTCGAAGGACCTGCCCCGCACGCGCGTCGAATACGACCTGAGCGACGAACAGAAGGCCGCATTCGATACGCTCGAGCGCATCGGCGACGAGCGCAGCGAGACGCTGCACTACGAGCCGTCCAGGCTCACCGTCATCGAGCACGTTCGCTTCAAGTACGCAGCGAAGAAAGATGGCGATTCGACCATAGTGACCGCCAGCGCCCAGCCGTCGCCGCTGCCGAAGAGCAATGCGAGCGCGAGCCTGCTGGCAAACATTCTGGTCAACACCTATGTCGATCATCTGCCATTAAACCGTCAGGAGATGCGCTACGCGCGCCGTGGCGTGTACCTGCCTCGGGCGACGCTGTGCGAATGGAAGCTCGCGGCGGCCGAGTTGCTCGAAGTGCTGCTGCCACCGCTGCGGGTTCATCAGTTGCAGGCGCCCCGCATGCACGTGGACGACACCACGCTGCCTCTACTCGAGAAGGGTCGCAAGGCAACACGAATCGCGCGATTATGGGGCTATCTCGGCGCCGGA
>NZ_FCOG02000357.1 GCF_001544975.2 Caballeronia arationis | reverse complement strand
CAGCGTGAACAGCCACCGCACCCGATAGGCATGCGCACGCGCGCGATCGGTGTCGCGCGGCAGCGTAGCGATGGTGTGCTTGACTTCCTGCCAGAGGGTCGGCTCGAGATAGCGGGTGATGCGCGGAGCCGCGTGTTTCGTGCGCTGTCGAGAGAGCGAAAGCGGGTTGCCGGCCAAATACCCCGCCTGCACCAGCCACGCAAACAATGCGTTGAGAATGACGATCGCCTGGCGCTGACTCGCGGGCGACAGGGGGCCATAGAAAGGCCGCCACCGTGCATCGTGGCGAGGGTGCTTGCGACCACCGCCGGCGACCCAGGTCGCGGCGGGTTGCGGATCGGCCAGGAATTGCTGGTAGCGCAGACAATCTTCGTGGGTGAGCGACGAGAGCGGCTTGTCGAGCGTCACAAGCGACCAGAGCAGCAAGCGCTCGGCTTCCTTGCGATAACTCTCGAAGGTGGTCTTGGTGTCGTGAAAGCGCGAGAGCCACGCGCGAATCGCATCGAGATCATGGTTGGCCGCGATCTGCGCACGACCGTCCGTCGCGCGATTCGCCCCGACACTACCGTCGAGCGTCGACGGAATCACGAGGGATTCGAGGGGCGCGGGTTGGAGTGCAACGGATGTCGGTGGCGGAAGAGCGGGCATTGAGTGTCACGCGGTTTTGAGGTCGGTACGATACAAATAAATCAACATTATAGCACTAATGTCAAATATAGCTTTGGTCTGCGTTGGTTTCAACGCGGAATACGTTGTATTATGTACGCTTTACTTGCTCCTCTGCGGCCCATGTCCGACGTTCTCTCCGACGAAACCCGCCTCGCGGCGGACATCGAGCGCCTCAAGGCCGAATTCCCTAAGACGCGCGAGCTCTATCGCGAGGTATGCGCGCTGCTGTTCTTCCGCTTTGGCGTCCCGCCGACGGCCAATCGTCTCTACAACCTGGTGCGACGCGGCACCATGAGCACGCCGGCGTCGGTGTTGAGTGAATTCTGGGCGGAGCTGCGCGAGAAAAGCCGAGTGCGTATCGAGCATCCGGATCTGCCGACGGATCTGAGCGACGCCGCAGGCGAGATGATCGGGACCCTGTGGACCCGGGCGGCGACCTCCGCGCAGGCTGAACTGACTGCGCTGCGCGACGAGGTCGAAGCGCAGCGCGCAGAGGCGGGACAGAAAGTGGTCGCGGCGCGTGAGGAGTTGGGTCGGACCGAGACGGCGCTCGAGCAGCGCACCGCGGCGTTGCTGGCGGCCCAGGTCGAGATCCGGGAGCTGGAGCGGGAGCGGGCCGAGGAGGCCGCCACACGTAGAGCGCTGGAGGCGGAGATCAAGCGTCTCGGTGAAGAGGCGCTCGTGCGCGAGCGAGAACTCGAGACGGTGCGCCACACCTTCTCGCGTGATCTGGATAAGCTCCGTGAGACCGCCGGCCGTGCCGAGGAGCGCTTACGCGCATCTGAAAAGCGTGCACTACTAGAGATCGATCGGGAACGCAGCGCCACAGCACAGGCTCAGAAAGAATTGGCCGAGGCGGCCAAGCGGGCAGACAAGCGAGAGGCCGAGCATCGTCGCACCGTCGAAGCGCTGCAGGAGCAGCAGGGCGACGCGCGCCATAAGACCGGCGTGCTCCAGGGCAAGCTCGCCGCGCTCGAAGTGGCACAGAAGTCACTCCAAGAACAGTTGAAGGCGCTGCGCACAACGGCGCGGCCGTCTACGCGACGTGTGCCCACCGCTGAAGCCAGTCCGCCAGCCAGGCGAGCCGCCCGAAAGGCAGCGGCAGTCAAAACGGCGAGAGTGAAAGGTGGCCCGTAGATAATGATCGGATGGCGCTGCGGAGCGGCGCGGTCCACGGCCAGTTGGCGTTGCAGTCGCGCCGACGGCCAAAAGGAGCGAACAGATGAGAAGATCGGCAGAGAACAAATTGCGGGTCGTGGCAGTGCGCATCGATCCCGTCATCGAACAGCGGTTGCGCGTACTGGCAGAGGCCACAGGGCGCAAGCAGTCGTTCTTCCTGCAGCGGCTGATCGAGGAAGGCATCGACGCGATGGAAGAAATCTGGCTGTCGCCGGACACCCTGGCCAAGGTTCGGAATGGCGATTTGCCTGAGCTGCTCGCTGCACATAGCACGACCTCGGATTTCTTCGACCTCGATGCGACCGATGCCGCCCTGTAGGACCGGCGTTTTTTGTGGTTTCGTAGCGATTCGCTAAGATCGCGTTCGTTTTTTTCTGAGAGGAAGGGATTCAATGAACAAGCAGGAACTGATTGACGCTGTGGCGTCGGCGTCGGGTACGAGCAAGATCGCCGCTGAAGATGCGATCAATGCGGTATTTGAGACGATTTCGAAAACGGTGGCCGCGGGAGACACCGTTCAGCTGATCGGCTTTGGATCGTTCGGGACCGGCGAA
>NZ_FCOG02000107.1 GCF_001544975.2 Caballeronia arationis | reverse complement strand
ACCTCTCGTCCAGCGAAGCGAAAACGGATGAATGACTGCTGTGCCAACTCGTTCACTGCGCGATGACACAGTGCGTGCCGCGCACCAAGCCCCTCGGTCTTTTGAGGGCGACACTTAGGCGCTGCGCCACTCGGTATTGCTAGTGCGTTGACGTGCGGTGACTGCTGCCTAAAAAAGCTGCTTTCTTTGCTTACTTTCTTTGCAGCAGCAAAGAAAGTAAGTCCCGCCCCGGACAGCGGCAGAGCTAATAGACCACTAAGAAATCAAGTTCCATGAAAGCGCAGCAAACATCAAACCGGTGTAAAAAAAAGCGCCAGCGACCTAGACCGCTGTAGGAGTAACAGCAAAGTCCGGCGTGTCGGTAGACGCATAGTTGAAGGTCACATCGCGCCAGGTATCGAGCGCCTGCTTGAGCGGCGAGCACCACCGCGCGGCGGCCTCGAGCAACTCGGGGCCCTCCCGAGCGATATCGCGTCCTTCGTTACGCGCCTTGACGATGGCCTCAAGGGCAACGCGGTTGGCCACTGCACCGGCCTGAATCCCGCCTGGATGCCCGATCGTTCCGCCGCCGAACTGCAGGATGCAGTCGTCGCCAAAGAGGTCGATCAGCTGATGCATTTGCCCCGCATGAATGCCGCCCGATGCCACCGGCATCACCTTGCGCAGTCCGGCCCACGGCTGATCGAAGAAAAGTCCGCGCGACAGATCAACATCGTTGCGCGCCTCGCGGCACACGTTGTAGTAGCCCTGCACCGAAAGCGGATCGCCTTCCAGCTTGCCAACGGCGGTACCCGCATGTGCATGATCGACGCCCGCCATGCGCAGCCACTTCGCGATCACACGAAACGAAATGCCATGGTTACGCTGCCGCGTATAAGTGCCGTGCCCCGCACGATGCAGATGCAGGATCATGTCGTTCCTGCGCGCCCACTTCGACATCGACTGGATCGCCGTCCAGCCGATCACGAGGTCGATCATCACGATGCACGAGCCCAGTTCCTTCGCGAACTCGGCGCGTTCGTACATGTCCTCCATCGTGCCAGCCGTCACGTTCAGATAGTGACCCTTCACTTCGCCAGTCTCGGCCTGCGCGCGGTTCACCGCCTCCATCGAAAAGAGATACCGGTCGCGCCAGTGCATGAACGCCTGCGAGTTGATGTTCTCGTCGTCCTTCAGAAAGTCGAGGCCGCCCTTCAATCCCTCGTACACCACCCGTCCGTAGTTCTTTCCCGAAAGACCGAGCTTCGGCTTGACCGTCGCTCCAAGCAGCGGCCGTCCGTACTTGTCGAGCCGTTCGCGCTCGACGATGATCCCCGTCGGCGGGCCCTGAAACGTCTTCAAGTATGCAACCGGTATGCGCATGTCCTCCAGCCGCAACGCCTTCAACGGCTTGAACCCGAACACGTTGCCGATGATCGATGCCGTCAGGTTGGCAACCGAGCCTTCCTCGAAGAGATCGAGTTCATAAGCGATGTACGCGAAGAACTGCGGCTCGCCCGTCGCCGACGCGGGCACCGGCTCCACGCGATACGCCTTCGCGCGATACATGTCGCAGGCGGTAAGCCGGTCGGTCCAGACGACGGTCCACGTCGCCGTCGACGATTCGCCCGCCACCGCTGCCGCCGCTTCCTCCGGCTCGACGCCCGGCTGCGGCGTGATGCGAAAGAGCGCGATGACGTCGGTGTCCTTCGGCGTGTAGTCGGGCTGCCAGTAGCCCATCTCGCGATACTTCATGACACCTGCCGCATAGCGCGAACGCGGATCCTGCGGATTGCGGACCGCCTCGACGGCGGCTTTGCTGAAGTCGTTCATTGCGGTTCCTCGAGAGTGTTGGCGGTGGTTGGCCGGCCGAACCTGCTTCTGCCTGCTGAGACTGCAGAGTAGGCGCGGCCTCTCTCGAAGGGAATTCACGAATTTCTTGTGCGGCCTTAAACGATCCTTTTACCGCGGGTTATTGCCTATGATGCGAATGGAACACTTTGCTGCGTTTCCGCGACAGTCATCGTCGAAAACGTGCGCCCGTTCCATTCGCCATCACTCGCCGTCGAATTGGCATGGGGCTTGCGTAGTGAACGTCGCCCGCGCGTTCCGGCGAGCAATCGACGAAGCGCAAAGGCATCGGTTGAACCACCAACGAGGAGGAACGTGTATGCAATGGACTACCCCTAGCTTCACCGATATGCGTTTTGGTTTTGAAATCACGATGTATATCGCCACCCGTTAATCCCGCACTGGCCGCGATGAGCGGCTCTCGTGCGGGATCGTTTCATCCGTAGTCCAACCTGCCGGCTCAAAGCCTGCCGTTACGACCAGCGTTCCCCGCCATGATCTTCGAAACGATCGTCACGACCGCGGCGCGCGATGGCCGGCCTCACATTGCGCCGATGGGCGTGCGCTTCGAGGACGACATCGCGATCCTCGCGCCTTTCCGTCCCTCGACGACGCTCGACAATGTCCTCGCCACGCGCGCTGCCGTGATCAATCTCACGACCGACGTGCGCGTCTTCGCGGGCTGCGTGACGGGCGTGCAGCGCGACTGGCCGACGTTGCCCGCGAGCCGCGTCGAAAGCGTGAGGCTCGACGGATCGCTTGCGCACATGGAACTGCGCCTCGACGAAGTGCGCGACGACGACGAGCGTCCCGTGCTGAGAATGAAGTGCGTGCATCGCGAGACGCACGCCCCGTTTGCCGGCTTCAATCGCGCGCAGAACGCCGTCGTGGAAGGCGCAATTCTCGTGAGCCGGCTTTTCATGCTTCCCGCCGACAAGGTGGACAGCGAGATGGCCTATCTTCAGATTGCCATCGACAAGACCGCCGGCGACGCAGAGCGCATCGCGTGGAACTGGCTGAAGGAAGCGGTCGCGCGACATCGAAGCTCGAACTCAGGCATCAGCACTTCATCCCACCAGCAGTAACGGAGATACCCATGACCGCCTTGCTCGCGAGCGTGCGCTCGTCCGCTGAAGCGCTGGACGCCGCGCATGCCGGCGCCGCACTGATCGATCTGAAGGAACCGGGCGCGGGCTCGCTCGGCGGCGTGGCCGTCGACGAGATCGCGCGCATCGTGCGCGATCTGCGCTCGCACTATCCGGTGAAGCCGATCAGCGCGACCATCGGCGACCTGCCGACCGGCGCCTTCGACGAAATCGCCGCGCGCGTGATCGACGTGAGCAATGCGGGCGTGGACTACGTGAAGGTCGGCGTGACGCCGGGGCCGGATGCGGCACGCTGTCTCACGCTGCTCGCGAGCCTGCCCGCCTCGGTCGTGCCGGTGCTGCTCTCGGACGACGGCGCGGACGAAGAACTCGCGGCGTTCGCGGGAGGCCTCGGCTTTGCGGGCATCGTCTTCGACACGGCGAGCAAGGACGGCCGCACGCTCTTCGATTGTGTCGATGGGCCGACGCTCTCGCGCTGCCTGTGCGCGGCCGGTGCGCGCGGATCGATGACGTGCGTGGCGGGATCGCTCGGCATGGCGCAGCTCGCGCAGATTCGCGCGCTCGGGCCGGATATCGCGGGCTTCCGGACGGCGCTCTGCGACGAAGCGGAAGGACGCGCGGGAAGGCTCGATCCGAAGCGCGTCGCGCAACTGGCCGACGCGCTGCATCACGCGGAGCAGGCGGCGGGCGTCGCGTAAGGCGGTGCCAGCCGCCGCTTCAGACCACCGGCACGTTCAGCAGGCGGTCGCGCATGACCGCCAGGTCACCCTTGTTGAACATCTCGACGACGTAGTTCGCGTCCTTCACATGGCCGACGAAACGCGCGTCCACGACGCCGCTCGCCGCAAGCGTTTCGAGCGGCGCGCTCGCATCGACGGGGCATGACTTCACGACCATCAGACGCTCGGCGTTGAGCGACGTCGAGAGAATCGCCGCGAGACTGTCGGACGTGGTGTCCCAGTTGGTGGTCGTATCCGGCGCGATGCGCATCAGGCCGGTCGGCACCCACACCGCGACGCGGCCGTCGCGCAGTGCGCTGCGGATCCGTTCTTCGCTCGACGCCAGCACGAGTTCCGGAAGGATGCCCTGCATCAGGATCGCGTACTGCGCCATCGCGAGCAAACACATGTTGTGCGCGACGAGATCGTCGACCCGCCAGTCGAGCTGGTACTGGCGAACGGCGTCCGCGAAATCGGCGCCGCCCGGCACGATCACGACGCGCCCGCCTCCTACTTCCCAAAGCTGCGTGAGCCATTCGCGCAGCGCCGGGTCGTGACTCAGGCTTCCCCCGATTTTCACCACCCACATGACGTGTGTCCTCGCTTTGTCGTGACTGCTTCGATGCCGCGCCCGTCGTGCCATCCGATGGTTCGCGCACCCTGTCCGTCGCCGTCCGCCGTCGTTTCCCGATTGTCGTTTCCCCGCAGCCGTCGCGTACGCCTTTTCCGCTGCGCGCACGGCCATCTGCACCGGGAAACGTTCCCGTTTTCACGCCGCCTTCGATTCTCCCTCTCTGCCCGCGCGCGGCTCTTCCTTCGAGGTCGCCAAAGCTGCCAGCAATCCGACGGCCACGCTCGGCGCACACGTCGCGGCCCATTCGCCGAGCTCGGCGGTTTCGCCCGCGGCGCCTCGGGCAGCGCCCGCCAGCATCGCAAAGTCGACGTAGCTGCGCGCGTCCTGCCGCGCCAGCGCCGCTGCCAGAAAACGCCCGCATCCCGCCCCGACGATCGGTGCCGCCGCCAGTTCCGGATGCGCCGAGCACACGCGCGCGAGGCTCGCCTCGATCGCGCGCATCTGCTCGCGGCGCCACTCGTCGGCGAAACGGCGCCAGTCGGCGTCGCTCCCATCGGCGGCATCGCGGCCGATCATGCGGGCCATGCGCGCACGGCTCGCGGGCTTCGTCTTCGGGCCGTTGTCGGCGCTCGGATGCTGGTCGTGCGGCGGCCACAGTTCGTCCGTCAGACGATAGATATCTGCGCTCGTCGCGAACCATTCGTTCATCACGCTCGTCGTCTCGCCGCGAAACGCGATGCGATGCGCGATCCCGCAGAGCGGCGTGCGCACCACGCCCTGATACACCAGTTCGCCCGCGACGAGCCGCTCGGCATCGGTCGAGCCGCGCGCCGCGACCTGGCCGCCGACGATCGGCACGATGTCCGTCGTCGTGCTGCCGATGTCGATGAAGAGCGCATCGGAAACGCGGGTCGCGACCCATTGCGCGCTCGCGTGCCAGTTCGCCGACGCCACCTTGCGCCAGCCGTCCGCACATGCGGAACGCGCGAGCCAGCCCGCCGCGCCCGCGTAGAACAGCGTGCGCGGCCCGAGCCGCAGAGCGAGCACGCTCGCGAGCACGCGCACGCCTTCGGCGCGGTTCGCGAAGAGATCGACCATTTCGCCCGTCATCGTGACCGCGTGGCGCGCGGCGGCATCGCCCGCGGCGGGCCAGCGCTCGAACACGGCATCGATCGCGCGTTCCAGATGCGCGAGCCCCTGCCACAGCGGACACGCCCATTGCGCGACATCGGCGAGGATGCCCGCGCGGCTCGCCATCGACACCTTGACATGCGCGCCGCCGACGTCCCAGCCGAAGACCGGTGCGTCCGAGGCGTTCACGAGAGCCCTCCGAACGCGCGAAAGCGCGGTTGCGCGTCGGCCTCGAAGCCGGCGACGCCGTGCGCCGCGAGCAAGTCGCGCGCGAGGTTGTGCTTCTGGACCCGCGACTGTCCCGCGTATGCGACCGTCAGGCGCGGGTTCACTTCGATCACGACCGGGCCGCGCTCGCGATGCCACACGAGGTCGATGCCGGCGAAGCCCCGCAATCCCGGCAGCGCCGCGACGACGCGCTGTGCGAGCGCGTCGAGCGTGCGTCCCTGCACGCCGCGCCGGTCGATGCGGTCGATGTCCACGCCGCTGAACTCGACGACGCGTTCGTTGCGGCCCTCGGCGGCGGCGTCGGGCAAGCCGATGCGCTGGCGGTTGATCGACAGAAGCGTCGCTCCGCGCTCGCCGCACAGGAGCGACAGGCTGAGCGGCTCGCCGTCAATCCATTGCTGGAGCACCGGATTGCGGCCCGCCTCCGCGCGTGCCTCGTATTCCGCAACGGCGTGGCCGAGATCGTCGAAAACATAGGTGTCGAGGCCGCCGGCGCCGTCGTCGGGCTTGACGACCCACTTGCCGCCGTCGACAGCCGTAGCCGCATACGGTTCGAGCGCGGGCGTCGTGACGATGCCGCGCGCAGCCAGGCACGCCGCCGTCGCGCTCTTGCTCGATGTCACGCGAATCGACTCCTTCGAGCAGCCGAGCCAGCGCGACGCGCCGACCGCATCGTAGAGCCGCAGCAACAGGCCGTCGCATTCCGGCGCGACGATCCACGCGTAGTCGTGCTCGCGCGCGATGCGCGCGACGAAGCGCGTCATCGGCTCGCCGGGCTCGGCGACGTGGCGCACCGCGCCCGCGTCCGCGCCGGCCGATTCGAAGCGCGAACTCGCGTACGAAACCTGCACGCCCTCCACTTCGCGCAGATCGGCGACGAGCGCATCGCGCATCACGCGGCCCTCGACGATCAGCGCACTCAGATCCGCGAGGCTGCCAGCGCCCGCGACTTGCGGGTCGATGCCGCCGCCCGTCAGATATTCGAAAACAAAGATTTTGGTCAAAATGAGAGACCCGTCGCAGGTGATGCCGGTTGTCGATTGTGAACGGCTCACACAATATCCGTGCCATGTGGTGCGGCGCGTCATAGGCATCGGCCTGCTGTCATCCGTCTGCAAGGCGCTGTTGCTGTAAGTGTTCGCCGGGTGACACTGTGTTCCAGAAGGACGCACATTATGTTCGGCCAATGCGATTGTCCGCTCGCGGTCCGGTCGAAGGACGCGGCATGCATCGATCCCGGGCGTCGAAGCACCGGGGGCACGCAAGCGCAGCGCGGGCGCGCCATGCAAAACCGGCATGGACCTTGCTCAAAGGGGCGCCATGCACGATCCGTCTCCCAATACTTCGAGTGCCGGCCAGCCGGGCGCCCACGTCGCGCCTGCGCCGTCACCTTCATCGTCGCCTGCGCAGTCCGACCCGGCCGCCAACGCGGCCAAACGCGCGGCCACAGGCGACTGGACCTGCCCGTTTTGCCCGCTGCTATGCGACGACATCTCGTTAGACTTGCGCGGCGACGACAGCCTCGCCGCATCGAACACCGACTGCCCGCGTCTTGCGCGCTCGATTGCGCGCTTCGGCGCCGCAGATGCCTCGTGCACGCCGACGATCGACGGCGTGGCCACCGATCCCGAGTCGGCGCTCGCTCGCGCCGGGGAGATCCTGTCGCGCGCACGCCGGCCGCTCTTCGGCGGCCTCGCGACCGACGTAGCCGGCGCCCGCGCACTGTATGAACTCGCGGCCCACGCGGGCGCGGTGCTCGACCATCTGCACGGCGACGCGCTCGCCGCTTCGACGCTCGCGCTGCAGGATCGCGGCTCGTTCTTCACGACGCTGTCCGAAGTAAGATCGCGCGCCGATCTCATGGTCGTGTTCGCCTGCGAACCCGCGCTGCGTTATCCGCGCTTCTACGAGCGCGCGTTGGGCGGAATCGAACGCGAGGTGACGGTGAGTTTCATCGCGTGTCCCGTCGATCCGGCCGTGGCCGCGCTGCCCCATATCAGCACCGATTCGATCCTCCCGGACGCCGATCCGTTCGACCTGCTCGCGCAATGGTCGGCGCTGCTCGAAGGACGCGGCATCGCGGAGCGCGACTTGTCCGCGCTCGCCGACCGGGTTGCCGCCGCGCGCTATACGGTGTTCGTCTACGAGCCCGCTGCGTTGCCGCAGCCGCACGCGGCGCTTCTGATCGAAGCGCTCAACCGCATCGTGAAGGCTGTGAATCGCACGACGCGCGCTGGCGGCCTCGCGCTCGGCGGCGACGACGGCGCGCTCTCCGTCAACCAGGCGATCACGTGGCTGTCGGGCTTTCCGCTGCGCACGCACGTCTCGATGACCGCGCCGCTCGATCACGATCCTTATCGCTATCGCACGGAAGCGTTGCTCGCCGATGGCGAAGCCGATGCGCTCCTGTGGATCGCGAGCTTCGGTCCGGAGCCGCTGCCCGCGTCGCTCGCGGACGACGTGCCCGCCGTCGTGCTCGGGCATCCGGCGCTCGCCGATGCGCTCGGCAAGCGCAGCGCGCCCACGGTCTTCATTCCGGTGGCAACGCCTGGCATCGACAGCGGCGGACATCTCTTTCGCATCGACGCGACGGTCGTCGCGCCGCTTCAGGCCGCGCGCGGTGCATCGCTGCCGACCGTCGCCGACATCGCGCAACAGCTCGCGCAAAGGAGCCGTCCATGAGCCTCGCGCGGCTTCGGGGAGGCGTCGTCTACGATCCCGCGAACGGCGTGAACGGCGAGCGCCGCGACGTGTACTTCCGCGACGGACGGATCGTCGATGGCGCCGCCAATGCACCCGTCGATCACGATTACGATGCTTCCGGCATGGTCGTGATGGCGGGCGGCATCGACCTGCATTCGCATATCGGCGGCGGGAAGACGAACCTCTCGCGCCTTTTGCTGCCCGAAGACCATCGCGCCGACGCCGCGCCCTTTACCGCGCCGGATCCGGACGGCAAGTATCTGCGCTTGCCGTCATGCGGCGTCTGCACGCCGGGCACGCTCGCGACCGGCTACCGCTACGCCGAGATGGGCTACACGGCCGCCTTCGAGCCCGCGATGATGCCGTCCAACGCGCGCCACACGCACCTCGAAATGGGCGACACGCCGATCATCGATCACGGCGCCTACGTGATGATGGGCAACGACGAGCTGTTCCTGCAGATGCTCGCCGCGCGCGACGACTTCGAGCGACTGCGCGACTACATCGGCTGGACGATCCACGCGAGCAAGGCGCTCGGCGTGAAGGTGGTGAATCCGGGCGGCATCTCGGCGTTCAAGTTCAATCAGCGCTCGCTGAACGTGGACGAAGGGCACGTCCACTACGGCATCACGCCACGCGAGGTGCTCGCCACGCTCACGCGCGCGCTGACCGAACTGCGCGTGCCGCATCCGCTGCACGTCCACGCGAGCAACCTCGGCGTGCCGGGCAACATCGACTCGACGATCGCGACGATGGACGCCGCCGACGGCCTGCCGATCCACCTCACGCACATCCAGTTCCACAGCTACGGCACGGAAGGCCCGCGCAAGTTTTCGTCGGGCGCGCGCGCCATCGCGGAGGCTGTGAACGCGCGGCCGAATGTCTCGATCGACGTCGGCCAGATCATCTTCGGGCAGACGGTCACCGCATCCGGCGACACTATGATGCAGTTCAGGAACGCGCCGCTCGCGAACCCGCGCAAGTGGATCGTCGGCGATATCGAATGCGACGCGGGCTGCGGCATCGTGCCGTTCCGCTATCGCGAACAGAGCTACGTGAACGCGCTGCAATGGATCATCGGACTGGAGATTTTCCTGCTCGTCGACGACCCGTGGCGCGTTTCCATGACGACCGACCATCCGAACGGCGGCCCGTTCACGAGCTATCCGCATCTGATCCGCCTTCTGATGGACAAGTCTTTCCGCGACGAACAGCTCGACCGTTTGCATCCGGAAGCGAAGGTTGCGAGCGCGCTGCCGGACCTCAAGCGCGAGTTCTCGCTGTACGAGATCGCGGTCATTACGCGCGCGGGACCGGCGCGCCTGCTCGGGTTGAAGGATCGCGGCCATCTCGGCGCGGGCGCGGCGGCTGATATCGCCGTCTATCGCGACGAGCCGGATCGCGAGCGCATGTTCACGTCGCCGGCCTATGTGTTCAAGGACGGGCAACTCGTCGCGGAGGACGGCACGCTGGTCGCCGCGCCCACGGGCGGCATCCACTTCGTTTCGCCCGAGTTCGACCGCGGCATCGAGAAGACCCTGCGCGCGTTCAGTGAAGTAAACCTCTCGGGCAACTTCGCGCACGCCGCCATCAGCGACGACGAAATCTGCGCCTGCTGCCGAGGCGGGCGCCTGTTGCCGGTTGCGTGTTTCGACCACGCGTGAGCGCCATGCAAATCAACGACACGCTCATCGACGACACCTTCGCGGAAGCCTTCCCGATGAAGGCGACACGCCTCGTCATCACCGCGCATACGCCGGCGTGGGCGCGCAACGCAGCGCTGTCGCTCACGGGCTTCGCGACCTCAGTGATCGACTGCGGCTGCGAGGCGGGTATCGAACGCGACCTCGCCGCGAGCGAGACGCCCGACGGCCGGCCGGGCATTTCGGTGCTGATGTTCGCGGTGTCGTCGAAGGAACTGGCGAAGCAGATCGGACGGCGCGTCGGCCAGTGCGTGCTCACCTGTCCGACGACCGCGGTCTACAGCGGCATCGACCCGGCGACGAGCCGCGCGCCGCTCTCCGACAACGCGCCGCTCGGCAGCGGCCTGCGTTTTTTCGGCGACGGCTGGCAGATCTCGAAGATGCTCGACGGGACGCGTTACTGGCGCGTGCCGGTGATGGACGGCGAGTTCGTCTGCGAAGAAAGCACGGTTACGGTGAAGGCGGTCGGCGGCGGCAACCTGCTTTTTCTCGCGCGCGACATCGACTCGGCGCTCGCCGCTGCCGAAGCCGCCGTGGCCGCGATGCACCGGCTGCCGAACGTCATCACGCCGTTTCCGGGTGGCGTCGTGCGCTCGGGATCGAAGATCGGTTCGAAGTACGCAGGCGCGACCGCCTCGACCAATGACGCGTTCTGTCCGACGCTGATCGGCCTGTCACGCAAGAGCGAACTCACGCCGGACGTCGCGTGCGTGCTGGAAATCGTGATCGACGGATTGACGGATGCCGATGTCGGCGCCGCGATGACGGCGGGCATGTCGGCCGCGTGCGAACTCGGACGTGCAAAGGGCGTGCTGCGCATCTCGGCGGGCAATTACGGCGGCAAGCTCGGGCCTTACCACTTTCGCCTGCGCGAACTCGCTGCGGGCATCGGCGGAGCGCGCGGATGAGCACGATCACGCTGAGCGTAAAAACTACACTGGACACGCGCATCGACGGGTCGAATTTACAGCCTGCGGCGTTGTCGGCGCTTTCGGTCGACGAAATCGCGCGGATCGAACTGCGTGCGGGCAATGAGGCTCTCGCGCTCGGCGACCTGTTCGACGTTGCGCGCGAGGATGGCGAGGCGCCGGCGCTCGTCATCGAAGGCGATGCGCGCCGGATCGACCGGCTCGGCGCGAACATGAGCGAGGGGCGACTCGCGGTGAACGGCGCGGCGGGCGACTACGCGGGCTTGCGCATGACGGGCGGCGAGTTGCGGATCGCGGGCGACGCGGGGCGTTTCGCAGGCTGCGAGATGAGCGGCGGACGGCTGACCGTCACCGGCCGCGCGGGCGACTTCGCCGCCGGCGCGCTCCCGGGCGACATGGAAGGCATGACGGGCGGCACGCTTACGATCCACGGCAACGCTGGCGCCCGTCTTGCGGACCGGATGCGTCGCGGGCTCGTGCTGGTCGGCGGGGACGCGGGCGATTTTGCGGCGTCGCGCCTTATCGCGGGGACGGTCTGCATCGCGGGGCGCGTCGGCGCACACTACGGCTATGGCATGCGGCGCGGCACACTCCTGCTGATGCGCGATCCCGGGCGCCTGCCGCCGACCTTTACCGAAGGCGGCCACGGCTTCCAGGTCTTCTGGTCACTGTTCGTGCGGTCGCTTGCGCGGGAGATCGCGCCGTTTTCCGCGCTCGATCCGCGCGTGCCGCCGCGGCGTCATGCCGGCGACCTGGCGGTGGACGGACGAGGGGAATTGCTGATCGCGTAATCGTTCTCACGCGATAAGAATGGAACGAGCGTCAGATGAGGATGAGAGCGTGCGCGCGAGCGCTGGCGAAATCTGCGGCATTCGACGAGGAGTCTCGATATGGACACTGCGCAATCGCCCGGTGCGACGCGCGAAACGGATAAACGGGCGGGCGCTCACGTGCAGCGCTTTGCCCGGCCGCTTGTCGTGCTGCACTGGCTGATCGCGCTTTGCATCATTGCGATGCTTGGCATCGGACTGTATATGGTGGGCTTGCCGAAGGGACTGCCGTTCAAGTCGACGGTAATCAACTTCCACAAGTCGTTGGGGATGACGGTTTTCCTGCTGGTGCTGATCCGCATCATGGTACGCATGGCTTACGGTCGTCCGCCTCTGCCGCCGATGGGAGCGTGGCAACGCGCCGCCGCGAGCACCACGCAGGCTCTTTTATATGTCGGCATGGTCGCGATGCCGTTGACCGGGTATCTGGGATCGTCCTTCAACAAGTACGGGACGAAGTTCTGGGGGTTGTCGCTGCCGCAATGGGGACGCGACGATCCGCATTTGCGGGAGGCTTTCTTTACCGCACACGGCGTGATTGCATGGGTGATGATCGCGCTGATTCTGTTGCATTTTGCTGGGGCTATGAAACACCAGGTGATCGATCGTGATGGGCTCTTGCGGCGCATGTGGACGTGATTTTTTTGCTGGCGCTTTTTGGACACCGTTTGATGTTTCCGGGCTTCTATGGAACTTCCATTCTTTGTGGTCTATTAGCCCTGCCCCTGTCCGGGGCAGGGCTAATAGACCGATAAGAAGGCAAGTTCCATGGGAGCACAAGCGCATCAAACGGCGTTAAACCCAACCCAAACCAAGGACATGTCTGAATGAAGATCAAAGTGCTCGGCTCATCCGCCGGCGGCGGCTTCCCGCAGTGGAACTGCAACTGCCGCAACTGCGACGGCGTGCGCAAACGCACGCTGCGGGCGACTCCGCACACGCAATCCTCCATCGCGATCAGCGAAACCGGCCACGACTGGCTACTCGTGAACGCCTCCCCCGACATCCTCGCGCAGATCGCCGCGAACCCTGAACTGCAACCCGCGCGCCGCCCGCGCGATTCGGGCATCGCCGCCGTTCTGGCAATCGACGCGCAAATCGATCACGTCACCGGCCTCCTGATGCTGCGCGAACGCGACACGCCGCTGCCGCTCTACGTGACCGATCCCGTGTGGCAAGACCTCTCGACCGGCTTCCCCATCACGTCGATCCTCTCGCATTACTGCGGCGTCGAACGCCATCGCATCGCGCTCGACAAGGAAGCGCTCTCGGTGCCGGCGCTGCCAAACGTGCGCATCGACGCCCTGCCGCTCACGAGCAAGGCCCCGCCCTACTCGCCGCATCGCGAAGCGCCCGAACGCGGCGACAACATCGGCCTCATCTTCACCGATACCGTCTCGAACAAACGCGTCTTCTATGCGCCCGGCCTCGGCGCCATCGAGCCGCACGTGTACGAGGCAATGTCGAACGCGGACCTGATCCTCGTCGACGGCACGCTCTGGACCGACGACGAAATGATCCGCCTCGGTCTGTCCAAGAAGACGGGCGCGGACATGGGACACCTCGCGCAATCGGGCGCGGGCGGCATGATCGAAGTGCTCGATTCGATCGACCGACCGGGCGCGCGCAAAGTGCTCATCCATATCAACAACACGAACCCGATACTCGTCGAGGACGGCCCCGAACGGCGCATCCTCGCCGAACACGGCATCGAGGTCGCGAGCGACGGCATGACGTTCGAATTATGAACAGGCACGGAGAATCATCGATGCAGAAAGAGACACAAGCCGCCTGGACCCGCGAGGAATTCGAAGCGCAATTGCGCGCTAAAGGCACGGCGTACCACATTCATCATCCGTTCAATGTGAAGATGAATAGCGGCGGCTGTTCGCGCGAACAGATCCGCGGCTGGGTCGCGAACCGCTTCTACTATCAGATCAACATTCCGCTGAAGGATGGCGCCGTCATCTCGAACTGCCCCGATCGCGAGACGCGTCGCCGCTGGGTGCTGCGCATTCTCGATCACGACGGCTATGGCGACAACGAGGGCGGCATCGAAGCCTGGGCGCGGCTCGGCGATGCGGTCGGTCTCACGCGTGACGAACTCTGGTCGCTCGAACACGTGACGCCGGGCGTGCGCTTCGCCGTCGATGCCTACGTGAACTTCGCGCGCCGTGCGCCGTGGCAGGAAGCGGTGTGTTCGTCGCTCACGGAGATGTTCGCGCCGCAAATCCACAAGGACCGGCTCGCGACCTGGCCCGAGCACTATCCGTGGATCGAGCCGGTCGGCCTCGCCTACTTCCGCTCGCGCATCTCGCTCGCGCAGCGCGATGTCGAACATGGACTCGAAGTGACGCTCGATCATTTCACGCGGCGCGAACAGCAGGAGCGTGCGCTCGAAATCCTGCAGTTCAAGCTCGACATCCTCTGGACCATGCTCGATTCCATCGAAAAGGCGTTCCCGCAATGAACGACGAAGCGCATCGCCCGAAGCTAAAGAAGCTGTTCCGCCTGCAGTGGGAACCGGCGCAGGACGCGCACGTCCTGCTCTACCCGGAAGGCATGGTGAAGCTGAACCAGAGCGCAGCGCAGATCCTTCTGCGCTGCGACGGCACCCGCGACCTGCCCGCGCTCGTCGCCGATCTCGAACAGGCGTTCAACACGACCGGGCTTGATGCCGACGTGCGCGCGTTCGTCGCCGGCGCGCAATCGCGCGGCTGGCTGGAGTAAGAGCATGACCGATCTCTCGCAACCGATGACCGAAGCAAAGCCGGCGGCAATTGCGCCGCCGCTGTGGCTGCTCGCCGAACTGACCTACCGCTGCCCGCTGCATTGCGTGTTCTGCTACAACCCCGTGAACTACGCGGACCACAGCAACGAACTCACGACGCAGCAATGGATCGACGTGCTGCGCGAGGCGCGCGCGCTCGGCGCGGCGCAACTGGGCTTCTCGGGCGGCGAGCCACTCATGCGCGACGATCTGGAAGAACTCGTAGGCGTTGCGCGCGGCCTCGGGTTCTATACGAACCTGATCACGTCGGGCATCGGGCTGACCGACAAGCGGCTCGACGCGCTCAAGGATGCGGGACTCGATCACATCCAGTTGTCGTTCCAGGACTCGACGCAGGAGCTCAATGACTTCCTCTCCAGCACGCGCACGTTCGACCTGAAGAACCGCGTCGCGCAGGCGATCAAGGCGCACGACTTTCCGATGGTCCTCAATTGCGTGCTGCATCGCTACAACCTGCCGCACGTCGACAAGATCATCGACATGGCGCTCGCGATGGGCGCCGAGTATCTCGAACTGGCTAACACGCAGTACTACGGCTGGGCGCACACGAACCGCGCGCAACTGATGCCGACCGCCGAGCAACTGAAGGAAGCGGAAGCGGTGGTCGAGCGCTATCGCCGGGAGATCGGCGACCGGTGCAAGATTTTCTTCGTCGTGCCCGATTACTTCGAGCGGCGCCCCAAGCGCTGCATGAACGGCTGGGGTTCGGTGTTCCTCGGTGTCGCGCCCGATGGCGCCGCATTGCCATGCCACACCGCGCGCTCGCTGCCGGGTTTGACGTTCCCGAACGTGAAGGACCTGCCTCTGCGCGAGATCTGGTACGAGAGCGATGCGTTCAACCGCTTTCGCGGCTTCGACTGGATGAAGGAGCCGTGCCGCAGTTGCGAAGAGAAGACCATCGATCTGGGCGGCTGCCGCTGTCAGGCGTATCTGCTCACGCAAGACCCGGCCAACGCCGACCCGGTTTGCGACAAGTCACCGCATCACGAGAGCGTCGTCAAGGTCGTGCGCGCCGCAGCCGCGCGCGAGCCGAACGAGCAACCGGTCATCTTTCGCAACGATGCCAATTCGCGGCGCTTCACGTCGAAAAGCGCCGCACCCGACGATCCGCCCAAGGGAGCGCGAACATGATCACCGCCGACATCTCCGTCCTGCTGGTCGACGATCACGCGGTCGTGCGCGAAGGCTACCGGCGTCTGCTCGAACTGAGCCCCGACGTGCGCGTCGCGGGCGAGGCCGGCAACGCGTCCGAAGCGTATCAGCGCTTCTGCGCGCTTCGGCCGGATGTTGTCGTGATGGATCTCGCGTTGCCGGGCGCGAGCGGTATCGAAGCGATGCGGCGCATGCTCGCGCGCGAGCCGGATGCGCACGTGCTCATCTTCAGCGTCCACGAGGAAGCGATCTTCGTGCGCCGCGCGCTCGATGCCGGCGCGCGCGGCTATGTGACGAAGGCGAGCGCGCCCGATGTGCTGGTTGAAGCCGTGCGCGCAGTCGCCAGGCGCGTCTGCTATCTGAGCGCGGATGTGTCGCAGGCGCTCGCATTGCGCACGACGTTCCAGGAAGGGCCGCCCGGGCGACAACTCTCGGCACGCGAGTTCGAAGTGCTGCGTCTGCTTGTACAGGGCTATACGCTGCCGAGCATTGCGGAGAAACTCGGGCTGAGCCAGAAGACGGTGGCGAACCATCAGTCGACGATCCGCCAGAAATTCGGCGCCGACAACGGCGTGCAGCTCGCGCAAATGGCGAGCCGCCTCGGGCTTCACCTCTCCGAATTCGCCGGCAACGCGCCCTCGTTCGGCTCGCTCGGTCCGCTCGGCTCCGGCACGCCTGCGTGAGCTGACACGCGAGCGCAGAAGAGAAAGCCGTCGCCGGGCTGGCTCGCGATGTGGAATTCCCCGCCGAGCGCTTCGACGCGCTCGCGCATGCCGATCAATCCCAGGCCGCGACGCGGCTTCGCGAGGTCCATGCCGGGACCGTCGTCCGCCATCGTGACCACGATCTCGCCCGTGCCCGAAGTCGCATCACCGCCCGGCGCGCGCACGAGATAGATCTCGACGCGCGAATCGCGCGCGAACTTCGACACGTTGGTCAATCCCTCCTGCACCAGCCGGTACAGCGTGATGTTGAGCGCATCGGAGAGCCCGGAAAAATCGCCGTCGACGGCGAGCGTGAAGCTCGCGTGAGGCAGCCGCTCGCGCCAGCTTTCGACGCAATGCTCGATAGCGGTCGGCAGGCCGAATTCGTCGAGGCCGATCGGCCGAAGGCGCCGGATCATTCCGCCGATCTCGCGGTACACGTGATTCGCACTCTGCATCAGCGCGAGCGACAGCCGGTGAATCTCGGGCTCGCGTTCCGCCGACAAATCGCGGATGCGCCCGGCATCGAGCGAGATGGCATTCAGATACTGGCCGAGTTCGTCGTGCAGTTCGCGCGCCAGATGCCGCCGCTCGGTCTCCTGCGCATTGAGCCCCTGCATCGCGAGACGCCGGTTGTCGGCGAGGAGCCGCTCGGCCTCTTCCTCCAGCGCCCGGCGGCGTCCCAGTTCCTGCTGCGACTCGCGATATCGCCGCCACGCTAACCACGCGCAACCGCTTGCGAGCACGACGAGCGTGCCAGGCAGCTCATCGAGCTGGAAGCGCTCGGCGCTGCGTGTCCAGTGATACGCGAGCTCGCTGAAATCGAAGATGGAGAAGAGCGCGCCCGCAACCGCGGTGAGCGCGACGACGAACGCGAGATCGCGCCGCACCATCGAGCGAGGCGCGGCGAGTTTCGCGGGCAACGGCAGGGGGTCGGGTGGCATCACGGAAGGCATTGTACGCATGGGCCTCGCCTCTCTCGGGTACGTGCAGCTTCGTTTGGGAACGTTTCCCAGCGCGATCGGGAGAACTTCCCGGGGCACTGGCGAAATCTTATGCGACGCTTACAGCAAAGGCTCAAGCCCATAAAACAAGAGTTCGGAGACGACGATGAAGAGCATGACGCGCAAGACATGGCAAGCGCATCCGTTCAAACCCCGAGCCACGTTGCGGCTCTGCTTCGGGGGCGCACTCGCGAGTATCACCGTCGGCGTCTGGGCACAGGCCGAAGCGCCGTCCGCAGCGTCCGCGGCCTCCGCGCCCGCCGCGGCATCGGAAGCCGCCCCCGCACCGGTGCAGGCAGAGGCGCTACCGTCGATCGTCGTGATCGGCACGACGCCTCTGCTTGGAGTCGGCACGCCGCTCGAAAAAGTGCCCGCGAACGTGCAGACGATCCGCGGACGCGACATCGAGGCCCAGCATCCGCAGACCATCTCCGATTACTTCGCGGCCAACGTCGTGAGCGTCGACATCAACGACGCGCAGGGTAACGGCTCGCAGACCGACATCAACTATCGCGGCTTCACGGCATCGCCGCTGCTCGGCACGCCACAAGGGATTTCGGTGTTTCTGGATGGCGTGCGCGTGAACGAGCCGTTCGGCGACGTGGTCAACTGGGACCTGATTCCGCAGGCCGCGATCAACATGATCCAGATCGTGCCGGGATCGAATCCGACCTTCGGCCTGAACACGCTGGGCGGCGCCGTCGTCGTGACGACCAAGAACGGCCGCAGCAATCCGGGCGGCAATGCCGAAGCGAGCTTCGGCTCGTTCGGGCGCAAGACCGCGCAGATCGAACAAGGTGGCGTGATCGGCAGCAACCTCGACTACTACTTCACCGCCAACGTCACGAACGATAACGGCTGGGCGGAACACAACGCGAGCAAGCTGCGCCAGGCATTCGGCAAGCTGCGCTACACCGACGCCGACACCACGATTTCGCTTTCGATGGGCGCCGCGGACAACACGCTCGACGGCAGCCAGACGATCCCGAAATCGTTCCTCGACAACCGCAAGCAGGCGTACACGTACCCCGACACGAACGAGAACCAGGTCGGCTACCTGACGCTTTCCGGCGATCACTACTTCAGCCCGAACGTCCAGCTTTCCGGCAACCTGTACTACCGCCACTATCGCAACAAGAACACGAGCAGCAACGTCAACGACGACTTCGGCACTGTCGAGGACGACGGCGACATCGACGAGCTTCAGGCGACGAACGACCAGTCGGTGATCGTCACCGACAGTTATGGCGGCAGCCTGCAGCTCACGCTGCTCAACAAGCTCTTCGGGCGCGACAACCAGCTGGTTCTCGGCGCGGCCGGCGACTTCGCGAATTCGCACTTCACGCAGGCGTCGCAGGATGCGTTCTTCACCGACACGCGCGCGACCGTGGGCATCGGCGGCTTTAATCCGCAGACCGATGCGAAGACGCGCAATCAGAACTGGGGCATCTACTTCGAGAATACGTTCTCGTTCAACGAGCAGTGGTCGATGACGCTCGCGGGGCGCTACAACTGGTCGAAGGCGGTGATCGGCGACGAGAGCGGCGTGCAACCATTGCTCGACGGGAACCATACGTTCTCGCGCTTCAATCCCGCGATCGGATTCAACTGGAACCCGACGCCTGCGTTCACGGCTTACGCAACGTATAACGAAGGCATGCGCTCGCCGACGGCGATCGAGCTTGCGTGCGCGGACCCGGCGGCGCCCTGTTCGTTGCCGAACGATTTCATCGCCGATCCGGAACTAAAGCCGGTGATCTCGAAGACGTTCGAAGTGGGGGCACGCGGGCGCCTCGGCAACGCGACGACGTGGAGCGCGGCCATCTACAGCACGAATCTCACGGACGACATCCAGTTCGTGAGCAGCGAAGGCGCGGCGAGCACGCTGGGCTTTTTCCAGAACGTCGGCAAGACGCGGCGGCAGGGGCTGGAACTTGCGGGGCGCACGCAGTATGGGCCGGTCGGCATTGCGGCGAGCTACAGCTATGTGAACGCCACGTATCGGTCGACGTGGACGGAGAGCAGCGGGAGCAACTCGAGCGCGGATGCCGACGGCAATATCACGGTGCATTCGGGCGACCGCATTCCGGGCATTCCGGCGAACACGGTGAAGGTGAGGCTTGATTATGCGGCGACGCCGAAGTGGAACATCGGCACGAACCTGAGTTATCGGGGCAGCATTTTTGCTCGCGGCGACGAGAACAATCAGGATGTGAACGGCACGATTTCGGGGTATTTCCTGATCGACCTCGATACGACGTACAACGTCACGAAGCAGTTGCAGGTGTTTGCTACCGTCAAGAATCTGCTCAACAAAAAATATTCGACGTTCGGGATTCTTGGAGAGAACTTCTTTAATGGACCGAATCATACGTTCAATGGGGCGGAGCCGGTCAATGAACAGTTCCTCGGGCTCGGTGCACCGAGAGGGGCCTGGGTGGGGATGCGGTATGCATGGAAGTGAATTGTTGCTGGGCGGCGCGTGGTTGAACACCGTCTGGGGTTGTCTTCGCTTCTATGGAACTTGATTTCTTAGTGGTCTATTTGCTCTGCCCCTGTCCGGGGCGGGACTTACTTTCTTTGCTGCTGCAAAGAAAGTAAGCAAAGAAAGCAGCTTTTCAAGCAGCAGTCTTAGGACGGCAACGCCTTTGAAGTACTGAGTGGACATGCCGCCTAAGTGTCGCCCTCGAAGAACTTCAGGGGCTTGGCGCGCGGCACGCACCGTGACATCGCACAGTGAACAAGTTGGCACAGCAGTCATTCATCCGTTTTCGCTTCGCTGGACGAAAGGTACATTCGTCGCGCGGTTGAGGTTCGCGG
>NZ_FCOG02000194.1 GCF_001544975.2 Caballeronia arationis | reverse complement strand
AGGAACCTTGCTCGCACCTCCTACAACTGCCTGAGTTCGAAAAGTACAAGGCCACCTGATGAACGCCCCGAGGCGTCCACGAACAAAACCCAATTTTGCAGGTCCGACTAATTCGCCTCGGCGACGCGCTGAAACACGGACACCACCTGCATGACCGGGTCATGCCCCTGCTTTGTGAGCCCGATCAGCCCGGCGAGTTCGCCCGCCGCGACCTGAACACCCACGCCCGTCAGAAAGCCTATCAGGGCACTGCGAGAAAGAAAGTCGGCCAGAAAACCCAAACGAAAGATGCGCGCAATCACGAGCATCAGGGCCACCGCCAGGGCCACTGTACTCGTGAGGCCGACATATTCCTTGCTACCCAATGCGGCGACGGCCGTCAGCGTGCCCGCGAGGATGGCGGCTGTTGCGGAGTCTGCTGCGACCACCAGTTGACGCGATGCACCAAAGACCGCAAACGATTAGCGGCAGCGACATCGTATAGAGGCCCGTGACAGTGGGCGTACCGGCGATCTTTGTGTACCCCATTACCTCAGGGATGCCAAGGGCCGCCAGCGTTATCCCGGCAATGATGTCGTGCGGCGGTTGTGCAGGATCGAGGGGCAGAAGTCCCTGCAGAAACGGCATGCGATGCGGATGAGAATCCGTGGAAGCCGCTGGTTTCATGTCGCCATCTCCACTTGGGCGGTGAACTTGGCGACCGACTCGTCAAACATGCCCGGCGAGGCGAGCACAACACTGATATGTATGGACCGTGTCAAGTGCCATAGGCGGCTCTCCGAAGCTTGACGGGTCAAGGGCGGGCGTGAGCCCGGCGTAGCGAACCCTTGACGCGTCGTCGATTTTCCATGCTATGCATGGGTCGTGAGCGCGGCACTTGCGTGCTCACGACCATGCGAGACCGGCTTCTTTGACGGTCGTCAACAACAGGATGCTTGGGCCAGGACGAGGCGGTTATCCGACGGTTGATCATTCTGATATGCGCGGGTTGATTACCGCATGACAAACGAAACGTCGGGGAGCTGCCTCAATCTAGTTTCGAGGGTTGTGCTGTTTCCAGTTGCCTCCTAGTGTAAGCGCGAGGGTTCTCCCACCGTTGCCTGGTCCTGGCCCAAAGATCCTGTTGCGTGCTCGACCCCTCTCATGCGGGCTAAGCTCGGCTGAAGGGGGACAACGTGTTGCCCGATAGCCCAGATAAAGCCGACGAGCTCGCGCGCAATAGCGGTACAGACCTGGTTCTTGAGCTTGCCGCGTGCCATCAAGTTTCGAAACCGCTGACACAGCCGCTTTTGCGCCGACCAGGCGATCTCCTGGACCTCGGGGGGCGTACGCTCTGCGCGCCGCTGCAGGATCGCGGTCTTTCGCGCGGCATGACGATAGGTCCACGCGGCTTCGATGAGTACCCGCCGGACATGGCCGTTGCCGGTCTTGGTGATACCGCCGCGGCGCTCACGCTTGCCGCTGGAGTGTTCACTGGGCACCAGGCCCAGATACGCCATCAGTTGGGGCGGGCCGGCAAACCGTGCCAGATCGCCGAGTTCCGCGACCACCGTCACAGCCGCGAGCAGACTGATGCCGCGCAGCGCCATCAACGCCTCGATCACCGGCCAAACCGGGCTGGCGTGCGCAGCCGTCTCGACTTCGCGGTCGAGGCTGGCCACGCGGCTGCCACAGGCCTGCACCGTGTCGATATATTCCTGCAGCACGATTTGTTGCTCCGGCCGGGCGAACTTGATGCCTTCCAGCCAGCGCCAGTGCGCTTGCGTCCATCTGGAGCGGCCCGAGTAGCGATGGCCATGGCGCGACAGAAACGACAACAGCCGTTGCTTGGCCTGGCGTTGCAGATGCTTCATGCCTTCACGCGCACGGGTCAGATCGCGCAGTGCCTCCTGCGCCTCATCCGGAATCCACACGGGGCTCAATTCGCCGGCGCGATGCAGGCGCGCCAGGCTGAGGGCATCGCGCCGGTCGGTCTTCACGCGCTCGCCCGGCTTCTTCGGAATCAGCGACGGCGCCACGACCTGGCAGTCCTGCTTGAGCTCCCTCAGCTGTCGACAAATTGTGTAGCCGCAAGGGCCGGCTTCATAGCAGAACGCCAGCCGTCCCGTGCCGCGCTTGAGTTGCGTCACCACTTTCGCGATCGCCGCGGGTGTGTTCACGATCTCGCCCATGTACCGCACTTCGCCGGCCGTGTCGGCGAGCGCCACGGCAATCGTTTCCTGATGTACATCCAGGCCCACGTACTTGCTAAACTTGTTCATGACCTGCCCCCTCAATGCGGCTCTGAGCCGCGGAGTAACCGACCTCAAGCTTAATCCGCGTACCTTGAGGTGCGGCAGGTATTGGGTAGCCGCGTTTCCTTGCGGAAACGCGGCCCCCGAGGAACCGTACGTGCGAGCTTTCCCCGCATACGGCTCGAGCACAGCATGAAGCGTCGCACTGACGCCGGTCTCGCCAGTCGCACGGGACCTTCGCAAGCATCACATTGTTGATTCGCCTCATCGCTGAGACGAAGGGCGCTGAACCGTAGTGATACCGGTCTCTCACAAGCTTCCCCTCAATGGATCTCAAACGTGGACCTGCGACAGCTGCACCACGCGGAAGTCTGCACCTTTTCAGGTCGGGGCAAATCTTGAACCCCTATACAACCCATTACAGGTCGCCATTCGCTTGCTCCGCGTTCTCATATCCGCTCCCCCAACAGTTCCCCTCGCGAGTCACCTGCCATCGCCAAAATGATCCTCAGGCTATGGCGGAGAATCGGACTTACCGTGTTCCGCGTAAAAGACACGGGCAGGTTAGGTTCCACCTATTCGCCGGCAATCCACTGTCCGTGTAGCCCCAGTATGGAAGGAGCTATCCGATTGCATGCCTTTTGGCCTAAGCCTCACAGCACCTTTGGCTTATTACATTTGACGACGTTTATCGGTGATTCGCTTTCACTAACCGTACTGCTCACCCTGGCACCTTATCCATCCGATGCTGATAGAAAGCATCTCTCCCTCACGGGGTCAATGCCGCACTCTCGTGCAGGTTACGTTGTCCCGGCGGCTTCACACCACCTCGTTACCGAGATCGCATGCGCCGGTAGGGTACGGCTGACGGAACAGCCGGTTTCCTCTCTGGCACAGGCCAGCTGAAACAATCCTTTACGCGACCTCACGTCGCACCCATACATGATGTCTAGGGCTGCCGAGGGTCGTGACATGATTGGCCCAATCAGAAATGGCGGTAAGCACATTGTCGGGAAAGGAGGGTCCGGACTGCGCGAGTTGGTCCAACCCAGAGGCCGCGCCGTGCGGCAGCTGAACGAAAAGGCCGATCGTATGGCGCGCGCGGGGGCACCATTCGCGAATGCGGACGGCTCCGAGGGGATGCTCGCCGACACGAAAGATCCACATCGCTACCTCGGATAGAAAGTCTGATCGAGACAAGAGCGAACCTGATACCGGACAACGCTCGTCCTTTTTGCACAAGTAGTCAATAGAAAGAGCCCGGGGGACCCATCGCGCCTTTGGCGCAAGGCGTACGCCGTGTCTCGGAGATCCAGCCACATGCCTTCCAGCTCTCGCTGCAATAGATCCGGGGTCTCTGCTTCAAATGCCCCCGTTCACGCGGCTTCCATTTTGTTGCATCGACCGGTTGATCGGCAGTGCAGAGCCGTCGTTCGAACGTCTTTGTGAAAGCAAGGATCGACGTCCGAAGATGGGCCAGAAGTCGATCCTGAGAAAGACCTCTCATGTGCAGCCATCGCATCCAAAGCCCATCAGTGTCGAACGAGCCTGTCACGGTAGCAAAGAAATCACTCACGCCAGACGACGGACTAATCGACCACATAGAGCCTGCAAGTGTCGGAACTCTGATTCTGACAATTCGCCACCGCGACAGACATCGGATCATCCCCGCCTTCTTCCAATGAGCACGCGCCCGAACCGGAAACGGCAAACGCCCGGCTCGGATGCTGCTGCAGGAACTTCCGGTATCCATCGCGACCCGATATCGTCGGGGGCGGGGGTCTTGCGGGTAGCGAACCGAACGCAATCCCTTGTCCGGCCAGATTTGTGGCGCGAAATAATCCGCCCTCCCGCGAGGAGGGGCGACGCAAAGCCCGGCGCTCCATAAACTTCAAAGAGCCGCAAATTTGTCGATTCAACGGGAAAAAGCCCTACGGCCTGCGCCGCGTCGCCCGCCCGGCCAGGTTACCCAGCAAGCCGTAGCACGCTGAGCGGGCTTTCATTCGACGCGAGGGTTTCCCACGAACCTGGATTTCGATTTGATGTTCATCCGTCCTTCACCCATGAAGCGCCACCCAATCCGAGGCTCGATTCTCGGCGCGCTTCTTCTCGCGCTCGCCGCGACCGCAGTTGGCGAGCCTACGCGACGACCACACGGGAAAAACCATGTTGCCGTCGCGGAGGAGGTCGCCCCCGCGCCGCCCCAGCCGACGCTGGACCCCACCATTCCTCCCGTTGGTCAGCAACCGAAATACTTGAGGCCGTCCGAACTGAACTACGCCACGCGTCTGGCCCAGTCGCCAGATGCCGCACCGCCCGTTTTCCAGGCTGATGCGCGCCCCGGTGCACCAAGAGGCCCGATGAACCAGGCCGCACAGTTCGACAGCTACGGTTTGCTGCCTTCTCCCGTCCACCCGCAGGTGGCGCCGCTGGTCGCGATTGGGGACTGGAACTTCTCCGCGGCCGCCCACGTTCCATTGACGCACGGCCGGGACACCGGCGCCGCCATCAGCGCCCAGCACGAGTTTTAACACAGGCACCCCGGTGTGAGTCATCTGTCCATCTGGTTGCCATACCAACGATCCGTGCTTTTAGACCAAATCCGACGCTGAACCAAACCAGGCCCATCGAAACTGGAAGGATAAGAAGTGTCGGTCGCGCAATGCGTGCAGCAACCCGCTCGCCAAGCCACTGTGCTCGTTCATGGGTTCCATAAGGCTGATGGTTCGTCCGGAACGGGCATCACGCGCGGTATAAAAGAGCCACTTGCCGTTTCGCGCGTCGACCCTTTGACCTCACTAACGGATTTCGCGCCAAGCAACGCAGCCCGCAGTCCGCCGATGAAGTTCATTCGATGAGGGTCTTCATGCCCTTGCCTGTCGCGTGCTTTACCCTCCCTGGGCCTGGTAGGTGTGACGCGGCCTGAACCTTACCGCGTCACTCGATGACTTGAGGATCCTGCCCGAGACTCGGCAACAAGTTCGAGCCGCAGCAGAAGACTTTCGGTCTCGAAACCTAAGTCGCGGCCGGGTCGCTGGTCAGGTCGTATCCGTTTTCGATGCGGCCCGCGAAGCGGCGCCGAAACGCCGGCTGGGTATCGACCGTTACGCTGAAGTCGTACCAGTTACCACTCGCGGATACGGGCCAGCCCTTGTTGACATTACCGCCCGCCGGCACCAAACAGACCCATGGGCCGCCGCCGATGCGATAGGCATTCGATCTGACCGTAAATCGGCAGGCCGCAGTGCCTGAATTCCGCATGGTCACGCAGACCGCGTTGTTCGCTACGTCGTAGCTCACCTCGATCTCGGGATCCGCCGTCCTGACGCCTACTCGTGTGGCCAGGTCGCCGCGGAAGACTCGCAGGAAGCCGTTCGCGCCATGCAAGGCGATCGAATACTTCGTGCCTTTGAGCTGGGATCGCGTCCAGCTATCGGAGAGTTGCGTGCCGGGATCGAGCGCGTAGCGGCGCGGCGAACGACTAGGCACCTCAAGGTCGTAGGCGGAAAATGCGGCCCCCGTTTTTCCGCTATTGACCAGCAGAATCGAGAACGAGCCCTTGACCGCATCTGGTTTTGAATTCGCGTGCAACTCGTAGGGCAATGCTCTCGACGGGCGTGTGCCCGGCTCCTGTTTCGGCATGGTTTGCATCGCCGGTACCGCCGGTGCCGGCAGCGACCTGCATTGCAGATTGGCCCGTGAAACATAGCTGCTCGTGTCCGGTAAAGCAGGCCAGCCAGAATCCGGATTGCCGAAGCTGAACGCCGAGGTCAGATCGCCGCAAACGGAGCGGCGCCACGCGCTAATGTTCCGGCAGCGAAGCCGGAATCGCCGTTCGATAAACTGGATAATCGACGTGTGATCGAATACTTCCGAGCACACGTAGCCGCCTTTCGACCACGGCGAGACCACCGTCATCGGCACACGAAATCCAAGGCCGATCGGCAGACCGTCGTAAACTTCGCCGGTCGTCGCGACGGTCGTCCTGCCCTCCTCGTCGTCACCAGGCGGCATGGGCGGCGGCACGTGATCGAAGAAACCGCCTTGCTCGTC
The DNA here is from genome assembly GCF_001544975.2 of Caballeronia arationis. Taxonomy (GTDB): domain Bacteria; phylum Pseudomonadota; class Gammaproteobacteria; order Burkholderiales; family Burkholderiaceae; genus Caballeronia; species Caballeronia arationis. Next base: position 2,123 of record NZ_FCOG02000194.1, on the reverse strand, counting down.
GTAGTTCAGAAAGAATACGGCCCGCGACCAGACCTCGGGGGTCGCCGCAAGGGCCGCCAGCAGCCTCGCGCTCAGGTCCTCGCCGGCTTGCGGGTGATAGTTCGGGTGCTCGGACAGCGCAGTGGGCGCGATTATCCACGAGACTTGCGGTAGCTTGCCTGACGCGACATCGGCGGCGAAGGCCTGGGCGATGTCATCGACCGTCGCCAGGCCCTTCCGGTAGAGCGCGCTGGTCGGCGAGGCCGACTTGAAACTATGGAATAGCGCGAGGGCGTTATCGTCGAAATTGTCCAATTGTTGATATACACGCCAGCTGACGCCGGCCGTCTCGAGCAGCTCGGCGACTGTCTGCCATTTGAATCCTTGGTCCGAGTCCGCGTTGTTAAGCGCCGGTGGAAATCCCACGGAAAGACCACTGCTGCCGCTGACCAAGTGAAGCCTGTTCGGATTGGTCTGCGTGAGGGTCGACGCATAGTATTGGTCGCAAATCGTAAACGCGTCAGCGAGCGCATAGTAGAACCGCAAATCGTCGCGCGTAAAGTAACTCATCCCGAGTCCCGGTAGACGCGCCGTATTCCATGCATTACACAGACCCTTGTTCCACATCGCAATGTCGGTCAGATAGCTCATCGCAGGCGCTTGCGCGCAGGTCGCGCTGGTCGTTGCCGTGCTCATGTGGAAAGGCAGAATGTAGTTCGTATTTGTCGGCTGCTTCCACACTGAATCGCCGTTGGGCAACCCGATTGCCATTCGGTCGTTGAAGCCTCGCACTCCGCGAAGCTTGCCGAAGTAATGGTCGAACGATCGGTTCTCTTGTGTGAAGATTACGATATGCTGGACGTCGTCTATCGTGCCCGTCGTGGTTTTTGCGGGAATCGCCAATGCTTCTCGGACCTGACCAGGAAGCAGTGCGACCGCCATCGATGTCCCCATCCCCAGTGAGCAAGCCATCGCGCGGAGGAACTCACGGCGTGGCCTGGCCTGCCCGCTACCGCTTTCCCCGGCCGGATGAGCCGGCTCCTCCGGAAAGTTTTGGTGATGCGCCTTGTCCATAGCGGCCCCACCTGCTCAGTTATTACGCGTAGAGTCCCGCGACGGTCCGGCGTTCGGCAGCATTCGCTGTAATACGTGATCTTGCAGCACAAAGCGATGAAACGATGCGGCAATGACGTGAAGGACGACCAGCGCGAATAGCGCCCAGGCGAGGATGCCGTGCGCATCGCCCATCTCGTGGCCGAAAGAGGATCCTGTCCTGCTCAACGATGGATACGCCACGACGCCAGCGAGGCGAACCGTCCAGCCGCGTGAGGATGCGTTGATCCAGCCGAGCAGCGGAACAAGCAGCAAGCCGGCATAGAGAAAGAAATGAGTGATGCGTGAGAGGAAGTCGAGCAATGGCGGCAATTTGTCTGGTGGGGGCCGATGAGTCAGCCGCCAGACTACCCGAAGCACAATCACGGCGATCAGCGTCGCGCCAACACCAAGATGCCAGGCAATCAGCTTAACGGGCTGGGTGTCCTTGTGAACATCAGGCATCGTCCAGCCAATCACGAACTGCAACGCGAGCAACAGGACCGTCAGCCAGTGGAGAGTACGCGCCACAATCCCATAGGCCGGCACCCCGAATTCGTATTGTTTTCCCACTCTCGCTCCCCGTTTTGCCTCGGTAACCAGCTTCGACCTTGCATTTGGCCCGCGACTCTTCAGTCGACGCTTAGGATCGGGCATCGTACAAACTCTTAGACTCTAACGAAAATTACCTTAAGAAAGCCTTATCTCCCGGCCGCGAGGGTTCAAAGTTGCGAGGACCGTAAGGGCGATCCAAACGAAGCAGACAGTCATCCACAACCTTTCGCTTATCGTAATTTTTGTCATCTTTATCGTCTGTTTTAAATTCCTAGTGGGCGGTTTCGCGGGTCAAGGGCGGGCGTGAGCCCGGCGCAACGAACCCTTGATGCGCCTTCAATCGACAAGCCGGGGCATGGCTGGTTGCGGCAGACTGCTGCAACCAGCCATGCAAGACAAAGTGAACCGCCTCCGGTTTTGCTGGACACGAATTTGGGGTAAAAGTGTGTCTGGAAACGGAGTTGAACATGCTGAAGAAGTCGAATGTCACTGAGGTT
>NZ_FCOG02000115.1 GCF_001544975.2 Caballeronia arationis | reverse complement strand
ACGATGAGCGAACATATCGACGTCGACGTCTCGGGCATCCTGCAGCGCGAACAGAATCTCGACCAGTCCGGCGACCGTCTGCTCGAGTGCATGCTCGCCACCGCGAACGGCCGCTGGACCTCGGCGGAAACGCTCGGCCATCGCGAGTTCGTGCTCACGCGTCTGTTCGAAAGCGCCTGACGATCTTCGAACAGGAATATCGCCATAAGTGATGTAGACGACGCCTCAGAACAATCGTCCAGGAAAGAGGCGAGCGAGGTGCGACACCAAAGGACGCGCTCACCGCCTTCCCCTGAAGCAAGAGCGGTGAGCCGAAGGAGACACGATGTTACGCCGGCTCTTGAAGCACATCTACGTGCAGGTTCTGATCGCCATCCTGCTTGGCGTCTTGATCGGACATTTCTTTCCGGCATTCGGCCAGTCGCTGAAGCCGATGTCGGACGCTTTCATCAGGCTCGTGAAGATGATCACGCCGCCACTGATCTTCACGACGATCGTTTGCGGAGCATCGCAGATAGGGGACATTCGCTCCCTGGGTCGGGTGGGAGGAAAGACGTTCATCTACTTCGAGGTGGTCACGACGCTGGCACTCCTCGTCGGTATGCTCATGGTCAACATACTGGCCCCGGGCGAAGGCATGAACCTGCAGATCGGCACCACCGACACGCGGGTGCTGGCTCAGTACGAGACGGCCGCTCACCACGGCAATGGGCTGGTTGACTTCCTGTTGAGCATCATCCCGACAAGCTTCTTGGGTCCCTTCGCCTCCGGAGATATGCTGCAGATCGTCGTCATCGCGTGCTTCTTCGCAATCGGCCTGTCGTACCTCGGTCCCAAGGGAAAGCCACTGATCTCGTTCTTCGAAAGCGTCTCCGAGGTACTTTTCCGCATCGTCGCCGTGATCATGCGCCTCGCCCCGCTCGGCGCCCTCGGAGCGATGGGCTTTGCGGTCGGCAAGTATGGTTTGTCGGCGCTTCATTCGCTTGGCATGTTGCTGATCACGGTCTATATCGCATCGATCTTCTTTCTGGTGGTCGTCATCGGGTCGATCTGCCGGATGAGTGGCTTCAGTCTCTGGCGGCTGCTCATGCATCTGAAAGGCGAGATCCTTCTGGTCCTTGCGACGACTTCGTCTGAATCCGTGTTTCCGCAACTAATCAGGAAGCTCGAAGGGCTCGGTTGTCCGAAGCAGGTCGTCGGTATCGTCATGCCGATGGGTTACTCCTTCAATCTGGACGGCACCTGCGTAGCCCAGGTCATCTGCGCGATGTTCATCGCGCAGGCTTATGGCGTGCCGATGTCGTTTAACCAGCAGATTGCATTGATGATTTTATCGATGCTCAGTTCGAAAGGCGCAGCGGGAGTATCGGGTGCCGGCTTCGTCACGCTACTTGCGACGCTGTCGGCTTTCAAGCACATCCCCATCGAGGGCGCGGCGTTGATTCTCGGTGTCGACCGATTCATTTCCGAGATTCGCGCAGTCACGAACATGATCGGCAATGCCGTCGCGACGCTGGTCATCTCCGGCCTGGAAAAAGAGCGGGACGAGGCAAAGATGGCGTTCGTTCTGAAACGGCGCAGTGTCGGACAAACATAAACATTATGTTTGTCTCGACCGGAGAAATTCTCGCTTTTTCTTTGCATTGCGCCAGCGCACACTGAGTTTGCCAGGTGATGCACAACCCACTCAGAGACGACATGAGCAACAAGACACTCCGCGTGAAGGTATGGAGAGGGCGGACCTCCGGAGAGCTGGTTCCCTACGATGTTCCCCGGTTCGATAACCAGACCGTACTTGACGTCGTCACCTACATCCAACGCAATCTCCAGCCGGATCTCGGCTACCGGTACGCGTGCCGAGTCGGAATGTGCGGATCGTGCGCGATGAACGTCAACGGCAAGGCGCGCTGGACCTGTCGCACTCACGTGGCAAAGGTGGCCGTCGACGACGAACTCGAGATCACACCGCTCTCGAACTTGCCGGTCATCAAGGATCTGGCGACCAACATGGAGCGCTTCTTCGACAAATGGGCCGACGCCAAAGGCCAATTCAAGGGAGAGCGGACTAGAGAGGACGACTTCAGCAAGGTATCACCGCAAAGCAAAAAGCGGGAAGCTGCCGACGCGGGCATCGAATGTATCGGCTGCGGCGTTTGCTACTCGTCCTGCGATGTCGTGACCTGGCGGCCGGACTATCTCGGGCCCGCCGCGATGAACCGTGCGTGGACGCTCATGAATGACGAGCGCGACATCAACGGGACCGAGCGTTTGCATTCCGTCGCCGGCGATGCGGGATGCCACTCGTGTCATACCCAGGGCTCATGCACGGAGCGTTGCCCCAAGCATCTTTCACCTACGGCAAGCATCGCAGGACTGAAGCGGCTGATCGTAAAGGCCGCACGCGAGGGAGATCTGTAATGCAGTCACTGTCCCTGCGAACGCAGGCCCGTCTCTGGTACTGGCAGCGCATCAGCGCAATGGTGCTCGCTGCATGCGTCGTGCTCCACATCGTCGTGATCGTATATGCAGTGCACAGCGGCCTGAGCGAAAGCGCAATCCTCGCGCGCACGCATCGCAACTGGTTGTTCGCCAGCTTCTACACGGTCTTTGTTCTGGCGTGCACGGTGCACGTGCCCATCGGTCTTCTGCGCATCGCGGAAGAGTGGCTGAGCTGGCGTGGACGTTCGGCGCATGCCACCTGTGCGGTTGTTACGCTCGCGCTTGCGATCCTGGGAATGCGAGCGGTCTTCGGAGTGATTCTGTGATGAGAAAGAACGACTACCGCGCCAAATCGCACCCCGCATATTGGGCGTTCATCGTACACAGGGTTTCCGGGCTCGCACTGGCGTTTTTCATTCCTGTCCATTTCTGGGCGTTGGGCAAAGCGCTTTCGCACAATGGCGCGCTTGATGGGTTCCTCCGTTTCACCGACCGGCCATTGTTCAAATTCGCGGAGTGGGGCCTCGTCGTCCTGCTTTCCCTTCATCTGATGGGCGGGCTGCGTCTATTGGCGATCGAATTCCTGCCGTGGAACGGGTTACGGAAAAACTGGCTCGCGCTGGGTGCTGGCGCCAGCGCATGCACCGGCCTTGCCTTCTTGCTCGCGCTGATGCATTGAAGCGCGTTTGCAACGCGATACATCCCCACAAAAGAGACTCAGGAGACTTGAATATGAAACTCGATCTGTCGGCAATCGAGGAAGCCGCGAAAGAGCTCTACATCCGCGCATTAAAGATACTGCCGCCGGATGTGAAAGCCGGCATCGAAACACTTGCTTCGAGCGAGACCTCGCCGGTCGCGCAGCGCGTACTGAGCACGATGAAAACAAATATCCGCGTCGCTGAAGATACGGAAAACCTGCTGTGCCAGGATACAGGCATTCCCATCTACAACGTGGGCATCGGGCGCAATGTCGAGTTCGACGGTTATCAGCTGAAGGAAGCGATCCGTCGCGGTTGCGAGCGAGCCACGAAGGAGCATCCGCTTCGCTCTTCGGTGGTTCATCCGCTTACCCGCAAGAATAACCATACGTCATGCGGAATCGAAGTGCCGGTGATCCATATCGATTTCTCCCGTGAATCCGACCGCGTCACGCTCGAGATGGTCCCGAAAGGCAGCGGCTCTGAAAACAACTCATTCCTCAAGATGGCTGTGCCGGCGGAGGGCATCGATGCGATCAAGACTTTCGTGATTGACTGCGCCGTCGCGGCGGGCGGAAAGACGTGTCCCCCGACAATCGTCGGCGTGGGCTTGGGAGGGACGTCGGACCTGTCGGTCGCGTTGGCCAAACGTGCTGCTACCCGCGAGTTGGGCACGCGTTGCAACGATACCGAAGGCGCGGCGCTCGAAAAAGAGCTTTCGGCGGCGGTCAACAAGCTGGGCATCGGGCCGCAGGGACTTGGCGGCGACAGCACCGCCTTCGCGGTCCATATCGAGATCGCCTCCACGCACATCACGATGAACCCGATCGCAGTGAACATGCAATGTCACTCGGCTCGGCGTGCAAAGGCGGTGTTCTCCAACGAAGGTATCACCTACGGATTCTGACATCATGGCTCACTATGAACTGTCGACCCCGGTTGACGAGGCCCGAATTCGCAAGCTCCGGGTGAACGACACAGTTACGCTCGAGACCACGCTCTTTGGCATTCGCGATGCCACGCAGATTCATCTCTTCGACAAGGGCCGCACGACCGAATTCGATCTCCGTGGCCACGCTGTCATCCATACTGCGCCGAATGTCCGCAAGGTCATGCCGAGTCCCGAATACCCGGCGGGCTATCAGCCGGTCTGCATCGGAACGACGACATCCGATCGCATGGAACGCTTCACGCGGCCATTGATGGAGCAATACGGCGTTCGCATGATTGTCGGCAAGGGCGGATTGCGCGATGCATCGAAGGCCGCGTTCAAGGACCTTGGCGGTGTGTATCTTGCGATCATCGGAGGCACGGCGGCGCTCGAGACGACGTGGATCGAGAAGATCGAAGCCGTGGATCTCGACGACTTGAATCCCGAATCTCTCTGGCGATTCAAGATCAAGAACTTCGGGCCCTTGCTTGTCGCAATGGACAGTCATGGAAGCTGCCTGTACGACGCGGTCAGGGACACCACCGCTCAGCGACGGGCGGACGCATTGGCAAGCCTTGGAGTGTCCGCATCATGACCATCAAGCGAATTCAGACAGATATCCTTGTCCTTGGCTCGGGCGGCGCAGGGCTCTTTGCAGCGCTCCACGCGCATCAGACGGCGCCTGAGCTTTCAATTACTGTTGCGGTAAAAGGTCTGCTTGGAAAGTGCGGATGCACGCGCATGGTACAAGGCGGGTACAACGTGGCGTTGGCGCCGGGCGATTCCGTCGAACGTCACTTCATGGACACCATCGAGGGCAGCAAATGGCTCTCAAATCAGGATCTGGCGTGGACGCTCGTCAGCACCGCTGTCGAGCGTGTACGGGAACTCGAGAATGAGCTTGGATGCTTCTTCGACCGCAATCCCGATGGCTCAGTACATCAGAAGGCATTTGCAGGACAGACGTTCGACCGGACTGTTCACAAGGGCGATTTGACGGGTATCGAGATCATCAATCGGCTGGCCGAACAGGTGTGGAGCCGAGGCATCAATCGGCTGGAAGAACATCGTGCGATCGAATTGATCAAGACGCCTGGAGATGATGGCCTCGCCGGTGTGCTCATGATCGACATGAGAACGGGCGAGTTCGTCTTCGTCCAGGCAAAAGCGGTGCTGCTGGCGACTGGCGGTGGCCCGACGATGTACCGGTATCACACGCCTTCCGGAGACAAGAGCTGCGATGGCCTGGCGATGGCGCTGCGCGCCGGACTGACTCTTCGCGACATGGAGATGGTGCAGTTTCATCCGACCGGACTTCTTGCAGGTAGTCACACCCGGATGACGGGGACTGTGCTTGAGGAGGGGTTGCGAGGGGCGGGCGGTCACCTTCTGAATGGCAAGCATGAGCGCTTCATGCACAACTACGACCCGAGAGGCGAGCGTGCGACGCGAGATATCGTATCCCGTGGCATCTATGCGGAGATGCGAGCCGGTCGCACTTCTCCCAACGGCGGTGTCTTTATCCGAATGAGTCATCTCGGGCCGGAGAAGGTGCGAAAGCAATTCAAGGGAATGGTGGAACGATGTGCCGATTGCGGTTTCGATCTTGCCGGAGGCGAGGTCGAAGTGGTGCCGACCGCTCACTACATGATGGGCGGTGTGGTCTTCAAGGCGGACTGTCGGACTGACCTCGCCGGGCTCTTTGCCGCCGGTGAGGACACGGGTGGTGTACACGGAGCAAACCGGCTTGGCGGGAACGGAGTGGCGAACTCGACCGTCTTCGGTGGCATCGCCGGAGATAGCATGGCGCATTGGGTTCGTGCGAACAACGCCATGCGCGCGCCTGATGAGCAGGCGATACTTGCCGCGATCAGGGACGCGGAGCTTCCGTTCGCCCAGAAGGGCAAGCAGCTGGAAGCAATCCGGGAGTCGCTCTTCGAGTGCATGTGGAAGGATGTCGGAATCATCAGAAGCGAGGACGGACTGACAAGGGCGCGTGAAACGCTCGCTCAAATGCACGTCCAACTCATGACGACTGGCGTTGCGGATGGCGATCGAGCTTTCAATGCACAATGGCACGACTGGCTGAACCTGCGGAATCTCATTTCAGTCAGCCGGGTGATCACTGAAGCTGCGATTGCAAGAGACAACTCGCGAGGCGCCCACTTCCGAGAAGACTTTCCTGCTGCGGGAGATCTGGAGTCTTCGACCTTCACGACCGTCAGGCTTACAGATGGGAATGTCCAGATTTCCAAGGAAGCCGTGCATTTCGGGCGGGTTCGTCCTGGCCAAACGATTCTGACCGAAGAGAAAGAAGAGGCTGCCGCCCCGCCAGTAGTCGCGACCTGAATGCGCGAACCTTGCCGCGGGAATGGTTAAATTGAGAATCGCGCTTTGAATATCAGGAGCATGTCCCGCCGATTTCGAGTCGGTCCGGTCCGACACGCGGCGAGATCCTGGCCGCGCGTGGGCCGTGCATCGACTTCGAGGCTTACGTCATGTCGCGGATTCCGCAGATAGTTTTTTCAATTCCGACGTGGTCACCTGCGTAGGCTGGATTGCGCGCATGACGATCCACGCGAAAAGATAGGCGGATGCGCAGATGACGAACAGCATGTTGTAACCAGCCCCGATGTTACCGAGCACCTTGAAGTGATCGAGAATGGCACCCACCAAAAGGGGAAACAGCGTCGCGCCCAAGGAACCGGCCAATCCGCCGATTCCGACGACCGATCCGACCAACTCTTTTGGGAACATGTCGGAAGGCGTCGTGACGAGGTTCGCCGACCATCCCTGATGCGCGGCAGCAGCGAGGCTCAGCAACCCAACCATGGCCCACATGTTCTCGATCCACGGCGAGAAAGCGATGGGCACGACAAGAAACGCCATCCCGAGCATCGTGGCCCGTCGCGCCTTGCTGACAGGCCAACCCTTCGCGATCAGCTTCGACGAAATCCAGCCGCCACCGATGCTGCCGATTGAGGTCGCCGTATAGACAACCACGAGCGGCAGGCCGAGGTTCTTCATGTCGAGATGAAAGCGCGAGTTGAAGTACGACGGCAGCCAGAAGAGCATGAACCACCAGATCGGATCAGTGAGGAGTTTGCCGGCAAAAAACGCCCACGTTGCACGGAGTTTTAGCAGCGAAACCCAACTGACCGAAGGTCCATTCGATTTTGACGACACGCGATCGCCCGAGATGTATTCGAGTTCCTGGCTCGACACCTTCGCATGCTTTTGCGGTGCCTGATACATCACGTACCAGAAGCCCAACCAGACGAATCCCGTCAACCCGGTGACAAGGAACGCGGCCTCCCAGCCGTAGGTTGCAGCGAGCCATGGGACAACCGCAGGGGCTGCTACCGCCCCGATGCTCGTACCCGATGTCAGGATCCCGACCGCCAGCGCCTGCTCCTTGCGCGGGAACCATTCGGAGACGCTCTTGACGGCGCACGGAAAGCTTCCGGATTCGGATATCCCCAGCAGTGCGCGCATCACGCCGAATCCCACGGTGCTTCGCACAAGTGCGTGGCCGCACGCAGCGAGGCTCCAGACCAGCACGCAGACGCCGTAACCGATCTTGACACCGACCTTGTCGACGAGCTTGCCCGATAGCACCATCCCGATCGCATAGCATGCCGTGAATACGACGACGATGTAGCTGTATTGAACCTCTGTCCAGTTGAACCTCACGGCGAGATCGGGTTTTAGCAACCCCAACACCTGCCGGTCGAGATAGTTGATCGTCGTTGCAAAGAAAAGCAGGGCGCAAATGCGCCACCGATAGTTAGATCGGTCCATGTTTCGTCTCCTGACTGGGATAGCGTGTCTCTACACGCGACTTGAGGCTTAAGGCTTTCCGGCGACAGGCCCTGGGCGGGCCGGCCGCTTAACTGAACTCCGCGTGACGTTTCTCGCGAAAGGCTCTGACGCCCTCCAGCGCGTCGGGCGTCGCTTTGCATACGGATGCGGCGAACTCGTGAGCAAGTTCGGCTTGAGACGACTCGCACATTCTCAGCAGTCGCTTGCCGACGGAAAGGGACGCTTTCGATCGCCGCTGAAGGACGGCGCACACTTCGTCGACGCGTGTGTCGAGTTGATCGTCCGGGACTGCCTCATTGACGACGCCCCACTCGGCCGCGCGAAGCGCGCCGATCGGTTCGCCGAGCAGCACCAATTCACGGGTCCGGCTCGTGCCCACGAGTTCGGAGAGCCGCTGGCAGCCCATCCATCCGGGGATCGCTCCAACCGATGCTTCCGGAAATCCGATGGTCGCGCTGGTCGACGCGTATCGTAGATCGCACGACAAGGCGAGCTCGAACCCGCCACCGAGCGCGCTGGCCGAAAGAACGGCGATAGTCGGAATATCGAGTTCCGCGATGCGCCGGAAGACTCTGTTGCCTGCGCGGATGAATCGGCTCCCCATCGCTTCGGGGTCGATGTCACCCCATTCGTTGATGTCAGCCCCGCTCGAGAAAAAGCGCTTGCTAGTGGAGCGGAATGTGAGAACCCGCAGATCGCTGTCATCCTCCACCTGATGAAGCGCGGCATCGATATCGCGCAGCATCTCGAGTGTGAGGGCGTTGTGGCGAGACGGGCGATTGAGCGTGATTGTCGCAATACGGCCGCGGCGCTCGAAAAGGACGTCGGAATTCGACATGATGTTGAGCGTGATAGGTCAGTGTGGAAGAGTGAAGGCTAGTGAGTCGCGTCATGCAGCAGGTGATCGGCGATGAGCGGCTCGAACTCTATGCGGGACAGAACATCTCTTTGCAGGTCGACGCCTTCTGCAATTTCGATGAGCGTCACCCCGAGCGGGTCAAGCCGGAAGACGGCGCGTTCCGTGATGTAGATCACTTCCTTGCCGTCCAGGCGCGCCTGCACGCCGCTGAACGTGATGTGCCGCACTTGCTTCACGAGCTTGGGGAAGCTGCCAGGCGAGACGATGTCGAGCCGGTTGTCATGCCTCGTCACCTTCAACCCCTTGGCTTCGAACGCTCCGCAGAAGACGATCTTCCTCGCACCCTGCGCGATGTCCATGAAGCCGCCGGGACCCACGACCACACTGCCAAGCTTCGACACGTTGACGTTGCCCTCGGCGTCGAACTCGCCCATGCCGAGGAACGTGACGTCGATTCCGCCGCCGCTGTAGAAGTCGAATTGATCGACGCTCGGCAGGATGGCGTCGGCGTTGCGCGCCGCGCCGAACATGGCGCCATCGAGCATGCTGCCGTTGTGAATGCCTTGCTCCACGGAACCCCAGTAATCGGCGCGTCGTCCCTGCGAACGCAGAATCGCGGGGATGACGCCCGGAAAGCCGAAGCCGAAATTGACCGATTGATTACGCCCAAGCTCTTGCGCCGCACGTTCGCCGACGATCTCGCGCATGACATCGACCGTCAGCTTCTCGTCGTCACCGACCTCCATGAGCGCCTCGCCGCTGAGCGACGGATCGTATTCGCTCACGGCGCATTGGCGCTGCGCTTGCCACTCGACCGTCGTGTCGACGAGTATTCCCGGCACACGGACGAGCCGCGCGGGCACGTAGGCATCGGTGCGCCGCTTGACTTGCGCAATCACCTTGCCGCCGCTGTTGTGAGCCGCCAGCGCGACTGCATATATATCGAGGTCGGCCGGTTCGTGACGCACGCTCAGATTTCCCTTGTCGTCGGCCGACGAGGCCATCACCAGCGCGAAATCGACCTTGAACGGCTTGAAGCGCAGATATTCCTCGCCACCGATCTGGACGAGCTCGACGAGATCCTCCGTCGTGGCTTCGTTCAGCTTGCCGCCATCGACCCGCGGATCGACGAACGTGCGCAAGCCGACGCGCGTGATGACACCCGGCCGGCCTGCGCCGATCTCCCTGAAAAGCGTCGCGATGACGCCGCCCGGGAAGCTGTAGGCTTCGATCTCACCCGCCTCGGCAAGATGCTGCATCGCTGAAGACCAGACCCAGTGGCCGCCGATCACGCGCCGCACGAGGCCTGCGTGCGCCAAGCGTCCTAGCCCGCTGCCCTGTCCATCGCCCACGCCGAGCGCATGAACCACCGTCAGGTTGCGCGGATGACCCGTCTGGAGAAAGCGCTGCTCAAGCGCCTGCAGCAGCGCGTCCGGTTCGAGAAGACCGCCGCCCGAGCCCGTGATCGCGATCGTCGCGCCGTCGTGAATACTCGCCACGGCTGTCTCAGCATCAGTCCACTTATTCATGTCGCCTCCGAATTTGAAAGGAGCCGGCCGATGTGATGTATACCGAACCGGTTCGTTACTTGAAGCGGATGTTGTCAGATCGGAACTCTGCGTTCAAGCGGTACTTGCGATTTGTCGGGTTTACGATGACGCGGACGTGGAGAACGAACCGGCAGGCGGCAACACGCGGGTGGTGTAGAGTTTCCGCGTTCGCTTTCAACGATTCCGAGGAAGTTCAGATGCCGACCACGTCCCAGGACGAAAAAATTCCCCGAAAAACGACAGTTCGAGCCACGCCGAAACGCATGCGCGACCCGGTCCAGACCCAGGCGAAGATCCTGGCCGCAGCGAAGGCCGAGTTTTCGAAGGTCGGTCTTGGCGGCGCGCGGATCGAGTCGATCGCCGAGAAAGCCGGCGTCAACAAGCGGATGATCTACGAGTATTTCAAGGGCAAGGAGGAGTTGTTCCAGGCCGTGCTGGAAGAAGCCTGGACGAGCATCCGTACGGCCGAAAGCGAACTGGAACTGGATCATCTCGCGCCCGTGGACGCGATCCGCGAGCTAATGAAGTTCACCTGGGACTATTACCTGAAGCACCCGGAGTTCATGTCGCTCGTCAACAGCGAGAATCTTCATCGCGCGCGTCACGTGAAGAAGTCGAAGCGTTTTCGCGAGTTGCATACGGGCTTCATCGACATGCTGCAACGCATACTCGACCGCGGCGTAGAGAGCGGCGACTTCCGCTCGGGCGTCGACGCGCGGCAACTGCATCTGACGCTTGCCGCCGTCGGCTACTACTACCTGACCAATCGCCATACGGGCGAAGTCATTTTCGGCTTCGACTTCCTCTCGAAAGAGGCGCTGCAGGCGCGACTCGAATTCAACATCGACACCGTGCTGAGCGTTCTGCGTCCGCGGTAAATCCCTTTCGTTTCTAGCCGCAAATAGGGACAAGCACGCCTTGTCCCTATTTGCGCTTGTCCGCCGTTAGGGTAGACCCCCTTGACACGCCGTTCCATCGCTCGTTAAATACCGAACCATATCGTTACTTATGTGCGATGCAACGGATGCACCGCTTCTGAATTGTAAATCCCGAAGGAGACGAACATGATGGAACGACCGGTAGCCCTGGTCACCGGCGCGAGAAGGGGAATCGGCAAGGCGATCGCGCTCGAACTGGCCGATGCTGGCTTTGACGTGGCCGTCACGGACGTCCAGCCGTCCGCCGAGCTCGATGGTGTGTGCAACAGCATCCGCGATAGGGGCTCGCGCGCACATGCGGTCATCTCCGATCTCGGCGACATCGAGACTCATGAGGCACTGTTCCAGAACATCGAGCAGCACCTCGGGCGGGTTTCGTGTCTGGTCAATAACGCAGGCGTTTCCGTCCTGTCGCGCGGGGACCTGCTCAACGTCAGCGCCGAAAGCTACGATCGATGTCTCGGCGTCAACACCAGGGGGACTTTCTTCCTGATGCAGGCGTTCGGGAAACGCTTCGCCGGAGCCGGAGGCGCGATGACGGACCCGCAACCCTCGATCATCACGATCACGTCGTCGAATGCGGTGGCGGCCTCGCCGCAGCGGGCCGAGTACTGCGTGTCGAAAGCTGCTCTTTCGATGGCGACAACGCTCTTTTCATTACGGCTGGCGCCATTGGGCGTGAATGTCTACGAGGTTCAGCCGGGATTCATCGAGACCGAAATGACCGCACCGTCCAAAGCGCGTTATGACGCGCTGATCGATCAGGGGCTCACGGCCATCAAACGCTGGGGCAAACCGTCGGAGGTCGCGAAGACGATTCGCACGCTCGCTACGGGCGGTCTTCCCTACAGCGTGGGCCAGGCGATCCGCGTCGATGGCGGCCTTCTCATCAACAAATATTGAGTCGATCATGAACCTCACCGTGAAGCTCCCGACCTTGCAGTGCACGCTGGAACACTATCGCATTCAAGGCAATCCGCTCGACGTCGTCGCGCCGTCCCGCCCATTCAACCGCATCGCATATTCGGCGGCGCATGTGGTCGCCGATCCGCTCAACGCGACCGATCTTGGCAGCCGGCCGGCAATCGACTGGAAGAAGACGATCGAATACCGTCGCTACCTGCTCGGCCAGGGACTCGGGATCGCGGAAGCGATGGACACCGCGCAGCGTGGCATGGGCTTGCCGTGGGAGAGCGCGCTCGAACTAGTAGCGCGCACGTTGGCAGAAACCAGCGACATTCCCGGTGCGCTCATTGCTTCGGGATGCGGGACCGATCATCTGCCGGCATCCGCCGCGAATACCTGCGACGACGTCATCCGCGCGTACGCCACGCAAATCGAAGCGATTCAGCGCACCGGCAGCCGCATCATCCTGATGGCGAGCCGGGCGCTCGCGAAGGTCGCGCGCACGCCAGCGGACTATCGGCGCGTGTATGGCGAAGTGCTTTCGATGTGCGACCAGCCGGTCATCCTGCACTGGCTCGGTGAAGCGTTCGATCCCGAACTGGCTGGCTACTGGGGCGCCTCGACATTCGCGGAAGCGGCCGAAGTGTGCCTCGGTATCATCGCGTCCAATGCGCACAAGGTGGACGGAATCAAGATTTCGTTGCTTGACGAGGCGAAGGAAATCAGCTTTCGCCGTCGATTGCCGGCGAGCGTCAAGATGTACACAGGCGACGACTTCAACTATCCGTCGCTCATCGCGGGAGACGAAGCAGGCTATTCGCACGCGCTGCTCGGCATCTTCGATGCGATCGCGCCGGCCGCGTCGCAAGCGCTTGCCGCGCTCGCAGCGAACGACTATCGGAAATACGACGCGCTTCTCGCGCCCACGGTGCCGCTCTCGCGACACATCTTCCGCGCGCCGACGCAGTACTACAAGACAGGCATTGTCTTTCTCGCTTTCCTGAACGGGTTCCAGGATCACTTCTTCATGCTGGCGGGGCATCACGGCATGCGTTCGCCTGCCTATCTCGCGGAGGTGTTTCGTCTCTCCGACCAAGCCGGCCTGTTGCGTGATCCGGAAGACGCCGTGCGGCGCATCGGCCTCGTCATGAGTGGGCTTGGATGCGCACAGTAACGTCGGGCCGCGAACGCCTCTCGAACCCGAAATATGAAAGGGCATTCATGGAAACGCTACAGGGAAGACTCGATCGCTGTTCGATCAACACGGCCACGCTCGGCCACAGGGAACCGCTGAGCGTGACGATCGACCGGATTGCCAAGGCCGGTTTCGGCGGGATCGCTCCTTGGCGGCACGAAGTGGAGGCAGGCGACGTCAGGCAAATGGCCAAGCAGATACGGGCTCACGGCCTGACCGTCACGGGCTACTGCCGGTCGACTTACCTTCCCGCGGCGACGCGCGGGGAATTTGAAGCAAATATCGCATCCAACAAGGCAGCCTTACATGACGCAGCCGAACTGAATGCGCGCTGCTTCGTCATGGTGGTGGGCGGCATGCCTGAAGGCAGCCGCGATATTTGCGCTGCTCGTGCGCAAGTTTCAGAGGGCGTGGCAGAACTGCTCGATACCGCGAAGCAGGTCGGGGTGCCGCTTGCGCTGGAACCGCTGCATCCGATGTACGCCGCGGACCGATCGGTGCTGAACACGATCGCGCAAGCGCTCGACTTGTGTGAGCGCATCGATCCGAAAGGCGCATCCGAAGCGCTTGGCATTGCGATTGATATTTATCATTGCTGGTGGGACCCTGACTTGTTTCAGTCGATACAATCGGCGGGAATGGCACACCGTATCCTCGCCTTCCACGTTTCGGACTGGCTGCGCGACACGGATGACATGCTGCTCGATCGAGGAATGATGGGCGATGGGGTCGTGGACCTGCGCGCGCTGCGCCGCTGCGTCGAGTCGTCGGGTTATGCCGAGCACGTCGAAGTGGAGGTTTTCTCGGCAAAAAACTGGTGGCGCCGGGATCCTGACGAGATTCTCCTGGCGTGCGCGGAGCGACTGCAGGTCGTCTGCTAAGAGATGTTGCATCGCTGAACGAGGCTTTAGGGAAGGGACGTTTGCGGAGATACTTATTGTCCCCGCCAGTGGCTCGCATTGGCAGACTGCCGGTCATTCGCACGCGAGGACTGGTTGTCCGCAATGGGTTGAGGGCGGTAGATCGCATTGCTCCACAACTCATCCGCGCGGACTTCGCTTTTTCCGTTCACGCGGTTCGGTGCCCGTATCGACCGGGATGAAGGGTGCCTGGAATCGACCGACCAGGAAATCGATGAAGGCTCGCGCGCGAGCCGTCTGATTCTTTTGCCGCGGGTAGTAGACAAATAGGTCGGCGGAAGGAAGGACCGTGTTCGGCAACACGAGATTGAGCCGCCCGCTCTGCACGTACTTCGCGAGATCCCATTCCGATCGAATCAGTATTCCATGTCCCTCCAAAGCCCAACGCAGCACTATATCGCCGTCGTTGCTTGATAAAGCGCCTTTTACTTTGATTGCCTCGGTGTGGTCGTTCACGATGTAACGCCATACCCCGTAGGCGTCGTCGTTCTGCCGATGGATAATGCAGCGGTGTTCAGCCAGGTCTTCGACGCGCTCGGGTGTGCCGTACTTCTCCAGGTATTTCGGCGAAGCGCAGAGAAAACGACGATTGCTCATGATGCGCCGTGCGCTCAGGCGACTGTCGGGAAGTTCGCCAAATCTGATCGCCATGTCGAAAGCACCCTCAACTAAATCGACTGGCCGATCCGTCACTTCAAACTGAACTTCGACGCTAGGGAACCGCTTCGCGAACTCCGACACGAGTGGCGCGATCGTTGTCCGGCCGAATCCAAGAGTTGCGTTGATACGCAGAAGACCTTGCGGGTCACGCTTTGATCCAGAAATCGCTTCTTCCATCTCCCGGACTTGCCCAACTATCTGGGTGGCATATTGGAGATACGTTTCGCCTTCGGAAGTAAGACTCACGCTTCGAGTGGTGCGATTCACCAAACGTACGCCGAGTCGCTGCTCGATGACGCCAAGCCGCTTCGTTGCAGCCGGCGGGGACAGATCGAGCGCACGCGCGGCACCGGACAAACTCTTGAGTTTCGCCAGAAGAATGAAAAACTCGAAATCGGTGGCGGTTTGCGTTTCAGTATTCACCGGACGTGAAAAATGTAATAAACGAAAGTGCAGTGTAGCAGTGCTTTTCGCACTTAAGCTATGTCTCATATTGCAGCCGAGGGGTCGCAATACTGTTCAAAGAACCCAAGAGACAATGCCATGAGAATCGTCGAAATCCGCGAAAAAACCGTACCGATCAGCTCCCCGATCCGTAACGCCTACATTGACTTCAGCAAGATGACGCTGAGCCTCGTCGCCGTGGTCACCGACGTGATCCGTAACGGCAAGCCGGTTGTGGGCTACGGCTTCAATTCGAACGGCCGCTACGGCCAGGGCAAGCTGATGCGCGAACGATTCATTCCGCGACTGCTCGAAGCCGACTCCGCCTCGCTTGTCAACGATGCCGGCGACAACCTCGACCCGCACAAGATCTGGGCGACGATGTTCACGAACGAAAAGCCCGGCGGTCACGGCGAGCGCTCGGTGGCAATCGGCACGATCGACATGGCCGTGTGGGACGCCGTCGCGAAGATCGAAGGCAAGCCGCTCTTCCAGTTGCTGGCCGACCGTTACGGCAATGGCCAGCCCGACCGCAAGATCTTCGTGTACGCAGCGGGCGGTTACTACTACCCGGGCCAGGACCACGAAAAGCTCAAGGACGAGATGCGCAGCTACATTGATCGGGGCTATACGGTCGTGAAAAAGAAGATCGGCGGCGCGTCGCTCGATGAAGACCTGCGCCGCATAGATTCGATCCTGAGCGTGCTTGGCGACGGCCAGAAGCTGGCGGTCGATGCGAACGGCCGCTTCGATCTCGACACTGCGATCCAGTACGCGAAGGCGCTCTCTCAATACGATCTGTTCTGGTACGAAGAACCGGGCGACCCGCTCGACTATGAACTCCAGGCTACGCTGCGCAACTACTACGACAAGCCGATGGCGACCGGCGAAGACCTGTTCTCGATGCAGGACGCGCGCAACCTGATCCGCTACGGCGGCATGCGTGCCGACCGCGACTGGCTGCAATTCGACTGCGCGCTGAGCTACGGTCTAGTCGAATATCTGCGCACGCTCGACATGCTGCGTGAGCACGGCTGGTCGCCGAAGCGCTGTATTCCCCACGGCGGTCACCAGATGTCGCTGAACATCGCAGCGGGCCTCGGTCTTGGCGGAAACGAATCCTATCCGGATCTGTTCCAGCCGTATGGCGGCTTTCCCGACGGCGTCAAGGTCGAGAACGGCTACATCACCATGCCGGACCTGCCCGGCATCGGCTTCGAAGGCAAAGCCGATCTCTTCGCCGAGATGCAAAAGCTGTCCGCTTAAGCAGCCCTCAATAGGCATCGGCGCCGACAAAGAAAGTCGGCGCAGCGCTCACACAAAAACAATAGAGCGCAGGCGAAATCCGGCCCGTGCTCACCGCAGCGATCGACTGCGCTGCGGGCGCTCGCCCTGATTCCATCAAAAAGACGCCACGCATAGGAGACAGACATGCTGGTATCAATCAGGAAATCGCTTTCCAGGCTCTACGTGCAGGTCCTCATCGGTATTATCGCCGGCATCCTGCTTGGGCACTTCTACCCCGACATCGGCTCGCAGCTCAAGCCGCTAGGGGATCTCTTCATCAAGCTGATCCGGATGCTGCTGGCACCGATCATCTTTGCCTCCGTTGTGGTCGGCATTGCCCGCATGAGCGATCTTCATGAGGCGGGTCGAGTGGGTCTCAGGGCAGTGCTGTACTTCGAAGTCGCGTCGACGATTGCGCTTCTGGTGGGTCTCGTGGTCGTGAATCTCGTCAAGCCCGGTGCCGGCATGAACATCGATCCCGCCCATATCGACGGCTCGGCGATTGCGACTTACACGCAGGCGGCGAAGCAACACGGCACGCTCGATTTCCTGATGAGCATCGTGCCAAACAGCATCGTCGGCGCATTCGCGAACGGCGAGATCCTGCCCGTCATCTTCTTCTCGCTGCTGCTTGCCGTTGCGCTCGCCAGGCTGGGTCCGCGCACGGCACCGTTTGTCGACATGCTGGACATGTTCCTGCAAGGCATGTTCGGGGTGGTCCGGATCGTGATGTACGTGGCACCGATCGGCGCGTTCGGTGGCATGGCGTTCACCATCGCGAAGTACGGGATCGGCACGCTCGCTTCGTTCGGCCAGTTGATGCTGTGTCTGTATCTGACATCGATCTTCTTCGTGGTCGTCGTCCTTGGCATCGTGATGCGTGTGTGCGGACTGTCGCTCTGGAAGTTTCTTCGCTTCATCAAGGACGAACTTTTCATTACGCTCGGCACGGCGTCGACCGAAGCGGTGCTGCCGCAGATGCTGATCAAGATGGAAAGAATGGGTTGTTCGCGACCCGTGGTCGGGATGGTGCTGCCTACGGGTTACACGTTCAACGCGGACGGCACGGCGATCTACCTGACGATGGCGGCGATGTTCATCGCACAGGCAATGAATGTCCACCTGACGATCTGGGATCAATTGCTCGTGCTGGGCGTTCTCTTGCTGACGTCCAAGGGATCTGCCGGCGTGGCGGGCGCGGGCTTTGTAGCGTTGGCCGCAACGCTCGCCTCGATGCACAAGATTCCGGTGGAAGGACTGGTGCTCCTGCTCGGCGTCGATCGCTTCCTCAACGAGGCGCGCGCAGTCACTAACCTGATCGGCAACGGCGTGGCAACGGTTGTCGTGGCCCGCTGGGAGGGCGCGCTCGACATGAACGTCGCGCGGGCGATGCTCAATCGCGAAGGCGACACGAGCGTCGAGGCGTTGAAGCCGGCCGGACAGCTCGCAGGTGAGCCGATGGCGGCCCAAAAGCCAATCGTGCGACCGAGCGCTCATTGAGTCGCTGGTGTTTCGCTCGCCTGTCACGGCGCGAGCGGAACTGCCTGCGCGTCAGCCCTTCCAGGAATCGACAACATGACAAAGCGATCTGACACCACAAGCTTCCGCGAGGCTGCCCTTGTCCATTGTCGAACTGCGAATGCCGCAAACGCATCACGAGCCCGGTTTTCCACGCCGACCAGCATGGCACGGCAATCGTCGTTGCGGCGGCGATCATCAACGGTCTAAAGGTTGTGGGCAAGGACCTCGGGGAAGTCCGCTTGGTGGCGTCTGGTGCCGATGCGGCGGCGCTTGCCTGTCTCGATCTCCATGTCGACGCGGGTTTGCCGCTCGGTCAAATCTCCACTTGCGCCCCCAACTCAATGACGCGATTGGGCGGAATTTTGAAGTACTCGAGAGTGCCGAGTTCTTGCGCCTTTCTCACGGTCTCATCTTGGCGTTCGTGAGCGCCGATCCAGTTCTCGGTAA
>NZ_FCOG02000404.1 GCF_001544975.2 Caballeronia arationis | reverse complement strand
CTCTGCCTGAGCGCATCTACGGCCGCGAAAGCCGCTCAATTTGACGCCTCTTTCGGTGCCTGCGCACGTCTGCCAACAACAACAATATCCGACATGTTAGATAGCCCACAAAGCATCGCATGTCCGAGTCTGCCGACAATCAAGTCCTAAAGCTGCGCCCCCTGGAAGCGGAAGCCGTGCGCATGTTCTTCCATGCGCTTTCGCCGCTGCGCGAGCTGCTCGACTCGCCCGACCTCGCGGAAATCATGATTAACGATTACCGCAACGTCTGGGTGGAGCGTCGCGGCGTGATGACGCGCGAGAACATCGACCTGCGCCCGGAACAGCTGGAAGGCGCGATCCACTCGCTCGCCTCTTCCGTGGAGAAGTCGGCGAAGGCCGGCAGTGACAAGGGCATCATCAACGCCGGTCACCAGAACCTGCGTATCGCGGCGGTCATGAGCCCGACGTCGATTGACGGCCATGCGCTGAGCATCCGGAAGCACCGCGAGTCGAAACTCACGCTGTCGGACTACGTGAACATGGGGGCGTTTTCGGCAGCCAACGCCCGACCGGAATACGTGGAAGCCATCCACTTCGAGGAAGGCATCGAGGACGAAGCGCTGATGCGCGCGCTCGTTGCGCTCGTCCAGTCGCGCAAAAACGTGCTCGTCGCCGGCGGCACATCCGCAGGCAAGACGACCTTCCTCAATGCGCTGATCGAGCAAATCCCTTCGGACCAGCGGGTGATCTCCATCGAGGACACGATGGAACTGAAGCTGCAGGTGCCCAATCGCGTGCGATTGCTCTCCAACGCCGACACCAACGTCACGACGCAGCTGCTCGTCGCGCTCTGTCTGCGCTTTCGCCCCGACCGCATCATCGTTGGCGAAGTGCGCGGCGGCGAAGCCTACGATCTGCTGCAGGCGCTCAACACAGGCCACGACGGCGGTCTCGCATCGATCCACGCGAATAACGCGCGCACGGCGCTCAGCCGCCTTGAATCGCTCGCCATGCTCGGCATCCCGACTGGATCGCGCTGGGAGCTGGAAGACATGCGCAAAAACATCGCTGACTGCTTCAACTACGTCGTGCACTTCAAGCGCACCGGCGAGATGCGGCACGTCTCCGAAATCCTCGAGATCCGGGGATTCAAAAACAACGATTACGACCTACAACGCGTTTTTTAACGGGAGCATCAAATGAAGGGAAAGAAGGTACTGCACAGAGCCGCCACGGTCGCAAAGCATTTGCGCCCGGGCAAGTCGATGTTGGTCGGCGCGCTGCTGAGCGTGGTGTCGGCGGCCGCGATGGCAGCGGGGGATTTTTCGAACCTGACGGGCCTGACGGACATCATCTGCACGATCAGCAACCTGATCAGCGGCCCGTACCTGTACGGCATCGGCATCGTGCTCATCACGCTTGGCGGCGTCGCAGTGGCGAACTCGGAAAGCAATATCGCCAAGACGTTCTCGGTGGTGCTGGTCGGCCTCGGCATTGCGTCGGTCGCCGTGCCGATCATGCAGAGCCACTTCCACATGGCCAACGCCTGCTGATATGCGCCAGCACAAGGTTAGTCGAGGCCTCTCATTGCCGCGCCAGATGGGCGGCGCAGACCGGGGACTCGCCATTTTCAACGGGACGATGACGGCGCTGCTCACCTACACGAGCTGGACCCCTGGATTTCTCCTTGTCGGCGTGGT
>NZ_FCOG02000116.1 GCF_001544975.2 Caballeronia arationis | reverse complement strand
CCCGCGAGATCGATCCCGCCGATCCCGGCGCGGCCATGCAACTCACGGGCGCTGCGCTTTCGCCGAGCGCGTGGGAGAGCGGCGAAACGCCGGTCTGGGCATCGGAGGCGATGGTCGACCTGTACGGCTATCGCGTCGGCGAGCGAGTGCGCCTGCCGATCGGCGGCGAGATTCGAAGTCTGGTCGTCGCGGGCATCTGGCGCGATTACGTGCGGCAGACGGGCGCGCTGCAAATGCGCATCGACGACTACCGGCGCCTCACGCGCGATACGACCGCCACCGATGTCGCGATCACGCTCGCGGCGGGCACGCCGGCGACAGCCGCCATCGACGCGATGCGCGCGCTGCCCTTCGCCGACGCGCTCGAATTCTCCCAGCCCGGCGAGATCCGCGCGCGCACGCTGACCATCTTCGACCGCAGCTTCGCTGTCACTTATCTGCTCGAAGCGGTCGCCATCGTGATCGGGCTGTTCGGCGTCGCCGCGACCTTCTCCGTGCAGACGCTCGCGCGTTCGCGCGAATTCGGCATGCTGCGGCATGTGGGCGTGACGCGCCGCCAGATCCTCGCGATCCTCGCGGCGGAAGGCGGCCTGCTGACCGCGCTCGGCATCGTGATGGGCTGTGTGCTCGGCTTCGCGATCAGCCTGATCCTCGTGTTCGTCGTGAATCCGCAGTCGTTTCACTGGAGCATGTCGCTGCATGTTCCGTGGGCGCTGATCGGCGTGATCGGCGGCGTGATGCTGGTGTCGTCCTGCATGACGGCGCTCTTCGCGGGGCGCCGCGCCGTCTCCGTCGATGCCGTGCGCGCCGTCAGGGAGGACTGGTGATGCGGCATTGGCTTCTGGCCTTATCGATGATTCTGCCGTTCGCCGCCGTCGGTGCCGACTTTGCGCCAGTCGTGCCGGAACACGCGATCGACTATCCGCGCGACACCGGCGCGCATCCCGCCTTTCGCACCGAATGGTGGTACGCGACTGGCTGGCTTGACACGCCGGATCGCCAGCCGCTCGGCTTTCAGATCACGTTCTTCCGCTCGAAGACGGGCAAGGGCGCCGAGAACCCGAGCGCGTTCGCGCCGGCGCAACTCGTCATCGCCCATGTCGCGTTGAGCGATCCTGCGTACGGACGGCTCGTGCACGACCAGAAGATCGCGCGCGAGGGCCTCGGCCTTGCGTGGGCCAGACCCGGCAACACCGACGTGAAGCTCGAAGCGTGGACGATGCTGCGCGGCACGGACGGCCGCTACGCGGTGAATGTCGATGCGGCCGGCTTCGCGCTGCACCTGACGCTCGCGCCGACGCAGGCGCCGCTGATCCAGGGCGAACGCGGCTATTCGCAAAAAGGCCCGCGGCCGGAGCAGGCGAGCTATTACTACAGCGAGCCGCATTTGCAGGTGAGCGGAAGCGTGACGCGGCCGGCTGCATCGGACACGGCCAAAGGGGCGACTGTCGATGTGACAGGCAGCGCCTGGCTCGATCACGAATGGTCGAGCACGCTGCTCTCCGACGACGCGTCCGGCTGGGACTGGCTCGGCGCGAATCTGGCGGACGGCGCCGCGCTGATGGCCTTCAAGGTCCGCGGCCGCGATGGCCGCGCGGTCTGGGCGCACGCCGCGCTGCGCGAGCGCGACGGCCGCACGACGCAGTACGGCCCGGGCGACGTCGACTTCACGCCGCAGCGCCAGTGGCGCTCGCCGCGCACGGACACCACGTATCCGGTCGCGATGACCGTGCGCGCGGGCCCGTGGCAATGGCGCCTGACACCGCTCATCGACGATCAGGAACTCGACTCGCGCGACTCCACCGGCGCGCTGTACTGGGAGGGCGCGGTCACGCTGAATGGAATCGGCCAGAACGCGCAGGGCAAGGGACGCGGCTATCTCGAACTGACCGGCTACGCGAAGGCCGTGGAAATGGAGAAGCGCTGAGGTCAGAAACACGTAGCGCTACAATCGGCGCATGTTCCCCGCCCTTCCCTCCGACGCCCTCGCCGACGCCCTGCTCGACTCGCTCGCGCGCCCGATCGTGTTCGTCGACCTGGAGACGACCGGCGGCAATGCGACCACCGACCGCGTTACCGAAATCGGCGTGGTGGAAGTGAGCCGCGCGGGGATCGAGCGCTGGAGCGTGCTCGTCGACCCCGGGACGCCGGTGCCGCCCTTCATCGAAAAGCTCACGGGCATCAGCGACGCGATGCTGCAAGGCCAGCCCACGTTCGCGTCGCTGGCCGAGGCGCTGATCGAGCGCCTTGCCGGCAAGCTGTTTGTCGCGCACAACGCGCGCTTCGACTACGGTTTCCTGAAAAACGAATTCCGGCGCGCGGGCCTCGCGTTCCGCGCCGACGTGCTGTGCACCGTGCGGCTGTCGCGGGCGCTCTTTCCCTCGGTGCAACGCCACGGACTCGATTCGCTGATCGCGCGCTTCGGCCTCGCGCCCGAAGGCCGGCACCGCGCGCTCGCGGACGCCGACCTGCTCTGGCAGTTCTGGCAGAAAATCCACGAGCTTTACTCGCAGGATCTCGTCGATGCCGCAATCAAAACCCTGATCCGCCGCGCCGCATTGCCCGCCGCGCTGCCCGAGAGCGCGCTCGACGAATTGCCGACGACCACCGGCGTCTACGTCTTCCATGGCGACGACGACCTGCCGCTCTACGTCGGCAAGAGCATCAACCTGAAAGACCGCGTGATGGCGCATTTCTCCGGCGACCACCGGCTCGCGAAGGATCTCGCGATCTCGCAGGCGATCAGGCGCATCGAGTGTCGCGAGACGGTCGGGGAACTCGGCGCGCTGCTGCTCGAAGCGAAACTCGTCAAGGACTTGCAGCCGGTGCACAACCGACTGCTGCGCCGCGCCGACGCGACCTGCGCATGGCAATGGCTGCCGGGCGCGCACGCGCCGGTGCTGATCCACGCGAAGAAGCGCGACTTCTCGCGCGAGGCGGATCTCTTCGGCATTTATCAGTCGCGTGCGAAGGCGCAGGCACACCTGCGCCGCCTCGCTGACGAACACAACCTCTGTCACGCCACACTCGGCCTCGAAAAGATTCCGCCGGGAAGCGCGCGCGGCTGCTTCGGCTATCAGGTCAGGCGTTGCCAGGGCGCATGCGTCGGCGCCGAAACGCTCGCCGGTCACACCGCGCGAGTCCACGAGGCGCTCGCTGCGTCGCGCGTGGTCGAATGGCCGCATGCGGGTCCGATCGCCATCGCCGAGCGCGACGCGAATTCGGGCCGCGTCGCGTGGCATGTCATCGACCACTGGTGTTATCTCGGCTTGTGCAGAAGCATCGAAGGAATCGGACCACTGGTCGCGAATGCCGGTGAAATGCGCGCATTCGATTTCGATGTCTACGGCCTTATCTCCAGACGACTCGTTTCCGGCGAACTGGAATGGATCGCCTGCGACGTGCGTCCGTGCTTTTCTCTCGCGCTGCAGCAAGCTCCGCGCTTCGCTGACCACGCAATACCAATGCGGCGCAATTC
Source organism: Caballeronia arationis (assembly GCF_001544975.2). Classification (GTDB taxonomy): domain Bacteria; phylum Pseudomonadota; class Gammaproteobacteria; order Burkholderiales; family Burkholderiaceae; genus Caballeronia; species Caballeronia arationis. Next base: position 15,133 of record NZ_FCOG02000116.1, on the reverse strand, counting down.
GTCTGGCAAACGAAATCTTCAGGCGATTCCCGATGCAGCGCAATATGCGCTCTCATTCGCGTGAATGGATCGAATAAACGAGCGCACTGTGCGGCAGACCTCTTTGAATGAATGCCCGGTTATATATCGTTAGGTTTCCGGCGAAATCCCGATTAACAAACAATTGGCTTTCAACAGACAACTAGTGATTCGATGTTCGTTCGATTAATACTCCGATTAATTGAGGAGGAGATATAGGTCTCTTTCCGGCTGGTCCGATCGCCTCTCATATGCGAGGATGCGGGCTTTCCGGCGGGAACAGGAGCGAAAACGCGCCGCGCACGGAAGTCGGAGCATCGACTTCGTTTCTTCGGACAAGACGCGCGGCCGTTGCATGATAGAACTTCGACAGAACGAAGCGCCGGCACTCTTTTTTGCCGGCCCAAGCAACATTGCATGGGAAAAGGAGAACAACGATGTCGTTGCTCAACAGACTGAAGGTCAACGCCAAGGAATGGCTGCCGGACAGTCTTTTTCTAAGCATCTCGCATCGCCAGAAGATAGGCCGCTTTCCCAATCTGAAAACGCCCGCGACCTTCAACGAAAAGATCCTTCACCGGTGTCTCCATCCCGATCCGCGCTATGTGGAACTCACCGACAAGCTCGCGGTGCGCGATTATGTCGAGCGCGCAATCGGTATTGCACATCTGATTCCGCTCATTTCGACCATCGATCAATTCACGAAGGCCACATTCGATTCGTTACCCGATTCGTTCGTGATGAAAGCGAATCACGGCAGCGGATTCGTGAAGATCGTGAGACGCAAGGCGGAAACTTCGTTCGACGAATTGAGCGAACTCGCCACGAAATGGCTACATACCGACTTCTACCGGATTGCACGCGAGCGGCATTACCGCAATATCACGCCGAGGGTGTTCTTCGAGGAACTCCTGCTCGATTCGAGCGGCGAGGTTCCGCCCGACATGAAAGTGCATTGCTTCACCGACGCCGCTGGCAACACCACTTTTTATACGCTCGTCATTTCGGATCGCTTCACGCCGCATCCGCGCGGCGATTTCTATGACGCCGAGTGGAACCATCTCGACATCTCGATCGGGCACTATCCGCGCAGCGAGGTCGCCGCGCCGCCGCCGAAGAACCTCGACAAGATGCTCGAAATCGCCGGCAAGCTCGCGCGGAGCTTCGAGTACGTGCGCGTCGATCTCTACGCACCCGACGACCGCATCCTCTTCGGCGAACTCACCTTCACGCCGGGTGCGGGCGTGTACCGTCTGAGGCCTGAAGCCATCGACTACAACTGGGGCCGCCTCTTTCACGCGAACCTCGAGCAGTAAAAACACTCCAAACGAACCGCCAGGCCACAGTACGGGACACTATCGGTGTCCCGTACTGTGGCGCTGCGCGTTCGCGTTCTGCGCTCACACAATTGAGGAACATCATGGCTAAAGTGCTCGTTCTCTATTACTCGATGTATGGCCACATCGAAACGATGGCGGAAGCGGTGGCCGAAGGCGCGCGATCGGTCGCGGGCGCCGAAGTGACGATCAAGCGGGTGCCCGAAACGATTCCAGCCGACCAGGCCGCGAAATTTGGCGCCAAGCTCGACCAGCAGGCGCCGGTCGCGGCGCCGGACGAACTCGCGAACTATGACGCCATCCTGTTCGGCACGCCGACGCGCTTTGGCAACATGGCCGGCCAGATGCGCACTTTCCTCGACCAGACGGGCGGCCTGTGGATGAAAGGCGCGCTGGTGGGCAAGATCGGCAGCGTGTTCGCTTCGACCGGGACGCAGCATGGCGGTCAGGAAACCACCATCACGTCGTTTCACTCGACGCTGTTCCATCAGGGGATGGTGGTCGTCGGCGTGCCCTATGCGTGTGCGGGGCTGACCAACATGAGCGAGATCACCGGCGGGACGCCCTATGGCGCCACGACGCTCGCGGGCAGCGACGGCAAGCGGCAGCCGTCGCAGAACGAACTCGACATCGCTCGGTACCAGGGCAAGCACGTCGCCGAACTGGCGATGAAACTGGCAGGGTAATCCAACGGATGAGCCGGGAAGCGCCCGCCTTTCGGGCGCGACCCGCGTCTTTTCGACGGAGCGGCCCTCGTCCTGCGGACGCGGTTTGAGCGTTTATCACAGGCCGGTCGCAGCTCGAAGCGTTGGTGTGGCTTGACCGTTAGTTGCGATTTACCGCTTGCCGCCTGCTTCAGACGCGATCGCCCAAAGCCCCGAACGACGCCGTCGACCTGAAACCCAGCCAGTAGATCAGGAACCGCCCCGCGAAAATCCCCGCAGCGACGCCGGACACGGCGGCATCGAGCAGTACAAACATCGAAGCGGAGTCGACGGGGGTCGTCGCCAGTTCGAAGCCGATCCAGAACTTCGACGCGAACGTCACAAGCATCACGACCAGCGGCACAGCCGATCCGGGAAGCGTCACGGTTTCCCGCTCGCGATCGACGCTCATGCCGCTCGCCCGTGCCAGCGCCACGCCGCCGCACACGCCGAGCACCGCGCCCGCGATCCAGATGAGGCCGGCATGCCAGTTCGCGCCGGATTCGCGGAACAGATGCAGGATGCCCCAGCCGGCAAAGACGGCGGGCACGATCGCCAGTTTCGAAAGCGGCGCCGTGCCGCCCTTGAGCGCCTTCATGCCGCGCGAAACGAGGAAGGCCAGCAGCGCCGAGACCCAAACAGGTGTACCGCTCAAGATTGCATCAAGTGACATGACTTTTCTCCGTGATCGCGGACGCTCGCCGCCGCTGTGAGATTGGTTAAAACGTTCTGAACTTCTGGCTGTCTGCGAATCTTTACGTTGGAAAGATTTTGACTTCAGCGACTCGCTGCGTAAAGATATCTTTCCATTGTAAAAATAGATCGGAACCACGTCCGCGATTCCTATGCAGAAAACGAAGTCAGCGCCATCGGAGCCTGGCGATGCGGCCAGGCATCCTTATCACCACGGCTCGCTGCCCGACGCGCTGCTGCGCGCCGCCGAAACGGTCCTTCAGCGCGACGGCCTCAAGGGCCTCACCTTGCGTGCGACCGCCCGCGAAGCCGGCGTCTCGCACACCGCACCGCAGCACCATTTCGGCGATACCGCGGGCGTACTGAGCGAACTCGCCGCGAGCGGACACCGGCGGCTCGCGGCCACAATGGCCGCTCATGCCGATGCCGCGTCCGGCGTCGGGCGAGGAAAGGCGATCGCACGCGGCTACATCGAGTTCGCGGTCAGGAACCCGGATCTCTTCCGGCTGATGTCGCGCAACGAGTTGCTCGACCCGGATCGTCCTTCGCTCGTCGAGGCGCGCCGGACCTCGGCGCGCGGGCTCGCGGGCGTCTTCGACATCGCGTCGAAAGAACCAGAGACCGGCACGCGGGCATTCGGCGCGTTGAACGCCGCGCAGGCGATCGAGATGACGGCGGCCTGGGGGCAGATCCACGGGCTGGCGTCTCTTCTGATCGACAACCGGCTGTCCGCGCTCGCCGCCGCGACCGGATCGTTTCGCGATGCGCGCGAACTGGTCGATGCGGTGATCGATCAGTTGTAGCGGGTCACGCGCTCACTCGGCTCACGCCGCGCTCGCTTGCTGAACGCCCCCGAAATCGAGTACCAGCGGCGCGACCGGCCGGCTCAGATGGTAGCCCTGCACGAAGTCGCACTTCGCCTCGCGCAGGATATCGAGTTGCTGTTCCTCCTCGACACCCTCGGCCGTGACCATGATCCCCAGGTCGTGCGACATGTCGATGATGCCGCGCACGATGGTTCGCGTCGCCGCATCGAGTGCGAGCTTCGCGGTGAAAGACCGGTCGATTTTCACGGTGTCCGGCGCAATATCGGCGAGATAGCGCAGGCTCGAATAGCCGGTGCCGAAATCGTCGATGGCGATGCGCACGCCGAGGCGTTTGAGCGCCGTAAGCGTCTGCTGCGCGAGTTCAGGGTTCTCAAGCAGCGCGCTCTCGGTGAGCTCGATTTCAAGGCTGCGCGGCGGCAGGCCGTGCTTGCGCAGCGCACGATCGACGACATTCACGATGGCATCGCCCCGCAGTTGCCGCGCCGACACGTTCACCGACATGCAAAGCTCGCTCGCCCCGCTCGTGCGCCACTCGGCAAGCTGGCCGAGCGCGCGATCGACCACCCACGCACCCACGTCGACGATGAAACCGCTCTCTTCGAGAATCGGGATGAAGACGGCCGGCGCTATCAGTCCGCGCGCCGGATGCATCCAGCGAATCAGCGCTTCGACGCTCGTCATCGACAGCGCGCCGGGCTCGTGGATGCCCTGGTAATGCAGCAGGAACTCGCCCGAGGCGAGCGCCATCGGCAGGTCGCGCTCCAGCTCGAAGTCCTCGATCGTGCCGGTCGCATCCTTGTCCGCGAAGCGAAAGCCGTTGCGCCCCGCCTTCTTCGCCGCGTACATCGCGATGTCCGCGCTCGTCAGGAGCGCCTCGTGATCGACCCCATGCTCCGGATACAGCGAGATGCCGATCGACGCCGTCACGAACGCGCCCGCGTGATCGTTGCGGCCGCTGCTCGACAACACGTCGAGCAGGGTCTGCGCCAGCGACGCGAGCCGGGACTTGTCGGCGGTGCTGCCGGCCAGCACCGCGAATTCGTCGCCGCCGAGGCGCGCGACATAGGCGTCGGGCGGCAGCGCCGCCTGGATCACGCGGCCGATGTCCTTCAGCAGGCGGTCGGCTGCGGTGTGGCCGAGCGTATCGTTGAGCACCTTGAAGCGGTCGAGGTCGATGAACATCAGCCCGAACGGCACGCTCTTCGCACAGCGCGCCTCGATCTGGCGCACGAGCGCGCCGCGGTTCGCGAGCCCCGTCAGCGAATCCGAGTAGGCGAGCCGGTCGAGCGCCGTGATGCGCTCCTGCTCGGCGGTCACGTCTTCGCTGATGCCGACGATCCGAGCGACCGCGCCCGTCTCGTCGCGCACCGGATACGCGGTGCTGCGAATCCAGCGCACGCAGCCGTCGGTGCGGCGGATGCGGTACAGGATGCGGCCTTCGCTCGATTCCTCGACGACGCGGCGCATCTCCGCGAGCAGCGCCTCCACGTCCTCTTGGAGCACGAGATCGAGCCACGCGGACGGCTTTTGCATCAGCACGCACGGCGCGATGCCGAACACCGGCTCGATGCCGGCGCTCACGTAGTGGAAGTACTGGAAATCCGCGCTGTACGAATAGAACACGAGCCGCACATGCGCTTCCATCTCGGACATCAGCTGGTCCTTGCTGCGCAGTTTCGCCAGCAATTCGTTCTGCTCGGAGACGTCCGTCGACGCGCACAGCATCGCCGTGACGCGGCCGTCATCCTCTGCGAGCGGGATCAGGCGCGAGTCCCACCACTTGGGGCAGCCCGTCGCGGTCGCGCATTGTCCGGTGAAGGAGGTGCGCTCGCCCGCGATCGCGCCGGACCACGCGGCGTCGGCCGCGGTGCGGTCGGCGCCGCTCCAGAAGCCGAGCCAGTCGGCGCCGGCCAGTTGTTCCGGCGACTCCGCGTTCATCAGGTCCGCGCCGAATTCGGTGATGCGCAGCATGCGGCCGTCGGCGTCCAGCAGTTTCAGGCATTCGCGATTCGCGTCGAGCAGTCCGCTGCTCAATGTCAGCGCGGCGCGGCGCTCGGCGTGGTCGGCGGCGAGCTTGCGATGCGCGGCCGCGAACACGCCCGCGCCCGCCAGGACGGCGGCCGCGGTGCGCATGATGGCGGACGCTTCGTACGCGAACAGGGAAATCAGGAACACAAGCGCCGCCGCACCGAATGCTGCGCCGACGACGATGGCAAACGACGCGAACGGCAGCGCGCGGCGCCTTGCGTAGCGCGCGAGAAAAAACGACAGGAACAGCTGGTTGCGGGGCGACGCGCCGTCCGCGGACGTAGCGCTCCCGGCGCTCGAGTCGCTCCTCCGGCCACTCAGGCGTGATCCGCTCTTCAATCTCACGCACGTTCTCCGACTGGGTTTTTACTGACGGCCCGGCGAACCTCACACAAAGCCCCAACATGGACTGGTTAACGTCCGTTGCTGGAAAAACCTGAATGGATGGGGTACGTGCTTGCGGAGTAGGCGTAAAAGCGGGGGAATTGCGAAGGTTTGCGCTTAAAACGACCGAATGCCCGATGAGCATTCGGTCTTCATGTTTCTGCTCGCGAGAGAGGCGACTTAACCGTGCCGGGGCTTGAGCAGAACCTTGATCGAATCGAGCGAATCGGCGATCTTGATCGCTTCGTCCCATTCTTCCAGCGTGAATCCGTGCGTCACGATCCCTTTCGACGTGACGAGCCCGCGTGCCAGCAGATCGATCGCGATCGGATAGCAATACGGCCCGAGATGCGCGCCGCGCACGTCGAGTTCCTTGCGGTCGCCGATGATCGACCAGTCGACCGTCGCATCCGCGCCGAATACGGAAAACTCCACGAAACGCCCGAGCTTCCTGATGAGATCGAGCCCCTGCGACACGCCGACCGGCACGCCCGTGGTTTCGATATACACGTCGCAGCCATATTGATCGGTCAGCGACTTGATGATTGCGAGCGCGTCCTCGTTTTTCGGATTGATCGTGACGTCCGCGCCATACTCGCGCGCGAGTTCGAGCCGATCGTCCACGAGATCGATCACGACGAGCTTCTTAGGCGTCTTCAGATGCGCGACCTGAGTCATCATCAGGCCGAGCGGCCCCGCTCCCGCGATCACGACGACGTCGTCGAGCTGGATGTCGCCGCGATTGACCGTGTGGATCGCGCAGGCGAGCGGCTCGATGATCGCGGCGTCTTCGATCGAGATGCCGTCGGGAATCTTGTGGACGAGCGCGGTCGGCGGAAAGCGCATGTATTCGGCCATGCCGCCATCGGCCACTTCGCGCTGAAAGCCGAAGATGTTATGCACCTCGCACATCCAGTAACTGCCCGACTTGCAATAGCGGCATTTGCCGCAGGGCACGATCTGCTCGGCGATCACGCGCTCGCCGATGTCAACACCGAAGTGTTCGGCCGCGCCCTCGCCCAGTTCCTCGACATAGCCGAAGAACTCGTGCCCCGGAATGACGGGCGCCTTCACCCACGGATTCGGTCCGCCCCAGAACATCTTTGCGCCCGACCAGCACTTGCAGTCGCTTGCGCAGATGCCGCACGCGGCGATACGGATCACGAGTTCATTGCGCCCGGGCCGCGGACGCTCGACGCGTTCGACGCGGTAGTCCTTCGGGGCACGGCAGACAATGGCCGTCATCTGCGTCGATGTAGCTTTCGTTGCGCTCATGGTGCTCTCGTTGTGGTGAGTGACGTGAGGTCGTTGCTGAGTACGTTCGTGCGTTCATCCCGCCTGGAATCCGCCGTCGACGGCGAGGCTCACGCCGTTGACCATGCTCGAATCGTCGCCGAGCAGATACGCGATCGTGCGTGCCACTTCGAGCGGCTGCACGAAACGCCGCAATGGAACGCGTGCGAGCATCGGCCCGGACTTGGCGGGATCGCTCCACGCCTTCTCGGCCATCGGCGTCATCGTGACAACGGGATTCACGGTGTTCACGCGAATGCCATGCGGCCCGAGTTCGACGGCCATGACACGCGTCATCGCGTCGAGCGCGCCCTTCGATGCGCAGTACGCCGCGTGCAGCGGCAGGCCGACCGTGGCAGAGAGGCTCGACACATTGACGATCGATCCCGCGACGCCGCGCTCGATCATGCTGCGCGCACACACCTGCGAGACGATCAATGCGGCGCGCACGTTCACGGCCATCGTGACGTCGAAGGCATCGACGGAAATGTCCACGAATGGCGAGAGTTCCGCGATGCCTGCGCAGTTCACGAGCAGATCGATCGGTTGCGCCGCGCGCGCCGCTTCACGCGCGGCGTTCGCATCGGCGAGATCGACGCAGAGCGTCTCGCAGCCGATCGCATCCTTCAGTGCCGCGAGGTCCGACACCGAGCGGCTCAGGGCGATCACGCGCGCGCCGCGCTCGGCCATCAAGAGGGCCGTGGCATGGCCGATGCCCTTGCCCGCGCCCGTCACGAGCACCGTCTTGCCGGCGAATTCCTGGTTCCTGTCGATGGTCGTCGTCATGGTGGTCTATGGCTCTTCGCACAAGCGGCGCGCTGTGTCTTCGTCGGTGACGAGCACCGACGGATAACGTCCGCGCAACGCTGCGCGCGTCACATGAAACTTCTTCGCGCCGCCGCTCACCAGCACGACGCGCTTGATCTTGCGCAGGTCATCGAGCGTGATCGCGATGGTGCGCCGGTTCAGCGGATGATCGATCAGCTCGCCGTCGGCATCCATGAAGTGACCGAGCAGGTCGCCTACCGCACCCGCTTTCTGCAACGCGCGCACCTGATCGGGCGTATCGATCCCGTACATCACGACAAGCGACTCGGTCAGGTCTCCGCAGGTGAGCAACGCGAGATCAGCGCTGCGGGCAAGCTCGTACGTCTCGCGCACGGTGTCTTCCTGCAGGATCATGTCGCGCGCCTTCTGGCTGCTGACGTAGATAGGCGCGGCAAAGATGAAGCCATTCGCGCGGCAGATGTTCACGAAGTCGGAGACGATATCGAACGTGTTGATGCTCGGGCAATGCGCAAGGCCGCCCTGCAGCGACACCGCCGACACCTGCGGATAGTTGCGCTGCGGCATTGCGCTCAGCACTGCGCGGATCGTGCGTCCCCATCCGAGCCCGATGGTTTGCCCTGCAACTATCTGCTTCGAAAACCAGGTGGCCGCGCCGATGCCGAGCGCTGCCATGTTCGCCTGCGGGTTCGCCCCGCTCGGCACCACGACCGCGGCTTCCAGGCCGAAGCGCTTGACGATGGCCTCTTCGAGCGCGACGCACGGCGCGATCCGGCTGTTGATTGTGATCTGCACGAGGCCCGAGTCGCGGCTTGCCGCGAGCAGGCGATTCACGCGCACGCGGTTGCTGCCGATGCGTTGCGCGATCTCCTGCTGCGTCAGGTTGCCGACGTAGTAGTGCCACGCGACGCGCGCCTGCAATTCCTTCTCCGCGGCGCTGGATTCGTCGGTTTCGGCGATGACGACGGGCGGTGCTGTCTTGCTCATATATGTTGTAGTGTCGATGAAAAGCCGCCGAATGTACCTCAATGCGCTGCTTCAATGCGTTACTTCACCGCGCCCATGGTCAGCCCCTGCACGAGGCGCCCGGAAACGGCCAGTGCGAACACCACCATCGGCAGCACGATCAGTGTGCCGGTCGCCATGATTTCGCCCCAGGGCAATTCGTAGCCGCTCATGTAGCTCGTTGCCGCGACCGGTGACGTGATCGCTTCCGTGCGCGTGAGCACGAGTGCATACAGCAGGTCGTTCCAGGAAAAGATGAACGCGAAGATCGCCGATACCACGATGCCCGGCATCGCGAGCGGGAGATTGATGCGCCAGAACACGCGCCACGGCGATGCGCCGTCGAGCCGCGCGGCCTCGTCGAGTTCGACCGGGATGTTGCGGAACTGGTCGGTACAGATCCACACGACGATCGGGAGCGAGAACGTCAGGTAAAGCAGGATCAGGACGATATGCGTATCGACGAGATCGAGCTTCGTTGCGATCAGGAAGAACGGCACGGCCAGCACGACCGGGCTCACCATGCGGTTGGAGATGAACCAGAACCACAGGTCTTCCTTGCCGCGAAACTCGTAGCGCGCAAGCGCATACGCAGCGGGCGTGCCGAGCAGGATCGCGAGCAACGTCGTGCTGCTCGCGATGATCAGCGAATTCACCAGACTGCCGCCCACCTCGTGCGTGAAGAGCGCCGCCGAGTAATGCGAGAGCGTCGGCTTGAAGAGCCACACTGGCGGATAGGCAAGCGCGTCGGCCTGGCTCTTCAGGCTCGTCGTGACCATCCAGTAAAACGGAAACACCGACGATAGGAACACGACGAGAAGACCCACGAAATGCCATCCGGTCGTGCGGCGCCGCGCGGCACGCGCGCGTTTTGCGCGCTTGCTCGCGCCGTCGTTCGAAGCTTGCAACGGTGCTGTACTCACGCGGCCTCCCGGTACACGAAGCGGATATAAAGACGCGACAACACGATCGTCAGGATCAAGAGCAGCACCGCCTGCGCGGACGCCATGCCCTGATCGAAGAGACGAAAGCCGACGCGCTGGATATAGATGCTGATGAATTCCGTTGCGGTGCCGGGTCCGCCGCGCGTCATCGTGAAGACGGCGTCGAACATCTTGAGCATGTCGGCGGAACGCAGGATCAGGATCGCGGTGAGACCCGGCAGCAGATATGGTCTTTGCAGATGCCAGAGGATCTTGCTCCACTTCGGCGTTTCGAGACGCGCCGCTTCCTCCGCTTCCTTCGGCACCATCGCGAGACCGGCCAGCATGATGAGCGCACAGAAGGGCGTCCACTGCCAGATGTCCATGATCATCACGGAGACGAAGGCGAGCGTCGGATCGGCGAGCCAGTCCTGCGGCGGAATGCCGACGAGACCCGTCAGATAGTTTGCCACGCCGAACTGGCGATTGAAGATCAGCCGCCCGATCAGGCCGACTACCGCGTAGGTCGTGGCCATCGGAATCACGAGGCTCACGCGCGCCGCTGCGCGCATCCACGGCAAGGCCGTGCGATGCAGCATCAGCGCGGCAAAGAGCCCCAATGCGACTTCGATGGGCAGCGTGAGGCACAGGAACAGCGCGGTGCGTCCCAGCGCGCCCCAGAAGGACGGATCGGTCAGCGTCGACACATAGTTGTCCACGCCGATGAACGGCGTGCCCGACGCGAGATCCGCGAGCTTGTATTGATGAAACGAGTTGTAGAGCGCAAGCAGGAGCGGATAGATGCCGATCACGGCGAGGGCGAAAATCGCCGGAATCAGGAACCAGAAGGCGGGCGAACGCGGCAGTATCCCGAATCGTCGCGCGCGGGGCCGTGTCGGCCTCGCCACCGTTGCGGGCCGAGCAGTGCTGTTCGCCATCGAATCGCCTCCTGGTTGCTTCGCTTGCTTCAGCTTATTTCAGCAAGGGCTTCTTGCCGTCGTAGTAGCCCGATTTCTTGAGGATTTCCTCGGTCTTCGCGCCGATCGTCTGTGCGCCCTCCTTGACCGTCACCTGCCCGAGCATCATCTTGCTGCCCCATTCGCCGATCACTTCCGACACCGCCGGCCATTCCGGGAAGCGCGGACGATAATCCGGCACGCCGCCCTGCCACGATTCGACCATCGGCTTCACGAACGGATACTTGTCCTGCACCGCCTTGTCCTGATAGACCGCCGTGCGCGCGCTCACGCCGCCCGCTTCGAGATACGGCTTCGCCATCTCTTCGGACGTGATCCACTGGATGAAGAGCCACGACGCCGCCTGCTTCTTCGCATTCGACTTCGCGTTGACCGCAAGCGAGAAGCCGCCGAGCGCGGGCTTCAGCCCGGCCGATCCCTTCGGTTCCGTCGTGATCGCGAGGCAGTCGCCGATCTTCGACTTGCTCGGATCGGTTAGCGTCGGATAGAACGCTGACCATTCGGTGATCATCGCGACCTGCCCTTGCGCGAGCGCGTTCACGGCTTCAGCGTGATCGAAGTCCACGATGCCTGGCGGCATGAACTTCATCAGCTTCTGCCGGTATTCGAGCCCCGCCTGCGATTGCGCCGACATCAGGTTCGACTTGAACTTCGCGTCGAGCAGCGACCCGCCGTTCGGCCACAGCACGCGCATGAAGCTGTCGGCCGATTGCGTCTCGCCGCGCCGCGACTGCAGCGCGAACGCGAACTGGTTCTTGTCCGGCTTCGTGAGTTTCGGCGCGTACGTGTTGAGCAGGTCGTCCCACGTCTTCGGCGGCTCGTTGAAACCCGCGTCCTTCAGCATGCACTTGTTGTAGAACATCAGGCCCGAGTAATTGTCGAACGGCAGGCCGTAAGTGGTCTTGTTCCAGGTGCCGAACGAATCCAGCAGGATCGGGAAGAAGCCCGGGAGATTAAGCTTCGGATCGGCGAGCTTCGGGTTGTCGGTGAAGGTCTTGATCGGCACGAGCCACTTGTTGCTGGCGAATTCGCCGATCCACACCACGTCGACGAGAACGACGTCCTGATCGCCGCCACCGACGAAGTTGAGCACTTCCTTCTCACGCGTGTTCTCATACGGAATCACTTCCCAGCGCACCTTGATCCCCGTCTCCTTCTCGAACTGCGGGATCAGCTTCTGCGCCGCCTTGTAGCCCGGCCGGTCGAGGAAGATGGCCTTGATGGTCGTGCCCGAATACGGCTCGGCCGCTTCCTTGAGCGTCCACGCGTGGGCGTTCGATGCAGCGAGTAGCGATGCGGTTGCCGTCACGAACATCACGGCGGTAGCCTGTTTGATGAGGCCCAAGCGGGGCGTAAAGCGCTTCTTCATGCCTGTCTCCTTGATTATTCTTGAGCTGTGAATGCGTTCGCGCTGCGTCGATGCCGGTGCGGTTGCTTCCGTGGTCCGTCGTGTCCTGCTCGTTCCGTTTCACTTGTAATTCCGGTTTTACAATTGTATATTTTGGCTCGAACACGTTGTCAAGAACAAAATCGCAAGGCATTCGATGCTGCGCTGCGGGAACCACGGTGCCATCGCATGCGCCGCGCGACCGTCAACGGAGTCCGCGTATCACGCGCGGGACCCTTTGCAGGAGACATGCATGAGCGCAGTCCATTTGCAGCAAATCCGCAAGGCCTTTGCAGGCACCGAGGTGCTGAAGGATGTCGACATCGAGATCGTCGACCGTGAATTCATGGTTTTCGTGGGACCGTCCGGCTGCGGGAAGTCCACGCTGCTACGCACCATCGCCGGGCTTGAAGAATGCGATTCAGGGCAAATCCTGATAGGCGGCGAAGACGTCACGGACCTCGAACCATCGCAGCGCGGCGTCGCGATGGTGTTCCAGTCGTATGCGCTCTATCCGCACATGTCGGTGTACGAAAACATCGCGTTCGGGCTGCGCATGCTGAAGCTGCCCGAAGCGGAGATCAAGCAGCGCGTCGAGCGCGCGGCGCAGATCCTGCAGATCGGGCAATTGCTGGAGCGGCGTCCGCGCGCGCTGTCGGGCGGGCAGCGACAACGTGTGGCGATCGGCCGCTCGATCGTGCGAGAACCGAAAGTCTTTCTCTTCGACGAACCGTTGTCGAATCTCGACGCCGCCTTGCGCGTGCAGATGCGCCTCGAACTCATCAAGCTGCACAAGCAACTCAACGCCACGATGATCTACGTGACGCACGATCAGACCGAGGCGATGACGATGGCCGATCGCATCGTCGTGCTGAATCACGGCAAGGTCGAGCAGATCGGCTCGCCGCTCGAGTTGTATCGCACGCCGCGCAACCGCTTCGTCGCGGGCTTCATCGGCTCGCCGAAGATGAACTTCATCGACGTGCGCGTGCTGCGCACCGATGCCACCGGCGTAACGATCGAACTGCCGGGCGGTGCGCCGCTCACGCTGCCGTTCACCGGGCACGCGGTCTCAGCGGGCGAAGCGCTCACGCTGGGCATTCGCCCCGAGCATTTCGTCGAGGCGGGCGGCGGCGACATCGACAGCGGATTGACCGGCGAAGTGATGGTGATCGAGCACCTCGGCGGCGAGACGCTCCTGCATGTGCGTCTGCCGAACGAACTGCTGATCCAGGTGAAGGGCTCGGGCGAGTCGACAGCGGTCGACGGACAACGGCTCAATGCCGGCTTCAGCATCCGTCATGTGCATCTGTTCCGCGAAGACGGCAGCGCGCTCGAACGCATGCGGCCCGTGGCCGAGACGGCGACGGCGTGATCAGAGGGTCGCGCGTTCGACCAGCTCGAAGCCCACGTCGATCATCGGCGTTCCGGGCGCGCCGCCGAGTCGTTCGATCAGGCAGCGCGCCGCCGTCTCGCCGATGCGCCTGCCATCCACGCGCACGGTTGTGAGCGCGGGCGTCGTATCAGCGGCGAACTCCAGGTCGCCGAAGCCGCACACCGCGATGCGCTCCGGCACCGCGACGCCCATCTTCTGCGCTTGCGAGACGACGCCAAGCGCGAGCAGATCCGAGCCGCAAAAGATGGAATCGACGTCTGCGCTTTGCGTGAGGATGCGCTGCAGGCTTTCGCGGCCGAGCGCCACCGAACTCGGCGGCGGCATGAGCACTTCCGGCACCTTGCCGATGCCATGTGCGGCAAGCGTTTCGATGAAGCCGCGCCGCCGCGCGAGCGCGCGGTCGTCGTTGGCCGACACGAGCGCCGGATGCCGCCTGCCCCGCGCGACGAATCGCTCGGCCACCGCCGCGCCGATGCGGTCGTGCGAGAAGCCGACCAGCATGTCGATCGGTTGCCCGGTCATGTCCCATGTCTCGACGATCGGAATGCCTATCTTCAGGAGCCGCTCGCGCAGTGTCGCGGTGTGAGCGACGCCCGTCAGCAGCACGCCTTCGGGGCGGCGGCTCAGCACGGCGTCGAGCAGTTCGTCCTCGTTCTTGTCGCTGTAGCCCGAGAGGCCGAGCAGCACCTGATAGCCCGCGCGCGACATCGTATCGCTGAAGACCTGCACGGTTTCGGAGAAGAGCGAATGCGCAACCGTCGGGACTATGGCCGCGATGAGCCGCGACTTTGCCGAAGACAACCCGCCCGCCAGGCGATTCGGCACGTAGCCGAGTTCCTGCACGGCCTGCCGCACGCGCAGGAGCGTGTCGGGGGCGACGGTCTGCGGTGCGTTGAACACGCGCGACACCGTGATGGGCGAGACGCCCGCCGACGCGGCCACGTCGGTGATGCGAATGCCCTTGGGCGCGCCGCGCGAGCGCTTCGTTGCGGCGATGATCGGCGAGGTCGGTTTGGCTGTCGGCATGAGTGGCGTTTGACGCTCAAGGTGTGCACACCCGTTTGATGCGCGTGCGCTTTCATGGAACTTGCTTTCTTCTCGGTCTATTAGCTCTGCCCCTGTCCGGGGCGGGACTTACTTTCTTTGCTGCTGCAAAGAAAGTAAGCAAAGAAAGCAGCTTTTTCAGGCACCAGTCGCAAACCGGCAACGCACTCGCATCACTGACTGGCCCAGCGCCTAAGTGTCGCCCTCAAAGGACCGACCCGGTTTGGCGCGCGCACGCACTGACACCCCTCGCCGTCCAACAAAGTGGTAAGCACTTCGTTCCGGTCCGTCCGCGCTTCGCTCGGACGACGGGCACAACCGAAAAGCAGCG
>NZ_FCOG02000348.1 GCF_001544975.2 Caballeronia arationis | reverse complement strand
AACCGTTGAAGACAGCTTTCACAACCAACCAAAAACACGACATCTGTACTTAGCCGGCGGTACGACATTTCAATTTTGCTTTGACACCTCCCCTTATTCCACGGCACGCGACGAGCGCTGAAAGAATTAAGCGTTTCCATGTCAACCTCCTCTTCAATGAAGGGAGATCGATTGTGCGCGCCGTGCAGCGGTCGCTCTTCGACCCCCTGCCGTCGTTCGTCCGGAGCGAACTCGATGGCGGCTTTCATGCAACGGCCCTCAGCCATGTTGAAGGGGAACCAGTGCGTGGCTTTGGCGATTGGCCGTGGTTCCGTAGCCTGTGGCGGCATCGAAAGTCCGAATTGAGGAGTTGAAGGCCACATGCCGATCGCAAGCGCGCACACTGATCCCGAGTTGGGTCGCCGTCGGGTCTATCCCTAATTTCGATTGCTACAGTGATGGCCGCGGCCCGTACATCCACGTATCGGGAGGCTCAAGATGATTGTCCGCTTGTTGTACCGTTTTATTGCCGTCCTTGGGCTCGTAGGATTGGGCAGCCCTGTCTCGGACGCTACCATTGCCCTCCCTCAGATTTCGACGGCCGATGTCTGCATTCAGTATCGACCGGATTGGACTGAGGTAGAAAGGTACATCTGGACTGCAGTGTGTCGCACTGGAGAAGCGACGAATGAACGCGCGCCGAGTGCTTCGCCGGAGGCGACTCCCTTGATGCGAGTGCACGGCTCCTTTGTTCGGACAATTTTAGCCGAGCCTCCGTTCAGCGAGTGGATTGCTAAAAGAGGATTTAGGCTGGAAGGCTTCGAGATGCTCGGACGCCTCGATTTGCGCGGTCAGATCGTTCATGGCAACGTCACCTTCGTCAACTTCCTTTTCGACTATCCTTTAGAAATGTCATCCGCCACGATCGACGGCTCGCTCAGCTTCCAATCCGGCACCACCGCGGGCATCTTCCTCGGAGATGCACATGTCACTGGCGCACTTCTGCTCACCCGTATTGCGCATATCACCAGAGCAAAAGACTGCAACACCGAAAGCGTTCGTGCTAATGGCTCTGCGATTGACGGTGGGGTAAAGATTTTCGGCAGTTCAATTCCGTGGATTAACTTCTACCACGCACGGATTGGACGAGACGTGCTGATATCTGGGTTAAAAGGGAACACGCTTTCATTCCCTGAGGCATCCGTGGGAGGTAATGTCCGATTGGACTCGATAGAATTGCTGCCGGGCCGCCCCGGTTACAAATTTTGCTCCGATGGCCGCCTCAATCTGTTCGGTATCCAAACGACAACGGACGTTGAACTGTGGGATTCGCAAATTTGGGGAGCAATGGTGGCTACCGACGCCGTCATCGGCGGCTCCCTGATCCTAGGCGATACGTTCTTTCAGGGAAACGTCTATCTGCAAAATGCGCGCGTTGATCGCGAACTGCTGTTCGAGGCAACAGATTCTAAACGCAACGGCCGGGCAGCCCATCACTGGTCCTCCAGCTCTATGCTGAGCCTCGATAGTGCTTCGATTAACCGAATCGATGCACCAAAAAATGAGATCGCGTGGCCTTCCTATATTGAATTGGGCAATTTGCACTTCAACACATTCGCGCGTAAAAAAAGTGAAAATCCGGAGCCTGCGACCCAGTGGTCTAGTGAACTGCCGGCAGCGATTTGGTTTCCACTTTGGCTGTCAAAATCTGTCGGCGACATCTATAACCCCCAGCCTTACGAACAGGTGAAGGATTACCTCACCAAGACTGGTGACCTTGAGGCTGCAACGGCCGTTGGCATCGCGGGCAAAAATCGCGAACGCAGGCAAGCGTGCCACAACGGTCCTGTTTTAAATTGCATATTTCTTTGGCTCTCATACGCCACGATTGGATACGGGTATGTCCTCTACCGATCTATTCTCTGGTCGCTATTTTTCATTGCAACAGGCGCATTGGTGTTTCGTCAGACTCAAGAGGCTCGCGATAGTCACATGCCTTTCGGCCTAGCATATAGTTTCGACACGTTCATTCCTCTCATCAAGCTTCGCGATTTGCATTACAAGATCGATATCACGTCGAACGCTCGCTACTACTTCTATGTACATAAGCTTGCGGGCTGGGTTTTAGGCTCATTCATCGTAGCGGCGGTTACAGGCCTAACCAAGTAGTCAACGGGCCGATGCGAAAAGCGGACGGGTTCGCTGGACGTGGGTGAACGCTTGTACTCCCCTTCCCGCGAATTGATCTAAAAACTGAAAGGTATTCCTGCTTCCGTACGAAAACCGCCTCTACTCAAGACCTACGGGTAGGTACCGACTGTATTCATCCTCAAATTCACGACAAACAATATTTGGAGATCCGCCGACTGGCTCGAAAACATGAGTGGCCGCTATCTGGATGGAACTGCCCTCCCAATGTCTGAGCGCCGGCGCAAGTGAATGACGGTTCCTGGCCGAAGCCGGCCGCACGGCCGTCATTAAACTTGTGCGTCCGATATCTCCTTTTCATCAACTGTTTGACGCAGACGCGTAGCGGTGCGGTGGCTCGACAA
>NZ_FCOG02000276.1 GCF_001544975.2 Caballeronia arationis | reverse complement strand
ACCATCTACACGGCCATCCACTCCCAGCCGTGCGGAGAACTGCGCCGTCAGTTCGTTGCCTGCCTGCGCCACGGCCACAGCATGCGTATGCCGCGCACCCGGGGCATAGACCGGCGCGGACAGATTCTGGATGTGGTCAGCATCCATGTGCGGCCGTCCGAAATCCAAGAGCGACTCCTGTCTGAGAAAGCAAAGCGGTTTTCCAAAGATAGTCGTGCATGAGCGTCCACACTCTCAGCGGAACACCTTATCGAATTCAAATAGTTGGATCCTCGACGTACGTTGGCCGACATAGTGACCATGTCGCGAGGTTCGGAGTCTTGTTTCATTCGATGACTTGAGGAAGCGCTGTCAAAAAGGATATTTGCATTTCTTAGTGCTTTGATCGTTGCCTCGTGCGCCATCATCGTAACAACGCCCGCCTTTGTGCAAACGACGAGCCAAAGGATGCCCCGCGATGAAGGCGCTTGATCCAGACAACGACGGCACGATGGACCTCAATGAAGCGCAAAAGGCCGCATCCGCGTTATTCGATCAACTCAATCGCGACAACGACGGCGCTCTGGACCCAAAGGAATTGAGCGGGAGAATGATGAAGGCGGAGTTGCAAGTTGCCGATTCCGACCATGATGGAACGCTTGATAAAAAGTGATTTTCTCAAGGTTGTCGAGGCGCGCTTGAAGACCGCCAACCCCGACAAGGACAGCACGATAGACTGCCGAGAACTCGGGCCCCGTGCGTGCAAATCCCTCCTGCGCTTACTCGAGAAGTAATGCCTTATTCCAAGCGCGTGGCGACGGACGAACGCGCTTCTGCGATTGGTTAGCTGGAGTTTTGCCGGCGTCGGACTGTCAGGGCAGCCCGCAGTTGACCCGAGCGTTGCATCGACCTGTTGCATCCGCCACCCTGACCAGACGCTCACTGCCATGAATCCGTCGGCCCTAAAGCGGCCATCCGCCCAGCCCGCACTTCCATCTGCCTGGCTTCGCGCCAGGAGCGCCGGGAAGTCCGAACATTTCATCCGCCAGTCGCTTGGCCAGTTGCAGACCTCGCTCTGTCAGGTAGACGGACTCGCGGTGGCCGTGGGGGTCGGTGATGTACCCCTTCTCGCGCCGGAAAGGAGCTAGCGGCCAGCAGCCGTTTTCCACTGCAGTCGCAGTTTCGTCTTCTGTTCCGGCTGCGGAGCACCGGAGCCGGCGCGTCCCAACGCGAGAAGTGCATCTTTCGGCAGCGTCGTCGAACCCGGTGCGAAAAACCGATGCCGGTGCGGGCCCAGCTTCTCGCTGTCGACGATTGGTACTTCTCCAACGAACAACGCTGGTCCGGTGCCCGCGATCGCGAAGTCACCATCGGTCTCGACATCAATTTCGATGACATCGGTTTCGAAGTACTCCTTGCCTTGCGTCACGAAGCGCCTCGGCTTCTCTTGCTGTACGCGGCGGGCAATCGCCGCCTTGAGTTTCGGCAGCGAGATCGGTCTTTCCTCTCGCGGCGGCTCGCGGGCCGCACCATCGTTGGGAAGTGTCATGTTCGTCTCCGCATCTACACGATCTGAAGATCTTCGAACGCCAGCGCCCGGACGTTCTTGCGATTCAGTCGCAACAGGATGGCCCGCACGCTCTTATCGCGCCGGCCGAGCGCGAAGCAGCGAACGGGAAAGCGCAAAGTCGATGGCATGCTCTTCGTCATGCTGCCACGATCGAACGGTAGTGGCACACCGCCGACATCATCCGAATCGACCCACTGGATCGTTCCGCCGGAGAATTCGAGCCCCAATTCGAAGCCTGTCGCGGCCGTCGGAAAGCTGCCGTCGAAGACATCGGCCACGCGAATCCAGACTTCCTGGTCGGTGAGGGTCGTCTTTGCCGGAAGCTGGGAGCGGAAAATGCCGTTGGTCTTCCTCGGTTTCGCCACCATGCCGACGGAGTCGCCATAAAACGAGTTGTTGTAGCGATTGGCTGCGCTCTGGCTCAGGCCGTATTCGCCGGCCGCAAGTCCGCTCTGGCTCGTCGGTTGGCTCAGGTTGTTCATTGGGATCCAGTTGTTCTGCTGTTGACCGTCGACGGTAAGGCTCTTGACCCACTGGAATGAGAGATGGACCAGCGTGGTCGGCGCGGCCGGCGGCTGCTCGTTGCCGGTGAGAAATCCGACAGTGCCGTGCCCGGCCAGCACGCGGCGGAAGAACGCGCAGCCATAGATGAGCAGCACCCGCTCGTGATCCGAGCGCGGCATCGTCGGTAGCGCGCCGCCGTTGTCGTTCAGGAGCCGTTGCCGGTTGAAGAAGTTGTGGCAGGCGTTGTGCACGTAGAGCTGCGACTTGAAGGCTGGAGGCAGGCAGCGGTCGTAGTACTTGGCGCCGTCGTTGTTCTGCACGTCGCCGTCGGCAGCGGGCAGCAGCGTCTGGAATTCGTAGCCGGTTGGCGGGCCGCTTGTCGCACCCCAGTCGGTCGGCGCCAACGAGAGAACTGCGAGCACGACCGCATTGGCCGGCTTGCTGGCTCGGGCTGGTGCAATCACCACGGCTTCGCCGCCTCGCGAGTGGCCCATCAGCCCGAGCTTGCTGAAGTCGAGCTTCTTCTTGAGCAGCGGATCAGTGCCGTTCAGCGCCTGGAAGTGCGCGATCGACGCGTTGATCAGATCGGCACGGTCAAGAATGTTGCCGGCGCCCGAGGCGTTGCCGTTGAGCTCGTTGCAATCGACCGAAATCGCGACGAAACCCATCTTGGCGAGCGCATTCTGAAAGTAGTCATAGCCGAGATAACTCGGATCCTCCGGCGAATGGTTGCCGTGGGCCATGAAGATCAACGGTACCGGGCCCCGTTTGGCGCGGCGCTTGTTGAACGGCTGGCCGCTGCCGTCGTCTTCGGCCGGATAGAACGCGTTGCCGCGTACATGCAGCGTTTGCCCACCGACCGAGACGGTGCCACCGTTGTAGTCAGTGAAACCGACAGGAAGCAGGTCGAGTGCGGAAGGATCGAACGTCACCGGCGGGGCCGCGCAAAGGCAGTGCAGCTCTTGCGCCAGGTGGCTCACGCAGGTGCCGACCTGCTGGACCACGTCGACGACGTCGCCGTGCTGGACCGGCGCTTTCAGCAAAACGGCCGGACCGCCGCCTTCGCCAGCCTTCAGTTGATTGACATACACCTTCACCGTTGCGCCCGTTGCGATCTGAGTGACCGTGACAAGCTGGTCACCGCATTGAACGGGCGCCACTTGCGGTGCGGGCAGAGCAGAGCATGGTTGGACGGTCATGCCGCCCGGGTTGCTGGGCGGGTTGCCCGGGCACATGCGTTGCACGACCGACAGTGAGTCGCCGGCATTGAGCGGCGCCGGCAACCCGACCAGGTGTGAAGTTGACCCGCGAAAACGGACACCTATCCTTTGGATAAGGAGGTGGCAAAATGGGCAAGCATCGAGCGCCGTACCCGGCAGAGTTCCGGGCTCGCATCGTTGATCTGGTGAAGGCCGGTCGAACACCTGAGGAGCTAGCGCGAGAGTTCGAGCCTAGCGTGCAGACGATAATCAACTGGGTGGCGCAGGCGGATATCGACGCCGGCGTGCGTAACGAGGGTTTGACCACCGCTGAGCGCCAAGAACTCGCACGTTTGCGCCGCGAGAATCGTCAATTAAAGACGGAGCGCGACATTCTCTCTCACGCCGCAGCCTGGTTCGCCCGCGAGACAGGAGCCGTATCCTCGAAGGATACGGATTCATGAGAGCGTACCGGGCCCGTTGGCCCATTGTCACGATGGCGCGGCTGCTGGGAGTCTCGACCAGCGGATACTACGCGTGGCTAGTTCGCGAGCCATCAAAGCAGTCTTGTAACGATGCCCAATTGCTGCGCGCATTCGTACGATGCACGCGAGTTCGCGCGGTACGTATGGCGCGCCGCGTATCCATGCGCAACTCGCGCGCGAAGGCGTGCACGTGGGACGCAAGCGGGTAGCTCGCCTGATGCGCATCGCAGGCCTATGCGGGGCAAGCCGACGGCGATGGCCACGCACTACGCGACAACGTGGGGGAACACGGCGTGCGCCGGACCTGGTACGCCGGCACTTCAGTGCGAAAGGCCCGAACATACTGTGGGTGGCAGATGCCACCTATATCCCCAGTGGCGAAGGGTTCTTATATCTGGCCGTGGTGCTTGACGTGTTCAGACAGTATGACTTCCCGTGAGGTGGAAGGCTGGCCTGGCGTGTGAAAACAAACGCGGGTTAGCATGACTGC
>NZ_FCOG02000493.1 GCF_001544975.2 Caballeronia arationis | reverse complement strand
CGCCCTGCGTCACCACCTATATCGTTATCGGCAGGTACGTGCCGTCGTAGAACGGCTGTTCCAGCAGGCCCTTGAGCGTCTCGATCGTGCGCCACAGCTGGCCCTACCGCTCACGCAGGAACATGCCCTGATCCGCCCGGGTGACGAATACGGCGAGTTCTTCAACGTCGGCGCGCAGCACAGTGCCGCCCCCCATCCCACTACAAGCGGAGAAACAGCATGACCACCACGCTACCCGACATCGAGCGGGCCCTCAGGATGCTGCGCCTGTCCGGCATACGCGACACACTGGAGACCCGCGTGCTACAGGCACAGGGTACCCAGCAACCGTTTCTTGAGACCTTCGCCTTGATCCTGCAGGACGAACTCGACCGTCGTCAGTCGCGGCTAATCGAGCGGCGCTATCAGCAGTCCGGACTTGAAGAGAAGCTCACGCTCGCCGAGTTCGACTGGTCGTTCAATCCGAAGATCCCGCGTCAGGCTTGCTTCCAGCTCAATGCGCTGAAGTTCGTCGCCGCTGGCGAGAACGGATTGATCATCGGTAAACCCGGCACCGGCAAGTCGCACATTGCCAAGGCCGTCGCGTATCAGGCGGTTCTGCAAGGCCACAAGGTGCAGTATCTCGAAACCGACGACTTCTTTAACCGCTACGCGCTCAGCGCAGCGGAGCAGCAACAGACGCGCCTGCGCGCGATACTCGAGGCGGACCTGCTCGTGCTGGACGACCTGTTCCTGGCACGCTCGATTCCTGACGAGGCCGGCGCGCTACTACAGACGCTGGTCCATCAACGTTACAAACTGCGCCGAAGCATCATCGTCACGTCCAATCGCGTGGTACAGGACTGGGGCGCGTACCTTGGCGATAACACCATGAGCACCACGATCCTCGATCGCCTCATGCATCACTGCCACCAGCTCGAGTTCAACGGCCGCAGCTATCGGCTCAAAGAAGCCGCTGAGGCCCTTGCGCAGAAAACGAAAGAGGAATAAAACTCGACCTCGTCCTGCTTCACACGGTGGGGGATTTTAGGCGACCACAACTGGGG
>NZ_FCOG02000105.1 GCF_001544975.2 Caballeronia arationis | reverse complement strand
AGGAACCTTGCTCGCACCTCCTACAACTGCCTGAGTTCGAAAAGTACAAGGCCACCTGATGAACGCCCCGAGGCGTCCACGAACAAAACCCAATTTTGCAGGTCCGACTATGTATTGGGATCAGTTGAAGAGCGAATTCCGTCTCCTTCTTTGTACCAAGGACAAAAAATACCAGGCGCTCAGGAGGGATTTGGCGAAAACAAGCAGCAAGTCACAACTAGCAGTGGTCTCGGCCATCTCCGCTGCTGTCGGCGCCTCGATAGGCGTTGTGGCCGGAGCATTAGTGCCAGTGTGCGCGATTTGTCTCATCGCGGTGTTGAAGCTAGGGCAGGAAGCGTTTTGCCAGGTCAAGAGCCTGGACGTGAAAATAGGTCGAAACTAATGCACGTGGGAGGATCGCCTGTTCTCTAACGTTCACAAAGGCCGAACGTCCGCCACCGTACGCTAGTCGACGAATGGCCGTTGGGCCTTAAAAACCACCGCGGAGGTTGCACTGGCTCAAGGGGCCGAAGTGGGTCGGGGTGCCCCCCAGTCGCGACAGACTGCGCGCTGACGTGTTTGACTGTCACGCATCAGGAGAAATTCTCCCGGAGGGCTATAACCCTAGTTGAGCTTTGCCCGGTTGATCGATAAGCGGCACTACAACCGGCGCGCCCAGCTACAGCATCGGAGGCCCCCAGCGTCCTCGTAATGCAACAAATCACCTACCTCGCTTTTGTCGTGGCTTTACCCAAGGAAAATATTCCGTCGATGGTAGTCCATGAACTTGTCTTGCTCTGGCCGACGAGCTTTCGCGATCCAATTGGTTTGTTCAAATGCCACGAGGCGAGAACGTTGGGCGCCAGATGGGACGAAACCAGCAACGTCCCATCGCTCGAAAAGGAGATAAAGCCGCGGTCGAAAAGGTGATCGACGTGAGGTGACAAAAGTAGCCCGTTGTCGCCTTCCAGCTTTTCCCCGTCCGTCGACAAACACCACGGCTTGATATGGCTGGCGCGGAGATGTTGACGCTCTACAACGTCAGCGAGCCGACAGCCCTCCCCCAACAGCTCTACACGGGAGCGAAAAAGTCCTTGCCCACGGCGCGCTTTAATAAGCTGTAGCTTCTCCGTCTCCGGGATATCAGCGCGTTCTTTGACGTCGGCTTCCGCATTCTCATTGAGAGTGTCGAGTGAAGCATTGTTCGCGTTCCGCATAAGTGAGGCGTATTCGGCACCGATGAGGGCGCCGAGCGCGTGGGCCATCGCCTCGGGCAATTCTGCCAAGTACACCGACTGATTGCCGATTCCGTTAGCCTGCAACGGAGAGTAGCGCTCGGGTAGCAACGCTTCCAAGACATCCATGTGGTCCGCAGGCCGAATAATCTTCTCTAACTCTTGATAGTCGACCTCGACAAACCAGCCTTCGTTCGACCAATGCGCGCCGGCATTTCCGAATACGGTTGGCTTGGGTGCGGTCGCAGCAGGCGCTCTAACAATACCAAGTGCTTTGATTCGGGTGTCGCTAAACGACATAACCAAATCGCCGACCATGGCTTGCATCATCGTGTCGTAAAAATAGTTTCGGCTGCCGTCTTTCTTTTTCTTGGGCGACCACATAGGTAACCGCCGCTCACTTCGTGCTTATACGTTTGGTTTTGATTGCCCCACCAATATTTCATGCCTCGCCTCTTCCTTTTCCTAAGTGCTTCGCCGTAGTCCCGAAGCCCACCGCCCCGATGGAAGTATAGGTGCCGTCCGCAAAATCCGAAGCGCTGAGGGCCCGGTGTTACCTCGCGGCCCAATTGCGTCTAATCCGCAGTTTCAACCCAAGAGCCGTTAGGAGCCATCTGTGGGGCGCCACCAACATAAGAGCCGTTGGGGGCCATCTGTGGAGCACCGCCAACATAAGTGCCGTTCGGAGCCGTACGTATCTTTTGAGCGTAAGCAGGTGGGATTACAGCAAGAATCCGTACAACCGCCGACATTAAGAATGTTTTCATAAGTTATCCGAAATTATAGTTAGATTCTTTTGCAGCGCGACGCTGGGGGGTGCGTGTTACCTTCCCGCTCGGATAGTGCCCGCCATTTACCGACACCTGTTGAGCCATCTCGTTATACAGAAGTGTCATAGCCGTCGCGCAAGATCTGGATGGTAATCACAGCATCCATGACTCGCTGCATGCCAATCCACAGCGTCTTCGCGCCCGGTTCGCCGTCGCTCTTGCGCCCGAGGAATCCGCCCAGCGATGCGATCATCCGTATCATCTGGTTGAGCGTCGGTCGTTTTTTCGGACGTGCCTTCTTACAGAGCACGTGCGCGCCATGAATCTCGTCAGCCGCGAAGAACAGCGACGCGTCCAACTCCGGACATGTCCGTCCGACACGTATGAGCCGCGCGATACGCCACGATACGACCATGTACAAGGCGAGCGCCTTTTCCACCCGCTCCATCTGTGAGAGTTGCAGCGCCTCAACCCGGCAGGCGTTCTTCAGGACGTTGAAGAACATTTCTATTTCCCACCGCGCGCGGTACCAGTCAACGAGTTCGATGATCGCATGCACATCGCCCGCTTCGCGGTTGGTCACAAGACGCCAGATGACGGGCTTCACACCCGCTGGCGCATCCACTTCATACGCTTCGACGCAGGTGAGCGTGACACCGGCACGCCCGGGCAGCGTGACGCGCTGGCTACGTAGTTCCTGCCTCACTTCACGCGCCTTCTGGCCGCTACGCCCGGGCAGCACGAAGCTGATGTGGCCGAGCACCTCACTGGCGTGCACCGTCTCCCAAAACTCGCTTCGCCCTTCAGTGCACGATTGTGCTGCGAGCGTATCAGCCAGTCCGCCGGTTCACCCAGTTCCTGCGCACGCTGCATGAGCGCGGCGATGTCGCCTTCACGATCGGCCACATACACCAGTCGCGTGTC
Source organism: Caballeronia arationis (assembly GCF_001544975.2). GTDB lineage: Bacteria > Pseudomonadota > Gammaproteobacteria > Burkholderiales > Burkholderiaceae > Caballeronia > Caballeronia arationis. Next base: position 17,636 of record NZ_FCOG02000105.1, on the reverse strand, counting down.
AGGCAGGGCCCGTGCCTGATCGGCCACGATCTCATAGCTTTCGATCCACCGCACACTTTCCTTGACACCGCCACGCCTGCCGTTTGCATCGCGTGGCTCGCGCGCCCACATCCATGCATTCATCACACCCAGCGGCTCCCGATCCGGTGTCACCGCATAGGTCGCGTGCAGATACATGCCCACCTGTGCTTCATAACTGAGCGGGCCGGCTCCTTCGATATCCTGACCGTTAAAGTTTAGCTCTGTCGTATCGGCAATGCACAGCACCACCGGCAACTGCCCCATGCGTGCCGTGGTGCGGTCCCAATGCGGCTGCATCATGTCGCGCCAGTCGATGTGCTCATTGCCCAGAAATCGATATGCCGCGATCGTCTCAGCCCAGCCTTCGCACGCGCCCGGAATGCTGGCCGTGGGCCGGCTGGCGAACCGTTTGACCAGCTCCTTCGCGCGCCGGTCTCGCCGTGGATCACCTAAATCCAGCGTTTCAAATTCTTCGTCCACCCATGCTCCCGCGTCGTCTCGGATCTTCATGCCGAAAATCCGAGAGTAAACGCGAAATTCGCATTGTTAACAACCCCCTTCTGACAGCTTTTTACTCCGTCATCGTTCCGGACGTGTCGAGTTGTGTATAAGGAGATGCTGTTAAGCACCCCGTCCATAGGGTGGTTTAGGCCACGTAGACATTCAGCTCGGCGTTCGCGCAAGGTATTGATACAGCGCTTCGCGGCTGCTTCCGCAGTCCCGCGCAACGACGGCTTTTGTCCCGCCGGCCGCGACGCGTTGCCTCAACTGCTCTATATGTTAGAAAACGACCGATTGTGAAGAGTTCTGACAGGCAGCAAGGTACTGAGGCCGCGTCAAAACAGGTGGTCGTTAACGGCTTCGTGAACATGACCTTCGACCTCTCTCCTGAAACGGTCCGCCGAGGGATGCATCTCTACTCTAGACCCTGGCCGCCCCTTCCTCTGGGGCGGGCAGGAGGCACTTCAGACTCGGAATGACGAAGTGGACATGGCGACTGCGCCAGTAGGGGCGGTAAGATACGGTCGGCTTGAACTTTACGTCTGCGTGAAAGATCGGGCAAACACTTGAGTTTCGGCGTGGCCGACCGCCTGGCGCCGAATTGGACTCAGGCCTAAAAATGAAAAAATAACCAATGAGCAGCGGATGCACGAGAACCCTCCAGTAGCGGTGCCCCGCGTAGGCATGCTTGCGACCGTGCGCAATCGTCGCGGGGTCATTTCGGGGGTGGAGCCCTTCGCCGCAGCTCGAAGCTCTGAGTTGCTCCACCTGGTCACCATCGAATTTAGTGACTCGGACGGCGACGCAGAAGAAACGCTGCTCTGGGAGCGCGAGTGCCAGCCAGTGGTTCTGGAGCCCAACGCCTTGCCGCGCGCAAGTGTCGACGCTCCCATGCGCATGCGGGAGTTTCTCGCCCTACAGCGAGCCACCCGGTGGACTGCCATCACGCCCTTCCTGTCTGCCGATTCACCCGCGCGGCGTGGCGGACCCGTACCCACCGCTCCGGTGTACGGCGCGGTCAGCGCTGACGACTTCCAGCTCGTGCCACTGGCGCGCGCCATGCGCATGCCGCGCGTCTCTCTCTTGCTGGCAGACGACGTTGGTTTGGGCAAGACCGTCGAGGCGGGCCTTATCCTAGCGGAGTTGGTGCGAAAGCGCCGCATCAGGCGCGTGTTGATCCTCACACCGGCCTCGCTGCGCACCCAGTGGCAGCAGGAGATGGAAGACAAGTTCTCCCTTGGCTTCGACATCGTCGATAAGGCGGCCACGCACAAGCTACAGAAGGAAATGGGCCTGGACGCCAACCCTTGGCGCGCGCTGCCCAGGATCATCACGTCATATCACTACCTTCGTCAGCCCGATGTGCTGGAGCAATTCATCGCCAATTGCCGCACCACCCATACTCATCAGGGAGCGCAGTTGCCATGGGACCTTTTGATTGTCGACGAAGCGCACAACCTGATGCCTTCGAACTTCGGCGAGGAAAGTGACTTGGCCGAAATGTTGCGGCTGCTGACACCGTGGTTCGAGCACAGGCTGTTTCTGACGGCAACGCCCCACAATGGTCACACCCGATGCTTCTCCGGCCTGCTGGAGCAGCTCGATCCAGTGCGGTTCACACGCACACCGGCGTTTACGGACAAGGAACGCCAGATGATCGGCGATGTACTGATTCGCCGTCTGAAGAGCGAGATCAACACGCAAGACACGCAGGCAGGGCGCCCGCCACGCTTCGCTACGCGCTACCTCGAACCGCTACTGCTATACCTCCCCAAGGCAGAGAAGGAACTGGCGACCTCCGTGCGTGCTTTCTGTGCTGCGCTCAAGCGCCAAATTATCGCGGCGCCTGAAGCGCGAACCGTCCTTAATTTCGCCATCGAAGTGCTGCGCAAGCGCTTGCTCTCCAGCTCGGTCACTTTCGCTGACAGTTGGCTCCGTTTCAAAGCCGGCCTGGCTGAACGGGAAGCCACTCGGTCCAGCGAAGTGCTGGCCGCGCGGCGGGCCCTCCAGGAGGATATTGACGACGACCAGGAGCGCGAGAGCCGCAACCTGCACGCGACACATGTGGTCGGTGCGTGGATGCATCCCTACCTAGGCACCCTCGCTGATGAGGTGGCCGCAGTGGACTTGGCACTGAAAGCATTGAAGTTGGACCAGTTTCCCGTGGTGAACAAAGTGCCGAGCGTGGACGCGCGCTTCGACCGTCTGAAAGACCTCGTAAAACAGCGTCTGCGCAACGCCGAGGCGTGGAATCGCGATGAGCGGCTGATCGTCTTCACTGAATACAAGACCACGTTGGACTACGTGGTCCAGCGGCTGGAGCGCGAGTTCGGTGCAGACAGCGGCGCCATCATCCAGCTCTACGGGGGCATGAGCGACGAAGACCGCGAGCGAATCAAGCTCGCCTTCAACGACCCTGATTCTCCCGTGCAAATACTGGTGGCCACTGATGCGGCCTCCGAGGGCTTGAACCTGCAGCACACCGCCCGGCTGTTGATGCACTTCGAGATTCCCTGGAACCCTTCGCGCCTTGAGCAACGCAACGGCCGTATCGACCGCCACGGCCAATCGCGTGATGTCACCATCTATCATTTCGCCAGCGATGACGACGCCGACCTGGCTTTCGTGGCTCGCGTGCTCGAAAAGGTCAACGACATTCGCGAGGACCTCGGCTCTGTGAGTGAACTCTTCGATGCCGCCTTCCAGCGCCGGATGATGGAGTTTAATGACGACAAAGACGTGTTCACAGAACTTGAGCGAGAAATTAGCACGCGCAAACGCGCGTCGAACGAAGCTCGGGTGCAAACACAAGAGCGTGGCACCGAAGACCGCGCACGGCTTGAACAGTTGCTGACTGATCTGGACCTTAGCCCGGAAACGTTGCAAGACACCTTGCGCATTGCGTTAGGGTTGGGCTCGGCGCAGGAGCCGCTGGAGGGGCCCGATGCACGGGGACGGATGCGACTGCGTTCGCCCCTGCCGTCGCGCTGGCAGGCCGTGGTGGACGACAGCCTGCGATTGCGATCGAACAAGGGCGTCATCGGCGCAATGCCCTGGCTGGTCTTCGACAACCAGCATTTCATTCACACGATCAACGGCCGCCCGGTGTTTCGCCCATCAATGGACACGGTGCTGTTGCACTTGGGGCACCCTATCATGCGGCAGGCGCTCGCATCCTTTGCCCGGTTGCGTTTCCCCGGCGGCCAAAGTGAATTCACGCCGCCCAGCCGCTGGGTGGTCACCCGAGGGTCCGTACCCGCTGGCGCGGACGCCCTGCTGCTGCTGACGGTGGAGGAGATGGCAGTCAACGAATTACGTGAGACATTTCACCACTGGGTGCGGACCGTGATCTTACCCGTCAAGGGCGGCGCACTTGGGGAAGCGTTGGCCTATGCAGGCCCGCACGGTGCGCCGCACCCGGCGGCTGAAGACACTGCCGGCGCGCAGGAAGCTCGCGCGATCTGGGACGACGTGGATGACGATGTCCGTACCTGGATCAACACCTATCGAACCTGTTTGTCGGAAACGATTGCCGGCGAGCTCGAAGCGGCCGGTGCGGAGGCCGCAGCGCACGAAAAGGAAGCGTTCGAGCGCCGTATCAGAGAAGTGTCCAATCTGCAGCGCGACCAGAGCATCGAGAAACTCAAGCGAGAAATCGAAGAGCAGCGCGCCGCCTCCTTGCAGTATTCGCTGCTGGAAGACGCGAATGAACTCGCTGAGCGACGACTGCGCGACCTTCAAGACGAACTGAAACGCCGACAGGGTCAGTTCGGCGATCTGTTGGAAAGGCTCATGCAAGAGAGGGATCGCATCCTGCAGCATGTGGTACCCAACCGGTTCACGCTACGCTCCACGGCCCAGGTATTTCCGGTCACGGTCGAGATACGGCTGCCGGGAGCACGGTCATGAACAACAACATTGATTGGTGGAGCAGCCTGAACCATGGCGGGCTGCTGATCGCCCCCGACAAGATCGCCACGGTCTTTGCCGCCGAATTATCTTCATTGCCCATGTGGCAAGTCGACAAGCTGCGGCGCGCGCTCACGGCGTTTGACGGCACCAACGAACGCTTGGGCGCGCTGCTGGACTTTATGTTGCAGGAACTATCCACGCTGCCTGACGGCGAGTGGCAGAAAGCGCAGGACGTGGATGCTCGCTGGGCCTTGCGCAGCTTCACTGGAGCGATGATCAAGCCCCGGCGCATCTGGCAGGGGCTTCACGGCGACGTGCTACCGGTGTTCGTTCCAGATGACGGCGCGTCACGCCAGTTTGCAGGCCGTCTAGGAGTGGGCCGTTCACGTCAGTTGTTGAGCCGGGTGGTTGAGTGGCTGCGCCAGAAGCAGCAGCACCTGGCACTGGTCACCAACGGCCGACAATGGCGCCTGGTGCACGCCGGTCAAGACTATGAAGCTTGGTGCGAATGGGACATCGACCTGTGGTTTGTGGAAGGACTGCCCGGACCGCAGGTCACGGCCTGGCGGCACCTCTTATCTCGCGATTCCATGGCGGCTCCCACGGCCAAGGGCGAAGGCGCCTTGCTGAGTGCCGTCTTGGCCTCGCGCAAGGGGCAAGCCGATCTGTCGGCGGTGCTTGGCGAGCGCGTCCGTCAAGCAGTTGAAGAGCTAATCACCGCATCGCACAGCGTCATTGAACACGCCCAGCTGAGCGGCACCGCGCCGGCCTTTGCCGACCTATACGTGGCCGGCTCGCGCATCGTAATGCGCTGCATCATCACACTGTTCGCTGAGGCGCGAAACCTGCTGCCGGTGGACAATCCGATCTACCAGCGTGCGTACAGCCTGGAAGGCCTGCGGCAGAGTTTGGACCGCCGTGCCAGTGGCCGTGGCAATGAACGGCTGGCGCAAGGCCGCAGCGCGTGGCCTAGGCTGATGGCATTGTTCGGACTGGTCTATTACGGCTCCTCGCACGAAGCCTTGCCCGTGCCCCAGTACAGCGGGGGTCTGTTCGAGCCCGGCGATCCTCATTCGCAAGACGGCATCTCGCGCGCACTCGCGCTACTGGAAAGCCCCAGCAACGGCATCACCGACCGCCAGGTTCAGCACATGCTGCGTTTGCTGACACGTACGCGATTGCGGGTGCGCCAAGGCCACAAGAACACACTGGTGGACGCACCTGTCGACTTCTCGGCGCTCTCATCTGAGTACATCGGCATCTTGTACGAAGGCCTGCTGGACTTCGAGTTGAAGCAGGCCGCGGCCGATGACCCCGTGGTGTTTCTGGCAGTGGGCAACGAACCCGCTTTGACGCTCTCGCAGCTGGAGGCAATGGACGATGCCGTTATCAAGCAACTATTCGAAGCGCTGAAGAAGAAGGATAAGGTCGCCGTTGGGGAAGCCGAAGGTGAGGAGCCCGAAGACCCGGAAGCTCCTGACGACCTCGAAGAAGCAGGCGCGGCCGCCGACACGCCGGATACCGAGACCGAGACCGAGACCGAAGTCGCCGATGAAGACGATGAACTCGCGATCAGCGCCGACTACCTTGCTCGTACACAGACCTGGCTGGAGAAGGCTGCCGTCCTAGCAGGCCTGGTCAAGAGATCACGGGGCCGGAAGCTAGCAGGCAGCGCCGACGACACCGAAGCGCTTGCAAAGGTAGCCAAGCAGCTATGCGCGCGCTTGGTGGCGCCCGGCCAATTTTTCCTGGTGCGTTGGGGGGGCACCCGCAAAGGCGCCGGCACCTTCTACACCCGACCGCAACTGGCGGCGCCCACCGTGCGCCGGACCTTGCAGCCGCTGGCATACGACGCCGTGCGCACGGAAATAGATGAGCGCACGGGCCTGGACACAGTAGCGGAGTGGTTGCCCAAACGCCCTGAGGCAATCCTGTCGCTAAAGGTTTGCGACTGCGCCATGGGCTCAGGCTCATTCCTGGCTGGGGCTTTGCGCTACCTGACGGATGCACTGGTGGCATCACTTCACCACCACAAATTGATCGAACGGGCTGAGAACGGCGGTGTTCCCCGCATGGCCGACGGCCAGGTCTCAGAGCTGCTGAGCGATGAGATGCTGAAGCTTAATCCAGCGCATGAGGGCTTTGAGGATGCGCTCCGTGCACAGCTCAAACGTCACATCGTGGAGCGCTGCCTATACGGAGTTGATCTGGACCCGCTGGCGGTGGAGCTTGGGCGAATGGCTTTGTGGGTCGAGACCATGGACCGAGATCTGCCCTTTGGCTTCCTGGACCACAAGCTTAAGGTCGGCAACTCACTGGTAGGTGCCTGGTTCGACACCTACCGCGACTACCCGGCCATGGCATGGGCGCGCGAAGGCGGCGACAAGGACTACCAGAAAGACAAGCCGGGCAACCTGGTCAACCACTTTCATGTGAACGCCAAGGGCAAGAAGATCGGCGACAAGTTCACTACCGCCATCAACGCCCGCGCCAAGGCCGTGCCCGACCAGATTCAGACGCAAATCACCGGCCAACTAAATCTGGGGCCGGCACTGGAAGCCAGCCATGTGCACAACGAGCTGCTGAAGGTGTTTCGCGCGCTGCACCGCCTGCCGGTGCATGACAGCGACAAGCGCGCCGCTATGTACCGCGACAAGGTTCTCAACAACCCGCACTTCCACGCGCTGAAGGCCCGCATGGACCTGTGGTGTGCGTTGTGGTTCTGGCCAGGCGAGCAGGTCGATCTGGCGCCGCTGCCGTTCGACTTCGCAAAGCCCAACGAAGACGCGCTCGTGCTCGCCCGCGATGTAGCGCAGCAGAAGCGCTTCTTCCACTGGGAGCTGGAGTTTCCGGATGTCTTCACGGCGGGCCGGCCTGGCTTTGACGCGATGCTGGGCAACCCGCCCTGGGAGATTCAGAAGCCCAATTCTAAGGAGTTCTTCTCCAATCACGACCCGCTTTACCGCGCTTACGGCAAACAGGATGCGCTGGCCATGCAGTTGGACTACTTCCGGATCCTGCCGGAGTTGGAACACCAGTGGGTGGCCTACAACGCCGGCATCAAGGGCATGTCCAACTGGGTCAAGTTCGTAGGGCAGCCTTTTGGCGACCGCGTCACCACCGACAAATACGGCAACAGTAAGCACGACCTGAACCTGGGCGGCCGAGGCCAGAACGGTTTTACCGAATCAGCCCGGCTGCACAAGACGTGGCAGCAACAGCGCAGCAAGCGCAAGGGATTTGCAGACGCGGTCCATCCATTCGTACACCAGGGCTCGGCGGACCTGAATACCTACAAGATGTTCCTGGAACTCAGCCACGCCTTGCTGCGACCCCAGGGACGCATGGGCATGATCGTGCCCAGTGGCATCTACACGGACAAGGGGACGACCAACCTACGTGGTCTGTTCCTGGACCATTGCGATTGGCAATGGCTATTCGGCTTCGAAAACCGGGAAGGTATTTTCGACATCCACCGGTCGTTTAAGTTCTGCCCGCTGATCGTGCAGAAGGGCGGTACTACCCAGGCCATCCGGGCGGCCTTCATGCATCGCAACGTGGACCACTGGGCAAACGCAGAGCGGCACGTGTTGGCCTACCCGCGTGAAAGGGTGTTGGAATTCTCGCCGTACACCAAGGCCATCGTGGAAATTCGCAGCGAGGAGGAACTGCGGGTGCTACAGAAGATTTACGCTCACGGCGTATTGCTTGGCGATCAGAGCGAGCGTGGGTGGAGCGTTAAATATGCCCGCGAGTTCGACATGACGACGGACTCCAAGCTGTTCCCGCCGCGTCCTAAGTGGGAGGAGCAGGGTTATCAACCCGATGAGTACGGTCACTGGCTGAAGGGGCCTTGGCTGGCCTTCTCGGGACCAAAGAACATCCTGGATCGTGACCCTCGCGTCGTGCTGTCGCGCGATGGCTCGCTCGCCTTGTACGTTGACCAGATCGAGGGCGTGGCGCTCCCGCTGTACGAGGGGCGAATGGTCGGCCAGTTCGACTTCAGCGAGAAGGCCTGGGTTAGTGGCAAGGGGCGCAAGGCCGTCTGGGAAGACATATCGTTTGAGAACAAGGTCCTGATGCCGCAATACCTCATGTCGCAAGCTGACTACAGAGGGGCTGACGAGGAAGAGTCCGAGATCATGCCTGGCCTGAAAGTTGGATTTCTGGCCATTGGGTCGGCGACAAACAGCCGATCCATGTTTGCCGGTCTCGTCGCCGACTTCCCTGCCGGCAACTCGGTGGCGGTATTGCAGTGTTCAACCCCCCAGAAGTCTGTCTCGCTGATGGCAGCATTAAACAGCTTCGCCTATGACTTTACGTTAAGAAATCGGCTCGGTGGTTTGAACCTCAACTACTTTGTGGTTGCCGAGACCGCAACGCCAGCATTGAGTGCTGAGGGTCTCCGGCGGGTCTCTGAAATTGGTATGCGGCTCGGCCTTCCCGACAGGGCGTTTGCCGAGTACTGGCTAGGCTACAGGTCGAAGAGCAAGAGTTGGTTTCGTTACCTGGCGCTCACTGAACATGAACGCGCCAGGCTGAAAGCTATTAACGAAGCCGTTTGCGCTTGGTACTTCGGGTTAGAGTGGGGTGACTTCTTGACTGTGCTGGAAGGCTGTGACCTACCGCAAGACAGGCTAAGCGGTGGAAACTCGAAGCACCTCAATCCTAAGGGCTTCTGGCGAATTGACAAGGACATGCCTCCTGAGCTGCGCCACCCGGTCCTTTCGCTCGTAGCGTTCCATGACTTGAAGAGCAAAGGACTGGACGACTTCTTGGCTCAGAACGCAGGCGAAGGTTGGATGCTGCCTGAGCATGTCCGCCTAGCTGACTATGGGCTGGGGCATGACCCGCGTGCCGGTGAGCTACAACCAGTGGCAGCCCGAATGGGCCCTCGATTCCTGGAGTGGCAGTTGAACGAAGATATAGAGCGCTCCTGGGAAGAGTGCGCCGCGCACGCCGAGCTGATACGACGCATCGTGCCACTGCAGCACCCGACCGACGATATAGGCAGCAAGGAGCTGCTCGCCGCCGAAGATGCGGCGACCTACAAACAGGGAGGGTTGTTCTGATGCTGAACCCAATCACTTACACCGAGCAGGTGGTCGGCGACTTCCTGCGCTACCAGCTCAGCACCTATGCGTTCGCCGACACTGGTCTGTACCAACAGATGCGCGAGTTGCTGAACCTGGAACAGACGCGCAACACACCGCTGATGAAAGGGCCCTTCATCTCGCTGTCGCGCACTTTCCAGCAAGGGGCGACACTGGAGGCCTTGGTGAAGGAAGGGGTGCTGCACCCGCACATCCGGCAGCTGTCGCCGTACCCATCGGCCTATCTGCATCAAGAGCAAGCTTTCCGTGCCATTCAGGCTGGCCGCCCTACGCTCGTGGCCACCGGTACCGGCTCGGGCAAGACGGAATGCTTCTTGTTGCCGATAATTAGCCGATGCTTGAAATTGCGTGACGACGCTGCGGCTGCCGGCATCACTGCTGTGATCGTGTACCCGATGAATGCGCTGGCCGAGGATCAGCTCCAGCGCATGCGCTCCTTGCTGGCGGGCACCGGCGTGAGCTTCGGCATGTACGTGGGCAAGACGCCGCGCGCTGAGGCCGATGTCACCGGCGTGCGCTTGCCGCCGGGCAGCACGGCAGCAGACTACAAAGCCAAGCTGGCTGACATGCAGCACAAGAGGTTGGACGTGGCCCTGCACCCGGCTGAAGAGCGGGTCAGCCGCGAGGCGATGCGCAAGCCGGGCAACCAACCTCGCATCCTCCTGACGAACGTGAAGCAGCTAGAACTGCTGCTAACCCGACAGCAAGATCTGGATCTGTTTGACAACGCTCTGCTTGAATTCCTGGTGTTCGACGAGGCGCACACGTTCACCGGCGCGCAAGGCGCGGAGACCGCCTGTCTGATCCGCCGCTTGCGTGCTTACTGCGGCAAGGACGAGGCCAGCACCGCGTGCGTGGCCACGTCGGCCACGATCGCCGACCCGGTGAACGGGTTGGAGGCTGGCCGCGAATTTGCCAGCCGCTTCTTCGGCGTGGATGGCAGCAAGGTGGCACTGGTGGGCGAGTCCTACGAGACCGATCTGTGGGGCACACCGCGCAAAGCCAGCCCGCCGTTGAATGGTGATCAGTCACTCCAGTTACAGACCTTGCTGGAAGTGCTGAGCCAGGTAGACCGCGACGATGCCAGCGAAGCGGCGGTGCAGTCATTGCGCGTGTGGTTTCAGTCGGCCACGGGCAACCGGCTGCCGGCGGGCAACTGGCGCGAGGCGACCTGCCAGTGGTTAAGCCATAACGAGGTGGTATTTCAGATTGCCGAGGCACTGCGTCGGCCGCGAAAGCTGCATGACCTTCTGGCTAGTCTGGGGGGTACGCTGGGGCGACCCATCTCGCAGGAAGAAATTCTAGTTTGGCTGGCCCTGGGCGCCGCGTCACGCCAGGATGGACGCCCGCTGTTGCGCCCGGTGGTTCACGGCTTTGTGCGTGGCGTAAGCGGTGCGGTGGTGACGTTCCCCGAGCACAGCAAGGACGCCAAGCTGTGGCTGTCTGCAGAGGATGCCTTGGCCGCCGACGCCGACTTGCAGCGATTCCCGCTGCTGAGCTGCACCACCTGTGGCCAGCACTATTTCGAGCATGGCCTGGAAGACTTCAACTTCACCGGCATTAAGCCGGGTGGCGGAAGTGCCGAAGGCACCGGACGCGTTTGGCGCGGCACCGACATCAACCTGGGTGGCATCCGCGCCTTGTCGCTGGACCATCAGGTAGGCGCCGACCCCGAGGACGACCCCGTGCGCACGGAGACGCTGTTTGCCTGCCGGTACTGCGGCACAGTGCACGACAGCAATGTGGCCGAATGTGTGGGCTGCGGACGCAACAAGGCATTGAAGCCGTTGTACTTCGTTCAACAGAAGGAAGAGCACAAGGGGAAGTTGACCCGGTGTGTGTCGTGCAGCGCGGCTGGGCGCCGCTTCAGCGGCAACTACCGTGAACCGGCTCGCCCGGTGCGAGCCACCACCGTGGCTGACGTACACGTGCTAGCGCAAAGCATGATTCACCGGGCAGAGCGCCGAAAGTTGCTGGTGTTTGCCGACAACCGCCAGGACGCAGCGTTTCAGGCTGGTTGGATGCAAGACCGATCGCGGCGTTATCGGCTGCGCGAGTTGATTTACCAGAAGCTCAAGCAGGGGTCAATTTCGGTCAGTGACTTAACCCTGTGGATGGACCAGCATTTGGACGCAGACGATGAGTTATCGCGGGCGCTGATTCCAGAGGTCTGGCGCGTGGAGCCCAAGTCGGAGACCGGCCAGGCGCATGGTCAGGAACGAAAATGGTTCCTGCGGGTGCAAATACTGCGAGAGTTGGCCGTGGGTGGCCGGCAGCGCGTGGGCCTCGAGCCGATCGGGCGGATGAAGGTCGAGTACCTCGGCTTGAATGTAGAGCGACCGGAGATTGTTCAGTGGGCCAGCAAGCTGGGGTGCGAACCCAAGGCGATGGTAGAGGGTGTGGCCTCGCTGCTGGATGCAGCACGGTCCCGGCGCATGCTGTATGACAGCGTCACGAACGTCTACTCCAAGGTATGGATGGACGGCGAGCTGCAGGTCATGCGCGGCTACCTGCCTTCAATGAAGGGCGTTCCCGCGGCGCTGAAGTTCCAGCGTGACGGGCAGGACGATGAGGGGCGCATTAAGCAGTGGTACAGCAACTACGGCACGGTGGCCAAGCAGGCTGCGATGGGGTGGGGCGTGATGCCCGACGAGGTGAAACCGTTCCTGGAAGACATGTGGCGGCTGGTGAGCGAGAAACTGCAACTTCTGGCCCCCGTACAGCTAAAAGGTGCTCGGGGCCGGCTTTTGCCGGGCTGCGTGGGCGCGCACCAGGTCGATGCTAACCGACTGACAGTGCGGCCCGACACCGGCATGTACCGATGCCAAACCTGCCGCCGTCTGCACACGCGCATAAACCCTAGCATGAGCTGCATGGCGTGGCGCTGCGATGGCAAGCTGGTCTTCGAGCCCGAGAACGCTGACAACTACGACTTACTGCTGCTCGATCAGGAATTCGCGATGCTGCGGGCGAAGGAGCACTCGGCGCAGATTCCCGGTGCAGAACGCGAACGCATCGAGAACGCATTCAAGAGCGACAACGAACGCATCAACACGCTGGTGTGCACACCCACACTGGAGATGGGGGTGAACATCGGTGCGCTGGATGCCGTGCTGATGCGGAATGTGCCGCCGCTGCCGGCCAATTACTGGCAGCGCGCTGGGCGTGCCGGACGGCAGTTTCGCATGGCGCTGGACATCACATACGCGCGGGCGGCCAGCCATGACCGTGCCTACTTCAACGAACCCCTGAAGATGCTAGAAGGCTTGGTGGAGCCGCCTAGCTTCAACCTGCGCAATCCGGTGATGGTGGCCAAGCACGTGCACGCCACGGTGATGACGGCGCTGTTCAAGCTGCTTAGAGACAAGGCGCTGCCCCAGGTTGAAATGGACGCGTTGCAGGACGCCATGCGGACCTGTCTGCCGTCACAGATCAAGAGCTACCTGTTCACAGCCGAGGGCCTAGTGCGCTCGGCGCCGATGAAGGTGGATGACCTGTCTGCAGTCATCCGTCGACGTCGCGCCGGCCTGATCGCGGCCGTGATGGCAGCCTTCATGCAGGGGTGGCCCAAGGCCGATGCTGACGTGGTCAGCACGGAGAAGGTGGAAACCATCATCGACGGCTTAGCCGACCAGTTGCAGACGGTGATCGACCGGTTGTTTCAGCGCCTTCAGTGGGCACTGGGGCAGCTGGAACGTCTGCGCAAGGTGGCCGAAGCGAAAGGCTCGATGGACCCGGATGAAGAGGCGCTGCGCAGCCGGTGTGAGCGACTGGTCAAGAAGCTGAAGGGTGAGGCCAAGCGCCGAGCCAACCAGGCGGAAGGCGTGGATGAGACCAACACCTACGGCGTGCTGGCTGCGGAGGGCTTCCTGCCGGGATATGGGCTGGATACGGGAACGGTCAGCATCACGCATGTGGCCCCGCGCTTCGGATCGGATATCTCCGACTGGGAGTTGCGACGAAACAGCGCGCTAGCTGTACGCGAGTACGTGCCGGGCAATCTGATCTATGCCAACGCGCATAAGTTTGTGCCGCGCACATTCCACCTGATCCCTGAAGAGCCGATCGTGTTTGCGGTGGATTTGGCCAACGAGTCTGTTCAGGAGACTGGGGGACTGGCCCAGGCGGCAGCGCCCGCGCAGGCGGAATCACTGGGCTCGGCCAGTATTTTTGGCGTGCAGGTCTGCGACGTGGATGCGCCGCATCAGTCGTACATCTCCGACGACGAGGACTATCGGTTCCAGTTGCCTGTGGCCGTCTTCGGGCAAGACCAGGGGCGACACTCGGGGGGGCCAGCTTACGAATGGGGAGCGGCCGCGCTCCATCTGAAGCACGGTTTGCATATGCGTCTGGTCAATGTGGGCGCCGCCGCGCAGGTGAAGACACGTGGCGAGATGGGCTACCCGGTGTGCTTGGTGTGCGGCCAGAGTCGATCGCCCATGAGCACGCAGACCGAGCTAGATTCGTTTAACGAGCATCACATCGAGCGATGTGGACGCCCGATTCAGAAGATTGCCTTTTATGCCGAGGCAGTGGCCGACGCCCTGGTCCTGCCGGACTGTCAGTCCAAAGAAGCCGCTTACAGCGTGATGGAGTCGCTGCGCCAGGGCGCAGCTGAGGTGTTAGACATGGAGATCTCAGACCTGCAGGTGCAGGTCTTCGGGAAACCCGGCACGGAGAAATACGATGCGCTCTTGTATGACCCGATGCCAGGTGGTTCGGGCCTGCTGGAGCAGATGATCGCCCACTGGCCAGCTGTCGTTCAGCGCACGCTGAGCCTGGTGGAAGACTGCCCGTCCGCCTGCGAAACATCATGCGTTGATTGCCTTCAGCACTTCCGCAACTCGTTCTATCACGGCGAGTTGAACCGATACACCGCACAGACGTTCCTTCGCCAGTTGGGAAACAGCGTGCGCTTCAGCCACGAGATTCCCCCCGTGCTGCCAGACGACACACAAACCCAGAAGCCCGGGAACCCACCGGAGCAACAGCTGGTGGCGATGCTCAAGGCAGCAGGGCTGGCGAGCTTCGAGACCGAGAAGCCCATCGTGCTGTCGGGCGGCATCACTACCCGACCGGATGTCTACTTCCATGCACCCAATGATCAGTACGAGGGTGTCTGTGTGTACCTGGACGGCATGAGCGCGCACCTGCACGGCAACGCGCAAACAGCAGCCAAGGATCGGCAGATTCGTGACGAGCTTCTGAATACCGACTACGAAGTGGTGGCAATCCAGTATCAGGAGCTGTATGACAAGACGGTAATGCGCACGCACATGCGTCGCATCGCCAAGGCAGTGGCGGGCAAGGTCAAGGCCAAAGAAGTTGATGCGACCGATGCGTGGTTCGTGACTCCCCATCCCTTATAACCAATGGCCGGGTAAGCTGAGGCACCACTAAGCAAACTGTCGCGATCAACCGTCGTGAACTCGTGTTGCGGAACAACCAGCCATTCAAACGCAGCACGCCTGAAACGGGTTTCGCGTTCAAGCGCTCGCGCATCCAACGCTGCTGCCCCAACTAGGGGAAAACCTGCGCGCTAAGTCGGCAAGACCTGCTGGCACGCCCGTGTTCCCGAATGCGCCGCGAAAATTTTCTTAAATTTTTTGTCCCTGTCTGCGTGCACTCGAATAAAGGGACCCGTTTCCAAAAGCGAAAACGGGTGTGCCGGGGGGCCAAATCAAGGCTGTAGGGGCGGTTTCAGCTGAAAAAAAAAAGAACAGTGTGTCCCCGCTGCTTATCACGTTGACGGGCGCCAAGACCGAGACGCAGCACACCCAATCAGGCCACGATGTTGCTGCCCTAGCTCAGTCGTACGAACCGCGCCCAGACCGGCGCGCGGCTCTGAGATATTTGCGCGCCGGTCGGAAGGAAATACCGCGCAGCGGGCGGCCGCTCAGGTCGCTTTGCCTGGCCTCGCTGGCCGTTGAAGGTCACGAAAGAGACGACGCGCGGCTATTAGGGTTACGTGGCGGTTACATGGTCGCCGCCGATTGCGAGGACGTCGCCTGGAAATGCCTGTAGCCCACGTCGCATATGCGTCCAGCTCATCGCGCGAGCGTTCCAACTACGGATTACCAATCCGACGAAGTCGGGGCTTTCACAACAGCGGCGAACTGCAGTTTAGGGAACTAGCGGCCAGAAGCAGCCCTCGTAGGTCGGGGGTCGGTACAAGAATCGACGGTCAATTTCAGGATCGTGCCGGCGAAGCGGGCAACCGCAACCGCCTTTTACAACACTATGCCGTGGCGGGTTAGGTACAGAATAGCGATTGCGCGAGCCATGCCAGCGGCCTAGCCAGTCCCTCTGCGTGGACTTCTCCCGCGCGCGTGATACCTGTACGCGCGTTCGACCACGCATCTGACAGTTATGCGAGGCGCACATCAAATTGCCTCGGCCGCGCTGTCTCGAAAGCCGCGTAGCTAGGGTAGTGTCCCGCCGCCACTGATACGTTCCCAAGCATGCAAAGGGATTCTAGTAAGTCGGCTGTGCTAGGTTTGCTGTGCTACGGGTTATCGCTCCATCACCCATAGTGAGAAATGATTTGCATGTGTATTACTTCTTCTCCTGCGTAATACCCACATTTACACCCATACCTAGCACAACAATCTCACAGGACCTTATGAACAGGGCGTTTCATGGCTGTGTTACCTGCTGTGCTAGGTATAGCGCTAGCTGCCTTTTCGGGAGCTAGCACGGCGATTCAATCCAAAAAGCCTTGGGTCGCCGCCTGGTTGAATGATACCGCAAGGATCGGCGCAGCAATTTCCCACCAGTTCGATGGGGGCTCGCACAGCGATTCGTGCCGCCAAAAATACGACGGCTCGCGGCTCGGCCCTACCCGGTGGCGCTTATGGCCCATGCGGACATATCCGTTGTCGGCCAAGAACTGCGACGCGATGGCCGCGAGTTTCTGCCGCCCTAATTGGCTGTCAGGGCCCAGCTTCGCCTTGATCGCGTCTACAAAAAGGGTAGAGGCAATCCATGATTCCGTAACTCCCGGGGCCTTATCCCGCAGCACGTCCTGACAGGCGGCGTCCACCTCGGTCCGCGACATGTCGATTACCATCTCGCGCATCGCGGTCACCGGCGCGTTGCCGTCGGGCTTGAAATCCGCATGGAAATCGTTGAATTGCATAAGCCAGAAACGCATCGCTTCCGGGTGCGTGCGGATGGCCTTAAACAGGCCGGGATACCAGTTAGGATTGGCAGCCTTGAACTGCTGAAGCGATGCGGCGCCGAAGCGGGACCGCAGAAACATATAGCGCCGGTCGGTATCGGTGATCGGCACGCCGTCAAGGTAGTTCGAAAAAACGATGTATTGGGTCGTGTTCGCGGCTTGATAGGTCGGCCTGCCCTTGGGGTGCACTTCTATACTCTCATTCGTAATGAACGGCTTGAGCTTGTTGCTAGCGTCGAACTTGTTGTGCCCGTGAAGTTTCATCTCCTCGATGACGAGGACACATTGGCCCACAGCCCAGTCCGTGAAGGAGCTATTTTCCAAGGTATGGCCGCTAAGCGAGCGCACATTGGCAGGTCCCATCGCAAAGCCGAGCAATTCGTGAAAGAAGCTTTTGCCGTCGCCTTCCGGCCCGCACAGATACGGCGCCCAACGCACTTTCACGCCAGGGTTCTGAACCACGAACGCGAGCCAGGACGTGAGCAACTTCTGCTCGCGCTCATCCGGCAGGATATTGGCGATATGTGCCTTTACCGCCTCCACTGCGGCTTGCTGGTGCGCCGTGAGCGTATCGGGCATGGGCGGCACGGAAGCCGGATCGTAGAGGTTGACGTGCGGCACGCCATTGACCTCGAACGTGGCGCCCATCTGCGGATGGTAGCCGGTGCGGCGATCGACTTCAATATCCCACCTGTCGGCGGCGGCATCCGCCGCTTGTTTCACCGGATCGCCGTTGTCGTTCTTCGGCATTTCGCGGTTGTAGCGGACGTTGATGGCCCGGTAGCTGAGCCTGGCCTTGGTTTGCTTGTTGAAGTACACGTCTTCGTCGGTTGTCACGGATCGGCGTAATCGGTCCATTTCATGATCGGCGTAATCGAGCCACCGGATGATCGCCGTAATCGAGCCAG
>NZ_FCOG02000136.1 GCF_001544975.2 Caballeronia arationis | reverse complement strand
CACGGCATTGAACTGGCTGTCGAGACGATTCGTTCCCTGATGACGGCAGCGGGCCTTTGGGTGCCTCGCAAACAGCGCCCGCCGCGGATTCACCAGCCGCGCAACCGCCGCTCGTGTCTGGGCGAGTTGATCCAGATCGATGGCAGCGATCACCGCTGGTTCGAGGATCGCGCGCCGGCGTGCACGCTTCTGGTATTTATTGACGATGCGACCGGCCGGCTGTTGACGCTGCATTTCACCGCCACCGAGTCGACCTTCAGCTATTTCGAGGCGCTATCGAAGTACCTGCGCGCGCATGGCAAGCCGATGGCGTTCTATAGCGACAAGGCGAGCGTCTTCTACGTCAAGAACCGCTCGCAGACCGCTGGCAAAGGCGTGACGCAGTTCGGGCGAGCTTTGTACGAACTGAACATCGATGCGTTCTGCGCGAATACGAGTCAGGCCAAGGGGCGTGTAGAGCGAGCCAACCTAACCCTGCAAGATCGGCTGGTCAAGGAGCTGCGCTTGCGCGGGATCAGCACCTGGGAGGCGGCCAACGCCTATGCGCCCTCCTTCATCGCTGATTTCAATCAACGTTTCGGCAAGCCGCCACGTAGCGACCACGATGCTCATCGGCCCCTGCGTGCTGACGACGATTTGACGCAACTGCTGGCACATCGCGTTTGGCGCAAGGTCACGCATGCGCTGACGGTGCAATACGACCGGGTGATGTATCTGCTGGAAGACACGCCTGCCAATCGCCTATTGATTCACCAGCAAGTCGAGGTGGTCGAATACCCGAGTGGCTGCGTCGAGGTACAGGCGGGCGGCGAGGTGCTTCCCTGCGGCACTTACGACCGTATTGCGCGGATTGATCAGGGCGCGGAAGTCGAGAACAAGCGCTTGGCGCATGCACTCGAAGCCGCACGATTGCTGCAAGCCAAACGAGACGATCGTCGTGCGTGTGATGCGCCGTCACGCACGCATCGCGGTGAACAGGTTCGAGCCAAGAAGGCGCTTGAAGGACTGAAGAAGCAACGTGCGCTGAGCATTGCCGATATGAACGAAGCAATTCTCGAAGTCAGCGCAAAAGCAATGAGGGAACGGGGGGCGGCTGCGCCGCCCCAACCCCACAACCAGAACAGAAACATCCGTTCGAAACCCGACATCTCTACTTAGCGGCAACCCCGACATTTGAACTTAGCAGCAACATATTGAGGTAGATGACTACTTGAAGTTCCCTATTTAGACGTTGTTCGCGGAGCCCAGACCGGTGTTGGGCGGAGAGATCGTCGCGCTGACATTTGAGGGTTACGCGCCGCCAAAGAGTTCTTCGAAACCGTTCTGGCACAGCTTGAGCACGTTCTGAGGTTCGATCTGACGATCAGTTGGCATGGTTACCGCTTCGCGGATGGGATCGTTCACTTCAGCGAACAGGGCATCGACGCCCGCGGTGATGGATTTTCGTTGAGCGTCCGTCAGCGTTGCCTCGAGGCTTTTCCAGACCGGCAGGAGTGCATCTTCTATTGCGCCACTGAAAAGGTACATCGCATCGTAGATGTATAGCACGTCCTGTGCCCGCTTTTCGCGCGCGCGTTCGTCCCGGATCAGCAGCTTCTGGATGATAAAGCTCACTGGGTTTGGGATGCGCAGGTCTGCAACGGCTTCGCCAATGCCGGAGTCTTCCGCAGGGATCGTCACAAGCCAGGGTTCATGCAACAGTACTTCAAGATGACGCAACTTTTGGGCGACTACCCCACCGTTGGCCTGGGTGGCGTCCGGCTCAAATTGCTTGGTCACCTTGTTGCGCCGCATCGGACTACCGGTCAATGGCGTGAGAAACTCGGCGTAGAAACCTTTGGCCTCATCGCCGAGCGTGTAGCGCATCGCCGGGGGCTGGAAATTGCCAGCGAAATTCGGCTTCTCCTTAAAGCCCGCGCTGACAAGCGCTGCCTTGATATCACCCTCGAGTTCATCCCGCTCTCGAAAGGCAACGTCAGCGTCCTGCGTGAAGATCGCAGCGAAGTCTGGTTTGTAGGCCCGCGGCTCGTACAGGTAAAGCCGGTAGGCCCAGCCTCCAACGAAGACTATCTTCGGGCGCCAGGGCGCTAATGTCACAGCAAGTTTGCTGAATTCGGCGAAGTCGCTCACACCTTGTCCCCAATCACGTTTGCAAGGATGCCGTGTTCCAGTTCCGAGGCCAGTTCCGCGCCGCGGGTCGGGTGCGCGGACACATCGAGCCACGTCTGAATGATGTCCGTGACCCAGAGGCCGTCGCGAGAGACCGCGCCTCGCCGAACCGATTGAGGGAAACTCGGCTGCTGAAGGATCAGATCGGGACGCTCGCCCTCTCTGGCGGCCCGCAGTGCACGCCAACTTTCGGCTTCCTTCAGGCTGGGAACCCAGATAGTCGGTGTTCCGCCCTTCACATGGCCGTAGCCGAGGGCTTCCGCTGCTTGAAAAAGGCCCAGAACTCCCGGGTGCTTCTTCAGAAGCTTTCGTAGCTGTTCGTCAGGCGGCGCAGGCGATATGAATTTTGCCGCCACAGTCAGTGGCGGCTGGCGGTACTCGGCTTTCCAGCGCTCGGCCAACTGTCGGCGGCGAACCAATTTCAGAAAGTGCGACGACTCCAAGAAGCCCTCCGCTTTCAGCGCATTGATTAGCCGGGTCGCATGCATCGTGGAAACGCCGGCGGCACGTGCGAGCTCCGTCGCGGTGCTGTATCGGACACTTTCCGCAGCAATGAGGTCCATGCGCTGGATATCAGCCGCCAGCAGGAGCTTGATCATCCACTGAAAGCCATCCGTGAACACCAGGCGCGGTGGGGCGCTGTGACCTGCTCGACGCGAACCAGCCGAGTGGTCTGGACGCTCGGTCAAACGCAGCCCCGGAAACTCGATGTACTGCGTCCCGTTCATAGAGAGTACGGCAAACGGTTCCTGGTCGCCGTACGCCCGATGAAAGTCAATCAGGCGCTCAACCAGCGACCGCGAGGCACTGGCAACCCAGATCAGGACGGCGGGCCGAAGGTGGGCTTTTTTTGCGCGCGCCCGCGCCTCGAGCAGTGCCTGCGCAAATAGCGCGGTAACTCGGTCCGGACGCCCCTCATTGAACGACTTCAGAACGGCATGGAAACTGTGACCGTCTCGGTCGACGAGGACGACATCCTCCGCGCTGTCGGCGCCATCGGGCACGGTCATCTCCCATCGGGAGCCCTCGAACAGCTGGCGAAAAGCGAACAACGCTCTGTTTTCGGGGAGAGTGTGCTGAAGGGGGTCCACGGAAACGCTCACGTGACCAGGTGAAATCACATGGCCGAGTTAAATCACATGGCCATGTTACACCCGCAGATAAAGGCACCGCAAGAGGCCCAGGGGGCGGAACATGAGGCGTTATGACGAAATGACGTTCGATCGCCGGCTCGTCGTTTTCTTGACATCAATGGCCGGTTGCAAGGGCTTCGAACGACGAATTACACGCTCGCCCGGGGACATCGCTCCTCGTCGTTCCTTCTTGCTATGTAGACGAAGTCACAGACGCTTCTTTCTCTCCCAGCCAGGCGGCACGGACGGATATCGGTCATGCATTCGCCGCGGAGGCGCCCCTTTGGCCGCCTCCGCGCGTATAAGGCAGCAGCGCGTCGGGTGCGCGCATGTCGCGCGGTGTCTCAAAGTCGCTGCGTGCTACTCCTCGCATCGTGTCGGGCGCGGCCGGGAAGCCCGAGCGGACGCTGTAGTCCCGTACCAGCGCTCGTCGCGCTTCGACGCGTTCGCGGCTCGATCCGCGCGCTGCATACACGTCGAGCGCCGTGACACCCATCACATTCGCAGCCGCGCGCAGCGCGCGGGCGCGGTCGGCGGCGCTTGACTTGTTCGATTGAACGGCGAGGGTGCCGAGATCCAGCGCGTCGCCGCCGACGCGCGCCCACAGGAACGGCGTAGCGTCGCGCGAGGTCAGGATCCCGATGCCGCACGCAAGTTCGCGCAGACCGTAGAGGCGCATGAGCGCGGTGGCATCGTCGACGCCGGTTATCCGCAACATCGCGCGCGGCGCGACTAGTTCCGCGAGCCCGAGCGCGATGCTGAACCAGCCGAGCCCGCGCGCGATCGTCTCGGGTCCCAGGGTGTGGGCGCCGTGGCTGGTCTGGTCCGATCCTCTTGCTAGATGCAGTGCTTGATCCATGGCTTCACCTCATTGCTTCGGTTGCAGTCAATAAGCGATTGATCCGGGCCCGGCGCCCGCCCTTACGGCTTTAAGACGACCTTGATGCAGCCGTCCTCCTTGTCGCGAAATTTTTTGTACATTGCGGGCCCATCGTCGAGCGACATCGTGTGCGTAATGACGAACGAAGGATCGATCTGGCCTTCCTGGATGCGCCGCAAGAGGTCGTCGGTCCACCGGTTGACGTGTGTCTGCCCCATGCGCCACGTGAGCCCCTTGTTCATCGAGGCGCCGAACGGGATCTTGTCGATCAGCCCGCCGTAGACGCCCGGCACCGACAGCGTGCCCGCGGGTCGGCACACATAGATCATTTCGCGCAGCACGTGCGGCCGGTCCGTTTCGAGCATCACGGCCTGTTTCGCGCGGTCGTACATCGCATCGATGGAGCGCGTGGCATGCGACTCCATTCCCACCGCGTCTATGCACTTCTCCGGACCCTTGCCGAGCGTTAACTCCTTCAGTCGTTCGAGAACGCTCTCTTCTTTGAAGTCGATCGTGACGGCGCCGCCCGCGCGGGCCATCGCGAGCCGTTCGGGCACGCAGTCGATGGCTATCACCTGCTTCGCGCCCAGCAGCACGGCGCTACGGATCGCCATCTGCCCGACAGGCCCGGCGCCCCAGATCGCTACGGTGTCGGTCGGCTCGATGTCGCATTGCACCGCTGCCTGCCACCCGGTCGGGAAGATGTCGCCGAGGAAAAGTACTTGCTCGTCGCTGAGCCCATCCGGAATCTTCACGTGAGTGCAGTCCGCGTACGGAACGCGCACGTATTCGGCCTGTCCGCCAGCGTAGCCGCCTGTCAAATGCGTATAGCCGAAGAGGCCGGCGGTGGTGTGGCCGAACACCTTGTCCGCGACATCCTTGTTGCGGTTGCTCCGTTCGCAAACGGAAAAATTGCCGCGCTTGCACTGCTCGCATTCGCCACAGATGATCGTGAACGGCACGACGACCCGGTCGCCTACTTTGAGCGCGGTGTTGCCCTTGCCGACCTCCGCGACTTCGCCCATGAATTCGTGGCCCATGATGTCGCCAGCTTCCATGCCGGGCATAAAGCCGTCGTACAGATGCAGATCCGAGCCGCAAATCGCGCACGACGTGACCTTGACGATCGCGTCGCGCGGATGCTCGATCGTCGGATCGGGCACCGTATCGCATCGAATGTCCTTCTTGCCATGCCATCTGAGCGCTTTCATGTCGCCTCCAGGTCGCCGGTTAAGGGGGAGTTGGCCGGCAAGCGCAGCAGCGCCCGCTCGCACGGCATCCGCTCTGCCAGCAATGGATGTACCGCATAAAGGCGATGCGAAGTACTCACGAGGCATGGCCCGCGCGCGGGCATCGCGTATACACGCGCCCGTGCGGCTGGTGAGCGATGGCGCGCGGCTTCTTAGAGTTCAGGGGGCGTCGGCGCGACGAAGCGGACTGCGCGGCCACTGTGGCACCTCCGGCCCCCGGGCGATCAGGCCGATATACAAAAACACCATCGTCGCGTTGGCACGAGCGGCCCCTGCGCCGTTTTCCCGAACTCGAGTCTGTCTGCCCCATTGAGACGAGACTCATACGTGTGGTTTGCAACAAGGTTTGCTTCGTTGGTCAAAAGCAATTTTCTACTTGCAAAGGCCTTGCGGCTCCCATGCGGCTGACGGCAAACGCCAAGGCTGCGCGCTCTCATAGACCACCAGTGCAAGGGACCGGCGCTGTTCTATACCGGTAGCGGTGAGGGTATGCAGATGCCCCGATTCCATCACAATGCCTTCACCCGCTCGGCCGACGATCTTTCCGTGCGGCATTTCGAAACAAACCTCACCAGTGAGCGTGTATAGGGCCTCAGGCCCTGGGTGGTAATGTGCACCCGTGCTCATTCCTGGTGTAAAGGTTCCTTCCATATATTGAGCGGTGTAATCCACCCCCGGCTTAGTAATCTGTAACGGGCCGATTACGGCGACTCGCTCTGCGTCAGGCTGCCGCCAGCCTGCCCGCTCAATCGTGGACAGCCATGAACTGCCATAAGCGTCAATGACAATGCCCTTCGGCCCTTTCGCGGCTTGCGCTTCCTCTCGGGAGCGGTAACGGCCAAGGTACCAGAACAACGATGCTGATTGCAGTTGTCCCAGCGGCGGCGGCTCGATTATCCAGCACCCGATTTCTTGCGTCCTCTCGCTGACGGGCCGGCACTGCGCGAACACCTGTCTGCACAAGCCGAATGCCAACATGAAGGCCGTGAGGATGGCGAAGTTCGCCTGTCGGTACGCCCTCGTCTTTTCAGTCGCAGGTGGTTGCGCACTTTGAGCCTACGTGACGAGGTATCACAAGTCTACGCCTAGCTTGTTCAAAAATTCGATGGTTGTCCACCTGCAGGTCACGGCAAAATGTGCCGACCAACCACCAAGTTCGCCGAGCGGTCGCAGCGCTCGACCGGCGTTTGAATTGTGAACTCCGGTAACCGGCCATCTACGGACGTCGGTCCACAATCCTACGATGACGTTCGAACGTCGCGCCCATCCCAAAGGCAGCCGCCTTCCGAGCCATTCGCCGGACGGCAGGCCTGATGTCCCTTTATGGATGGCAACTGGCCATTGAGAAGCATCTCGCCATCGGCAGGTGCATCGCGCGGTCACGTCCCGGTCGCGTAACGACGGCAATGCTCTAGGTATCCAGCCTCGTGGCTGCTCACCAGTTGGACGATGCTGTTCCAAAGCCACAAAGGCGCATCTATCGTTTTCGACCGGTTGCGTCGCAATTCGGCTTGCCATACTTTCCGCGTCGTCGCATTCATTTGCCGTGCGTGCGACTTCCCGACTACGGCAGCCAGATAATGCGCCACATGCATCGCGTCGTCCTTGTCCAGTCGCTCGATTTCGAGCTTCATGTCCTGAGGCAAGAGTTCCCGAATGACCACCCCGCGATCGAGCAGACGCGCTGCCCGCATGCGCTCGCCGAGGAAAGGCGAGAGATGCCGCGCGCCTTCGATGACGCGCAAGGCGTTATTTTATCGCGCGGCATCGTGACCTCCTTGTAGCGAGGAACGGCAGCCTTCACGCCCTCCTTTATGTCGATGAGGCATAAATCGTCTCCTTCGACGACGCCGCCAACCACGTCGAGAAAGACCGCATAGCGCGTGCGGCCGAGCGAGCTGCAGCCCTTGACCCAAAATGCGTGCCGCGGTCTTGCACTCGCCTTACATGGGCGTTCGCAGAGGCCGAACGTGTCCTGGCCAACATAATGATTAGACAATAACGGCTAACCTTCGCTCTTCACCGCAAGCTACGCACGCATGGAGCACTATTTCACGACGCAGCAAGGCGCCATCCGCCGGCTCATCGACATCAGGCGCGGCGCGACGGGCACATCGGGTCCGTCGATCGTCGTCGGCAAAAGAAAGGACGGCGCCGAAGTCAATGGCATCTCCGATGTCTTGTCCAGCGTCCGTGCAGGCCGTTGAAAGCTATCGGCGCCGCACAGCCAGCGACAAACAAAAAGAACGACGCCGTCAATTACCCGCTGACAACCCGAACCGAGCGACGACCATGCCAAACAGCGAACATCACCTCGCCCGACCGGCCAAGATGAATGTCGGTAATCCGGACGTCCTGCTTGACGCTTATATGAACGCCGCCCGGCTTGCAAGGAAATAGCGCTGTGACGCTCGATGAGGGTTTGGCTGCAGGCTTATAATTCGGCGTCTGCAGCCAACGCTGCGCGCCCTGAGGGGATTCGCCAAGAACGGCCTCTACTGTCCAGCGCACTTTGAGCGCTTAGCGTCAATCAGGCTTCTGTTCTTACGGTCCAACCTGTCTCGCCATCACATCGTATTTGCCTTCGCAACCTTCCAGCGTGCATCCAACTCGTGTCTTGCTCTTCGACGCAGCCTGCTGCATTGCCGCATAGTTGTTTTGGTACGTTCGATTATTTGCCAATAACGCCCCACGCCGTTCGCGCCATTTTGTTCGCTAACGCAACAGTCGCCACGTTCACGGGCCGCCTTACCAATAGCTGCTCTCACCAGACTCCCTTGCATTTGCTTTGGAACAAAACGGCGCGTGCCCCGTGTATAAGAAGCATTCTGAGATAGTTGTCACCACGCTTGCTTCGTGCGGGCCACGGACTTCGCGGCCGCGATGCTAAGTCGTCAGGACCGTGAAAAGCGCGCGCCCGCGAGAATCGGAATCCATCCGCGATCGACCACCTTGCTGACATTGCTCGACACGAAAACTGCGTCGACCAGCGCCAGGGGGCCGATGACCAGCACGCTTTCGGCCTCCAATGCCACAGGTTGTGCGTGATGAGGTACATCAGCAGGGTCGTCAAGAAGCATGGTGGATGCGACCGCGAACCCGTAGGGTCAGCGGCGGCAGAGCCAGCACTCGCGCGACCCGCACGGCTGCGTCCCGACGGCCTCCGACGTCAGCGGCGTCTGTCCGATGATGACGAGCTCGCGGAGACGATGACGCCTGCGTTCGGGCTCGGCGCGCTCTGCCGATCCGGTGTGTCAAACCATACTGTGACCCGATGCGGGGGCATGAGGTTTGCGCATCCTGTCGCGCTTCTATCGATCGACTCTTTGGAGACTCACATGGCCGAATCAAGTCAAGCCTCATCGTCCCCCGGCGCGCCCGGTTCCGCGACCCTTTTCGGCGCGCGCGGCGTGGCCGCCGCGAATGTGTCCACTTCGTCACGATCATCAGGAAACGACAAATTGCAATCAGGAGAGTCGATCCGCGCCACCTCTTCGCCGCCGTCGAACTCGGCAGATAGTTCTAACTTCCGCGACGTTTCAAAAACGTGGGACTCAGCCGGTGGGTCGGACTCCGGTGGCTACCCCGGAAATCCGGAGACGAGGGATCGGCTTGCGACAGTGAAGGACAAGTTGTCAGGCGCGCAGGGCGTGGCGAAGGAACAATATCGCGTTGTAACAGATTCAACAGATGATTTCGTCCACGAGAACCCGTGGAAATCGATAGCATTAGCCGCAGTTGGGGGCATGCTCATCGCTCGTTAAAGGTATTTTTGTTTCGAGAACAGCATGGAGCACGTTTCGCACGGAACAATCTTTTGGTTGATTATCGGTGGAATCGCTGGCGCGCTGGCGGGGCGAATCGTTGATGGAGGCGGGTTCGGAATCATCGTTGACATCATCGTTGGGATTGTCGGCGCGTTCATTGGCGGGTGGCTTGGAGGCGCACTCGGTTTGCACTTGGGTAACGGAGTCATAGGTTCTCTTCTCACCGCGCTAATTGGTGCCGTTATCTTTCTGGCCCTCGTGCGGCTCTTTAGCAGAGGACGCGCGGGTCCAACCGTTTAACGGGTCATAGGGCGGTTCCCGCGGGAACCGCCTAGCCGCCCCTCAGCGGGTGCCCTTGAACTGCACGCGAAGCTGCTCAGTGTGCAAGCTCTGCGCGCCGATTTCGCGGCGGCCTGCCTGAATACAACAATCCTGCGCAGATTACGTTGTGCCTCTAGCCTGCTATCTTATCGAGGCCCTAATGACAGCGCGTGACGGGCTCTCACACGAGCGACGCACTGCTATTCCGCTAACGGCCGATTTTTCGCCGTTTCTCTCATGGAATTGGAGGGCCTCGACCCGTCGGCAGCGGCTACATTGGACGCTCACCACTCGGTCGCGTCCCGCTGACGCGCAGTGTTCCTATTGGCGAAGCCGCGCGCGGCGAGACGGCTGGAACGGTTTTCAAGCGCAGTATGCACTACACGCTTGTGTGGCGACAAAGGAGTAACGACACCATTGCTAACGGGCGTTATGCGGAAGGCTTTTATGAATAGCCGTTGCGGCGATGGCTGCTTCCCCAGAAGCGACGCTTATCTGATTGATGGTATTGACGATGTCGCCAGCCGCGTACAGATGCGCAACACTGGTACGCTGATGCTTGTCGGTAATCACCATCCCGTCATCGTCTCGCTCGACCTCAAGCTCTAACACCTCGGTCTCCGGATGGCAGCCCATGACCGGATATACCGAGTCGAAAATATGGGCCGTCCCATCGGTGCTGAAGATCTGTACGCCGCTATTCGCTCGCTCAGGGGCTTCCAACGTTGAGAGCTCTATCAGGGTGATGCCGTTGGCGGCGGCCAAGCTAACTTCGTCGGCTGACAACGTCTTCAGGTCAGAGGCGACAACGGAAACGTCGCGGGTAAATGTTCTCATGAATACTGCGTGGGCTAGCGTACACCTCGCCGGCCCCAGCATTGCGATGCGCTGACCGTCGGTCTCGTAACCATCGCATATCGGGCACAGGCGAAATAGCCCGCGGCGGGTGAGCTCGCAGGCATTGGCGACTGCGGGCAATCCGTCTCGTATGCCCGAGGCGAGCAATACGCGCTTGGCGCGCACCGAGCGCGCTACCTCTTCTTCGCTGACGTGCGTCGGCCGATATTCGATCTCGAACCCGCTGCCGAACGGCCGGATTGACTTGACCTTCGCGTTCTCCGGGGACACATTGTATGGACGGAGTTGGTCGCGTAAATTTGCCAGCCACGCCTCGCCGCCTATCCCCAATGGAAAGCCAGGCAGGTTCCGCGTGACGGGGATGAGTCGGGCGCGGCTCTCGCCAAAGTCAAACACTCTGACCGATCGGCGATAGCGCGCGAGATACAACGCTGCCGTCAAACCTGCCGGGCCGCCGCCTACGATTACGCAGTCGATTAAACTAGTCATAGGTGACTCCGTTGACTCCAGGCCGCCGCTCGCATGGCTCCGGGGCGTCGAGCCGCTTCTTCGGGCCGGACGTGCCCAGCGCAAGCAAGCCTGAGGGGACGCCGGCGGGTGACACTGCGTCACGCAGCCGCACTTTGCTCCATTGACGCCTGCCGCCATCTAGGATCTGTCGAGCCCTTGGTCAATCAGAGTGGCGAGTCCACGTAAAGGCACGCCAATCCATGCCGGGCGATTCGCAGCTTCATAGCGAATCTCGTACGCGGCCTTTTCGAGAAGAAAGAGCTGGAGCAACGCCCCAAAAGTTTCCTCGTCGCCGGTGATTCCAAGGCTCGATGTCGAAAGCGAGCGGCGATATGCCGTTAAAAAGGCGTCCTCCGCGTGGGAATGAAGGCGCTCGACCAGCCTGTCCATAGATCTGCCCGCGCGCTGGGGTTCGGTACCTAGGTCGGCCGATATCGTCGCGCTAGCGTAGCGGAGCGACCGTAATAAGCCGGCAACGTCGCGTAACGGACTGGCTTTCTTCCGTCGCTCAGCGAGCGGACGCGCTGGTTCGCCCTCGAAGTCAATCAGGTACGCATCCCCGTTCGCGATCAGCACCTGGCCGAGATGAAAGTCGCCATGGATGCGAAAGCACAATGCGCCGGCGTCGTCCGCTACCAGCGCCTGCGTATAGGCAAGCACTGCGGCGCGTCGCTCGAGCAGGCTCTGCGCTATCGCGCGATCGCCGCCCTTCAGCATATCGAGCTGTCCTGCGAGGATGTCGAGCGCTGTACTGATCAGGGCAACCGTGCTGTTCGTCCAGGAACGCACGTCTTCGGTGCTCGCCATTTGAGGCGAGAAGGCTTCATCCACGGTCGGCGACGCGAGTATGACGTGAAGCTCGCCCAAGCGACGGCCAATGGCAGCCGCAATTTCACGATAACCGTTAATACAATGTTGTTCGTCGTTCTCGGTGGCGCCGGCGTCCGGCGCGAATCCAACCGCTGAGGCGTCGTCTACAGCCCGTCGGAGGTACCTAAGCACAAACTGCCACGCGTCACCATCGTTGGAAATGAAACCTTGAAGGATGCACAGCGTGTGCGGCACGCCGTCAGTATCGACGCGCACTACCTCCCCGAACAAAGGACCCGCATTCGCATATCCACGTGCGGTCAGATATCGGGTCATTTCAGCTTCAGGGTGAACTCCGCCGATCAGCCGGCGCACGAGTTTGAGTACGACCTTCTCATCAACGACCAGCGAACTATTGCTTTGTTCAGCGGACAGCCAGCGGATGTCCGGCACGTTTTGGTCGGCGCAGTCGAGCGCGTCAATGCGGTCCGTCGGAATGAAGCGGATTTCGCCCCACTGGTCCGTTGCGACGACGGTCCGACTTTTCAACATTGCCAGCACCTCGCAGGGGAAACGCGGAATGCCGAAGGCGTCGATTAAATGGCCGACCTCCCCGTTTTGCTCGACCAGGGCAAGTGCCAACTCGCGGTTTGACTCCGGAATTTCCTTGGCGTCCCACGCGACCGCTAACGGTAGGAGATAGCGTTCAGCCCCATTCGGCAACTCAACTTCGAGCTCCGCGAACGCAAACCCGGCCGCGTCCACGCAAATACACGCAGCCGGCCGCACGAGGCCAAGCTCTTGGTCTTTTGATGCGAACCAGCGGCGCTGGCGTAGATAGGCCTGCAACACCGGTTGCTCGAGCGCCGAAATGGTTTCCCGCGTAGGACACGAGACGCGTGCGGCAGGCGGTGCGTGCGCGGAAGAGATCTCTCGTCGTTCGTATTCGTCCTGCCCTTGCCCGGCGTGGCCGCTGCCTGACTTGTCGTTCTCCAACCCTTCGGCATTCATGCTTCGCCCCCTGTTTTGGCGCTTGCAATTTCAAGTCCGCCGATTGCAAGTGTTATTCGATGTGCCGCCGCAGTTACTCAAGCCAGATGGCGCACTCGGGTCATGGAATATGCGGTCAGGCTTCCGCCTGCGTCAGCCGCAGGCTGTCTGCCGACTGCGCGTCGGCCAACAGTGCGTGAATCCCAAACGGCACCTCTACGGCGACCTTAACGCTGCTATCTACCGCCCATCGCTCTATGGTGCGGCACCGATGGCCATTGCGGGAGCATGCCGCTCCACACTTTGGTCGACGATCATCAAATTAATCGCATCGACGATTTCATCGGCGAGCGCATAGTGCACCATATGCCCCGCTCCGGGCACGACGGTCAGCGTGCTGCGGGGTAGGTCACGGTGCAGACGAACCGAATGCGATTCGACGTCAACGATTTTGTCGCCCGCGCCCCCGAAAATACTCACCGGCAATGTGAGCTTCGGATAGCGACGGCGAAACTGTGCGGACGCCGGGACCATAAACGCGGCGTCCTCTGCCTCAGCCCGGATTTGGAGCGGGCGTAGCATCATTTCGCGAGGCATGACGTCGAAGAAATTGTCGGGCACAGGAGCGGGCCAGAACATCGCCTTCACTGTGTGCTTCAACAACAGGCGGCCGGTTAGCGGCGAAAGGGTGTAACGCAGTACGTCGCCCAACAGCGGGAGCGCCGCCGGTGCCGTCAACGCGACGTCCAAACGGGCGGTCGGATAGTAATAGCCGGAAATCAGCACGAGGCCGCGCACGTATGCGGGAAGGTCCGCCGCCAGTCCGAGCGCGACGAGCGTGCCCCACGAATGGCCCACCACGACCGGGTGCTCGACTCCGATCTGTACGAGCGCCCGCTGCAACAACGCAGCCTGAGCAGGTGCGGTCCAGAGACGGTCGCGCGGACGCTCGCTATAGCCGAAGCCCGGGCGGTCAAACGCGATCACCCGGTGATTCACGGCCAACCGATCAATTAACCCGCTGCCGATGAAGTCCTGCAATAACACGGTATTTCCATGCAGCAGCACAACGGCCGGCCCTTCTCCCTTCTCAAGGTAGTGCAGTCGTACACCGTCGACCTCGACAAAGCGGCCGATAGGGGGGTTATCGCGTTCGGCTTTGCGTGCCCGATGTTGAACCCACAACGCAGTAATGGCAGCCCCAGTCGCCGCCGCAGCGAGCACGCCGACCGCGGGAGGGGTCGCACCAAGTTTCTTGAAAGAGCGGGCCATGATTTCTCGTGTCGATGAAACAGTTTGAAGAAAGTCCAGCTCGCACAGGCGGATGCCGCCCTCGACCTGCGCGAATGTGGGCTAACGTTTTCTCGGGTTGCTTTGGACGGGCCGAGGTCCACTCGCTCAATGAGCCAGATCGATTTGCCGCGCAATGATCATGCCGCGCGGAGACCCGAGAGGCGCCGTCCGTCCTATCAAGTCTCGGGCTGAAGCCTCTACCTTTTCAACGCGAACGCCTACGTTAAAAAAACGGCATTTGCTACCGACAGATCTTTACCGGATCGGAAGAGGCGCAGACCGGATGGCGCCCGTGCTCTAACCCCTGCCGATTTGGCGTCTTCCACCCGCCCGCTGGCTTGACCCGACGAAACTGACGTGAGTGAATTTGCAACATTTGCGCGCCCGCCCCGCGTGCTCACTGCCCGTACAGCGGGCAATTCGCTCGTGTCTCGGCACCGCAGACGCCCTACTTCCGGTCGACGCAAATAGCAGGCAATGAATTCGAACAACGGCCCACTCCCAGCGTCCGCGGAGACTTACACGAATAAAGCGCTGCTTTATGCTCGCAAGTCTCACCGCGCTTCGGAGCAACGACGATAGCAAGTCGGCTCACCTCGGCGATAGTGCGCAAGGTGTCGGTCGGAAGTCCCCCACTTCGAGCGCACGCAAACGCGAGGTTTGCCGAGCGTGCCCCAATAGGCGTCGAACTCCATTTTTCGTCTCCGTTCCAGAAGGGAAAATTGCGCTAACGGTATGGGCGTGCAGGCGGCTTTTAGCTCAGGATTACCCACAAGTTGGCTGATCATGCTATTCGTTTTGCCTCAAGAGGCGATACATCTTCGTGATCTCATGC
>NZ_FCOG02000260.1 GCF_001544975.2 Caballeronia arationis | reverse complement strand
AATCACCTCCCATTAGGCGTTCGGGACCTCTCGCCCCGCCTTGACAACTCTTTCGCGTCACTAATCTTGGAAATGAGCCGAGTATGTCACTCGGCCGTTACCAGACGGAGAAAGGGGATGCCTTTTTGTATCGACGCCTCGTCTATAGTTTTCACAAAGACCCGTCGCGGTATCAACGCGAGAGCGACGATCTTGTCGGAAGACGGCACTCGAATCGGCAAAATCAGCGATATCGCGGAAAGGATTGTTGCTGACGTTGAATTCGTTTCGCTCGCGGTCCGCTCGGCGTTTGTCAAAGAGGCCCGAAATGTGAATCCGACGGTTTTCGGTCGCGCCGATCACAACGACGAAGTCTTCGCATCAGAGTACGCACGAGCGTTACTTGTTGAGGCGGAACAAGTCCTGTTGGCCCGCATGTGACCGGTCGAGCACAGCTCTCACCCCACGGGACGAACGCACCCTGGGGGCGCTCTCGCCGACGTTTTGGTCAGTGCGGCGTGGTTTGCAGTAGGTCACGCGCCAAGCCCAGCATTCCGTCCGCGATGCTGGCCGAATCGGTGCTGTACCTACCATCACGCAGTGCGGCTTTGATGGCTGCCACTTTGTCTGTATCGATATCAGTCGCGCTCGATCCGTGCAACGTGGAAGACGGCGACAACTTCACGGCAGAACTGCCTGCCGTGACGGCGTTCGACTGTTGTGCGGTGACGGAAGCGTAGTCGGTATTAGTGTTCGTCGCGCGCCGGATATCGATTTGGCGTGAGGTGTCCGCGCCGCTGCTTGTTTGGATCTTCATGGTTTCGTTTCTCGCTGGCTTCAGTTTTTTAACGGAGCCTGCTTTGAAATCTTTACCGTGCGAGGGGGCGTGCGGGTGCACAACCACCTCATCGGTAGCCGGAGAGCCTTGCTGGGCGAGGTCTCCGCCCATTTGAAACAAATTGAAACAGAGTGTGAGCGGGCGGACTACGTCGCGGCGTTGAAGATAGCGCCGAACACGGACGAGCCGCGATCCATTGGGGCGGCGGTTGTTGCGGGCGGTGCAATCTGAGCCAGCTTGTCGGCCAGTGCGGCCTCTGAGAACGGCTTTACGATGTAGCCGTTAGCACCGGCGCCGATTGCGGCGATGACATTTTCGCGCCTTTTCTCAGCGGTCACCATCAGTACCGGAAGGTCGGCATGATCCTCCGACTTGCGGATCTCTTGCAGCAGGGACAGCCCGTCCATATTGGGCATGTTCCAATCGGTGATGACGAGATCGAACCGCTGTGTGTTGAGCTTTTCAAGCGCTGCAACGCCATCATCTGCTTCGTCGACGATCGTATAACCTATCGACTTGAGCATTTTTCGAATCAAACTGCGCATGGTGGCCAAGTCATCGACCACCAACAAGCGTGTATCGCCATTCGCCATCGGTTAATCCTTCTCTCTCATCACTTTTATGAACGACGGCGGACCATGCCGGCGACAGCGCTATCAGGCTATGTGCGCAGGCGATCGGCGGTCGCGCCCTTCCGACGGACCCCGCTGCTGCATTAGCGGCGGCAAGATCGTCTTCCACGCTTAGAACGTCGCCCAATCGCCATCGGCCGCCGTATGCACCGGGTGCGCGGCCGCAAGCGATGGCTTCGCCGCTCGCGTCACCGGTGGCGATTTCTTGGGCGTCGCTGTCCGCGTCGGCTGCGGCGCATAGTTGTTCGTTGACGACACGGAGAGCGTTTGGCCAGTGCGGAACACGGCGACGGCTGCGGTCAATTGCTTCGCTTGGTCCTCCATCGAACCTGCCGCTGCTGCTGCTTCCTCAACGAGCGCCGCGTTTTGCTGCGTGACCTCGTCCATCTGGGAGATCGCTTGATTCACCTGCTCGATGCCGCGGCTTTGCTCGTTCGAAGCCGAAGCGATCTCACCCATGATGTCGGTGACGCGCTGGATAGCGGTGCCGACGCGCTGCATGGTCTCCCCTGCCCGCGCGACGAGTTCCGTACCCGCTTGCACTCGGTCGCCGGAGGTTTCGATCAAACTTTTGATTTCCTTCGCAGCGGCTGACGAGCGCTGTGCGAGGCTTCGGACCTCGCTCGCGACTACCGCAAAGCCACGGCCTTGCTCGCCTGCGCGCGCCGCTTCGACCGCCGCGTTGAGCGCCAAGATGTTCGTTTGGAAGGCGATGCCTTCGATCATGGCGATGATCTCAGCGATCTTTGCGGAGCTCTCCTCGATGCCCGCCATCGTGTCGACGACCTGACCGACGATGGCACTGCCCTCGTTGGCTACGACGTTGGCGTTGTCCGCCAGGCCGCTCGCCTGCACGGCGTTCTCGGAATTCTGCTTGACCGTGGAGGTAAGCTCTTCCATGCTCGCGGCGGTTTCCTGAAGAGAAGCCGCTTGCTCCTCCGTGCGCGATGACAGGTCCGTATTGCCAGCAGCGATCTGTTTGCTGGCGCTGGCAATCGCCTCACTGCTCAGCCGAACAGTCCCGACCGTGGCGACCAATTTATCTTTCATGGTCGCGACGCCGGCAAGCAATTGCCCCATCTCGTCGCGCGTCTTAATCGACACCTCGTGCGTGAGGTCGCCGTTCGAAATGTGCTCGAAGTGCTTCAGCGCCTCGGCAAGTGGCGTCATGATGGCCCGGCGCAGGACGAACCAGCCAAGCGCTGCGGTAGCAAGACCCACGAGCAATGCCAACACTCCAAGTGTGCGCAGTTTCGACACGCGGGCGTCGCTTTCGGCCGTCTGACGCTTCGCATCGGCGAGTTGGAAATCCTGCAGCTTGTCGAAGGCTTCGATACACCGGTTGTAGGACGTCGGCATATCCTGGAACGCGATGCGGCCTATCGCCTCTTTGTCGCCCGCTTCGATCGCAGCGCTGAATTTGTTGACGACCTGTCGCATGTCGGCGCGAGCTTCCGCAACGCTCTTTGCCAATGCGTTCTCGTCGGCTCCGCGTGGGGCAGACTCGTACTTGCTGTACCACTCGTCTGATTTGCGCATAAAGCCATTGGCGCGTGCAACCAGTCCGCCGGCGTCTTTGTCCGCCGGGTTCAACGCATAGCGGTCGAGCGCGAGCCGCGCACGCGCGATGTAGTTGTTCGATATGCCGAGAGCGTTGACCGCTGGCAGCGAATTGTCAGCGATGTCTTTGGCCGATGAATAGGTAGCAGTGATGCCGTACAACCCAAAGCCGACTGAGAGCGCCAGCAGAAAGCCGAGGAAAACCATGGTGAGCGCAAGCCGCGCCCGAATCGTGAGGTTCTTCATAGTTCTTAGTTCTAGCGCTCAAAGTAAGGCAACACAATCGCGCAGTGGCGGGTGCCTGCCGCTTCTCGATTAGAAGAGGGTCAATGTCTATCGGCATCGACCGTCACAAGCTGCAGTAAAAAAGATATTTAATGACGGGTCGGTAACAATGACTGCATGCGCTCCTGCCTTTTCGCTGAGCTTGTGGCAACGTGCGGCTGACTTGACTCGACGGGGTTGTTGGTAAGCTCATAGGAATCAATAGCCGCAGAGCGACGCCACGAACCGATGTCCAAAAGAAATCCGACGAAGTCGCAGCGCGCCGTAATGGAGTTGCTCGATCAGGGCTTACCGGTCGAGCAGATCGCGAACAGTCTCGGCAAGAGCGTCTTGGCTGT
Source organism: Caballeronia arationis (assembly GCF_001544975.2). Taxonomy (GTDB): domain Bacteria; phylum Pseudomonadota; class Gammaproteobacteria; order Burkholderiales; family Burkholderiaceae; genus Caballeronia; species Caballeronia arationis. The sequence goes on along the minus strand of NZ_FCOG02000260.1, from coordinate 1,142 downwards.
GAAGAAGCAACTAAACCGAATCAAACGCCGAGTCCGAGAAGGAAGGATCGACCCCTCTCCTCTGCCGATCGAACGCGCCGCGAGCGAGCCACGCATCTACCTCGCGGGCTTTGACGTCTTTCGCCGGAACGCCAAGGATTACGGCGAGCACCTCAAGCAGCTCTGCCGCGATCGCGGTTTTGTCGGGCTCTATCCGCTCGACGGGCAAGTGCCCTCCTTGCTTCAAAGGCAAGACGCTGCGCGATGGATATATGCCGCGAACATCGAATTGATCCGTTCGGCCGATATCGTAATGGCGAATCTCGATGACTTCCGGGGCGCGGGCGAGCCGGACTGCGGCACTGCGTTCGAAGTTGGCTTCGCTGTCGCGCTCGGCAAACCGGTGTGGGCGTATCGGTCAACCGAAGCGACGCTCGCTCAACGCGTTGAGGCAGCAGCGACTGAAAACGAAGGCGCTTTCTGTGCCGGCGGCTATCTCATTGAGGACTTCGGCCTGAGCGTCAATCTGATGCTCGCTTGCTCCGCGCAGATTGTCGTAGGCGGGCCGGCTGCTTGCCTCGATGCCATTAGGAGCCTGGTCGACGACGGCACCCCCGGCTTTGGTGGCTCGAGGTTGGCGAAGCGTTAGCTTCGCTGTAGGGTTTGGGTTGAGCGAACTTCAGTATATCGACTTCTATGTCTGACGATCTTTGGCTTACCGCACCGGAAGACGCTTATGCGCAATGGCAACGGGAGGAAGCTACCGGTGCCGATCGCCGCGCGTTCGCCGACCAGTCGATCGTTCAGCATCGATCGATGTTTTCGCGGTTCAACGACTATCTGACCGCGCACCGCGTGACTGTGGCGAACTACGGCGCGGACCACCTCGACGGCTTCTTCACCGACCTCGCGCAGGACTGCGCACCGGGCACAACGACGCGCCTGCGCTATCTCAAGCTGATCGATCGGTTCACGCGCCACCTCGTCAATATCGAGTTGCGTGCCGACAATCCGGCCGCGCAGATGCTCGTCAACGAGAACTGGCCAGAAGACGAACCAAGGCCGATCTACCTGTCGTCGGAAGAGGATGCGCGATTACAGGCGGTATGCGTCTCGACGGAAGATGCGGCGTTCAAGGAACTGAGAAATACGGCGATCGTTGC
>NZ_FCOG02000355.1 GCF_001544975.2 Caballeronia arationis | reverse complement strand
CCATCGCGCCGGATGCCGACGACGAACTCGACCCGCTCCTCGCCGGCGAGACGCAGCCGATTGGCGGCGACATCGTCGAAGGCATCACGTCGATCCGACGGCTCGTGCGGGTCGACCAGAAGCCGATCGGCGGCACGCCGCGGTCGAACCTCGCGACCTACACCGGTCTTTTCGACAACGTGGCAAGGTCTTCGCCGACACGTTTGCCGCGCGCAAGCGCCGCTACGACGCGGCCGCTTCTCGTTCAACGTCGCGAAGGGGCAGCTGCCCGACCTGCGAGGGCGAAGGCTTCGTCAGCGTCGAACTGCTGTTCCTGCCGATGGTAAACCGCCCTGCCCGACCTGCCACGGCACGCGCTACAACGCAGAGACGCTCGGCACCGAATGGGGCGGCAGGAATATCGCGCAAGTGCTCGGCATGACCGTCGGTGCCGCCTGTATTTCTTCGCAGCCGAACCGCAGGTGATGACGCGCGCTCAAGGTATTGCAGGACATCGGGCTCGGTTATCTGCGGCTCGGCCAGCACGCGACGGAACTGTCCGGCGGCGAAGCGCAGCGCATCAAGCTCGCAACCGAGCTGCAGCGCGCGTAACGCGGCGACGCTTATGGAGTGCTATATGACAAAGAAAGTCGCGTCGACATCCGTTAGTCGAAAGTCGAGGCCCGGGAAGCGCCGATGACCCTCGACGAACAAGTCGACGAAACGCTCGGAGAGACCTTTCCCGCGGGCGATCTAATCGCCGTTCACCCCGAGCCGAACAACCCGGGAAGAAGTAAACTCAGTCGTCGTCGGTACTGGCAAACAACGGAGCGAGGTTCTCGACGCGCTGCATGCAGCGTCCCTGTGTGTAGATTTTGCTCAAGGCGCTCGGGCAAGCCGGAAAGTGTCACGACCCAACGTGGAAATTTGCCGCGCTCATGGCAAGGCGGTTCAGCCGCAGAGTAACTGCGGCCGACACGAGGCGTCCCGGGGGATGGGCGTCAGCCCAGTTCCTTGCGTTGACAATGCCGTTTCACGGTCGCGAAGACGTCATGTTTATTCGCAAGGAAGGTGGATGGAACTGAAAGCAGCATTGCGCAATAACTGCGCAGGCGAAGGGAAGAAATGCACGTCGGCACGCGTTAAGATGGAGCGATTCGTGTGGCGCTGGGCGCAGTCCGCATGCGCGGCTCAGTCTATCAACAAACCGATAAGGAGCAGCGATCAGAACCGACGCAAACATCGAGCGGGACGCGGTGTGCGAACTGAAGTGGTTCCGGACATCGCTCCCTCTCGGCCTTGCGCCTTTGCGTGCAACTGCGCGCGAAACCAGACAACGTACCCCCGCCGTCCTCCACCGCGATCCCGGTTTCTGATGGCCGTCGGGAAAGCGTCAGCACACCGAAAGCTCGCGCATCCCGCCGACATGGCTTCTTAGAGTGACACGATGAGCATTGCATTAATTGGCGCCACCGGCCGCACCGGCCGCTTAGTGGCAGAAAAGTTGCACCGTGCGGGCATTCCGTTTCGTGCCTTGCTACGCGACGAGGCGCAGCGGGCCCATTTCGAAGGCCTCGACGCGAGTCCCGTGATCGTCGACCTGGCGCAGGACTTTTGCGCGGCGCTCGCGGGGGTACACGCGGTTATCTTTGCCGCTGGATCCGCTGAAACCGAGGGCGCCGAGAAGGAGCGTCAGATCGACCGGGACGCGATCATCAAAGCGGTGAATTGTGCAAAACGGTATGTGCGGACCGCTTCATCGTCGTCAGCACCTTGCTGGCATACACCCCCGAACGCGCCCCAGATGCACTTCAGCATTACGCCCAGATGAAGCGTGCATCGGACGATTATCTAATCCGCAGTGGACTCGATTATCTTGTGCTGCGTCCCGGCACACTGACCATGGAGCCGGGCACCGGGACGATTGAGATCACGACCGACGCGCAGTCCGCTCGCGCCTCCGTTTCGCGCGAGGATGTTGCCGATGTCGTGCTCGAAACGCTCAGAGTGGGCCTTGTCAACACGATCGTCGGATTTGCCGGTGGCAGCGAACCGATCGGCGACGCGGTGGCCGCGCTCCGTTGACGTTGCGCGCAGCGACGGAGAGAATCGGCGAGCTAACGCCACCAGAGCAGGATACCTTGTTGAGCAGCGAGGACCACATAGGGCCTGTCGCAGTCGATCCTCTCGCTGTATCTCGCTGCCTTGCAGCGGTCGCAACTGTTGGCTTCACAACGCATCGGCCCCTGGACTTATTGCAAACGCCATGAGCAGAAATCGCGGCGTTCCAGGCGGTCTTGAAAGCGCTGATTAACTAGTCGGACCTGCAAAATTGGGTTTTGTTCGTGGACGCCTCGGGGCGTTCATCAGGTGGCCTTGTACTTTTCGAACTCAGGCAGTTGTAGGAGGTGCGAGCAAGGTTCCT
>NZ_FCOG02000200.1 GCF_001544975.2 Caballeronia arationis | reverse complement strand
GAAATTGCGTTTCGGGGCTACTCTGCGTGGCCTCATTAGGCCGACCATCCCCGGCTCGATTACGCCGATCCGTGACAGTCGCGCTACAGCCGGTGCCTTAAGGTTCCGGCTTCTGGGTTGGGAGGTGAATATAGCGCCGAGCGAGCGCTTCATAAAGCGGAGGTGCAAACAGACCCGATATACGACTTGCGATCAAAGCTGTGGCCATTAGAGAGATAACCAGCGCGTGTCCGTTGATCATCTCCACTACGATGACGAAAGCAGTAATTGGACATTGAGTGACCGCAGCCAGATAACCTGCCATGCCCAGAGCAATGAGCATAGGCAACTGCATCTGCGAGAGCAACAAATGAAGCGTATTACCGATACCCGCGCCAACGGATAGTGACGGGGCGAAAATGCCTCCCGGCACGCCAGGTAGATAAGACCCGATCACCGAGGCCAGCTTCATCACGGGGTACATGGCCGTCAGATCCCCGTGGCCCTCCAGCATCCCACGCGCTTCAGCGTACCCGCTACCGAACGTGTGACCGCCCGAAACGTATCCGATACCTCCTACAGCCAGGCCGCATAGCGCTGCGAACACGATCGGCCAGCGAGCTTGCAATCGAAGGATCATGCTTGGCATCCAGTGCTTCGTGTTAAGCACTAGCCAGCAAAATACGCCTCCCGCGACTCCTGCGATCAGTCCCGTCAGTACCACGGCGAGGGCCAGGTCGTCGGGGATGCGTGTTCCGACGTCGATCGTCCCAAAGTACGAGTTATTGCCGTTGATGCCGAGCGCGACAATGCCGGCGAGAATGATTGGTGTAACAAGTACGCCGCTCGCGCGCTGTTCGAAGCTCCGTGTCAACGCTTCTATCGCAAACACTACTCCGGCCAGCGGCGCGTTGAATGCAGCGGAGAGACCCGCGGCAGCCCCCGCGAGGACCAGTCTTCGCTCCAGCGTAACGCCAGCGATTGAGCGGAATCTGCGTGGGTAGAACACGCGCAGGTTAAACATGAGCGCCGCACCGACCTGAATCGTGGGTCCCTCATGGCCGATGGTGAATCCGCCAAGGATCGCGAGGAAAGAAAGCGCGATATTGCCAACCAAAATCCGCAGGGTCAGTAAGCGTTGACCAAGCTGAGTCGTAGGACCGTGTAGCGTCGCGATGACTTGCGGTATACCGCTTCCCGCGGCCCCTTGGAAAAACCGCATTGTGGCCCACACACAAGTTGCGCTGACCGCTGGGGTCACGACTAAGGGCAGCCACGGAAGGGAATCGACGTAACGAAGGAAGAGGCTATACCCAAACTCGATCAACCGCGCATACAGGATTGCGATCAAACCGACGGCGACGGCGCCGGGCCAAAATACGCCGTAGTGAAGCCATAACCGATGTGCACGCCGCGTTGCCCGCTTGTCGATGAAGGAAAGGAGCCGCATTGAACATCTCCGACCGTAAGCGAGCAGAGAAGGCGAGAGTAGACGACCTTCTGTTGATAGCAGATGACCAGCCCGACGAGGGTTCCATAACCGGCCGCTGCGAGGCGGTCTATCCCACTCCCGCAACAATGATCAGCGATCCGCAGGCATCACCTGGTATAGCGGTTCGGGCTTCACGGCGATTACTCCTGCAAATGGTCGATCGTGCGAAAGGATCAGCAGCATGGTCGTTGCGATTGCTGCAGAAGAAAGAGCAATGCCTACGGCGGAGGTGAGTCGGTTCTCGCAATGAACCAGGGCGATCGTGAACAGCAGGCACACAGCCAGAAGAATCAGGCATGCCCACTTGACACCGTTAACTTCGGCGCGACTAACCAGGATACGCTGGCGACGGGCTTCCAGGGCCTGCTCCAGCGACGTCGCCAACTGGCGCTGCGCAGTCTGCTGGCCGGGCGTATTCGCCTCGAGGGAAAGCGTGAACTGAAGCGCCTTGTTCAACGCGGGCGGACTGATTTTCAGTGTAAGGGCTCCTTGCGCCATCATTGGCCATTCGGTATCTATCGTGTACTCGATGTAATCCCTGACCAGCTCCCGCAACCGGATCTGCGCCTCTTCTGGCAAAACCGCGGACAGGACAACAACAGATCTTAGCGCACCGGCTTCCGTGGCGACTGCTACATTGGCACGCTCCGTGTCGTTCCATACCTGCGCGGCGGTAAACGCGATCAGCAAGCCGAAGATGACACCGATTGGAGACAGCAAGCCGGGCGAAATTGCCATGGATGACCGCCGATGCTGACTGGCTGCAAGCCAGCTGGTGACGATGTGGATCGTCGTTCCCACGAGAAATGTCGCACCAAAGACAACGAGTGTCATTTGCCATAATGGCAGGTTATGCATCCAGGTACTGATCATGGTTGCTCCCACTCCCTCTTTTCAGTCAGCATGGAGGGCAGTAAGTGCTCGCGGTATGTGCTGCTATTGGCGTGGCTATCCTGATTGCCACGAGCCGAGTCGAGAAAAAGGTCAAAGCGGCACGAGCGCATGGTCATCGGATCGCCACGCATATGTGGAGTCAGCAAGCGGCCGAGTGAAGCGGCCGATTTCGCGATCTGTAGAACGCCGTCACGTTAGTCGGACACAGCCGAGCCATTGCGTCTGGTATACAAACCCGCCTTCAGCGCTTCGGCAGACACGTCGACAAGGCGGCCCTGGGCGACCTGTACGAGCCGGTCGGCGCACTCGAAATAGGCATCGTCATGAGAGATGACGATGACCGTCTTGCCCTTGCGCTTGAGATCGGGGATCAGTTCTGTGTAGAACACGCGCCTGAACACGGGGTCCTGATCAGCGGCCCACTCATCGAAAAGATAGATCGGACGATCTTCCAGGTACGACGCGATGAGCGCCATTCGCTTGCGCTGTCCGGACGAAAGACTGGTGGTGCTGAACCTGTTGCCTCTGAGGCTTACCTTGTGGTCGAGTTCGAGTGTGTGCAGATAATGCGTCGCCCGGCTCGCGATCTGAGCCTGATCCTGACACAGGATTTCGTCGAACAGGTGAAAGTCGGCGAAGACAGCCGAAAATCGCTGACGATACTGCACCAGGTTATGTCTTTCAATCTTTACGCCATTCAGTTCGACATGGCCTTGCTCAGGTTCATAGAGTCCGAGCAGCAGCATCGCGAGCGTAGTCTTGCCGCTGCCGTTTCCTCCGATCAGGTAGATCACCTCGCCTTGCTTGATCGAAAGGTCGATCGGCCCAAGCGTGAACGGACGATCTTCTGTCAGTCCCGGATAGCGATGCGATACACCGGCGAACCTGAGTAGCGGAGCGCCCTCGACTGCGGTAGCGAAGGGATCGTCCTGGGTCGTGCGAGTGTCATCGTCCGGCGCCTGCGCCAGCTCCGCATCGAGAATGCGGATCCGCGCCAACGCGATGGAAGCCTGCCGCAGAATTGGCAAGGTGTTCATCACTTCGCTGACGGGCTGAATCAGGAACAGGAGCAGCAGCGTGAGTGTCACCAGAACCCCTGGCGCCTGCGGAAACCAATGCGGCATGACGAGCAGGATCAGGCCGATCGCCACGTAGAACAACATGCCGCCCGCATTGGCGACGAGTGAATAGATGAGCATCGCTCGCGTGAACGAGCGCCGGAACCGATGCGCAGTCGGATGGACCACGTGGTCCGTGAAGTACTGGGCTCGCGAAGTATTGAGTTGCAATTCACGTGTGCCTTCCAGCAGCGAACGGAAATGCCGGAAGATGATGTCAAGCTGATCGCGGACCGCCTGCATCTCGCGCAGCGGCCAGCGCTCCACGCAGTGATAAATCACTGCCGCGGTGACCAGAAAAACAAAGAAACACGCGAATGCCTGCCAGGAAAGCCAGGCCATATATCCGAGGCATACGGCGACCAGGACCAGGTGCCCGAACGTGACTGGAAGCATCTGCGCAGCCTGCGCGAATGTGCCGACATCCGTCGTGAGGATGGCAAGCAGACGCGGCTTCCCAAGCGCCTCCAGCTTTTTATAGGGCGTGTGCAGGATCTTCCGGCACAATTCGATGCGCAAGCTGCATATCACCTGCTGCCCGAAGTCCATGATGAGTATCTGGGAACTCGTTCTAAAGAGCAGTTGCGCTACGCAGACCGCGAAGAAACCGATCGCCAGTCCGCGCGTCGGGATCTGCCCTCCGGCGACGCTGCTAATCAGTCGTGCGATTTCCGCGCTGCAAAGGGCCCCGACAAACCCGGCGATGACGCCAATCACGATGCGTTGCAAGGACTGACGTCGAATCTCCGAAGGAATCATGGAGAACATGACGGGCCTCCGCTCGCGGCAGGCGACAGAGAAGCAAGGAAGGTCTGAATCGTCCGGTTGAATTCATCAGGATTGTCGGTCATCACGGAGTGACCTGCGCGGGAAATCGTCGCGAGCTGCCCCTTCGGCAATGCCTGCTGCGCCATGCGCAATGCGACCTGAGGCTTGAGTATGGCGGACCCGATGCCTCTCACGACGAGGCTCGGGCATTGCACGGACCTGAGCATGTCCCACATTTGCTCTTCGCGTGCACCGTCGTTCGGCAGGAAGTCGTCGGCGACCGTCCGGTCCACCTTCGGCTCGAAGGTGCCCGTGTGCGTGCGGCGCAAGGCATGTGCCGCCAGGTGATGCAGCGCGCGGCCGCTCGCGAGAGGACGGCGCTCCTGCAGCCACTGCGCATATTCGGCGATCGAATTGAACCGGGTTGGAGTTTCCCGTATTTCAGTGAGCACTCTTTGTGAACCGGCAGCATCAGAATCCGGTCCAAAATCGACCAGGACGAGTCCAGAGGTGAACGGTCCGAGCATCCCGGTCAAATGCAACGCAACGCTGCCGCCAAGCGAGTGACCGATCAGTACTGGTTTTCGTATGTTCAATGCCAACAGGACTTCGAGCACGTCACCAGCCAGCGTTCTTGCATCGTACGATCCATCCGGATCCCAGCTTGAATCGCCATGCCCGCGTAGATCGATGGATACGAAACGGTGGTCGGCAGAAGCAGCTTCCGTCAACGTGCGCCACACGCCGCTGCACTCGCCGCGACCGTGAAGCAGCACGCAAGGCATTCCGCTGCTGCCTGAATCTTCTACGGAGATTTCGAAACGGCCGTTACGGATCCTGACGCTGCGTCGCTGCACGAAAGAGGGTCGTTTCATGTTTTCACCTGTTAGGAACGCTGCCGCTCGCGGTCGACGAGACGGAACTGGAGCAAGCGAGCACAGCTTGGCGATCGAGAGTTACATACAAATTAGGGTCCCGATTCAACCGGATCCGGTTGGATTTTGTATCGGTTCAACTTACCGAAGGCCGTCGATGCGTTCTGACCGGCACCCGTCACGCTAACCAGATCCTAACTATCAACGCATAACCTGAGTCCAACTACGATGTTCAGTCCGTCCTGGGCTTCACGGGACGTGAAATTGACGGATGATCCGATAGCACGCGATACGGAGACGACGCACATGTGCACGATTATGGAAGCTGCAAGACACGAAGCGCGCGAGGAAGTGCTGCGCACGATCTCGGGCGAGGTACTTGGAATCGAGTCGTTCGAGTCGTTCGAGCCGGTCGGGATTCCGTCTGCCGGCTTTCGAACCGTGAGTGTCCGGGAGCTCAGACGGGCGCTCGATGCCGCCTACGAGGCGGGCCTCTTTGTCGGGCGCGCAGCAGGATACAGCCCCTTCTGACTGGACCAGATGTCGTCGCCACGACGATGCACGATTGAACCTTCCGGTGGATACACACATGAAAATGTTGGAACCTGTTTTCAAAGAGCAAAATCCTGAGGCTGAGGTTGCGGTCATTCCGGATTCCGTCAGCTCACCCGAAGAACTCGCGACGATGGTCGCCGAGGCGCTGCGAGCAAAGCGATGCGTCGTCACAGTAACGGCCGACGAGCGGATCGCCGAAGTGTGCTCCGGTCAGTCCGCGTCATTCGGCGAGGTGCATTTCGCAGCGACGACGACAATCGTCGAATATTCGGACGCGCGCGACAACATGTTTTCAGTCCTCGAGTTGAATGGAACGGCTATTGGCGTTGTGCAGGTTTCGGGGCCGCAAGACAAAGTGCAGTTCACTGAGCATGACCTGAAGGTGCTGCGCATTCTCGCCGCGTTCATCACGAGAGCCATCGAGGCAGACAGACTGCAGAAACTCGTTGCCTCGCCTTTCGCCCGCATGACGCTCAAGCGCTCGTCGGATCAGACTATCGGTGACATCGTCACTCAATCGATCCAGAATCCGAGCCAACTCTCGAAGATGCTCGCGCGATCCTTCTATACCGAGATGACGCGCGCGGGCTTCGACTTCAGCCAGATCATCGGTGCCGCGACCGAAATCATTTCCGAACTTGCCAGCAACGTGCGCAAGCATAGCGACCGAAAGCAACGACGGGGCGGCTAACTTACCGCAGCATATGACAGACGGCGGCGCGCCATGCGCCGCCGCTTTTTTTTCTGTAGAGCGTCCAGCGTCCATCGAACCGGTGGAAATCAAACGGTCGTCCGGTTTCTCCGTTGCTGAAGCGGGGAGACAAGCCTGAGAATCAGACTTGATCCCACAGTTCAGCCACGTCGCGGAAACGATGTTCGCCATCCGCAGTTCAACCGATGGCGATGCCTCAGACATCTCAATCATTCGCTACCTTTACTCCGAGTTCCTCATCGGGATGTCGACGCGTCGATCCATCGAATACGTTCAATGGGGCCAGGTTCTTTCCAATCGTCGCGAGTGAAGAAGGCAAGCACATTTCGGTATGTGCGCAATCGATGTCGCAATTCACGACCGAGCCGTCGATCCGATCGCGCCATCCGGCGGCGTGACGCGGCCGATCAGACGCTTCGGAGCGGATGGCCGTGAAGTAGACGATATCGCCACAAAACTGCTTTGGCGCGAAAGTCGATTGCAGATGCATGTTTCGCTGTGTCGCATCGATCAGGGTCATGACGTGTCGATCGGTGATATAGGCCGGAATCAGGCGGTGTGTGCGCAGGGCATTGACACGCTCGGAAGTCGTCTGCATATCGCGAAGCGCTATCGCCAGATCCTCAGGCATGTTCGGGAAGGCCGCCGCCATGAGCGTGCATTCGTCGAGCTCAGGCGCCTCCCGGCCGTCAGGGAGACGTGAGTCCAGCAGAACGAGCTGGTCGACTGTTTCGCCGAGGTGCTGAAGCTGCGTCGCCATTTCATAGGCGACCAGTCCCCCGAAAGACCAGCCGAGCAGCCGATATGGCCCTTGAGGCTGAATGTTCCGGATGCGCGCGATGTAGTCAGTCGCCATCTCCGCAATGTTGGCGGGACCGTAACCGGGTTGCTGGAGCGCGGGAGTCTGCACAGCGTAAATAGGCCGATTTCCCTCGATGCTCTGAGCAAGGCCCGCATAGCTCCAGGCGAGTCCGCCGACCGGGTGAATGCAGAATAGCGGAGCGCCGTCGCCCGGAGCACGAATCGGCAGGATTGTGTCGAATTCCGTGTTCGAGGGAGCGGTGTTCAGATGGTCAGCTAGCTCGGCTACCGAAGGGGCGCTGAACAGGACGCGGATGGAAATGTTCTGGCCGAGCTTGGCATCGATATGCGCCATCAGTTGTACGGCGAGCAGCGAGTGTCCGCCGAGCGCGAAGAAGTTATCGAAGACGCTCACACGCTCGAGGCCGAGCACACTGGCAAAGCACTGCGCGAGCGCGTGTTCGAGCGAGGTGCGCGGCGCGACGTAGGCGTCGAGGCTTTGCCATTGCGGATCGGGCAGTGCCCGGCGATCGAGCTTGCCGTTGGGCGTGAGGGGCAACGCGTCGA
>NZ_FCOG02000492.1 GCF_001544975.2 Caballeronia arationis | reverse complement strand
TTACCGAGAACTGGATCGGCGCTCACGAACGCCAAGATGAGACCGTGAGAAAGGCGCAAGAACTCGGCACTCTCGAGTACTGTCCCCACAATTTGAAAAATGAAGACACCAACGGTTGCTTCATATCGAGGCTCAATCACACGGCTTCAATACCCGCTGCCTACGCTTCAAGTAGTGCGTTACCGCACTCGCATGCAAGGCTCGCTTCCGGCTGGTGGTTAGCCTTTACCGGGAGGGCGTCGAACCCTCTGGACTCCAATGATTGGTTTCTGTCACCTACGACTTCCCCCAATCCCAGGCTTCGCCTGGCGCTATCAAAAGCGAAGTGCAACACCTATCTCGTATAAGGTGTCGCAATGCCCGACCAAACTTCGTACCAACAGCTTCAACCTGAAGAACGCCTCGCCATCGCAAGCCTGCGGCTACAGGACGTGAGTATCCGGGCCATGGCCCGAATACTCGGGCGCTCGCCGGCCACCGTGAGCCGTGAACTGACTCGAAACAGCGCGGGGAACTGCGCCGTCAGCTCATTGCCTGCCTGCGCCACAGCCACAGCACGCGTATGCCGCGCACCCGCGGCACAGACAGGCGCGGACAGATTCCGGATATGGTCAGCATTCATGTGCGGCCGCCCGCAATCGAAGACCGACTGCTGCCTGGTCATTGGGGAAGGCGACTTCATCAAGGGCGCCGGCAACCAATCTTCGGTAGGCGTTCTGGTCGAACGGACCAGCCGCCTGGTGCTGCTCGCCAAGATGGAAGATGCCACCGCCGCTTCAGCGTTGGCGGGCTTCTCTGCCAAACTCAACTCGATTGCCGCGCCGTTGCGACAAACCTTCACCTACGACCAGGGCAAAGAAATGTCGCGGCGTCAAGAACTCACTGCTGCCACTGGCGTGCGCGTCTACTTCTGCGACCCGCACAGCCCCTGGCAGCGCGGGACCTGCGAAAACACCAACGGATTGCTTCGTCAATATTTACCTAATATAGATAGTCCGTCCCGCCTTCCGTGATACTGGTCACAGCTGGCAGGTACTGCCAGCGAAAGCGGGACATG
>NZ_FCOG02000118.1 GCF_001544975.2 Caballeronia arationis | reverse complement strand
AGACCAACGCAAAGCAATCCGACTCATCCCCATCGTGATCACCTTCGTTATAATTCTCTGACCGCGCAACACCAACTTCCATACTGATCACGTTCACCGAAACGGCTGATCACCATCGCCGAAATCCGCAGACGCAGCAGTCAGCATTGGGACGTTCGGGAGGCGAAGCGCAAACTACGTGATGAAAATTCTCGCTCGACATGCGGTCCCGCGGTGACTTGTCGAATGGCGGAAACCGGGGCCAGCAGCGGACATCGCCGCGATGATTCGCGATGACTCCCGACACAGTGAAGGTGTCTGTGATGAAAGGAACGCCCAGCGCCTTCTTGAGACAGGCGTCCAAATCCTCATTGCGCCAGATAGAAATCCAAGGGAATAAGCTCCACGGCCCATCCGCCTTCTTCGCCCAGTGTGGCAGCCGGGTGCATGGACGCGATGCGTAACGCCTCGTCAGGGCTGTCCGCCTCGATGATGAATACGCCGCCCACGACTTCCTTCGACTCGGTGTAAGGCCCATCGATGATGCGCGTCTCTCCAGTGCTCGGGCGGAGCGTCCTCCATTTGTCCAGATCGCCAAGGGAGGCGGAAATCAGAACCTTGCCGGTAGCGCGCATCTTCTCATCCAATGCCGGGCACTGGCTCACCAATTCCTTGATTTCGTCGGGCGCCATCGCGGCGAGTTTTTTGGGGGAGAAGTAGGCCAGGCCGAGGTATTTCATGGGAGATCCTTCGAATGGGGTTCACTGACGACGAATCTGATGATCGGAAATCGACAATGCCTTAGCTGGTTTGTAGCGGGTCGCGCCAGTCTGTCCGCTTTGGGTCCCCTCGTGCCCGACGTAGACAGATGGATGGGGAGAGACTTCAAGATTCGAGGGGACCGGTTCGGCCATGAATGGTCTTTTGCTGGACTCTTTTGGTGCCACCTGCGCGGCGCCTAATCCTATGAAAGGAGTCATCCGTCAGGATCAAGATGCTGCGGCCATCGCGATCGCCCGCCTGTACCGACATTAGGCATTCAAGACCTACTTGCGCAGACTCCGCTTTCTCCGTTCACGCGGTTCGGTACCCGTATCGACGGGGGTGAACGGCGCTTGGAATCGACCCACCAAGAAATCAATGAAGGCGCGCGCACGAGCAGTCTGATTTCTTTGTCGCGGGTAGTAAACAAACAGGTCGGCAGAGGGGAGAACCGTGTTCGGCAAAACGAGGCTGAGCCGACCGCTCTGCACATACTTTGCAAGATCCCATTCCGAGCGAATCAGTATTCCGTGTCCTTCCAATGCCCAGCGCAGCACGATATCACCGTCGTTGCTTGATAGCGCGCCTTTTACTTTGATCGCCTCGGTGTGGTCGTTCACGATGTAACGCCACACCCCATAAGCATCCTCGTTCTGTCGGTGGATGATGCATCGATGCTCAGACAAGTCTTCAACCCGCTCGGGTGTGCCGTGCTTTTCCAGATATTTTGGCGAGGCGCACAGAAAACGGCGATTACTCATGATGCGTCGTGCGCTCAGACGAGTGTCGGGTAATTCACCAAATCTGATCGCCATATCAAAGGCGCCCTCCACGAGATCAACGGGGCGATCTGTCACTTCAAACTGAACTTCGACGCCAGGAAAGCGCTTGGCGAATTCCGACACCAGCGGCGCGATCGTTGTGCGGCCGAATCCAAGCGTCGCATTAATGCGCAACAGACCTTGCGGGTCTCCCTTCGTCCCGGAAATCGCCTCTTCCATCTCGCGGACTTGCCCGACGATCTGCGAGGCGTATCGCAGGTAGGTCTCGCCTTCGGGCGTAAGACTCACGCTCCGAGTGGTCCGATTCACCAGACGAACCCCTAGCCGCTGCTCAATGACGCCGAGTCGCTTGGTCGCAGCGGGCGGGGACAGATCGAGTGCCCGCGCCGCACCCGACATACTTTTAAGCTTCGCCAGAAGAATGAAGAACTCGAAATCGGTAGCGGTTTGAGTTTCAGTATTCACTGGACTTGAAAAGTGTTGTGAACGGAAGTGTAGTTTAGCAGCGTTTTTCACAGTTAAGCTACGTTCCATATTGCAGCCGAGGGGGTCGCAATATGCTTCCAAAACTCAGGAGACAAGCCATGAGAATCGTTGAAATCCGCGAAAAGACCGTTCCGATCAGTTCCCCGATCCGCAATGCCTATATTGACTTCAGCAAGATGACGCTGAGTCTCGTCGCGGTCGTCACCGACGTGATCCGCGACGGCAAGCCGGTGATCGGCTACGGCTTCAATTCGAACGGCCGCTACGGCCAGGGCAAGCTGATGCGCGAACGCTTCATTCCGCGTCTGCTCGAAGCCGATCCTGCCTCCCTCGTCAACGATGCCGGCGACAATCTCGACCCGCACAAGATCTGGGCGACGATGTTCACCAACGAAAAGCCCGGCGGTCACGGGGAGCGGTCGGTCGCGATCGGCACGATAGACATGGCCGTGTGGGATGCCGTCGCGAAGATCGAAGGCAAGCCGCTGTTTCAACTGCTTGCAGATCGCTACGGCAACGGCACGCCCGACCGCAAGATCTTCGTGTATGCCGCAGGCGGCTATTACTATCCGGGCCAGGATCACGGCAAGCTGAAAGATGAGATGCGCAGCTACATCGACCGGGGCTATACGGTCGTGAAGAAGAAGATTGGCGGCGCCTCGCTCGATGAAGACCTGCGCCGCATCGATTCGATCCTGAGCGTGCTCGGCGACGGCCAGAAGCTCGCGGTGGATGCCAACGGCCGCTTCGATCTCGATACCGCCATTCAATACGCAAAGGCGCTCTCGCAATACGACCTGTTCTGGTACGAGGAACCGGGCGACCCGCTCGACTACGAGCTGCAGGCCACGCTGCGCAACTACTACGACAAGCCGATGGCAACCGGCGAAGACCTCTTTTCTATGCAGGACGCCCGCAATCTGATCCGCTACGGCGGCATGCGCGCCGATCGCGACTGGCTGCAATTCGATTGCGCGCTGAGCTATGGCCTCGTCGAATATCTGCGCACGCTCGACATGCTGCATGAGCACGGCTGGTCGCGGAAGCGCTGCATTCCGCATGGCGGCCATCAGATGTCGCTGAACATCGCAGCTGGGCTCGGCCTCGGCGGCAACGAATCGTATCCGGACCTGTTCCAGCCCTACGGCGGCTTCCCCGATGGCGTGAAGGTCGACGGCGGCTACATCACCATGCCGGACCTGCCCGGCATCGGCTTCGAAGGCAAGGCCGATCTCTTCGCCGAGATGCAAAAGCTGTCCTCATAAGCCTTAGATAGGCAACGCGCCGATACACCCCTTCGGCGCTGCGTTCATACAACAACAAAAGAACGCAGGCGAATTCCTTTCGTGCATACCGCAGCGGACTACCCCGCTGTGGGCGCTCGTCTGGACTTCATTAAAAGACGCCAGGCATAGGAGACAGTCATGCTGGTATCAATCAGGAAATCGCTTTCCAAGCTCTACGTTCAGGTTCTCATCGGCATCATCGCCGGGATTTTACTCGGGCATTTCTATCCCGATATTGGCTCGCAACTTAAGCCACTCGGCGACCTTTTCATCAAACTGATCCGGATGCTGCTGGCACCGATTATCTTCGCATCCGTCGTAGTTGGCATAGCCCGCATGAGCGATCTTCATGAGGCTGGTCGCGTCGGTGTGAAGGCGGTGCTGTATTTCGAAATCGCATCGACTATCGCGCTTCTGGTGGGTCTCGTGGTCGTGAACGTATTCAAGCCCGGCAGCGGCATGAACATCGATCCCGCGCACATCGACAGTTCAGCGATTGCGACCTATACGCAGGCGGCAAAGCAGCACGGCACGCTCGACTTCCTGATGAGCATCGTGCCGAACAGCATTGTCGGCGCGTTTGCGAACGGCGAGATCTTGCCGATTATCTTCTTTTCGCTGTTGCTTGCCATTGCACTCGCCAAACTGGGCCCGCGTACGGCGCCCTTTGTCGACATGCTTGATATGTTCCTACAAGGCATGTTTGGCATAGTTCGAATCGTAATGTACGTTGCACCAATCGGCGCGTTCGGCGGGATGGCCTTCACCATCGCCAAATACGGGATCGGTACGCTGGCTTCTTTTGGCCAACTGATGTTGTGTTTGTATCTGACATCGATCTTCTTCGTGGTGGTCGTGCTCGGCATCGTCATGCATCTGTGCGGGTTGTCGTTGTTCAAGTATCTGCGCTACATCAAAGACGAAATCTTCATCACCCTGGGCACGGCTTCGACAGAAGCAGTGTTGCCGCAAATGCTCATCAAGATGGAGAGGATGGGTTGCTCCCGACCGGTCGTCGGAATGGTTTTGCCTACCGGCTATACCTTCAACGCTGACGGGACGGCGATCTATCTGACCATGGCGGCGATGTTCATCGCACAGGCTATGAATGTGCATTTGACAATCTGGGACCAGTTGCTCGTGCTAGGCGTGCTCTTACTGACTTCAAAGGGTTCCGCTGGTGTGGCAGGCGCAGGATTCGTCGCGTTGGCTGCGACTCTGGCGTCGATGCACAAGATTCCCGTTGAAGGTTTAGTGCTTCTGCTCGGCGTGGACCGCTTTCTTAATGAGGCCCGCGCCGTGACGAACCTGATTGGGAATGGTGTGGCAACGGTTGTGGTAGCTCGATGGGAAGGGGCCCTGGATATGAACGTTGCGCGTGCGATGCTCAATCGTCAAGGCGATACAAGCATCGATGCGTTGGAACCGATCGGACCGCTCGCAGCTGAGCCGATGACAGGCAACAAGCCAGTCGTGCGACCGAACGTCCACTAAATCGCTCGTGTTCCGCTCGCGTTAGGTCGCGAGCGGAACGGCCTGCGCGTCAACCCTTTCCAAGAATTGATGACATGACAAAGCAATCTGAAACCACAAGCTTTCGGCAAGCCGCTCTCGATTACCATGAGTTTCCGACGCCCGGGAAGCTGGCGATCACCCCGACGAAGCAGATGATCAACCAGCGAGATCTCTCGCTGGCCTACTCTCCGGGCGTCGCCTTCGCATGTGAGGAAATCGTCGAAAACCCGCTAAATGCCGCGCGCTTCACGGCTCGCAGCAACCTCGTCGGCGTGGTCACGAATGGGACGGCGGTGCTGGGGCTGGGTAACATTGGGCCGCTTGCATCGAAGCCAGTAATGGAAGGCAAAGCGGTGTTGTTCAAGAAATTCGCAGGCATCGACGTGTTCGACATCGAGCTCAACGAGTCGGATCCACATAAGCTGGTGGACGTAATTGCTGCGCTTGAGCCAACCTTCGGCGGGATCAATCTGGAAGACATCAAGGCGCCGGATTGCTTTATCGTCGAGCGTGAATGCCGCAAGCGCATGAAGATTCCCGTGTTCCACGACGACCAGCATGGCACGGCTATCGTCGTCGCGGCGGCGATCATCAACGGCCTGAAGGTCGTGGGCAAGAACATCAAGGAAGTGAAACTGGTGGCATCGGGTGCAGGTGCTGCGGCGCTCGCGTGTCTTGACCTTCTCGTCGACGTTGGCTTGCCGCTAGAGAACATTTTGGTAGCCGATCTTGCCGGGGTGGTCTACAAGGGCCGGACTGAACTCATGGATCCAGACAAGGAGCGCTTCGCCCGCGACACCAGCGCACGCACGCTTGCTGAAGTGATTGAAGGCGCGGACGTCTTCCTAGGCTTGTCTGCCGGTGGGGTGCTCAAGCAAGACATGGTCAAGCAGATGGCCGTGAAGCCGCTGATCCTGGCGCTCGCGAATCCGACGCCGGAAATCCTTCCGGAACTCGCGCTCGAAGTGCGTCCGGATGCAATCCTCGCTACGGGGCGGGCCGACTTTCCGAACCAGGTGAACAACGTCCTGGTGTTCCCGTTCCTGTTCCGGGGCGCGCTGGACGCTGGCGCAACGACGGTGACGAGGGAAATGGAAATTGCCGCCGTCAATGCACTGGCGGAACTGGCACGCCAGGAACAGAGCGATATCGTCGCGACGGCTTACGGTATTCGGGATCTTTCCTTCGGCCCGGAGTATCTCATTCCGAAACCATTCGATCCACGCCTTATCGTCAAGCTCGCGCCTGCGGTCGCGAAAGCGGCCATGGATTCTGGCGTCGCCGAGCGTCCGATCGAGGACATGGAGGCCTATAAGCAGCATTTGCAGCAGTTCGTGTATCAAAGCGGCACGACCATGAAGCCGATCTTTCAGATCGCGCGTGGTGTAGAGCCCGCGAAAAAACGAATCGTGTTTGCGGAAGGCGAGGAAGAGCGGGTGCTGCGCGCTGTTCAGATCGTCGTCGATGAGAAGCTTGCCACGCCCATCTTGATTGGCCGTCCGAGCGTGATCGAGCAACGGATTGCACGCTACGGTCTGCGTCTCTCCGCGGGTCAGGACTATACGGTCGTGAATACCGATCACGACGAGCGTTATCGCGACTTCTGGCAAGAGTATTACAAGATGATGTCCCGCAAGGGCATCACGCCCCAGATGGCAAAGTTGGAGATGCGCCGCCGCACCACTCTTATCGGCGCGATGCTGGTAAAACGGGGTGAGGCGGACGGCATGATCTGCGGCATGGTGAGCACGACACACCGGCATCTGCACTTTATCGATCAGGTGATCGGCAAGAAGAAAGGGTGCAACGTCTACGCAGCGATGAACGCGCTGGTTCTGCCGGGTCGGCAGATTTTCCTCGTCGATACACACGTGAACGTCGATCCGACGGCTGAAGAACTGGCCGCGATCACGATCATGGCGGCTGAAGAAGTGCGCCGTTTTGGTGTCGAGCCGAAGGTCGCGCTGGTGTCGCACTCGAATTTCGGCACGAGCAACGCACCATCGGCGCAGAAGATGCGCGATGTGCTGGCGATCCTGCGCCAATGCGCGCCTCAGTTGCAGGTCGATGGGGAAATGCATGGCGGCCTCGCACTCGATCACAAGCTACGCCGCGAAGCAATGCCGGATTCGACGCTAGAGGGCGACGCGAACCTTTTGGTGCTGCCTAACATCGACGCGGCCAATATCTCGTACAACCTGCTTAAAGCAGCGGCAGGCAACAACGTCGCCATCGGATCGATCCTGCTCGGCGCGGCGCTGCCCGTACATGTACTCCCTCCGTCGGCAACGGTGCGTCGAATCGTCAATATGACGGCGTTGCTGGTGGCCGACGCGACCGCTGTGTTGAAGGAGGCGACTCCTTGAGTGCCGTCGGAGTGCTAGTTCGGTTTCAAACTGGCTCGCGTTGGTGATGCTCCGATATCGACACCCCTAAGACCCTCGATCTCGCAGGCAACTGATGCTTTAGGGACGAGGGTCGATTCACTTCGGCTCGGCGGCTACTGCGGAAGTAATGCGGATCGTCAAGGTCAGTGTCGTGGTCGAAGGTTTGAGGATGGCCCGTGGAAGACGCTCAATACGGGTCGCACTTTGAGCGCTGCGGGTGCACGACACAATTGCGGTCCAAGGATTAGGCCATGAGTAGGAAAAAGACAGGCAGGTTGGGTTCTCCGACTGCGCGCGCTGCCTCTGATGCGAAGCGCATGAAGCTTCCTATAGAGCAGACCATCGCCACGAGATATCGTTGCACTATCACCTTACCTGGAAGTCATGCGCAGCGGATTGGGAGCGAGTATCACGTGGGAAGCATAGCCCGAGCCGGGCCCTGCGCCTGTCGCAGATTTGCTGCCAAGGCGGGCGAACTGGGTTGTTTCATGAGGCGAAGAAGTCCAAGTCAGCCATCGCCGCCAAGCGGGGAACTAACGGCGCACCGAATCGATTCTGCAGAAAGGTTGCCAGCAACAGCTTTTTGAACGACCGTTTCACCGCTGTAAGCGGTCTCCACTGTCGCGAGAGTTCGAGCGAGTTCAGGGTCGGGGAAGGCTATTCATGAACTTGCACGGCCTCTCGTGTCCCCGCGGAAACACGAGCAGCTGCACGACGTCGATGCAGGCGACGCTGCTTGTCGCAGAGCAGCGGGACCGACCCGTGGATGCCCGTGGTGAGCGATTGACATAACGCCGTCTTCTCAACCGGAAATCAAAATCAGTCATCCAGAAGCTGCACCCGTGAAAACTCTCGTTATAACAGTGCGTTTTTTGGGGAAAAAAACGAGCTAATCTGCTGGCTGCCTGAACCTACTACTCCGCGTCTGGCTGATTCGCGGGTTGCGCCATTTTGAAAGCTTCCAACTTCATCGCGTTGTCGGCAAGGCAAACGACAGTCGGATAGTCATCGAGCGGTATGTTGAATCGTCGCGCGTTCCAGACCTGCGGAACCAGGCAGATGTCGGCAAGGGTCGGCGTTCCACCGCATACGAACTCTCCAACGCGCCGTTCGTCCTCCAGTCGGGACTCCAGCGCACCGAACCCGACATCCACCCAGTGCCGATACCATTCCGTTTTCTGCTCCTCTGTGACGCCAAGGCTGTTCTTCAGATACTGAAGCACACGCAGATTGTTCACTGGGTGGATTTCACACGCTACCTGCAGCGCCACCGACCGCACGTAAGCACGGTCCACCGCGTCGGAAGGAAGCAAGGGCGGCTCTGGATGAAGCTCATTCAGGTATTCGACAATCGCGAGCGATTGCGTGAGCACGTGCGGCCCGTCCTCGAGCGTCGGGACGAGGCTATCCGGATTAACCGAACGATACACGGAGGACAGTTGCTGGCCACCCCCCTTGACCAGATGAACCGCGGCATACTCGTAAGGCAGTCCCTTTAGTGCCAGGGCGATGCGCACACGATATGACGCGGAGCTGCGAAAGTAGCTATACAGCTTCATACAACGGGGTCCGCGTCGGCCGTCTCAAGCGCAGGCAGAATTTCGCCGACACAAGCGCCGAATCCCACCCGATAGCCGTCGCCCTGGCACCATCCACGCAGCGTGAGTTCATCGCCATCTTCGATGAAGCCGCGGACTTCGCCGTTGCCGACATCGAGCGGCTTCTGGCCATTCCAGGTCAGCTCAAGAAGGCTTCCGAAGGTGCCAACGCCAGGTTGACCGGCAGACTCAGGTCCGCTGACCGTTCCCGAGCCCATCAAATCGCCGACGCGAGTGTTGCAACCGCCCGAGGTGTGATGAGCCAGTTGCTGCGCCATCGTCCAGTACATGTACTTGAAGTTCGTCCGGGCAATTGTCTTGGCCGAGTCAGCTGACTTTGGCTTGAGCAAGACCTCAAGTTCAAGGTCTACGCCGGCGCGAGACGCGCCAAACAAGTAGCCGAGCGGCTCAGGTTCCTGCGCAGGTTGTTCGACGCGGAATGGCGAAAGCGCGTCCATCGTCACGACCCACGGCGATATGGTCGTGGCAAAGCCCTTCGAGTTGAACGGTCCCAGCGGTTGATACTCCCACTGCTGGATGTCGCGCGCACTCCAATCATTGAGGAGCACCATCCCGAAAATATTGCCGTCGGCGTCCTTTGCCTGAACAGGTGTGCCCAGGGCATTTCCAACACCAACAAAGAAGCCGGTTTCGAGTTCGATGTCGAGCTTGCGCGAAGGTCCGTATGTCGGGCGGGCATCATCAGGCGCCTTCCGCTGTCCGTTCGGACGACGCACAGGCGTGCCGCTGACGACGACCGATGATGCACGGCCGTTGTATCCGATGGGAATCTCAAGCCAATTCGGCATGAGGGCGTTCTCCGGGTCTCTGAACATGCAGCCGACATTCGTTGCGTGTTCGCGAGACGAGTAGAAGTCCGTGTAGCCTGGAATCTCGAACGGCAGGTGCATCGTCGCGTCGCTCTGCCGTACCATGGCACGCTCACGAAGTTCGACGTTGTCGCGCAACGTACCCCCACCTGTGGACAGCAATGCGGACAGTTGGCTGCGGAGGCTTCGCCAGACCGGACGACCCAAGGCCACGAAATCGTTAAGCCGCTTCTGCCGAAAGACGCTTTTCGGATTGCCGTCGTCGTCGACCGCCGTGTAGGGGACCGAGATGGCGCGAGATGCTTCGAGCGCAGCCAAGTCGACAATCCAATCACCGATAGCGACACCAACGCGGCGAACGTCGGAGCCGCCGCCATTGAAGATGCCGAACGGAAGGTTCTGGATAGGGAAATCCGTCTTGGCGTCGTTCGCAGATTCCACCCAGCTTTTGAGGCTCGCCCGTGTAGTCTGGAGTACGACGTCGTCCTCACCTGTGCTTGCATTCATGACTTCACTTCCGGGTTGAATCGATTCGTGAGACCTTGCCAGCATTCAAAATACTCGTTCTGAAGCTGGGAGGTTTCGAGGGCAAACTGCGTCGGCTTGATGAGCGTGCGAGTCTCAAACATGAACGCCATCGTGGAGTCGACCTTGACTGGCGTCGAAGTGTTCGAGAACGACGCTTTGTCGAACGTGCCCGCGTCCGGGCCATGCCCCGACATGCAGTTGTGCAGGCTCGCGCCACCAGGCTCGAAGCCTTCTGCCTTTGCGTCATACTCGCCATGAATCAGGCCCATGAACTCGCTAGCTACGTTGCGATGGAACCAGGGAGGACGGAACGTGTCTTCGCCAACTAGCCAGCGCGGCGGGAAGATGGCGAAGTCGATGGTATCCACGCCCGGCGTGTCGCTCACCGACTGAAGCACCAGAAATATGGAGGGGTCCGGATGGTCAAAGCTGATGGAGCCGATGGTGTTAAAGAGCCGCAAGTCGTATTTGTACGGCGCGTAGTTGCCGTGCCACGCCACAACGTCAAGCGGCGAATGCCCGATGTCTGCTCGCCACAGATTGCCGTTCAGCTTGGCGACCAGCTCGAAGTTACCTTCGCGAACCTCGTAAGCTGCGAGAGGCGTCAGAAAATCGCGAGGGTTAGCCAGACCGTTGGACCCAATCGGACCGAGGTCGGGAAGACGGAGAAGCGCGCCGAAGTTTTCGCAGATGTAGCCACGCGCCTGGCCATCCGGCAACTCCACTCTGAAGCGAGTGCCGCGCGGAATGACTGCAATTTCTTGCGGCTCGACGTCGAGCAGGCCCAGTTCGGTGGCGATGCTCAGACGACCTGCCTGCGGAACAATCAGCAGTTCGCCGTCGGCGCTGTAGAAGAAGCGGTCCGACATCGACTGATTGCATGCATACAGATGGATGGCGCAGCCAGTCATCGATTCAGCTGAGCCGTTGCCCGCCATCGTGACCAATCCATCGATGAAGTCGGTCGGCTTGGTCGGAACCGGGAGCGGGTCCCAGCGCAACTGGTTAGGCGGTGTAGGCGGAACGTTCGAGAAGTCGGCGACGAGCTTTTTGCCCTCAATGAGCGTGAATGGCTTATGCACTGCAGCCGGCCGCACTCGATAGAGCCATGCGCGCCGATTGTGCGAGCGTGGTGCCGTAAAAGCAGTGCCGGATAGCTGCTCAGCGTAGAGGCCGTACGGCGCGCGCTGCGGGGAATTGCGACCAACGGGAAGCGCGCCTGGCAGCGCTTCCGTGGCGAATTCGCTACCGAAGCCTGACTGATAGCCGGACGGATGGGCCGAATGAGCAGAGTCCAGCGGTGCGCGCTTGAGCTGAGCGTTAGGCAACGCGCTGCTCGACCTGGCCGGCTCGAATTGCGATGATGCTTCTTGGGTCGAATGTTCCACCATGTGGCTCCGAGACTGAATTCCTGGCAGGCCGGACGGCCAAGACCGCGTGACCGTCCGAACCGGAAGCGTTACCCTTCGAGCGTTTCCCACATTTCCTTGTCGCGCTGAGCCGTCCAGATACGCGGGTCGGGGTACTGGGTGGCCTCATCGAACGCACGCGTCACGTCAAACGGCATGCAGTGGTCGAAGATGACCCAGTCGCCGAACTTGGGCTTGAGCGTGGCGAAAGTGTCTTTGTAAATCGCGTTGAGGTCCTTGCCTTCGCTCGCGCCCGACTTCACCTTCGCGTAGAGCTCGCTGACAAAAGCGCGCGTTCCTGCCAGACCGTCTGCCACTTCTTGCGGGGTCTTGAGAGCCGCACCGCGACCCGGAACCAGCTTCTCGGGCTTGAGCGCTGCAATCGCGTCGAGCGTTGCCGGCCAATCCTGGAAATAGGCGTCACCGGCGTACGGTGTAGCGCCATACTCGACCAGGTCACCGGAGAGCAGCGTCTTCTCTTCCGGCAGCCAGACAACCGTGTCGCCCTTCGTGTGACCACGACCCAGTTGCAGGATTTGCACTTCGAGCTTGCCCATCCAGAGGGTCATCTTCTTCTGGAACGTGAGGGTCGGCCACGTCAGACCAGGGACCGATTCGACCGCATTGAAGAGTCGGGGAAAGCGCTCAATCTCGCTCTTCATGTCTTGCTCACCACGCTCGACAATCAGGTCGTACGTGTCTTGACTCGCGATGATTTGCTCGGCGTTGTACGCCGACGCGCCGAGGACGCGCACCGCGTGATAGTGCGTCAGCAGAACATACTTGATGGGCTTGTCCGTCACTTCGCGGATGCGGCGAATGACGTCTTGAGCCATAACCGGCGTGGCCTGCGTGTCGGCAACGAGGACCGCATCGTCGCCGATGATGATGCCGGTGTTGGGGTCGCCCTCGGCGGTGTAGGCATAAGCATGCTCGGAGAGCTGCTCGAACGTGACCTTCTTCTCTTCAGTGTCAGCATGAGATGCGAACTTCTTCACGGACGTCATGGCAAAGACCTCGATAGCATTGATGTTAGGCGAACCGCGTGCGGTGAGTACCTGTGCGGTATGTACGAAATTATACATTTGCGAGATGTATCGCATATAGATAATTTCCCTTAGTTTGGAAGTCGATGCGTGTGGTGCAGTTTTGTCAGACGGAAGGCAGCAGTCGCAAGTGGAGTGCGCGCGACTATTCGAGAGGTGGACGCGAGCGCGCCTCAGCCGTCAGCCGCCGCGATTTAGGGGAGGGAGGGAAAGAAAAACCGGGCAGCGAGCGAATGAGCCGCCGCCCAGGGAGGTGCTAGGCTTTGTCGGTGGTGGCCGAGTAGCCGAGTCGATATGAGAGGTCGTGGGCAGTCTGGCGGAGGGTCTGAGCGAGCCCGCCATCCCAGCGGGTATCGAACGTGCCGGCGGGCCCCACGAGCGTCATGGCCAGGGCTATCGTGCCATTGAACAAGAAGACCGGCGCCGCGATTGCGTTCACGCCCGGAAGCGGATGACCGGACGTGCGGGTCATGCCGTCTTCGCGAATCTTCGCGTATTGCTTGAAAAGCTCCTGCTTTTCTGCCGTCTTCAGAGTGGTCGCTCCGCTGAGCCGCATACCCTCGTCCGCCAACGCCTTCTGCACCAGCTGCTCCGGCATGTAGGCGCCGAACAGTCGGCCCGTGGCAGTGTTGACGAGCGACATGATAGTGCCGACCCGCAGCGTGAGGTGCAACGGATATGAGGGGTCTTCTTGCCGGACTACGACCGGTCCGTTCGGGCCCCATGTAGTAAGGAAGACACTCTGACCCGTCTTCGAGGCCAACGCGAGTACGTCGGACTCGGCCTCGCGCAGTGGATTCAGACGTTGCAGACCGTACATTCCGAGCCGCAATGCCAAGGAGCCAGGCGCATAATCTCCCGACGGTTCGACTCGCTGCACCAGTTGGAGCTTGATGAGGCTGACTAGGTAAGGAAAGAGCTTCGCAGGCGGCATCCCCGTCACGCGCGCGATTTCCTTCAGCGGCATCGGAGCGTCGGCCTGCGTCAGAGCGAGCAGAATTTCGCTGCCGACCTCGACAGACTGGATTCCCCTCTGTGCCTTTTCAGTGCTTTCGGTGTCCATTTCGTATTGGAAGTGTGTTTGGGTCCGGTCCGAGCGCGTTAGCTGTGGGAACCGGTAAAATTAGCGAATCGTACGTACATTCGTGCAACAGAGGAATGCATGGTAACCAAGCAGCAGGCGAAAGAAAATCCGGAAGGCTACGCATCGGGTGCCCGGAAGGAGCAGCGTGGTATCCAGAGCATGGAAGTCGGTGGTCGTTTCCTTCAATATCTGGCGGACGCAGGTGAGCCGGTGACGCTTGCCGACCTTAGCGCGCGTAGCGGCATCCCAACGAATCAGGTCTTCACTTATATGGTGAGTCTGCTTCGCACCGGGCTGGTCAAGCGCGACCCCGTCACCTCGAAGTACGAGCCGGGCCCCCTGTCGCTGCGCTTGGGCCTGCACGCGCTGCGTCTGGTGCCCGCGGTGCGTAAAGCGATGGAACCCGCGCTCCAGCTCGCGACGCGGACTGAACAGAGCGTGCTGCTGGCGACATGGGGCGACTTGGGTCCCACTGTCCTTCAAAGCATTGAGCCGGCAGCGTCGTTGCACGCGGGCGTTCACGTCGGCACCGTTATGTCGTTGGCACATTCAACAACGGGTCGCGTCTTCGCCGCGTACAAGGAGGCCGAGTTTGAGGACCGCCTCAAGGCGGATCTCGGTTCCCAGCGACCGGAGGGTGAGAACATTACGCAGGCCCAGTTTCGAGACATCCTCGCTGATATCAGGAAACGCGGCCTTGCGCGAGGCGAAGGGATGCCGATTCCGGGCATCAACAGCATCAGTGCTCCCGTTTTCGACAGTAACAAGGAAATCGTTCTAGTCCTCACGCTGTTTGGTGTTGCGGGCAACTTCGATGTTTCTTGGAAAGGCACGCTTGCATCCAGCCTGCTCGAGACAACCCGATTTTTGACCGAGCAAAACGCCGGCAATGCCGAGCCGGCCGTCGTTTAGGGCGACGCCCGTCCCTGCGCCAAGCCGACGCGGACCGCCTGGCGAGATACAAGCAAAGCAAACGCGAACGCCAGCACCAGCAGACCTGCGGCGCAGCCGAGAAAGACTGGCGCAGCGGAAAATCGGTCGATGAACCACGCCGCGCAAAAAATGCCTATCGATTGGCCGAAAAACAAAAAACACGAAAAAAGCGATACGGCTGTGCCGCGCATGCTGGGCGCCATTTGCGTAGCGTGCGTCTGCAACGTGTTGTGTAACGCATAAAAGCTGAAGCCCGCCAGAAGGCAGGCTGGCATGGCGACCCACCAGCTGTGAGCGAGCGCGAGCGCGCCGTACGCGATAGCCAATCCGGTGCCTCCAACTCGAACAAGGTTCGCCTCACCGAGTCGATTGACCAGTATCCGCGCTCCCCGACTGTAAGCTAGGCCGCCGACTCCGTACAAGGCAACAACCGCGCCAGCTTTCGATATTGGGAGTTCGAAGCTGGTGTGCAGGTAGCTCGGAACGAAAGAGAGCGCGCTAAAAGCGAATGCGCCTTCGATAAGGGTGATGAGCAACACAATTCTCGCCCAAGGCACCGCAAAAACCTGAAAAACGCGAGCCGCGAACCGTCCGTCGCTCGGTTTCTCCGAAATTTGCCGCGCGCCGGCACTCATCAGCACCATCACCCCAGTAAACAACGAAATCGTAGAGAGCGCTGCGAATGGCACCCGCCAGCCGAGCTTTTCGGCCAAGAGCGCGCCGAGCCACTGACCGGCAATCATCCCAAAGACTGTTGCACCGAGCAGCCGCGCCAAAACTTCCTGGCGACGCTCGTATGCAACTGTGTCGCCGATCCAAGCCATGGTAAGGGGCACGATTCCCGCAGCTGCCGCACCCGACAGAACACGCGCTGCCACCAAATGGTTCATGTGAACAGAGAGCGCGGCGCCCAAATTGCCCACCGTGCATGCGAGCGTCGAGAAGGCAATCACCCGCGGCTTGCCGAACTTGTCTCCCAGCGGACCGAAGATGAGCTGCATACCACCATAGGCAAGTGCAAACGCAGAAATGGCTTGGGCAGCATGCGAGGTCGACACTCCGAACGCTGTCTCCAGCGAGGGGAGGACAGAGTCACACACCCTCATTGACGCCATGCTCAGAAAGCAGCATGTGCTTAAAAGCCACAACACCCTATTGGACAAGGCTCTCTCCACTGGTCACGAAAAGCGACCATTGAGTTATATTTAGGCGCTTTAGTTTGCACATGTTTAACACGCTAACCGATTGGAGCAGCGGTGCGAATCGGGGGTTTACCCCCGGTTCAAAGTCCAAAGAGAACTCTTTGAGGCAGGGCAGAGCGTCGAGTAGGTAGAAACCTGAATTATATATATACGAAGTTGGACGTTAATATGTAATCCAACGACGGGCACTTCAGGACGTCGCGTCAAGAGGGTCAGTCCTGCACACCGGCACTTTGGCCGGTCGACTGACCAGGAAAACAACCGCACCGGAGTTTCTGATGACAACGCGAAGTTCTGTTCGCACGGGTCCCGCCCCAACGAGTTCGGCTCCGGTCGATACAACGGACGATGCTCTATTTCGCAAGGTGTCACTGCGAATCATCCCGTTTTTGTTCCTTTGTTATGTGGTCGCCATTCTCGACCGGAACAACATCGGCTTTGCGCAGTTGCAGATGAAGCATGACCTGTCGTTGACCGACGCGGCCTACAGCTTGGGTGCCGTGTTCTTCTTCATCGGCTACGTCCTGTTTGAAGTCCCGAGTAACATGCTCCTCCATAAGTTCGGTGCGAGGAAGACTTTCGCCCGAATCATGTTCTTGTGGGGTTCGGTGTCGGTCTTGATGGTCGTCGTGTCCAGTACGACGCAGTTCTATACGCTGCGCTTTCTGCTTGGGGTATTTGAAGCGGGCTTCTTCCCAGGCATCGTTTTTTACTTAACCTACTGGTTTCCGGCCCGGCGCCGCGCTGGAGCGCTCTCGATTTTCTACGCAGGCGTCGCGATTGCAGGCGTGCTCGGCGGACTCGTGTCCGGATGGATTATGCGCGGCATGGATGGCGTGTACGGCATCCACGGCTGGCAATGGATGTTGGCCATTGAAGGTGCACCTGCTGTCATCCTCGGCATCGTCGCCTTCTTCTATCTGAAGGACAATCCGTCTGTCGCTTCGTGGCTTAGCGCCGGCGAGAAGCGTCGGCTTTCTGAGATCCTTGCGTTCGATTCGAAGCCGAGCGAACACAGCCACTCGTTCCTTGCTGCCTTGAGCAACAAGTATGTGTATATCTTCTCCTTCGTGTACTTCTGTCTGACCTCGGCAATGCTGCTCCTGCTGTTCTGGATGCCGACTATGATTAAGGAATTCGGCATCACGGACATCGTCCAAATAAGTCTGTACTCGGCGATTCCGAATGCCATCGGTGCGGTGGGTGTTATCGTGATTGCTCGCAACTCGGACCGACGCAATGAGCGCAAGTGGCACTTCGTGCTGTGTGGTGCCGGCGCCGCAGTCGCGCTCTCGCTGCTGACGGCTCACGGCATCGGATTCACCGTGTCCATGGCTTTGCTCACCGCAGCGGCTGTATGTGTGTATGCCGCACATCCTATCTTCTGGTCGGTGCCGGCATCCTTCTTCCGCGGCCCGAACGCCGCCGCCAGCATCGCGCTTGTCAGCAGTATCGGTGTCTCGAGCGGCACTATCACACCTTATTTGATTGGCCTTATCAAAACGTACACCGGTAGCATGAACAACGCCTTCTACTTCATCGCGGCACTCCTCGTGATCGCCTGCGTTTCGATGACATACGCGCTGCGCCACGAACGTTTGGCGCAGCCTCAAGTCAAGTAGCGAGGTAGCAGCGAATAAGCGGGCGTCTCAGAATCGAGAGCCCGCTTTATTCTTTTGGTTCGTCAGTAAAAACTGTGGGTCGACGGAGGCTCGGGTAGTTTTCCAAGTGCATGATAAAGCGCGATTTCTGTCG
>NZ_FCOG02000328.1 GCF_001544975.2 Caballeronia arationis | reverse complement strand
CTTTCCCAATTTGGGCGAGCATAAATGCGGATTTTTGGCACCCCTCGAGTGGGAACGTATTTCTTTCGTGAGAATGGGAAGTCCTGGGACCGCGAATTTCGGAAATCGGCCATCTACGGACGTTGGCCATGAGGATCGTGCGGCCGCACGAAGGTCGGTATCGTCCAGCTAACGGACTTTCGGGGCGCCACTACTGATCTGGTCAGCCTTCGCCCATCAAACATATCCATTTGGGATGACCGCGCCAGTCCTTATTCGAGTTTTTTGGACTTTGCGTACGAGTGGGACCGGATCCCGGCTGCTGCGATGCCCCTTTACGAATCACTTTGGTCACACGCCTAAGTAAAAGGAGCGGTCGGTTATAGATCACCATGCCTATGGCTGATGCTATAAGTCGTCCGCTCTTAGTTGAGCCAGGAGTGGCGCGGTGCGCCTCGCTCAAGGCTCCGCGATAGTGAACCAGAAATCGAACTTGTCGAAGTTACCCAGCATCTCCTTGAACTTCGCCTTGTCTCCGTCGATGCTCACATCTCCGCCGTCCGTGAGATTGCCCAGCTTTAGCTTGCCAAGTGCAATGTCATCCAGTGTCGAGCGGTTGAGCGTGACCGTGCCATCTACTTTGTCTAGCTGCCTGTCCTTGCTGTAATTCATGACGCCATTCTTTACTTTCAGGACATACTGCGCCTTAATATCAGGGAATTTCAGGTTGTAGACATAGGACTTGTCGCCGACCTTTGGTCCATTCAGATGAATGGCAAGAAAGTCGAGGAACATATCGGTCGTCATCCCGCGAATGATGTCTGGAGAACTCGTATTCGGCGTCGCCATTTTCTTGACGCCGCCGCGCAGTTCCTGCGCGCCCGAAAGATAAAAGTTACGGGCCGGGCCCGATTCCGCTTGGTAACCCAATTGTTCCAGCGCGTCGGCCTCGATGTTGCGTGCCGCCTGGTTTTTGGGTTGAGCGAACACGACTTTGTTCGCCACGGTCGCGGCCCACCGATAGTCGCCTTTGGCATATGCTGCCTTGGCCGTTGCAATCATTTTATCCGCTCCGACCATTTCGACGTATCGCTTCGCCTCTTCGACGGGCGGTAAAGGGTTGAAGTCGGCCGGATTGGCATCCCAGAATCCTAGATAAAGTTGGTACGTGGCGCGAACGTTATGTTTGAGATCGCCATAATAGCCGCGGTTATAAAATTCTTTCGCGAGACTATCCGGCAGCACGAACTCTTCGGCGATCTTATTCATCGTCAGGCCCTGATTTGCCATACGCAGCGTCTGATCGTTGATGTATTTGTATAGGTCGCGTTGCTTTTCCAGATGTTCGACGACGCGGTCGTTACCCCATTGCGGCCAGTGGTGACTGCCGAATGAAACTACCGCGTCGCCGCCCCATAGGTCGATTGTCTGATCCAGCGTACTTGCCCATTTCTGAGCGCTGCGCACCTTCGCACCGCGCAACGTTAGGATGTTGTGAAGGGTGTGGTTTGCATCCTCGGCGAGACAGATCGCCTTGAACTGTGGGAAGTAGAACAGCATTTCGGCTGGCGCTTCAGTGCCTGGCGCCATCTGAAAGACAACATCGATGCCGTCGACCGTCAGCTTCTCTCCCGTCTTGTCAATGATCTTTGTCGGCTCAAACAAGGTAATCGTGCCGGCTGCCGTGGTGAGGCCGAGGCCGCCGCCCACATTGCCTTCCGGGTCCTTCGGCAGAAGATTGCCGTACATGTATGATGCGCGGCGGCTCATGACGTTGCCAGCGAACACATTTTCGCTGACGGCCTCCTCCATAAAGCCTTCCGGCGCAATCACGGGTACTTTGCCGGCGCGCGCGTCCTGTTCATCCACTATCGCCCGTATGCCCGCAAAGTGATCGACGTGCGAGTGCGTGAAGATCACGGCGGTGACGGGAAGGTTCTCGACCTTGCTATTGATCAGGTCAACGGCAGCTTTCGCGGTTTCCGTGGATGTGAGCGGATCGATTACCACCCAGCCAGTCTTGCCGCGTATGAAGGTCATATTGGCTAGGTCGATGTTGCGCACCTGATAAATGCCATCGACAACTTTGAACAGCCCGCGAATACCGAGCAACTGCGATTGCCTCCAGAGACTCGGATTAACCGACGC
The DNA here is from genome assembly GCF_001544975.2 of Caballeronia arationis. Classification (GTDB taxonomy): domain Bacteria; phylum Pseudomonadota; class Gammaproteobacteria; order Burkholderiales; family Burkholderiaceae; genus Caballeronia; species Caballeronia arationis. The sequence goes on along the minus strand of NZ_FCOG02000328.1, from coordinate 697 downwards.
TGGAGCCGGTCCGCTTTGCTTCAAAAAGTCATACTGGGAGAGATCGATCACCGTGTTGCCGGCGCTGCCTTTGATGATTGGATTGGGAAGGTCGGCGATGAACCCGTGCCGAGCATTGTCGAAATCCTGCGTATTCGAAAACGGCAAGTAATCTGCTACTGCCTGATTGGCTTTTCGAGTCGCGTCGGTAGCAGGATTTGGGGCGGCCTGACCGACGTCGAAGCAGGCGAGAGCTAGGACAGCGCAAACCGATTGCATACGGGATATTGCAGACATGCATTGATCTCCGGTCGTGAGAGTCAGCGAACCTTACCTGACGCTGAATTGCACCAAAACCCGAATTGGAAATCTTGACTGATTTCGCGTTTGTCCGTCAGAAGCGCAGTCACGCCAATCCGCGTATCGGTTGCGACATGAGCTACTTTCGAATTGCTTTTTGATTTCGCCCAAGTACACCGATATCATAATTTCGGACAAGTGGCATCCACGCGCCTTCGGAGTAGAAATGGCGCGGAACCATGATGGCTGACGCCTAGGATTTGTCCATGCGCCGGCGAGCGGCCGTAAATAACTTGGAAGCCGCCGCACAAGTCGCATCCTCTTGAACGGCAGTTCGGGGTCGATCGCGTACTCTGGCTGCTCGACGACACGCCGGCGACCCGCAGGCTGATCGGCCGCTACATCGACGTGTGGGAAT
>NZ_FCOG02000484.1 GCF_001544975.2 Caballeronia arationis | reverse complement strand
CGACAGAAATCGCGCTTTATCATGCACTTGGAAAACTACCCGAGCCTCCGTCGACCCACAGTTTTTACTGACGAACCAAAATTTTAAAGTCCAGCCGGATGTCGGCAACGCTTCTTTGACTGTGGTCTTTCATCTTTTCGTTGGTCCGTTTGAGTCATGCGATATTCCGGCAACCATTGCCTCTCGATTCTCTGGGCTAGCCGACACCCGCAGTAATGGACTTCCCGTTCGCCTAGCTCCCTGCCCGATGCCGGACTGACTGCGGGAAAACGCTGATGCATTTTGCTCAACGCGCCGCAGCCAAGCGTATCACGATGTGATACGTTCATCCTAGGGCGGTTGGACGAGGTAGTCATGGCAGGACCCTCCAATTTTACAAGCTGGCTAGCGAGCGTTCGCCGTGCCGCCGCACGACTCGAAGTCGGTCATTCTTTCCGGGGATGGGGCGTGCGCGCCGGTGGTGGACCCAGACCGTGTGTCGCAGCTGACCGGCGCGCATGCCGAGCGCATCGTACGCTTCGTGCTCGGGCAGTTGGGCGGTGCACGGTGCTGATCGCGGCCGACGAGTCACCCGCGCGGATCTTCAACCTCTTCACGCGGGCGTCTGGGCCGTTCCGCTAGACCGCAGGTATGCGTCAGCGCATCCCGTCTTGAACACAGGCGCGTGCGGTGCGAGGGAAAACGCTGGTCGACCGGCCGCAAACGTGGCGTGGTCCTCCGGTTGCTGCGGGGCGAACCCGTCGACGCCGTGTCGCGCGAAGTCGGCGTGACAATCGCCGAGCTCGAGCAGTGGCGGGAGCTGGCGCTGGCTGGCATGGAGGCTGGCCTAAAGACACGGACAACGATCCGCTGCAAGCGCGGCTCGATGACGCCGTGCGACGCGTGGGCCAGCTGTCTATGGAAAACGAGATCCTGCGCAAAGAACGTGAACAGCGCTTCAATTGCAGGCAAGTGCAGTACGCTGTCGGTATCGATCGCCACACTGCCTTTCTCGCGCGCTTCCTTACCTGCAACTCGTTGCCAAGCACTGCCCCCGGGCCCTGAACGTCCTCGACCGCTTCCACATCGTCGCCAAGATGAATCTGGCGCTAGACGACGTGCGTGCCGCCGAGGCCCGCCGCATG
>NZ_FCOG02000087.1 GCF_001544975.2 Caballeronia arationis | reverse complement strand
AACCGTTGAAGACAGCTTTCACAACCAACCAAAAACACGACATCTGTACTTAGCCGGCGGTACGACATTTCAATTTTGCTTTGACATCAGCTGTCAGAGCTTTTTAGTGATGTCCGCTTTCGGGCGGCCTAAGCGTCGATCCTGAGACGAAATCTCAGATCACCATCTCCCAGCACCATACCGACCGTGCTTTCCACTAGACTCAGGAACACTGCCCGTACCCGCGTGCAGCTTCCAAAGCAAACTGCGCAACCCATCCTCAGATGGCTCGGTTCGAAGGCATCGATAGTCCGCGCATGCCACTGTCAGGAGGCGAGTTGCCGGACGAACGCTTTGCACGCGCTATTCCGCTTGCCGGCACGTCCGGCCAGGTGTATGTCGAGCGTCGCGCCATCCCTCTCGCAATAGCCGATGTCGCCGGAATGCGCTTCGATCCCGATTGGGACGGCCGGGCCGCCGTTCTGGTCGGCTTGTACGACCGCGAAGGAAAACTGACATCGGTACACGGCCGCTATCTCACTACGACGCGCGGCCAGAACAAGATGCTGACCGTTGGCTGCGGCGGCGGAGTAGCCTGTGTCGGCGATGGCTGGCGAGCCGGGCACCTCATACTGGTCGAGGGCATTTTCGATGCTCTCTCGCTGGCAGTGTGCGGCTGGTCCGCGGTCGCCACCATCGGACGCTGGGCTCCCTGGCTGCCCGAAGTCTGCGCCCACCGTACCGTGTGGCTCGGCTTCGATGCGAACGCCCCCGGCGATCGCGAGGCGGAGCGTTTCAGGCAAGTGCTCCCGAATACAACCGTGATTCGCCTGCTCCCTCCAATGCGCTGCAAAGACTGGAATACTGCACTCGTCAAACGCGGACCTGCTGTCGTCGCGCGCTGGCTTCGCGATAACATAGTTGCCGCCGACAAAGCGAGCCATCGATGAACGTCAAAACCAAGGTCGAAATCTATGTCAGTACGGACGTCGAAGTTGACGGCCCGATTCCTGGTCCGCATTCGATGTTGAGCTTCGCGTCGGCGGCATACGATGCGGAAAAAGTCTTGCACGGCACCTTTTCCGCGACGCTGGAAGTTCTGCCCGGTTCGAGCGGTCACCCCGATACGCTCGACTGGTGGCGACAGCACCCCGAGGCCTCACAAGCGGCGCGCGCAAATCCGCGGTCGCCGGAGTCAGCGATGAACGACTACGTCACATGGCTGGAGGCGCTGCCTGGAATGCCTGTATTTGTGGGTTATCCGGCGGCCTTCGACTTCATGTTCGTCTATTGGTACCTGATGCGCTTCGTGGGCCGCAGCCCATTCAGCTTCTCCGCGCTCGACATCAAGACGATGGCGATGGTTCTGCTGCGCAAGGATTATCGTCGCAGCACGAAGAGCGCAATGCCGAAGCGCTGGTTCGACGATTTGCCGCATAGTCATGTGGCGCTTGACGATGCGCTCGAGCAGGGAGCATTGTTTTGCAATATGCTCAGCGAGAGCCGCAAGCGCTGACCGCCGACACGTCTTTTGAATCATGAATCCGAACCTGCCGCCGATGATCTGTTTCAGGGTCACGCGTTATTGCAATGCGCGTTGCGGCTTCTGCCTTGCGCCACCCGACGGCGCGCATCCGCCTGCCACGGTACTCATGCAACGCCTCGACTGGCTGGCGCATCAGGGCGTGCGGATCATCCACTTCTGCGGCGGCGAGCCGACCATCCACCCGGCCTTGCCGGAACTGCTCGCACACGTCGAATCGCATGGCGGCGGCTCGCGGCTGACAACGAACGGGATCGCCCTTCCGGAGCGTTTATTGCCTGCCTTGCGCTCTGCAAGAACGCAGGTCAAGGTAAGCCTCCATGGCGACCGTGCGCATCACGATGCACTGGTCGGGCGGATCGCCTTCGATCTTGCATCCGAACATCTTCGCTGCCTGCTCCGTGCCGGAATTCCCGCTTCGGTTCAGACGACGATCGTCGCCGATGGCTACTGGGTGCTCGACTGGATGGCGGATTTTTGCCTTGCCGAGCACGTGCGGCAACTCAGCATTCTCCCGTTCATTCCGCGTGGAAGCGGCTATCGCACACAGGGCGAATACGGACTGACGCCGCAGCAGCGATCCGCCCTTCGCGAAAGCGTCCGGCGCAAACGTCGGGCGCTTCAGGGCCGGCTGGACATACGATGGCTGGATTTTTCAGCTCGGCCTTTGCATGTCGTGGAAGCCGATGGACGTGTCGTGCTCGAAGGCGCGAGCGAATCGATGGATACGTTGCTTTGCACGATTCCAGCGGACGCCGTGCCGAGAAAACGCGTTGCGATCCAATCGAGTGATCGAGTGATGCATTGACGTGCATCGCACGCAGTGTCACTTGAGATTCCCCGAAAGAAACCGCCGAACCCTTTCGCTTTGGGGATTCGTTAGAACCTCGCGTGGATCGCCCTGCTCCTCGATCCGTCCCTGGTGCAGGAACACCGCATGATTTGACACATTCCGCGCGAACCCCATCTCGTGCGTGACCACGATCATTGTGCGCCCCTCCTCCGCGAGCGACTGCATCACGCGCAGCACTTCGCCGACCAGTTCGGGATCGAGCGCGGAAGTCGGTTCATCGAACAGCATGATTTCCGGCTCCATCGCGAGCGCGCGGGCGATGGCCACGCGCTGCTGCTGTCCGCCCGACAGATGCGCCGGATAGCGGTTCTCCGTGGCGGGCGTCAGTCCGACCTTCGCCAGATTGAGCCGCGCGCGCTCGGTTGCATCGGCGCGGCTCAGGCCCAGCACACTCATCGGCGCTTCGACGACATTTTCCAGCGCGGTCTTGTGCGCCCACAGGTTGAAGTGCTGAAAAACCATCGATAACTTCGCGCGCATTCGACGCAACTGCTTCGGATCGGATGCGCGCAGTGTGCCGCGCCGGTCTCGCGCAGTGCGGATCAGTTCGTCGTTGAGTTTGATGCTTCCGGAGCAAGGTTGTTCGAGGAAATTAAGGCATCGCAGGAACGTGCTCTTGCCGGAGCCGCTGGAGCCGATGATGCTGATCACATCCCCCGCCTTCGCCTTGAGCGATACCCCTTTGAGCACCTCGTTTTCGCCGAATTTTTTGTACAGATCATCCACGGCCAGCTTGTACATGGGTTCGAAATCTCCTGCGTGACGGGGATCGGATTGAGCGCGCATCAGTGCGCCTGCGGCCTGAGAAACGCAAGCCAATGCGCCTCGAGCTTGCGGAAGGCGAACACCAGCGTGAACACGATGCCCGCGTAGAGCAGCGCCGCGACGCCGAAAGCGTGGAACGACTGGTACGTCGCCGAGTTGACGTCGCGCGTGACCTTCAGGATGTCGGGTACGGTCGCGGTGAACGCGAGCGTGGTCGCATGCAGCATGAGGATCACTTCGTTGCTGTAGTTGGGCAACGCGCGGCGCAGCGCCGACGGAAGGATGATCCGTCGATAAAGCGTGAAGCGCGACATGCCGTAGGCCGCCCCCGCTTCCACCTCCCCATGTGCGGTGGCCCTGATAGCACCTGCGAAGATTTCGGTCGTGTATGCGCACTCGTTGAGCGTGAATGCGAGCAGCGTGCAGTTCATCGCGTTGCGAAAGAACGAATCGAGCAGCGCGTGAGAATGAACCACTTGAAGGCTGTAGAGGCCCGTGTAGCAGAGCAGAAGCTGAACATAGAGCGGCGTGCCGCGAAACACGTAGGTATAGAGCCATACCGGCGTCGAGATGAAGCGGTTACTCGACGCCCGCGCGATCGAAAGCGGCACGGCAAGGCAGAAGCCCAGCCCGATCGAAGCGACCAGCAGCCATAGCGTGACGGCGAGGCCGGTGAAGCGGTAGCCGTCGGTGAACAGATAGTTTTGCCAGTACTCGCGAACGATGTCGATCACGGCGTGGCCCTCCGCACGCCGACCGAATAGCGCTTTTCGAGCCACGCGAGTGCCACGTTCGACACGGTCGTGATCGCGAGATAGATCGCGCCGGCAGCCAAGGTAAAGAAGAAAAACTGGAGCGTGCTCTTGCCGGCATCCTGAGTGACCTTGACGACATCGGCAAGTCCGATAATCGACACGAGGGCCGTCGCTTTCACCACGACCTGCCAGTTGTTGCCGATGCCGGGCAGCGCAAAGCGCATCATCTGCGGGAACATCAGCCGGCGGAACACCTGCCAGCGCGTCATGCCGTACGCGTGCCCTGCCTCGATCTGCCCGCGCGCAACCGCGAGAAAAGCGCCGCGAAACGTCTCGGTGAAGTAGGCGCCGTAGATGAACCCGAGCGTCAGCACGCCCGCGACGAATGGATCAATGTCAATCTGATCCACGCCCATCGCATCCGTCACCTGGTTCAGGAGCATCTGAATGCTGTAGAAGAGCAACAGCATGAGGACGAGGTCGGGCACGGCGCGTATCAGCGTCGTGTAGGCAGTGCCCGCGCTCACGAACGCAGGCTTGCCCGAGAGTTTCGCTGCCGCGCCGGCCAGTCCGAGCACGAACGACACCGCGAGCGATAACAACGCAAGTTCCAGTGTCTTGCAGGTTCCCGCAATCAGTTGAGGACCGTAGCCTTCGAACATGATGGCATGTCTCCTTGATGGGTTCTTTGTTCTGGCTGACGCAGATCAGGGCTGGCGTGGCGCGCGATCCAGTTCGGGGAGCGCCTTCAACGCGCGTTCCCAGACCTGCCGCGTGCGGCGCCAGGCGATATCGCGCCAGTCCTCGTCGGCTGGCAGGAAAGCATCGAACAGGGCGCGGCTGATCGTTTTGCCGCGTGCATCGTGCGGATCGCCGTGCAGATGCAGCCAGTGATCGTCGCGTAACGCCTCATGCATGCGCTCTTCCGCGTACGTGCCGCATTCGACGACGAGCTGCATCAGATGTGTATCGGGTAACGCGTCGAGCATCGCCTGCGACGTGTAGCCCGTCGCGCGAGCAACGACGCCGGTCTCGCTCGTCGCGGCGTCCGCGCCCGTCAGCAACGTATAGAGCCATGGGCCGTAGAGCATCTGCGCGTCGGCGAGCGCGGGATAGCGTGACTGCGCGACTGCCATCAGCATCGGATGGCCGAAGGCACCGGCGCCGGTATGCAGATCGAATGCGATCGCGACCTGCGCAGGCGTCAGAAAACGCTCGACGATCGCGCGCAGGGTCGCATTGGACCATGTGGCCTGCGTGCCGCCATAGAAGAGACCGTCGGCATGCGCATACTGCCCCGCCCCCACGATCGCCTGATATTCCGGCCAGCCCATCGAGCGCAGATGACCGGCGAGTTGCGCGTCAGCGCGCTGTCGGCCGGGGCCGTCGATGTCGCGGCACGTATAGATCGCGTGAATCGCTTCGTAGCGTTCGTTGACCGGCAGCGCGGCGCTGAAATCCAGATAGTTGCGATTCAGGTCGACGTTATCTTCGTTGACACGACGCACCCAGGCCGTGCCCCACGGGTTGATCAGATGCACCATCATGACCGCGACGTCTTCGGGCAGGTCGCGCGAGCCGAGGTCATCCAGCCACGCCGTCTGGCACGCGGAGCCGTAGTAGCCCTCGACACCATGCGTCCCGGAGATCGCGACCAGCACCCGGCGCGCGCCGGGCGCGCCGAGCCAGGCCACATCCGTCGCAAGCGTTTCGCCCGACGGACCGCGCATGGGATGCTCATAGGATGCGAGCGTCGCACCCGCGGCTGTCGCCGCGTGCAGGAACCGCTCGCGTTGCCGCGCGTATCGGGGTTCAACAGGAAATTCGATCGTCATGTGGTCCTCGACATTCTTGGTGTTGATGCTCCGCGTGTTGCCGCGGCGCTCATGCAGACTGAATTTCCAGCGTGACGGAAGTCAGGGGTTTCGCGCAGCACAGCAGCAGTTCGCCGTCAGGCGGCGGATCGAGCGGCGTCTCGACATAGCCCACTCGCCCCGTCACGAGACGCGCGACGCAGCTATTGCAGATACCCGCACGGCAACTGAACGGCGGCCCATAACCGGACTGCTCTGCGAACTCCAGCAGCGATGCGCACGCAGGATCCCACGTGATCGGCTCGTGATGAGGATGGAATTGCACGGTAAGCGGTGCACCATCCGCGGCGTCGCCAAAGTCCGATTCCGCTGCTGTGCGCTCCCTTTCGATCGACGCAGCAGGCGGCGAAGCGTCGGCATCAAGCACGGTGGCAGGCCCGAAAAATTCGTAGTGAATGCGCTCGCGCGCGATTCCGAGGCTGCGCAGCAGGCTCCAGTTCGCCTGCATGAACGGCGGCGGGCCGCACAGATAGACTTCGTAATCATCGAGCGGAAGCAGCGCCTGCAAGGTCTCCTTCGTCACCAGGCCGCGACTGTCGCAGGCGTCCCGGTCTTCGCGCTCGCGTGGCGACCGGTAACACACATGCACGCCGATGCCCGAGCGCGTCGCCGCGAGACGCCGCACTTCGTCGCGAAACGCATGGACCGCACCGTTCTCGCACGCGTGAATGAAGTGCACGCGCCGCGCGCTCGCCGAACTCAGCCGATGAAGCATGCTGAGCATGGGCGTCACGCCGACGCCACCGCTCAGCAGCACGACAGGCCGCTCGCTCTCCTCCGCACAGACGAATTCTCCCGCCGGTCCGGCAATGTCGAGTTCATCGCCAGCAGCGACGCTCTCGTGAAGATACGAAGAGCCGCGGCCGCGCGGATTGCTTTCCAGCTTCACCGAGATGCGCCAGCGCGACGTGTCGGCCGGATCGCCGGACAGGCTATAGGTGCGCACAAGCGATTCGCCGTCCGGCATCGCGATCCGCACGGCGACAAACTGCCCGGCCCGGAACGGCACGAGTGCAAGACCGTCCGCCGGCACGAGTTCGAACGACACGATCGACTCGCTTTCGCGCACCCGACGCGCCACGCGAAGCCGTCTGAATCGGCCGGACGCGCCCGAATCCGTGCTCGTCATGTCGTTGCTCCGCCCGCCGCGCGACCCACGAAATACACGGGTGAAGGTTTGGCTTCGGCTGTTTGCTCGCGCTCTATCATCTTCGCGAGGGCACGGCGAAAACGCAGCGGCCCCGCGTCGATGGCGAGATCGATATTGGGTGTGCGCCGGCGCGACATTCCCGCGTGCACGGCGCTTAGCACCGCGCGGTCCTCTTCGAACGCATGGCGCACGTCCGCGTCGAACTGACGCGAGACTTCTTCGTCGCCGGGCGCGAAATTGCGCGTCTGGAACCAGAAATAGCGCGTGCGCGACTCGTCCACCGGCGTCATGAAGTTATACGAGTTCATGAGAAACACGTCCGGGTGCTCGGGCGCGCCGTCTCCCCCGGTGCCAGCAGGCGTAAACACGGCCTTGATGATCGCGTGCGACGGAAAGCGCACTTCGTAATGCTGCTTGCGGTCGCATCGTCCCGAGAAGCGGACGAACTTCGCATAGAACGGCGCTACGTCCACGTCCCGCATCCAGCGAGCAACCGTCACGCCCTGCTCCGCCACCTCCGTCCTGAGCGGCTCCGACTCACACGCCGCGTTGCCGAACGACGTCCGGTGCACCCACGCGACGTGCGACGGATCGAGCAGGTTGTCCGTCACATAAAGGTAGTGGCAATCGACCGTCATTGCGTCGCCGCGATTCGAGCCCCACGCGGGATCGGCCCATTCGTCGACCTCGACGATACCGGCAGGATCGGCCGCGCCCGGCTCGCCCATCCAGATCCAGACAAGACCGTAGCGCTCCGCTAGCGGATAGCTGCGCACCCGCGCGCCAGCCGGTATGCGCGTCGTGCCCGGCGCGCGCGTGCACGTGCCCGAGCAGTCGAACGTCAGTCCGTGGTAGCCGCACTCCACTTCGTCGCCCGAGCGGCGCCCCATCGAGAGCGGCAGCTTGCGATGCGGACAGGCGTCTTCCAGCGCGACGGGCGTTCCGTCCAGCCTGCGGTAGAGGACGACCGGCTCATCGAGAATCGTCAACGGCAAGAGATCCTGCGTGACCTCGTTGTCCCAGGCCGCGACGTACCACGCGTTCTTCAAGAACATTGCACTGCCTCCTGTTCGATATCGCTCGATCCTTGCCGGCTTCGGCTTTGTCCCGAGCACGAAAGAAGAATAAGGAGCCAAAACGCCGAAGAACAGGTGTGCAAAACTGCCTCTTCGTTTAGAGTTTCTAAACTGAACGAATCATGCGGGAGACGAGGATGCAGACACTTCCACCATTGCGCGCGCTGCAGGTCTTCGAAGCCGTGGGCCGATGCGGCGGCGTCGCCGAAGCGGCAAGGCGGCTTGGCATCTCGGCGGGCGCTGTCAGCCAGCAAATGAAGCTGCTCGAAGACACGCTGGGCCTGCGCCTGATGCAGAAGGACGGCAAGCGGCTGCGGCTGACCGCCGCCGGCGCGCGCTACCACGAGAGCTGCGCGGTGGCGTTCGAGAGCCTGCGCGTCGCGCATGCCGAAATTGAGCGGTCGAAGAACGTGCGCAACCTGAACGTGAGCGCGCTGCCGTCGCTGCTGTCGAAATGGCTCGCCACGCGCGTGGTCGCGTGGCAGCAACGACATCCGGACTTGAGCGTCTATCTCGACGGCACGCACACGGAGCCGTCGCCGGAGGGCTACGAGATCGATTTTCGCATCAGTTACGGCGATCGCGTGGCCGACGTGAACAACGCGGTCGAACTCTTTTGCGACTGCGTGGTGCCCGTCTGCAGCCCGCACCTGCTGCGTGCGGATGCGCCGCTCGCGACGCCCGCCGACCTCCTCGCGTATCCGCTCATTTCGGTGGACTGGCTGCCGAAGTTCGCATCGCCGCCCTCGTGGCGAGACTGGTTCCGGGCAAACGCGATCGACGAAGCGGACAACGGTCGCGTGAACGACACGCGCCAGGTGTATTCGCTTTCCAGCGTGGCGATCCAGTCGGCCATCGACGGGCACGGCTTCGTGCTCGCTCAGTCGTCGATGATCTGCGACGACCTCGCCGCCGGCCGACTCGTCATGCCTTTCGCGCTGGGTTTGCCGCTGCCCTGGCCGTACTTCCTGACGTGGCGGCCGAACACATTCGACAAGGCACACTGCCGCAGTTTTCATCGCTGGCTCCTGACTCAGGCAAAGGAACAGCAGCAGCTCAACGACCGACTGCTGCGCGTGATCGGCGAGACGAGCGAACCGGCGAGCCTGTAGGCGCCTTGCCCCAGGCTTCGCGCTCGTCCAGTCGTACATCGCACCGAGCATGAAACGCCGGTGTCACACGACAGGTGCCCTGCACTTCTTTCGATTTCAGGACTGCGCGGTCCACAGGACGGGAAACAGCGGATGATCCATCGGCGCGCCTTCAGGCAAAGTCCCGGCAAGCCCGGGGAATTCGGGCGACGTGCGCCAGCGCCGAGGCGCATGCCGGATGTCGTCGCCGATGAAGCGAATCGAGAAAGCACGCCGCCGCACATTGCCTCCTACGCCGCCCGACGCGTGCAGCGTGAGCATGTTGAAACAGACCATGTCGCCCGGTTCGAGCGCCCAGCCGACGATCGGGTGTGCGTCGCGATGGGCTTCGATGTCCGGCAGATCCGCGAGGCTGCCTTCCGGGAACCACCGGGCTTCGTTTTCCATGAACGTGCGCGGCATCAGCCAGGGCCCGCGATGCGAGCCCGCGACGAACTCGAGCGTCGACTCGCGTGCGACGGGATCGACAGGTATCCACATGCTCACGTTGTCGCCGCCGACGATGTTGTAGTACGGCTGGTCCTGATGCCACGGTGTGCGCTGGCGCGTATTCGGCTCCTTCACGAGAACGTGGTCGTGATAGAGCCGCACCGACCCGCAACCCATCAGCGCGCCGGCGACGGCAGGCGCAGCGGACTCGACGATAAAGCGCCGGTACGCATCGTTCGACTGCCAGTTGCAGAAGTCCTCGAAGAACCAGCCGGGGTCGTCCGGCCGGCTCGCGACCTTTGCGCGCTCGCTCGGCGCGGCAAGATTGCGGTCGATTCCTTCCCGCAGCAAGGCGACTTCGTCATCCCGGAAGATGTTGCGCACACACACCGCGCCGTCGCGGCGAAACGCTTCGATCAGTTCCGGCGTTACGGCGCTTTCAAGACGCGCCTTCAGGCTTTCGTGCATCGCTCGCTCCCTTCGAATTGGTTTGCCATGCAATCAATTTCCGTAGATGTCGAAGTTGAAATACTTCGACGCCACTTGCTGATAGCTGCCGTTTTTTCGCATCGCGTCGATCGCCTGGTTGAGCCGCTGTTCGAGCGCTGAATCGCCCTTGCGCAAGCCGATCGCGACATCGCCCGATACGCGGCTGTCGGTCACCGGCGCGCCGACCAGCGCAAAACCCTTGCCACGCGGCGTTTTCAGAAAGCCGTAGTCCGCCTGCACCGACGACTGGAATGCGGCGTCGAGCCGGCCCGTCACGAGATCCTGGTAGATCTGGTCCTGCGTCTGATAAGCCACGAGCGTGACGCCCTTCGTCGCCCACTCCGCACGCGCGAAGCTCTCCTGTGTCGAGCCCTGCACGACACCCACGCGTTGCCCTTGCAGCGCCTGCGCGGTCGGCTGCAGCTTCGTGCCCGAACGCGCGATCAGCGCCGACGGTCCGTTGTAGAGGCGATTCGTGAAGTCGATCTGCTGGCGGCGCGTTTCGGTCGCCGACATCGCGGAGAGGATCGCGTCGAATTTGCGCGCTTTCAGCGCCGGGATCATGCTGTCGAAACTCTGCTCGACCCACACGCACTTCTGGTTCAGTTGTTTGCAGATCGCGTTGCCGAGGTCGATATCGAAGCCGACGAGCGAACCGTCCGCCGCCTTCGACTCGAACGGCGGATAGCTCGGATCGACGCCGAAGCGGATCGTCTGGGGGTCCTGTGCGTGCGCCATCGCGGGCAAGCCTGCGGGCACCATGGCGAGCGCGAGAAGAACGGGAAGCAATGCACGTTTCATGTCGTTGTTCCGAAGTGAGTGGAGGATTATCGGCGTCGTATCTTCGTCAGGCCAGAAAGCTTTTCACGAGACGCACCCAGTAGCCAGCGCCTGTCATGAGAATGTCGTCGTTGAAGTCGTAGCCCGGGTTGTGCACCATGCAGCTTCCTTCTCCGTCGCCATTGCCGATGATGAGATAGCAGCCACGGCACCGGCGCAGGAACCAGGCGAAGTCTTCGCTTCCCGTGAGCGGCTGGAGATCGGCGATCAGGCGCTCCTCGCCGAGCCACTCGCGCGCGACTTCTTGAGCGAACGCGGTCATTTCGGCGTCGTTGACCAGTACCGGATAGCTCGCTTCGTAGTTCACCTCGGCGCGCGCTCCGTAGACAGCGGCCTGCGCTTCGATGACCCGGGTGATGCGCCGCTCAAGTTCATCGCGCACGTCGGGACGCAAGGCCCGCACCGAGATGTTCATGCGCGCTTCGTCCGGAATCACGTTGGACGCCTCTCCCGCGTGAATGGCTCCCACTGTGATCACGGCCATGTCGAGCGGCGCGACGTTGCGCGACACCACGGTCTGCAGCGCAAAGACGATCGCCGCGCACACGACGACGGGATCGACCGTCATGTGGGGCATCGCGCCGTGGCCACCGCGACCGATCACGCGCACGGTCACCTGATCGGCGGAGGCCATGAACGGTCCCGCGCGAAAGCCGAGATGACCGGCGGGAAAGCCCGGCATGTTGTGCATGGCGAATACGGCGTCGCAAGGAAAGCGTTCCAGCAGTCCCTCTTCGAGCATGCGCCGCGCGCCGGCGAGTCCTTCTTCCGCGGGCTGGAACACCAGGTGCAGCGTGCCATTGAAATCACGAGTCTGCGCAAGATGCTTGGCGGCGGCAAGGAGCATCGCGGTATGGCCGTCGTGGCCGCACGCGTGCATCTTGCCGGGCGTGACGCTCGCATAGGGCAACCCGGTTTGCTCGTGGACCGGCAACGCGTCCATGTCCGCGCGCAGGCCGATTCGTCGTGGGCCGTCTCCGCATGTCAGCGTGCCGACCACGCCCGTCCCGGCGAGTCCGCGGTGGACCTCGTAGCCCCATTCCCGCAAGCGTTCTGCGACCAGATCGCTCGTCATGAACTCCTGATAGCCGAGTTCGGGATGGGAATGGATCTGGCGGCGCAGCGCGATCATTTCGTCGTGGCTCGCGAGGAAGTCGTCTGGGGCGTTCATCGTTGGCGTCTCGTTGTCGTCTGGTTGTCCGGCAGGCAAAGCACCCGGATGGCGCTAACGTATCCCGACAGAAACGAGCGGGGGAGAGCTAGAATCGTGAACGTGACAACCATAGGCGAACACCCGGCGCTGGCGGCCCTTTTGACGAGACTGCATGAAGCTCCATCAACTCCGAACCTTTGTGGCCGTCGCCGATGCCGGCGGCATTCGCGGCGCCGCTCGCGCACTCAACGCGTCGCCCGCGGCGATCACGAAAAGCCTGCGTCAACTCGAAGAAGACCTGCAGATGCCGCTCGTGCTGCGCACGTCGTCGGGCGTCACGCTTACCGAAGCGGGCCAGGCGCTGCTGGTTCACGCACGGCTGATGGTGGGTCAGATGACACGTGCTCACGAAGCGATGGGTGCGTTGCGCGGGGCGGCGCGAGGCAAGCTCACGGTCGCGGTGACGCCGTGGATCGCAATGACCTTCCTGCCGGAAACCATCACGCGATTCTGCGAAAAGATGCCCGACGTGAGGCTCGAGTTCTTCGAAGGGCTGTTGTCCATCGCGAACCCGCGCCTGCGCGACGGCAGCCTCGATTTCTTCGTCGGCAGGCCGGCACCCGGAACGCCCGGCGTCGAATTTCACTACCGGCCGCTCTTCTCTTCTACATGCGCCGTGGTTGCACGCGAGGGGCATCCGCGCTCCGGCTGTCACTCGCTCGCGGATCTGTGCGATCTCGACTGGGTGCTCACGTGGGACCCGGCGAACGACGGTCCGCTGGTCGAGAACATGTTTTCGCGGCACGACGTGCCGATGCCCAGCAAGATTCACCTGGCCCATTCGTTTTCGATTGCCATTTCGTTGCTGCGGCAAACCGACATGGTGAGCGTCTTTCCATGGCCGCTCGTGGAGTTGTGCGCTGCACGAGAACGCCTGTGCGCGTTTCCGTTGCGCGAGCAACTCGAAGACGCGATGGTCAGTGTCATCTCGCGAAGCGGCCATCCGCTCAGCGAAGCGTCCGAGTGCTTCATCGACTGCCTGATCGGCACTATCCGCGACGGACTGGAATCGCCTTCGCAGCAGACGCGCAATGTGCTGCGTTCGGTCGAGTTGCTGATCTGACGATTCCGCGCCCGCTATACCGCACCTGGCGTTGCGCTCAACCGCTCGAGATGTCGAAGTCGAAATAGCGCTGTCGAATCTTCAGGTAAGTACCGTCCTTCTTCATGGCTTCGATGGCGGCATCGATCTTCTCGCGCAGCGCGGCGTCGTCCTCGCGAAAACCGATTGCCGCGCCTTTGCCCAACGTCCTGGCGTCGGTCACGGGCTCGCCGAGGAACGCGTAGCCCGTGCCCTGCGCTGTCTTCAGAAAGCCTTCGCTGCCCGAAATCATGTCGGTGAGCGTCGCGTCGATGCGCCCCGAGCGCAAGTCCGTATAAACCTGTTCCTGATTGCCATACGAGACCACCTCGATTCCCGAGGGCGCCCAATAGGCCTTTGCATAGGCTTCCTGCGTGGACCCCTGAGCAACGCCCACGCGCCTGCCCTTCAGCGATTCGACGTTCGGCCGGATATCGGCGCCCTGTCGGCCGATCAGGCGGCTTGGCGTGTTGAATAGCGGCGTGGAGAACGCGACCTGCGTCTCGCGCTTGGGCGTGATCGACATGGCCGACAGGATCGCTTCGAACTTCCGGCCCTGCAACGCGGGGATGATGCCGTCGAAAGCCGTCTCCACCCACACGCAGCGCACGTTCAGGCGATGACAGATCTCGTTGCCGAGGTCGATCTCGAAGCCGACGAGTTGACCCGAAGGCGCCTTGGATTCAAACGGCGCGTAAGAAGGGTCGACGCCGAAGCGTAGCTCCGCCGCATCCTTCGCGTGGGCGCAAAGCGCAAGCATCGAGAACGTCAGGCAGGCAATCGCTTTCTTCATGAAATCTCCCTGGCAGGCGCGTAGCGAGGCGTTGCCCTTTGCGACGCATTTGGGGTGACCGGAGCGGGCTTTGGAACCTGCTGCCGGCGTCGTTATATCGAACGAGGTCGAGGGTAAGAACCCAAAATCCGCGCGTACAGGGGCGTCCTGCTATGCGATGGTTTAGTTTTTCTAAACTGCGGCGGCATCGCCCCCCGGCAGCCGGTCCTGGCGCGCTTGCACGACCGACATCACGCATTGACCGACCGGACGGTTGGCCTTACGATGGCGCGAACCATCGATAACGACATGGAGACGCGATGTCCTTCCTGATTCGCCGCCCGCTCACTGCGCTTGCCCTTGCGGTGTCCATCGCGCCCCTCGCGCCCTTCGTACCCGCCGCGCACGCGGCCGAAACCGGCAAAGCCGCTGCCACCGCGCATGAAGTCGTCATCAAGCGAGACGAGTATGGCGTGCCGCATATCTACGCGAATTCCGTGTATCGACTGTTCTATGGCTACGGTTATGCGGTCGCGCAGGATCGTCTCTTCCAGATGGAGATGGCCAAGCGCAGCACGCAAGGCACCGTGGCCGAAGTGCTCGGCGACAAGTTCGTGAAGTTCGATCAGGCCACGCGCGGCAACTATTGGCCCGCTTCGATCGAAAAGCAGATCGCGGCCTTGCCGCAGCGCGAGCGCGACATTCTCGACGGCTATGCCGCCGGCATGAACGCCTACCTCGCGCACGTTCGCGAGCAGCCCGGCACGCTCATGCCGAAGCAGTTCAACGACTTCGGCTTCGCCCCCTCGACATGGAGCGCATTCGATGTCGCGATGGTGTTCGTCGGCACGATGGCCAACCGTTTTTCCGACAGCACGAGCGAAGTCGACAACCTCGCGCTCCTCACCGCGCTGACGGACCGCTACGGCGAAACCCGCGCGATGGACCTGTTCAACCAGCTGAAATGGCTCGTGAACCCGAATGCGCGCACAACGATCGCGGCTAGCGAACGTTCGTACGCTGTCAAGGTTGGCTCACAGCAAAGCGACGGGGCGCTCGCTTACGCGCTGCCCCGCTACGACGCCGCGCCGCCGATGGCCGATCGCCTGGCGCGCTCAGACGACGGCCTGCTGCTCGCACTCGATCCGGCGGCCAATCGCGAAACGGTGCTCGCGCAGTATGCGCAAAGCGGAGCAAACGGTCCCGCAGGCTTTCCGACGACCAGCAACATGTGGATCATCGGCAAGGAACGAGCGCGCGGCGCGAAAGCGATCATGCTCAACGGACCTCAATTCGGCTGGTTTGCGCCGGCATACACTTATGGGGTGGGCCTGCATGGCGCGGGCTTCGACATCGTCGGCAATACGCCGTTCGCTTATCCGTGCATGCTCTTCGGCCACAACGGCCGGATATCGTGGGGTTCGACGGCCGGCTTCGGCGACGACGTCGACATGTACGCCGAACGCATCGACCCCGCGCGTCCGGACTTCTACTGGCATGACGGCCGCTGGGTGCAGATGCAAAAGCGCACCGAGATCATTCACGTGAAGGACGGCGCGCCCGTGGTCCTCGACGTGTACCGTACGGTGCACGGCAATGTCATGCAGCGCGACGACGCGAAGCATACGGCCTACGCGAAGGCGCGCGCGTGGGACGGTCTCGAAGTGCAATCGCTGCTTGCATGGACGCATCAGGCTCAGGCTCGCGATTGGAAGAGCTGGACTAGCCAGGCGGCGCGGCAGGCGCTGACGATCAACTGGTACTACGCCGACCGCGACGGCAACATCGGTTATGCGCATACCGGAGCGTATCCGCATCGTCGCGATGGGCACGATCCCCGGCTGCCGGTGCCCGGTACCGGCGAATGGGACTGGCGCGGACTGCTGCCCTTCTCGACCAATCCGCAGATTTACAATCCGCATTCAGGCTACATCGCGAACTGGAACAACTCGCCGGAAAAGGGCTATCCCGCCTCCGACCTGTTCGCTTTCCTGTGGGGCACGGCCGATCGCGTCGATGAAATCAGCAAGCGCATCGACGCGCACCCGACCCTCGACAGCGACGACGTCTGGCAAATCCTCAAGGACACGAGCCGAGCCGATCTGAACGTGCGTCATTTCCTTCCGTTTATCGAAAGGGCCACTGCATCGCTGCCCGCGGATGATCCGCGCCGCCGCATCGCCGACACGCTCCGTCAATGGAATGGCCTCAACGACGATCCGAAGGACAGCGGCCGCTACGCGCAACCCGGCTCGGCG
Organism: Caballeronia arationis; assembly: GCF_001544975.2. Lineage (GTDB taxonomy): Bacteria > Pseudomonadota > Gammaproteobacteria > Burkholderiales > Burkholderiaceae > Caballeronia > Caballeronia arationis. The sequence continues at coordinate 8,520 of NZ_FCOG02000087.1, read as the reverse complement.
ATCATGAGCGCATGGCTTGGCTCGATGCTGACGAGAACCGTGGCCAAAGCCGTGCCTGCCCCATTCGACAAGTGGTACATGACGAGCGGCTACGAGACGACCCAGGACGGTCCGACCGGCTCGATGAACCTGAGCACCGGCAGCAAGATTCTCTACGAGGCGCTGCTCGGCGAGCGCTCTGGCGTGCCGCAGCGCGTCGACCTGTTTGCAGGCGAGCAACCCGACGACGTGGTTCGCGCCGCGCTCGGTGACGTCTGGACGAAGCTCTCGGAACAGCAGGGCAAGGACATCGCCGCGTGGCGCACGCCCGCTGTCGCGCTGACGTTTCGCGCGAACAATTTCTTCGGCGTGCCGCAGGCGGGTGCATCGGAGGCGATTCGCGTGCCCGAATACCAGAACCGTGGAACGGAGAACGACCTGATCGTATTCGGAAGCTCAGCGGCGCGGGGCAAGGTGCAGGCGTTCGATGTGGTGGCTCCGGGAGAAAGCGGCTTTATCGCACCCGACGGCACGCGCTCGCCGCATTACGACGATCAGCTTGCGCTCTACACGGGCTTCGGCCGCAAGCCGCTCTGGCTCGATGACGCGGACGTCGCCCTGCACGCGCGGCAGGTCGCGAAGCTCAAGGTGGAAGAGTCACGCTGAAACGGGGCTCTTGGCCGACGACCGCGCGGAGTTCTTCAGGTGCGAGCGGCATGTCCGAGGCGCCGAACGTGACTTGCGCGGCCTTGATCTACCACACGCCGTTGCCCGAGCCCGTGGGCTGAAATGTCACTTCCTGCCCGGTTTTCGTGTGGTAGGTAGCGGCCCACTTCAGCAATAGGGGATACACGAACGTCGATCCGGCACCGGTTATGCCCGCGGAGAATGCGGCCATCGAGTGACACGCGGCAATGCAGACTACAGCGGCACCGACCAGATTCTTCATCCAGTTTGGCTTCCCGTTCATCGTCGACGTCTCCTTGGTGCCCTCAGCATGGTGACGACGCACGCAGTGCAGCAAACCGAACCGGTGATCCGGACATCGCGTCGCATCGACGAAATTGCTGTTTCTGATCTTAGGTCGTTCGGAAGCGCGTTCCCAATGTTTATCGCTTGAGATAGTGGTCGAGGAAATCGATGAACACGCGCACTTTCGCCGACAAATTGAGGCGCTCGGGATAGATCGCGTAGATGTCCGACGGCGGCAGCGACCAGTCCGCCAGCATGCGCTTCAGCGTTCCCGCATCGAGATACGACTGGACGTCCCATTCCGAGCGCACGAGCACGCCATGTCCGTCCAGCGCCCAGCGCAGCGTCGCCTCTCCGTCGTTGCTGCTCATGGTGCCTTGCACCTTGACCAGTTCGTGCCGCTTGCCCTTGGTGAAGTGCCACGTGCCGTAGGCGGTGTCGTTCTCTCTCAGAACCAGGCAGCGATGGCTTCTCAGATCGTCGGGAAGCCTGGGGATACCGAACTGTTCGAGATAGGCAGGCGATGCGCAAACGAAACGGCGGTTCGTCGCGAGCATCCTTCCCACGACACGCTGATCCGGCAACTCGCCGAAACGGATGCCGACATCGAATGCGAACTCCGCGAGATTCATCGGCCGGTCGGTCAGGTCGAGTTGCACTTCCACATCGGGATACTGGCGGCGAAACTCGGACAGCGCCGGGACGATGTGACGACGCCCGAAGCCAAACGTCGCGTTCACCTTCAGCAATCCGCGTGGCAGTTCGCGACTGCTGGACACCATCCGCTCCAGTTCCTGCACCTGCTCCAGTAGCTTCGAACCCGTGCCCAGATAAAGCTCTCCTTCCTGCGTCAGGGCAAGCCGGCGCGTCGTGCGGTTGAGCAGCTTCACCCCGAGCCGTCGTTCCAGCTGGCTCAGCCGCGCGCTGATCGCGGGCGGCGTGACGCCCAGTTCGCGTGCGAGCGCCGAGAGGCTGCCCTGCGTGACCAGCCGCGCGAAGAAATCCAGGTCGGCGATCGAGTCCATTGTTAAATTAAACTTAATAGTAGGTTAAAGGAGTCTGCATTTTATCGCTGTCGCTACCGAATTACACTTCTTCAAACGACTGGATCCCGGTCGTCAAACGAGCCAGTTTGGAGAGAGACGATGGCACAGACGCTTTACCAGAAGATCGTGGGAAGCCATACGGCGTTCCGGATCGATGAGCAGCACGTCGCGTTGTATGCCGACCTGCACATCATGAACGAGTACACGAGCCCGCAGGCCTTTGCCGGGCTTGCCGAAAAGAACCTTCCCGTGCGCTGTCCCGAGAAGCAGATGGGCATTGTCGATCACGTGATCCCGACCCATCCGGTCGCCGTCGGCAAGCGCACGATCATGATCGATGCGGCCGCCAACCAGGCCGCCAACTTCACGCGCAATTGCAGCAAGCACGGCATTCACCTGTTCGATGTGACGGATCGCGAGCAGGGGATCGAACATGTCGTCGCGCCGGAGATCGGGCTGATCCGGCCGGGCATGGTCGTGCTGTGCGGCGACAGCCACACGACCACCTACGGTGCGCTCGGCGCGCTGGGTTTCGGCATCGGCACGTCGGAAGTGGAGCACGTTCTCGCGACGCAGACGCTCGTCTACAAGGTCGCGCGCGACATGCATATCCGCGTCGATGGCGCGCTTCCCGAAGGCACGACGTCGAAGGATCTCGTGCTCTACATCATCTCGAAGATCGGCGCGCAGGGCGCACGCGGATATGCCGTCGAATATAGCGGCCCGGCGATCGAGGCGCTGTCCGCGGAAGCGCGCATGACCCTGTGCAACATGACCGTCGAAGCCGGCGCGCGTGGCGCGCTGATCGCGCCGGACGACACGACGGTCCGCTACGTCGCAGAGCGAATCAAGGACTTGTCGCAGAGCGATATCGCCGCGGCCGCCGAACAGTGGAAGCAACTCAGGTCGGATGCCGATGCGACCTTCGACGTCACGCACCGCTTCGACGCGAGCGTGGTCGCGCCCTTCGTAACCTGGGGCACGAGCCCGGACCAGGCGATCTCGATCGCCGACCGCATCCCGGCGCTGTCGAGCGAACCGCTCGAACGCCACAACGCGTCGAAGGCGCTGAACTACATGGGGCTCGACGCGGGCGAAGCCATCGACGGCCTAGCGATCGACCATGTGTTCATCGGCTCGTGCACGAACGCTCGCATCGAAGACTTGCGGGCCGTCGCCGACGTCGTGCGAGGGCACAAGGTCGCGCCGTCGGTTCGCGCGATGGTGGTGCCGGGCTCCGGGATGGTCCGCGAGCAGGCCGAGCGAGAAGGCATTGCGAACACGCTGATCGAAGCGGGCTTCGAGTGGCGCCAGCCCGGCTGCTCGATGTGTCTCGCGATGAACGACGACATCCTTCAGCCCGGCCAGCGCTGCGCATCCACGACCAATCGCAATTTCGAAGGCCGCCAGGGACGCGGTGCACGAACCCATCTGATGAGCCCGGCGATGGCCGCCGCAGCCGCGTTGGCCGGTCGCATCGTCGACGTACGCAAGGAGTTTAAGCATGTCTAAGCACGAAACCGTCGCGGGAATCGCGGCTCCGCTGCCCCTCAACAACCTGGACACGGACCAGATCATGCCGAAGCAGTTTCTCTTCGGCATCGACAAGTCGGGACTGGCGCGCGGCGTCCTGTACGACCTTCGGACCGACACGTCCGGCTTGCCCAGAAACGAGTTCGTCTTGAATCAGCCAGCCTACAGCGGTGCCCGCATCCTGATCACCGGCGCGAACTTCGGATGCGGCTCAAGCCGCGAACATGCCGTCTGGGGCTTGCAGCAGGCGGGTTTCGAAGCGGTGATCGCGCCGAGCTTCGGAGAGATTTTCTACTTCAACGCGCTCAACAACCGCCTGCTGCTCGTGATGCTCGATCCATCGATCGTAGCGGCGCTCATCGAACTGGTCAGCGACCCCGCGAAGAGCCAGCTGACGATCGACGTCCAGCGCCAGCGCGTGGTGACGGCAGACGGCGACGAATATCCGTTCGACCTGCCAGAGCGGCAGAAGCGCATGTTCGTCGAAGGTCTCGACATGATCCGAATGACGCTGAGCGACGCCGAGGCCATCGACGCATTCGAAGCCCGTCACTACGCGGATCACCCGTGGATGAAGATCGACCTTCCGAAACAACAACGCGCCTAGCAAGCGACGCAGGAGCGTCCGACCCCGCGGGCCGGCAGCCTAAGCCAGCGCAGTCTGGCAGGCCCGCGGTGAAAGCAGGCACATGAAATTCCCCTCCGGAGACGTGAAATGGAAAGTACCTCAACGCACGCGAGCGTCGCGCCGCTCGGACGGCAATCGCTGCTGTCGAACTTTACGATCGGCGGCATGCCGCTTCCGATGTTCTGCGCCGTGGCGCTCGTGACGATCCTCGCCATCGTGACCAAAAAGCTTCCCAACGACATGATCGGCGGCTTCGCGGTGCTGATGCTGTCCGGGCTGCTGCTGGGCGAAATCGGACGTCGCATTCCGCTGTTCAGGCACATAGGCGGCCCGGCCATTCTCTGCCTTTTCGTTCCTTCGGCATTGCTCGGCTACAAGCTGATGGACGACACGACGCTCAAGGCCATCACCACGACGATGAAGACCGCGAATCTTCAGTATCTGTATATCGCGTGTCTGGTCGCGGGCAGCATTCTCGGGATGAACCGCAAGATTCTCATCCAGGGGTTTCTCAAGATGTTCGTGCCTCTGCTGGTGGGCACGATAACGGCGATTGCAGCGGGCATTCTCGTCGGGCTGTTGTTCGGCTACGATCCGAAGCACGTGTTCTTCTATATCGTCATTCCGATCCTCGGTGGCGGCATCGGCGAAGGCATCCTGCCGCTCTCCATCGGCTATTCGGAGATCACCGGCACGGCTCAGGGACACCTGATCGCCACGATGGTGCCGGCAGCCCTGATCGGCAATGTCGTTGCGATTCTCGCGAGCGGCATCCTGAAACGCTTCGGCGAAAAACATGCTTCGTACAGTGGCGACGGCATGCTCGTGCGCACGGGAGAAGACCAGGAACTGCTCAAGGCACAAAAGGCCGAAGCGGCGCTGGATCTGCGCCTGATGGGTTTCGGCCTGCTGCTCGGCTGCACGCTTTTCATCCTCGGCGCGCTGCTCGCACCGATCACGGGCATCCCTGGCCCGGTGCTCATGATCGTCGCGGCTGCCCTCTTGAAACTTGCCCACGCGATTCCCGAGTCGATGGAAGTCGGCGCTTACCAGATGTACAAGTTCATGTCGACAAATCTCACGTTTGCGATCCTGGTCGGCCTGGGGACGCTGTTCGTATCGTGGGACAAGCTGGTTGCCGCGTTCTCGCCGGCCTACTTCGTCATCTGTGCGTCCACTGTGATCGCCATGATCATTTCGGGCTTCTTCGTGGGGCTCTGGCTCAAGATGTATCCCGTGGAGGCCGCGATAATCACGGCCTGCCATAGCGGACTGGGCGGCACGGGCGACGTCGCGATCCTGTCGTCCTCGAACCGGATGGGCCTGATGCCGTTCGCGCAGATTTCGACGCGCATCGGAGGCGCCGGCATGATCGTGTTCGCTACACTCATGATGAAGTGGCTGAGTTGACGCCCTCGCCTGCATCGACACTTCGGCACTATCCGCAAGCCGCCGCCCGGGCGGCTTGCGTTCGCGGGTTCGTCGCCAGGCCCGCTACTGTGCCGATGAAGTTCCGGCTCGCCGCTGCACGACAAGCCGCACGGCCAGATCCGGCTGTCAGAATGGGCGGCACCCTGCGTCACGAAAAAAGCCCGCCCGCGCGAATATTGCCCGTGTAGCCTGTACCGCGGCCGCGTTGCGTGCCCGCATGGCAGACCCACTCAGGACAACAAGGATTCGAACACATGAGCTTCGTGCACTTCATCGGCGGGGAAAAAGGCGGGGTGGGCAAATCGCTCGTCGCCCGCGTGCTGGCCCAGTATTTCATCGACCGCAACCTGCCGTTCCTCGGCTTCGACACCGACCGCTCGCACGGAGCGCTGCTGCGCTACTACGCCGATTTCGCCGCGCCCGCGGTGCTGGACGACCACGACAGCCTCGACCCGGTGATCGAGCATGCGCTGGAACAGCCGGAGCGCCGCATCGTCGTCGACCTCGCGGCGCAGACCCAGCAGTCGATATCGAAATGGTTCGAGGACTCCGACGTACTCGGCATCGCGCAGGAAAGCGGGATCGCACTCACGTGGTGGCACGTGATGGACGCCGGCCGCGATTCGGTCGATCTGCTGCGGCAATGGCTCGATCAGTTCGGCGGCAAGTTGCGTCTCGTGATCGTGCTGAACGAGATCCGTGGTGATCGCTTCGAGCTGCTGGAAGCGTCAGGCGAACGCCAGCGCGCGGAAGCGCTTGGCGCGAGCGTCGTATCGCTGCGCCATCTTCCCGACACGACGATGCAGAAGATCGACCAGAAAAATTCCAGCTTCTGGGCGGCGGCGCATCATCCGGATCGCGCGAGCACCGGACTGGGCATGCTCGAACGCCAGCGGGTGAAGGTCTGGCTCAATCGCGCGTATGAGGAAATCGAGAAGGTCGCGCCGTAGGCAACCGGCACGTCCCGCGACGCTATCGGCGGGCCTCGCCGCGACTTACCACGACCACCTGAGCCCGGCATTGCCGGTCACCGTGCGCTGGTGTGTGCCGCCAAAATTCGTCAGGTATGCGACGGTCGCATAGGCGCTGCTCGATTTGCTGATCTGCGCGACGAGTCCCGCGCCGATCTGTCCCGCGGTTTGGCCGACCGAACCCGGCAAGGTCGTGGTGCCGCCGAACGTGACCTCGTCGCCGGCGCCAAAATTGCGCAGCACCGAGAGCCGCAAGTACGGCTGCAACGCCGCAAAGCGCGTGGAATAGTTGCCGGAGAGCCGCACGCCGAGCCGGCCGAGGAACGTGTTGCCATGCCTGAACGAAACGGTGGAGACGCCATCGTTCAGATCGTTGATCGACAGGTTTTGCCACACGATCTGCGCCTGCGGCTCCAGCGACAGCCCATAGGCAATCGGAATGGGTAGGCCGGCTTCCACCGAACCGCTGACTGCGCGGCCATGCGTCGTCGCGCCGGTGCCGTCGTTGGATTGCGGATCGATCGTGAGCGACGTGCCCATCAGCACCGCATCCGTGTACCAGCCGCCCGGACCGATGTGCGTCCAGTACGCGCCGAGACTGTAGCCGTTGATCGCGAGATGGCCGACGTCCAGATTGGGTGTCGCGAGCGCGTAGCCGTTGACGTCGCCGGTTGCGCGCGTGAAGCCCACGAAGAAGCCGTAGTGGTTCCGATGCCCGCTCGGACGCGAATCGGCGTAGATGTCATGCCCCGCCTGCAAGCCGTAGATGGAACCGTCGAACTCCGGATTGAGGGTACCGTCCTGGCTTTGCACCGTATGTCCGCCCCACACACGGCCCCACGCGGCGGGCAGCGAGCCGGTTTCGTCGAGCAGCGATTGCTCGCCCTGACGATCGTGGAAGGTGTCGATCTGCTGGATGCCGATTTGCCGCGCGACCATCGGAATGGCGGCGTAGATCGGTGCTTCCGGGCGATAGATCGGCGTGACGACCGAAGGCGGATTGCCGACGGCAGCGGCAAGCGCTCGCGGCGTGCCGGGCGCGGCGATCGGCGTGTTGGGCGCGACGAGCGGATTTTGATCCGAGACCGGCTGCGATGGATTGGCGGGCAATGCGACAGGCGCGCCAGATGCGACGGGCGCCGAGCTGGGTGCGCCGGGCGCCGAGCTGGGGGTGACTGAAGGTGCGCTGGAGGCGCCGGGCGGCGCGGTCGTTGCAGGTGCTGCTGCTGCCGGGATCGTGTTGCGCAGATACCAGTTCTGCGACGTTCCGTCCGTGACCCCGCCTTTCGCCAGGTAGTAAGAGTACGCACCGGCCTTCACGGGCGCCGCGAGCCGGAACGCGCTCAGGTCGGTTGTAGCGCCGCCGTTCGCCTCGATTACCTGAATACCGTTGGTCAAGGTGGCCGCTCCGGCGCCGCCGACGTTGTTGATCTTGATCGCCGACGTCCCGGTGGCCGTCGATCCCACCCCGCTGATGACGAGTCGGTCCGACGCCGCGTTGTCGCCGGCGAGCGTGGTATTCAGCGCGAGCGTGCCGTTCTGGCCCGCGTAGTTACCGATCACGTTCAACCGGTTGCCGACGCCCGCGCCGCCAACCGACGCCACGCCGGCGTTCGTCAGGTTTCCGTTGATCGTGAAGGCGCCCGGGCCTGTGCCAGCGAACGCGGGAAGTGCATCGGCGACGGCGATCGTGCCCGCGTTCGTGACATTGCCCGTCACGCTGCCGTGACCGCCAAGAGTCGCGGCGTTCGCCACGCCGGTAGCGCCGCCGCCCGACAGCGCAGCGTCGGGGTGCAGCGCGTCACCCACCGCGAGCGTGCCGGCCGCGACGTTCGTCCCGCCAGTGTAGGTAGTCGGACCTGCAAAATTGGGTTTTGTTCGTGGACGCCTCGGGGCGTTCATCAGGTGGCCTTGTACTTTTCGAACTCAGGCAGTTGTAGGAGGTGCGAGCAAGGTTCCT
>NZ_FCOG02000607.1 GCF_001544975.2 Caballeronia arationis | reverse complement strand
GAAATTGCGTTTCGGGGCTACTCTGCGTGGCCTCATTAGGCCGACCATCCCCGGCTCGATTACGCCGATCCGTGACAGGTGTCGTCCACGTGCATGCGGGGCGCCTGCAACTGATGAACCCGCAGCGGTGGCAGCAGCACTTCGAGCAACTCGGCCGCCGCGAGCTTCCATTCGCACAGCGTCGCCCGAGGCAGGTACACGCCACGGCGCGCGTAGCGCATCTCCTGACGGTTTAATGGCAGATGATCGACATAGGTGTTGACCAGAATGTTTGCCAGCAGGCTCGCGCTCGCATTGCTCTTCGGCAGCGGCGACGGCTGGGCGCTGGCGGTCACTATGGTCGAATCGCCATCTTTCTTCGCTGCGTACTTGAAGCGAACGTGCTCGATGACGGTGAGCCTGGACGGCTCGTAGTGCAGCGTCTCGCTGCGCTCGTCGCCGATGCGCTCGAGCGTATCGAATGCGGCCTTCTGTTCGTCGCTCAGGTCGTATTCGACGCGCGTGCGGGGCAGGTCCTTCGACAAAGCAGGACGGCCCTTGCGGGTGTGGCCCTCAACC
>NZ_FCOG02000170.1 GCF_001544975.2 Caballeronia arationis | reverse complement strand
GAGCACCAGCGTGTCGTTCCTGACAGCGTCGGCACTCGCGACGGCGAGGCCACACAATTGCACAGCGATGTCAGAAAACTCGTGCCCCGGGTCAAAGCCCAGCGCGTAGGGTGAGCGGTGGCCCAGCTGATAAGAGGCACCAGTTCGGCCGAAATTGATAATCGGCGGAGCGGGCAGTCCGATGGCGTTTGTCGCACCGCCGCCGGGCGACGTGCCAGTGAAATTCGACAGACCAAAGATGGTGTCGTAGGAGCGGTTCTCGAGCATGAGAACGAAGACGTGCTGAATTTGCGACATCGCGGCCCCTTGAAAAGGCTAGCGTGCAGGGATGTGACCACAGGCAGGGCTCGGCCACGCTGCCCGTCTCGATAATAGTCCGACGCCTCAGACGGCACAACGTTTTGGACTCTTCCAAATTTTCCACGTCACTCTGTCGTGTCACGTGGGTTGGGCCTCAAGACTAGACGAGAGCCGCTCCAGCTTTCCGGGGCATTTAGCGCGGCCTGCGGTCGTCGTAGTGAACGAGGCCCGCAGCCCGAGTCCCCTCACCTTGAGGGTTAGCTCGCTGAGGCGAGTGTAGCGGCGAACACCTCGAACGGAAAAACGAAACGCGTCCGTGGGACCAGAGCTGTTCTTCAGGCTGTCGACAATAGCGTCGACCTGGCGTGGAAAGTCAACAGCCCCTTCGTTCATTAGAGTCAGAAAGCGTAGGCAGCCTGATTCGCGCAAATCCACTTGCGATGCAACTGCCAGGCATAGAGTACGAACCGCTCGTGTATAGTCGGCACCGATGATGCTTGGCAGTCAATAGCCGGAGCTGTGAATCGGGGAACCTTCTTATCTCGTGTCGCCGGGGCGGTTCATCTCGAAATTTCGAGCAGAGCCGGCAGCGTCATGGCTTTGCCAGGCTACGCTTCGCCGAGCGGCGCAAAGAAAGCTGAGAGCAATTCTGCGAGGTGCCAAAGCGGGCAGGGCTGCCGACAGTATCCATCGAATCCTTGTCTCCGCAGTGTCTCAACGCGTTCAAACTGGGCGGCCCCGCTCATTGCGAGCAATAGCCTTGATTCGTTTTCAGGTGCATCGTGCAAGCCCCTGATGAACGAGGACTGTCCGAGAGGCACCAGCCGGGTGTCAAACAAGACGGCCTGGGGCTGCCATGCTCGAACGATGGCGCCGGTGGTCGACATGTCATGCCCGTGTATTGCCGCGAAACCTTTGATGCCAAACAGCAGGGCAAGGGAGTCGCCGACGGCCCTATCCGAATGAGCTACCAAAATCCGGCGGCAGCTGACGTGAGTCAGCAACCGCTTGGGGCTCCAAACGCCATACTCACATCCTGCTGCATCGATATGCCATCCGGTCATGTGCCTGCCCTCGCTGGCACTTTGGCCGAGGAGTAACGCTGGCCTTAGATGCCCAGTGTTGCGGGTCTGCGCAATCGCTACGATAGACTACTCCGAAAAACAACGTGCGGTGTCCCGCATCGATGTTTGTTCACCGCTGTCGAACGCATGATGACGGTTTTGAAATCAGCTGAACCGCGCGGTTCTTAAAATTCCTAACTCCCGGGATGACACACCTATGATTGAACGTCGTGAATGAATGTCTGCGCGGCTTTCCGCAGGCGCCATAGTCCGCCGGAAAGACAGGACTTGAAGGAAAACGCTCCATCGAGCGCCGGCACGAACCAATCGCTCAACTCAGGCCATGCAGCCGACGCGGCTCAAACCGCTTGAGACTTAAGCGACGACCAAACCGCATTGTCGACGGTTAGCTGAACCCACCTTGCAATGTCTTTTGCTACGCGCAAGTGACGTCAAAGGTAAATCTGACAGATTGTCCAAAATAAAATTATGGCGTTTGCGAAAACCCGATTGCGCTCAATCTTCGGCGGCAGTAGCCTATGAGAATGAGAGACGCACTGCACGGCGAGCTTCACCACACAGAAGGGAGCCCGCTGTAAAAATAGGGAAAGCTCTCATTAGAAAGCACGTTCGGCCAAAAGTGAATTTTTTGACCGATGTCCGACTTGCTGTATGGATTCCTTGGAGGCAATCATCACTCCCGACTCCATCGCTGCGTTGCTTATCAACCTTCAGGTTGACGAAGCGCTCATTCTGCCCATCGAAACAACTCTGCAGCAAGTCGAATGCGCGATGAAAACCGCGCGAACGCATACAACCCTGAAGCGATACGTCCTCGGGCAGCATCTCTGTTCGCAAGCCGGCCTGCAGTATCATCGAGTGTTGTGTTGCAGTGTCAAAGCTGCCAACGCACAACCGGCCGATGATTCGGGCGACGAATCCTCTTCGGACGAAAAGGCGTCGGCTCCGGCCGAGCGGGACGCCGCTTAAGCCATGGGCGGACGTCGTCGAGCGGCGAGCGTCCCTTACACAAGCCGCGGCTCCGAGGGAACTGACGTCGTGAGCTTGCTCACGCGTAGCGCGCACTTCCTTCGCGCGACATCCGACCGGCGTTTCCGTGAAAGTCAAAAGTCTGCCGCCGAAGGCAGCCGCCTCAACGACCCCGATGCGAGCGTTTTTGCGACTTGTGTCCTTGATGTCGGCCCGAAGGGCTGCGGGCGCCTCAGACACCAGACCTGGGTCAACCCTCGCTTTCGTCTTCCTCGTCGCTGCCGACTTCAGTACAGCGGGATTTCCCATAGCCGCGCCTATAGCCGACAAGCCCGCCGTTCTGGCCGAGATGAACGGCCCGTTACACGGTAGCCCCTAGAAGGAGGAAAGGCGAGCGACTGCGCTTGTCCGGTGGACTGCAATCGATTGGATGAGGACCAGTTGGGCACGACACAGAGCAACTCGGCGGCGCTGTCCTACCGCCACTCGACGACAAGGCTTATGACTGGGCCGCAGTGCCGCAGGCGTTTGTAAAGTCGGGACGATTAGAGTTAGCCGACGCAAATTCTGCGTTACCAAGCAGGCTGTTGTTGGTCTGGGCGCAGAGACCCGTGGACGTCCAGTTGATGGAGGCCGTCAGCACCGCAGTGGGTTCGCTTTTGCTGTTCAGATAAAGCATGAACTTATTGTGTCCGATGTGACTGCCATCGGGAAGGATGCGGTCGAGGACATCCACACCGGAATGGTGGAGCGCAGCCCGTGCCGGCTTGTTCTCCTTGTCCGGGTCGCCACTGTCGCTGTCGAAAGTATTCGACAGAATCAGATGCAGTCGCTTGTTGCCGATGCGGTGCGAAGTTCCTTGTAATGCCGCTCGTACAGGGCAGCGTAGCAGTTTCCGCCATCCTTGCTGGCTTCGACGAGCAGCGCCGGCAAGGCGGTCGTGAGGTCACTCGACAGGGACTAGGTGGCCTGTACGTTTGCGCATAAGCTTGAGGATTGAGTTGGCTGCGACGTCCGGCGGATTCCGGCCGAATCGGCAAACATTCATAGCGTCGAGCCACAGGGCGAGTCGCTCCCCGCCATGGCGGGGTTTCGCGGCGACCCGAACGCCGGCAAGAGCGGGCGGACCACGAGGCAGGCGCCTATCCCCAGGCACTAACGCACGAGGTGCCCATCAGCAAGAAGACAGGCGCGTCCGACGCGGGCGCGTTGCTGAAGAGGATAGCTGACCCCCAGGACTCGTTGCGCATTACATCATTGTTTGAAAACGCGATGCATTTCGTCGAAATGTCTCTCTCCATGTGAAAGCGCGCGATGCGTGCTGACCGTTTGTCGGGCAACCTTGAGAGCGTATGTAACGAATGCGTCAGATTCGAGTCAAAGAATGGTGGCAGCGTGGTGGAGCGCGCAAAGCCCTATCGCCTGCTACCACTCGATAACGGTTCTTGAGGTCTGGAAGCACGGCGATGTAGGATATCGGGATTTTCGTTAGAAATCATCAACCCGCCGCGACCATCGTGGCATCCGCGTTGCACGCGTTGGACGCGCGCCTCAGCGCCTCTTGACTTCGCCGCGTGCCACTTGAGAATAAGGCTTCGCTGCACGGCAACAAAAATCGAAGACACCACTCCGCCTCGTAGGAACGATTCGTCATCCAACCTGAGGTCCTTTCCGTCGCCTAGAAAGCCGTTCTCGAATCTATTTTTGATTTGCAACAAAAACTTAGCCTAGCTAGCCCAAGGTGACTGCATGGCATACGAAAATTTGCTCCAGAGCAATCAGGCACTTGTCGTCGTTACGATGCTGGCCTTCATCGTCGCGTCATTTGTCAGCAGGCGAGGCGGCGTTTGGGGTCATTCTCGGGCGCTCAAGAAAGCAGCGCGAGTTGAGGCCGCGCGCACGGCGGCCTTATTGGCGAGGTTGCGGTCCGTGCGCGGTCCCGGTCGGTCCTACAGAGGTAATAAATTTTGGCATGAGTTTCTCGCGGAACTGGAGGATGCGAATCGGGAAGACGCTCTTTCATGGGAAGTGGTCTTGGCGGTGACAGAGGCGGTGCAAGCAGAGACTTCTCGCGCGGCAAAACTTCGTGCAGCGACTATTCAAAGACCCCATGCCGGCCTGATAGCGCGCGCGAGCACGCGCTTTTCTCCGCGCCCAACACCTCGGGGGCAAAAATTGGCGCGATGGCGCGGTCGCCGAGCGCGTGAGATGCGCACTTCCGTGCATCCGTCAGATTCATCCCCTAAGGCTTGGCGCGAGAAGGAGCCTCGAACACGTCGCTCGTTCCTTATCGTCGCGACTGATGCCTAATAACGTCGCTTAGCCTGACGCCGTCTTCCGTCGGCCACTCGAATTCGGATTGAGTAATTCGCCACACTTGTGCCGACCCGGGTTCCTCCGCAGTAGGGGTCACGATTTCTTCAGCAACGTGAAACGCAATGATTTCGCGCAAGGTGACCTGCAGCGCGACCGCTGTCTGTGTGCGTCGAAACGGGAGCCACCACGACCCCGGCCGTCTGCCCTCGTTGTCTCGGAGTTCATTGATGAGCCAGGCTCGTCATGTTGAGTGGCGACGTGGAGAGACTTCCGGCAACTAGAACATCGCCTCCAGGCACGCTTGGCTGCGCGATGTTTTGATGAAGCGGCCGTAAAGGCGCGCGGTGATGGCCGTCGTGCGTGGCGCGCGTCATCGCTCTTTTGGCAGACTTATCGTCTACGCCTGAACAGACCGGTCGGGCGTCGTCGGGACTGGTATCTGATTTTTTCTCGTTTTGATTCGCGTGACTGTGGTTCGAGCGCCAACCTTCGAGCCTCGTCTGCCTGCGGCGACCTTTCCGACAAAGCGCCGTTGTTCCACATCCAGAGTGGCAGAACGGTCACGACGGCCCAATTGCCGATGTCTTGCACGACGACGAAACAGCGGTCGTCCGATTTACTATAGACAAGGCAAAAACGCCGGTTGGGCTCACCCTCCCCGAGTGGCACCCATCGACCTGCGTCCACCATTTCTCGAACAGACGTTGCCGAGAAAGTAGACCGTTGACTCACTCGTTCCTTTGCGTGAAGCGCAACCCACGCCCCTCGATTGCTGGACCGTCTCTTGGAGAAATGCATTTTGCCTCCCACGCATTGCTAGCAGTTCGGCAATCCAAATCCTTGTCAGGGCCCGTTGCATACGGGAAGGTGATTCTATCTCGCAGGCGAGTGGCCGCGGTTCAACACCACGCAGCGTCGGCCGAAATTCGACCGTGGCTATGGTTGGTCTAATACATCCTGCCGCCAAGGTGGATATATCAAGCCAGCGGAAGTCTGCTCAATGAGTTATCGTGTTTAATCAAGAATTCATCTTAGCGCCCTTGACGGGCATATGGCGCGCTCTCACATATTGACTTGTCGGCAGTTCGCAAGCACGGTGAGGCTGCCGAGCACTTATCAAAATCCGGCAAGCTAGCGCCAGCGTTGTCTAGGCAGCAGCTATGCCCCAACGGGCTAGCCTCAAAGGCAGTCGTCATAGCATCTTCGCAGCGGCCTTGGCCCGTCGCTTTTTCTCCTTCTTGAGCGACTGAATTGCTCTCCTAGCTGTCTTTTCATCCGGTATCGAACCAAGATTGCTCTGCAACAGTTCGCGACTTGCTACGACGTCATTAAGCGCGCCGAATCGCTTTTGCAGAAGCTTCAACTTCTTCATGCCCTTTCGCTGCTTCTTCTCGAGCAAGGGCTCAAAAAACTCTAGAAGGTAACGAACTTTCTTTCCAGCTTTGCGTACCCCATGGAACAGCGCGTAGTCTGAACGCTTCGCTCGCGAAGCGCGCTTCATACGCTTCCTCAGTTGCTCTTCGGCTGCGGCTACTCGCTTGCATGCGAACTTCTTCAGAGGCGTGCGCTGAGGTGCCGTGTTTAGCTCTTTGTTTGCCTCGCTCACTGCGTCGTGGAGGACATTCTTGATACTTGCATGTGAAAGCGTTTCTCGACTGGTTTTCAGAGCGGCATCGCGGCTCTGCTGAAGCGCCCCCGCCAGCTTTGGCTCGCCAAGTTCGGTCAGCAGCTCCATCAGAATGTCCCAGTCGCGAGTATCGCCGGCTGCGCTTGCGAGAAACTTGTATATCGCGCGCTGTTGGTTGTCAAAGTCTTTGTCCAGCATTGGGCGGTAAGCCCACAGTAGCGTGCGCAGGCGTCTTAATGCCACGCGAAGCTTATGTAGGACCTCGGCATCCGGGTCCGCATCGAGTGTGGACGCTTGCGTTATCGCTTCATGGACCAAGGGCGTCGCGTACTTGCCGAATTCTGTCTCCGCCGTTTGAACAGATGTGCTCTCAACTTGTGCTCTGTCGGTCATATGGTGTTCCTCTTCGTGAGTCACCGTTGTACGCATAAACGTACCGAGACATGTGGTCGTTTCGGACCGGAATTCTGATGCACCGGGAAGTGGCGTTTCGTAGCCAGAGTCGATGCAAGAAGGAGTCCGCTGTGAGAGACGGGAAAAACAAAGCCTGTGAGAGACGGGAAAAACAAAGCAACTCTTGCAAAGGTCCAATCGACGCTATGTTTACAGCAGTGTTATTGCCAGCGGGCGCAGCTCCATCTTTCCGTCCGTATGCTGTTACCACATCCTCTGCTTCCGGGGCTTCGCTCGGGACAAGTCAGAGAGGAGCCATTTTGCGACAGTCTCGGGTCTGTCCATCCCATAGTCGACGAATTTGATTTTTTCGTCGAAGTAGACGACGACCGTTTTACCCATGACGCGGTAGCGTCCCCGCACCCGGACTCCATTGAGTTCAATCTCGACCGTGGTCAGGTCGCCGCAGCTTGTTTCCATCGTATTCGCGCTTCATTATAGGGGCGTGGACCATACCCGAAGCCGGCGTGGAAAGTCGACCTTCGGGCGGCTCGTTGCTCGTTTTCTCGCAGAAGCGACTGGAACGCCCGCGCGCGGGGGGCGTCATCAAAAGCGCGTCTGGCCGTACCTAGCGCCTACGCAAAATCGCCTTTTAGTTGTTCGCGAACCCGTTTCGCGACAAACAATGGAATGAAGTCGTGAATCCGCGCGTCTTCTTTCAAACTGCGCCAATACGTCTGAATATCCCTTGGAAACAGTGTCGAGCGACGCCTGCGTGTCCTCTGCAATAGCTCGTACGACTTCCTCTATGTTCGGGTGAGCCATTTGAATGCTCCATCTTGAGAGTGGACGACGTCCAAGAGACGCGATTTAACTCGCACAATCGTTCGCGTTCCAATTGAAATCATCTATCGGTATTTTGTTTTTATTTCGTCAGATATTTTGATAATCATTAGTTACATACTTTAAAACTGCATCGCCTTTGAGGCTCTGTCTTTCGCGTGACCGAAACGGTATATACTCTTTTTTGTTCCGGATGAGTGTCTATGACTACGCCCCAAATTAAGGCCCCTACCAAGAAGGGCCTTTCACTTTCCGAAAACGCAGCGTTCTACCAAAGACAAAACCAAGAAGTCCGCACAGTCCGCGAAATCAAGCGTTCGTAGCGACGAGCAGACCGACGCGTCGCTCCCGCAGGCAAATCTAGAGGCGGGAGGTGGTGTCTCGGCAAAGCCGACGCCTGAAGCGAATTCGAAACGACTTAAGAACGATAAAGTGGTCCGCGACAGCGTCACAATGCCCAAGTCAGACCACGCAAGAATCGCAGCCCTCAAGCAGAAATACCTGGCAAACGGCCTACACGTGAAGAAAAGCGAACTGCTCCGCGCAGGCCTTCGGATGCTGGATTCCACACCAATCAAAACGCTGGTTGCCACGATGGGGGCATCGAACCTATGAAAGCGGGCAGCCCCGCCAAAACCTGAAAGACTAAGGTGCCTGTGGAGGTCGGCACCGGCGCATACTACCGTACGCGTTGCAGACACCGTCAGCAATATCGCCCCTGAAAAGCCTAGCTTTGGCTGCATGCCGCGCCGGGTTATCCACAGATTCTGTTGGCAAAGCTGTGGATATCCTGCGCAGTACGGCGGCAACGCTTTGAGCATGAACGGATTTTCGAGGGCTGCGCAGGCCGCGGCGTTGCCGCGACTGCCGCTGCTAGCATTACTCGACCACGATTCCAATCTAGGCCTACCGGTCTATCGTCGACAATTGGTCGCCCGTCGAGCCGGTTGAGTCGACCCGCGAATAGCAGTGATGGCTGTGTACCAAAAACCGAAACCTGGACGGCCAAGACTTAGAGGTTCGAAATCCGTAGCGATAAGTCGTGCGACCAGTCGGTCAAGCAGGCCTCAAGAAGTCTGACCGCCCGACACGTCGCCGGAATCGGGCTGTGATTTGGGCTCGTTCGTTTCCACAGCGGTCGTAGCGCCAATTGCTCGCATCTCGCGATGGATGGCGTTACGGTCCAGGACATTTAAAGGCAGATTCACAAACTGCCCAACGCGGTTGAGAATCTGTCGATAGACCCTGTCGAAGACTCGCCGCTTCTCATCTTCATCGCCCTCGAATGCGGTCGGGTCCTCGAACCCCCAATGCGCTGTCATCGTATGGCCTGGCCAAATCGGGCAGACCTTCTCCGCAGCGTGGTCGCAAACCGTGATAACAAAATCCATGTGCGGCGCGTCGTTGGTCGCGAATTCATCCCAGCTCTTGCTCCGCAGTTGCGAGAGGTCATAGCCAAGCGCCTCGCATCGTTCGATGGCGAAAGGGTTCACTTGGCCGCTGGGCAGGCTGCCAGCGCTGTACGCCCGAAACCGACCTTTGCCCAGCACGTTGAACAACGCTTCGGCCATCAGGCTGCGTGCGCTGTTTTTGGCAGAAAGGACGAGAATCGAAAACCCTTTGTCGCTCATGCGAGACTCCGAAAGTGTCCGGCTGTTTCTCGTCGCTCAACGATATCGCGCATTGCCCGCGTATTGAAGTCCCAACTTCACAGCTGATTCGGCAGCAGTCGTCGGACGCCGGCGTTGTCACCGCGCCGGGACTCGTTTCGGTCATTGAAGCGATACCCTCATCCAGCAATTTGTAGTCGCCGGCGCTGGATGGTGCGGCCTTCATCGAGGGGATGGCGCGCTTCGAAGATGACAGAAGCTCCCAAGGGAAGCATAGAACGCCACAGGGCTAGCTGCGGGCAAATTTTCTGGCAACGACGCGGCAGTACCATTGCGTGAAACTTGGCATCAGCCGGTCGAGTCGACGCGTCGGCGTCGTGAAGTAGAGTGCAGGAGGACTAGAATCCACGTACCGAGGAAGGTTCTGTGAGCGAAGCGCTGCACCGGCTGAGATAGCCCGACGCCGCGAGACGTGCGCGGCCCCACTGCCAGTTACAAAATACCAAGGTCCGTTACAGGGTAACGGCTGCAGGCGCACTTTCCAGATTTGCTCGCACTCGCCTTGCCGCCAAAAGCGTGACGTAATCGAGCACTCTTGCGTCTTGCGAGAATTCTTCGATGGTATCCGTGTACATCTTTGTTACGGCCTCGGGCAACGTGTGCGTGTCCGCTGCGATTGACCGGACTGTTTCGTCAAAATTTGATTGTGTCATCTACGCTCTCGGTTTCATTTACGCTGAGAATTCCCCGCGCATGCATTCACTTGCTAAGGTTACTCGGCAAGCGGTTTCCCGACCGCATCCTTTATTTTGACGCGCCATCGCGAGCGAATTTCGGTAACGACGGAACTGGGAAGGGTGATGTCGTCAAGACTTTGCGCCGCCTGCTCTCCGTTCTTGAACGCCCAATCAAAAAATTTCAGCGTTTCTCGGCCATGTTCGGGCTTGTCCTGCCTCATGTGCAGCAAGACAAAAGTCGCACCGACAACGGGCCACGCATCCTTGCCAGGCTCGTTGGTCAGAATCTGGTAGAACGATTTGGACCAGTCGGCACCTGCCGCCGCGTTGAAGGTGTCTGTGTTGGGAAACCACCGTACCCGCCACGTTCTTCATCGCCGCGAACGTCATACGATTTTGCTTCACATACGCCCTGGGGCTGCAAACGTGCTGCCCGCGCCCGTGATGTCTGCCGTGTGGGTCGCCGAGGCGAAGAGCATGCTAGCCAGGCTAGCGAACGCGAATCCTCCGGCGCACATAATCCGTCCCACGCAAAGCCGTGTATGCGATTTGTAAAGAATAGACCCTAGTTATGACAAAGCGGTGACAACGGCCCCGGCCTACTGCTAGTCAGTCGTCCGCCGCCGTTTGTGCGAGATGTCCGTCGTTCGCTGCACGCCTCCGCTGCGCGACGGCGCCGAGCGCGTTCGCTCGCTCGCGGCCTCGCGCGCCTTGCCGGTGTCTTCCTGAATGGTCGAGATGGCGTGCTTGTAGACCGCTTGGCTTCCCGCCGTTGAACTCAGGATTATGAGATATCGGTCATACGACTCGATGAACCCGACGAGTTTTATGCCGTTCACAAGAAATACGGCGACTCTTTTTCTCTCCTTCCGGGCTGCATTCAACATCTCATTCTGGCAATTCTCTGACTCAAGATTCATTTTTGGGCCATCTGTACCGGCTCGGATTGTCTGGACACGGGTTTGCAACTCAGGCGGCCTCTTTCATGGTGGCTGCGTGACGGGCTTCATGGGGTGACATAAAGCCCAG
>NZ_FCOG02000076.1 GCF_001544975.2 Caballeronia arationis | reverse complement strand
TGAACCCGAGCATCACGTTCACCCCGCGTTTTGATGTGCCGATGATCTTGCTCGATCCGGCTGTTCAGGTACTTCGAGGATCGTAATTTCGTTCGCCGGGGCAGCGACTCGTCGGACTTTAACTCGCGGACCGCTAGATGCGATGCCGCGTAACCGTCCAGATTGACCGTTGCGGGAGCGCGCGCCTGAATCCTGATCGCGTTCACGAAGAACGCCTTGGCTGACGCAACATCGTGCTTGGCGCTGAGGCGGAAATTGAGCGTCTTTCCCGCTCGGTCAACTGCGCGGTAAAAATAGGCCCATTTGCCACGGATCATTTCAGCGAGATCTCGGAAGCTAAGCTTGTAGCGCAGGTACCAACGCACGCAAAGGATAACTCCTTCACTGTCGAAATGGCGTCCATTGAACAGCCCGTCTATGCCTTTGAGCTTTCTCAGTGGCTCGTGCCCAAAAGCTCGAGCGCAACAGACCAACGAATCGCAATGCACCGCGACCCTCCAGTGGACGTGTCGAAACACAACTCTGCCACATTGATGCCGATCGGTTCTGGGGGACCTCAGCGTTCTTGCAGGACGCTGCGTCCCCGGAGGGAGAGCGATGTCCATTCCGTCTCGGCCTGCAACGCTCGCGCGATTACCCTCTGTTCCTGGCGGTACGCCGCACTACCACGCACAACTGGCCCGCAAGCCGGACAAGGCGGACGTGCGGGGAGCTTCGTTGCGCGTGCGCATGTACAAGATGATCGCTGCAAGAACAACAGGATGTCAGCCAAACGACTGCAAGGTAAGGCTAAGCCTGAAAAGCCTTCGTTTGTTCCGGACTGGGTCCGACCGCATGTTTTGGGGCAACACGCGAAAATCGCCGTGTCGGACGCGGGGCACATGGGACCGATATTAGCGTAGACGGCGGCGTCGCTGAGAGAGAAAAGTCGGTGCCTAGGAGTGCCGACAGCCGCGCCAGATGTTTTGGGCGCTGCAGCCGCGAGATGCAAGGTGGGAGGGCAATGACTTCGCGGTCGCCGTGACGGGCATTGAATAAGCCGTCGACACTTATGAGCGTACTCACTGCGCACTCGCTGCCTAGGCGCGAGGCGAGACGTGGCCTCGTTCGTTCGGACAGGATTTCCGACGCCCATGCATTTCATCAAGGTGCTGACGTGCCTGCGCCCGACCTTGATGTCTTCGCGACGCAGCAGCCATACCAGCAAATGGATGCTCGAGGTGAAACTCGTCAATCCGGCGCATCAATCAGATCCCCTTCGCTGACCCTACGCGATTGGTAATAGACGCTCGACCGGCTGATGACGACCAGCCGGGCCTGCCGTGTCACCGGTAGAGCGTGATCACGATCAATCATCGCCTTACGCCCAGCAGTCCCGCCTTGCTGAGCGCGCTTTCTAAGACATGATGGCCTCCAGGGAACGCGACGTTGACCGTTCATCCGATAATCGGACGACCTTCACTCAACGGCGGAGACAGTCACGGACAAGATCAGGTTTTATGCCGGGCTCGACGTGCACAAGGATTCGATTGCTATCGCATTTGCCGCGGCGTATTCACGGGACGATCTCACTTCGTCAACACGACCCGCTATAGCGTCATTTCGCTAACCAAAGCGCTTTCGAAGTTTGGCGCACCTTCGGAACTCAGTATTTGCCATGAGGCAGGCCCCTGCGGCTATGGGCTAGTGCGTGCACTGCGCGAGCAGGGGTATCACTGTGAAGTGGTTGCTCCATCGCGCGTCGCCTGACAGAATCAAGACGGACCGCCGCGACGCGCTACTGTTAGCGAGACTGCATCGAGCGGGCGAACTTGTGCCGGTTGCCGTTCCCGAACCGCAGGATGAAGCCATCCGAGACCTGGTTCGCGCTCGTGAGGATGCGGTGAGCGACCAGCGCAGAGTGCGCCAGAGGCTGAAATCCTTCCTGCTTCGCCATGGGCATGCTTATACCGGCACGCGCCGGGGACCGAAGAATGAGCTCTTTCTCTCCAAGATAAAGTTCGGAGATTCCGCCCAGCATATCGTCTTTATCGAGTACCGGATGGCGGTGCGGTTTGCCACCGAACTCGTCGAGCGCCTTACGCAGTCTCTGCGCGCCCCATGCCGAAACCTGGCGGTGGTTGCCGATGGTCAAAGGTCTGATGACCCATCGTAGTATCGACTTCATTTCCGCCCTGACCGTCGCTGAACTTGGCGACTTGCGCCGCTTCCCACATCCACGCGAATTCATGAGCTACCTGGGACTTGTGCCGTCGGAACACTCCAGCGGAAACTCAAAGCAACGGGGCAACGTGACGAAAACGGGCAACACGCACGTGCGCAGGATACTCGTCGAGGCAGCATGGAATTACCGGTTGCCGGCGCGAATCGTGAATCGCTCCAGCCTCGGCTGGAAGGGCAACCTCGGCACATCATCGACATCGCGTGGAAAGCGCAGTTTCGGCTCTGCCAAATATTCCGCCGCCTTCGGGCACGAGGCCGACATCAGAACGAGACGTGCCCTGCAATCGCTCGTGAACTATGCGGATTCATCTGGGACATCGGAACGCGACTGCAGCCAGCCTGAACATTTCGGCAATTTGTTATCCACGTCATTTCAGTAAAGGAGCTGCTATCGCAAGATCTCTATCTTCCACCTGATCGGTAACGCGGCACCGTGCGCGATGCGGGGAACCTTCGAGATTTTTTGTGAGCACGCGACTGCGTGATCTCCGTGGTTAAGAGCGAGGTAGCCCCGTGACGGAAAGATGAAATGCGTTAACCAGCCCGCGGATATGAGCTTGATCCATCGTCGATAAACAGCCCGTCTGCCGCGTTACGAATCAGGTTGGGTACGTACACTCGATATCGCGGCAGCGAGAACGGCGCTCGTCCTGCTTGCAAAAACAGGCCATATGAAAATCATTCTCCCATGTCAACTGCCCGATCATCGGCAACCCGCTCCTGCAACTCCTTCTTCTAGTCCGTGATCTGGTTCGGATGCACATCAAATTGCTGGGCCGGCTCTGCTAGCGTCTTGTCGCCCTTGAGCGCCTCGAGTGCCCATCTTTGACTTGAGCGCCGCTGACCGTGTCCGTCGGTTTCGTTTCGTCATCTTCTGGTTCCTTGTTGCCGGGCATTATGACCGACTCACGCCCCAGCATTTCCACTTACCAATCTGTCCGAAATCCCGGTGCCACCTCTGTCTCGCCGGTCGATCTGCCTTTGTAGGTCGCTCAGGCACGAGGTGGTGCTGTTGTACGCGCAGTCGATCGGGCCGTTTGTTCAGACAAACACGTCCGACGCCGCAGATGTTGCAGGAATTCTTTCACGTCGTTCAGTGCGGGGCGCCATCGCCACCTGCCCAATCAGCGTCCTGGCGCGAGGAAGAACGCTTGCAACATCAATCTCCGATGCTTATATCGCAACCCTGCGGCAGATCAAACACAGTGCATGGCGAAGTAGAACGGCACTCCGACGAACGAAAAACATGCTGGCTATGTCGGGAGCGTCGGCATTTCACTGGTACGTTGTCCTTGTTGCGCACTCGCCGCATTCAAGCTAACGGGCGGACAAGACCCGCTGGCCTCTTAACGCAAGAATCCGGCTCATGCAGGCGGCCCGAAGCTTCTAAGAGAATTCGCAGCGGTTGCACAGCAGGTGCACTATGATTTGTGCACCTGCGCGCTTCAATGCGCATGGGACAAAGCACGATCCATGGTTGGCGCGACCGAATGAACCATTCTCACTTTTCGAGCCTTCGACCTATGGAATACGCCCGGCAATCGATTTTCCTGAGCTATCGGTGCGGCAACCGGCCTTGGGCCGTTGCGATCTTCCAGCATCTGGAACGGCGTGGCCATGACGTGGTGTTCGATTTTCTCGACGTCGGCGATGGCGAATTCGAAGGCGTGGCGCTCGCGCATATCAAGGCGTGCACGCATTTTGTCGTGTTGCTTGCGCCGTCGGCGCTCGTGCAGTGCCGGAAGCCAGACGATCGGCTTCGTCGCGAGATCGAGGCTGCGCTCGATAGCGGTTGCCATGTCGTTCCCCTGATTGCAGGCGGCTTCGAGTTCGCCTCTCCAGCGATCGGGGCCCAGCTCACAGGCAAGCTCGCGCTACTCGCGGATCACGACCCGCTCATCGTTCAGGCCGATCGTTTTGATGAAGCGATGGCGCATTTGAACGAACGATGTCTGCATTTTCCGCCGAGAGATGCGCCAGTTGTGGAGGCAAACGGTTTCGCGCACGAAGCCGCGATGAACGAACAGGCCGCGGCGCGCTCGGCACCCGCGGTTGTTGAGGACGAACTCGCGGCGCAACAGTGCTTTGAGCAGGGCTTCATCGCGACGGCCCTTAGCGAAAAGTTGCGCTGTTACGGCGCGGCGATCGGCTTGCAGCCGGACTACGCGCTGGCGTATCGCGAGAGGGCGCTCGTGCTCGTCGCAAAGGGCAACACTAACGCCGCCCTGCAAGACTATGACTGCGCCATTCGCTGCAAACCCGATGACGTCGCCAGCTACATCGGCCGCGGCCATGCACGCAAGGCGCATGGGGATCTGGATGGCGCCCTGCGCGACTTCCGGCATGCCACCGACATTGCGAGCGGCTGCGTCGAGGCGTACGTCGCCTTGGGCGTCCTGCGCTCCGCGAACGGCGATTTCGACGGCGCGCTCGTCGATTTGAGCCGAGCCATCCGTCTCGCCCCCGGCGACGCCGCCGCACACCGGCACCGGGGGCACGTACGAGCGATGAAGCGCGACTTCGACGGCGCGCTCCGTGACTTCAGCGAAGCGATCCGGCTTCAGCCCGACTACGCTGCCGCGCATCATAGCCGAGGCAACGCGCGCAGCGACCAGGGCGACACGCAAGACGCGCTGATCGACTACGACGAAGCCATCCGCCTCAAGCCGAGCTTTGTCGAAGCGCATATCGACCGGGGCTGCGCACGCGGGGAGCAAGGCGACTTCCGCGGCGCGCTAAGCGACTTCGGCGAAGCCATCCGTTTGAGACCCGACTGCGCCGAGGCTTACCTCAACGCGGGGATCGCGCGTGCAGGCATCGACGATGTCGACGGCGCGCTGCGGGATTTCACCCATGCCATTCGCCTCGACGGCAGCGACGCACGCGCATTCCTCGAACGCGGGCGCTTGCGCGCGCGCAAGGGCGACGCCAACGGCGCGCTGGACGATCTCGACATCATGCTCCGGCTAGCGCCCGGCCATGCGCAGGCATACTGCACCCGGGCCGATGTACGCGCCGCCAAGGGCGATCTGGAAGGCGCGCTGAGCGATTACGACGCGGGGTTGCGCATCGACGCCGGCTACGCCGAGGCGCGTGTGAAGCGGGGACGATTGAGAGCACAGCGCGGCGATTGCGACGGCGCGCTGCACGATTTCACCGCAGCGATTCGCGTGCAGCCGGACTGCGCCGATGCGCACCTCGAACGGGGCATCGTGCGCGAGGCGCAAGGCGATCGGCAAGGCGCGCTACAGGACTTCGGAGAAGCGATCCGGCAGCGTCCGCGCGACGCGCGCGCCTATGCGCGGCGCGGCAACGCGCGCGTGCAACTTGGCGACGTCGAAGGCGCTCTCGAGGATCTGGACGACGCCATCCGGCTGGCCCCCGGCGATGCCGCCGCGTATCACGATCGCGGCCTCGTGCGCGTGCGCAAGGGCGATTTCGATCGGGCGCTAATCGACTTCAGCGATGCGATCCGGCTTCGACCCGACTACGTTGTCGCGTACAACAACCGGGGCAACGTCTTCTGCGACAAGGGCAATTTTGACGATGCGCTTCGCGATTACAGCGTCGCGCTGCGGCTCGATCCGGATTACACAGTCGCCTATCTCAACCGTGGCAATGCGCGTCGCGAGCGGGGCGACCTCAACGGCGCGCTGAGCGATTTCGACGCGGCGATCCGTATCGATCCCGGCTCGGCCGACGCGCACGGCATCCGCGCCCAGGTGCGCCTCGCGATGGGCGACGCGGATGGCGCGCTGCGCGATTTCAACAACGCGATCCGGCTCGAGCCGGGCCACGCAGCGGCTTACGTGATGCGATCCAGCGTGCACGCCGCGCACGGCGATGTGAACGGCGCACTAAACGACCTCAATGAAGCGATCCGTGTGAGGCCGCGCTTCGTGGACGCCTACGTCGCGCGCGGCACGATGCGCGCGGCGCATGGCGATCGGGACGGCGCGCTGCGTGATTTTGACGAAGCCATCCGTCTCGAGCCGGAGCGTATCGCTGTCTACCACCGCCGGGGCAACGTGCGGAGCGACGCCGGCGACCTCGACGGGGCGCTCAGGGATTACGCGCAGGCCATCCTGCTCGCGCCTGGCTTCGCCGGGGGCTACGTCGATCGCGGCGGCGCGCGCGGGCGCGCAGGAGATCTCGATGGTGCCTTGCAGGACCTCGACACGGCGATCAACCTCGCCCCCGATTGTGCCGGGGCGTACGTGAATCGCGGCATCGCGCGGGCAGCGAAGGGCCTTCTCGACGATGCGCTGAAGGACTACAACGCGGCCGTCAGTCTCGAACCCGGCCTTGCCGCCGCGTATTACAACCGCAGTGTTGCGCGCGCGAAACTGCTCGATGCAGACGGCGCGCTCGCCGATCTCGACCAGGCGATCGCGCTCGCGCCTGCCTTCGCAGCGGCGTACAACGACCGGGGCATCGCGCGTGCTTGCAAGGGTGACCTGTGCGCCGCGCTGCAGGACTTCGACGAAGCCTTCCGCCTTGGTCTCCATCACGCCGACGCGTACAGCAACCGTGGTAACGCCCGTCGCGACAGCGGCGACCTCGAAGGCGCCTTGTACGACTTCGACATGGCGATCCAGCTTGCACCAGACCATGTCGTCGCGTATGCAAGCCGTGGCGCGGCGCGCGCCCGCGCGGGCGACGTCGCGGGCGCGCTCGACGACTTCGACGAAGCCATCCGCCTGGATCCCGCCTACGCCGACGCCTACGCGCGCCGGGCGCGAGGACGCCATGATTGGGGCGATGCTGCGGGCGCGCTGAGCGATTACGACGAAGCGATCCGTCTTGCGCCCGATCACGCCGACGTCCGCAACGACCGCGGCCTCGCACGACGCGAACGGCATGATCTGCACGGCGCACTGGACGATTTGAATGTGGCGATTCGCCTGCGTCCCGCCCATCCCGACGCTTATAACAACCGTGGCGTCGTGCGCCGGGAACTGGGCGACGTCGAGGGCGCGCTGCGCGATTTTGACGAAGCGATCCGGCTCGCGCGCGGGCATGCGCTGGCGCACAACAACCGGGGCCTGGTGCGCCGGGATCGCGGCGACGCGACTGGCGCTTTGCAAGATCTCAACGAGGCGATCCGCCTGCAACCAGACGACGCGCTCGCATACAACAATCGCGGCGGAGCACGTGGCGAGCAGGGCGATGTGGACGGTGCATTGCAAGACTACGACATGGCGAATCGCCTCGGGCCATATGCGCCCAACGCGCAATGCAATTACGCGCAGCTTTGTGCTGAAATCGGCGAACGGCGGACCATGATGGACGATTACCGGCGTTATCTCGATCTTATTGCCGCGGCGCGCGGTGGAAATTCGATTCAATTTAAATCACCGCACACGGATTCATAAGAAATCCATAGCGGTAAACGCGGGGTTTTCGAGCGTTTCGCATTTGCCCTTCACGCGATAATACTTAGAGAATCCTTTCGATTTCTTATGTGATTGGTTAATTTGTTAAAAAGAGCAACGTAAAATGGCTTAAAGCGACGGCGGAAAATGCGTGTCGAATCGAACGAATTCCGCATGCAGGATGACATTTCCCCCTTTTAACGGTCCCGGCCGTTTTCTTTGAAGCTACCAGTGCATCCATCGCAACAATAGAGGAAAGCAGATCGTTCCCCAAGTCAGCGCGCAAATCAAAAGTGCTAGGGTTACCGCTGCGCTCCCGCAATCCTTCGCACGAGCCGAAAGCTCATGACGTTCGAGCGAAATGCGGTCGATCGTCGCCTCGATGCTCGAATTGATCAGCTCGACGAGCAGCACCAGCAGCACGGTGACCGCGAGCAACAGTCGCTGGATCGGCGGGATGTCGAGGACAAGCGGCAATGGCGAAAAAAGCAGGAAAAGAATGACCTCTTGGCGAAAAGAGCTTTCCTCGCGCCATGCAGATTTAAAGCCGTTGATCGAATTACGTACTGCGAAAAGAGAGCGAAAGACGCCAGTCAGCTTGGGCATGGCCTCACTGTCTCGATTGATCCCCTCCCGCGTTTCTGTCGACTCGGTTGTCATGGAAAATTTCGTTCCGTTTCGAATTAAACGACGCATTCGTCACTTGAGGACGCCATATCATTATTGCCTATCGCCAGCAGAGCGGACAGAAGGTTTCTACTCGTTTTTGACAAGCGTGTGAAACGAAATGACAATTCAAAACAGTTATGTGCGGTTGCGCACATAACGCACATTCATCTGATATAGAGTTTGGGCGCGGATAGGCATGCGGCCGATTTAAAAGAGAGCCGCTGGATACGCGTACAACGGGCCAGACAGCGCATCGCATAGACAGGTCGCGCGGAAACGCGTCGAAACAGTCATGCTAAATGTATTAATAATACGAAGAATTGGCAATTGCGAGCGGCATCATGGCCGCGAGATGTCCGGTCGGGCATCCGGCTGGTCGTGTCATGGCGGAACCAGCGCACGTTGTGCTGCTTTCGTCATCGCGCTGGTGCTCGCCATGCTGGCCGCGTCTGCCGCTGCGCAGACACCGGCGGCCAGCGACGGCAAGGTCCACATCCCGTTCTCCGCGCTCGGCGCGTACCGCACGCTCAGCCTGCGCGGACTCGAAGACCTGCGCACCGTCAACGTCGGCGTGCGGCGCGACCGCATCGTCAAGGCGGCGCGCCTGCGTCTAACCTATTCGTATTCGCCCGCGCTGCTCTTTCCGATGTCGCACCTGAAGGTGTCGATCAACGACGAGGTCGTCGCTACCGTGCGCTTCGTGGCGGAAAACGCGGGGCGCACGATGACGCAGGAGATCAATATCGACCCGCGCCTCATGACCGATTACAGCGCACTGCAGTTGAAGCTGATCGCGCATTATTCGATGGACCATTGCGAGGACGCGGGGAACACAGGACTGTGGGTCGATATCAGTTCGAACAGCGAGATCGTCCTCGATGAAGTGCCGATCGCGCTGCCCAACGACCTCGCGTTGCTGCCTGCGCCTTTCTTCGACGAGCACGACGTGAACCCGCTGCGGCTCACCTTCGTGCTCCCGCCGAACGCGAGCGACGCGAACCTGCGCACGGCGTCGGTCATCGCGTCGTGGTTCGGATCCCTTGCCGATTACCGCAAGGCGCGCTTCCCTGTGACGCCCGACCTGCCAAAGGACGACAACGCCGTGCTGGTGGGCCGCCTCGACGACCTGCCGCCGAACGTGCGTCCCGCCGACGTCGAAGGACCTGCGCTCGTGATCGTCGACAATCCTGCCTCGCCGGGTCACAAGCTGCTGATCGTGACCGGCAAGAGCGCGCAGGACGTCGATAGCGCGGCCTATGCGCTCGTGCTGCGAAAGCCCGGCCTCTCGGGACCGCTCGCGAAGCTCGAGCCCCGCGAGCCGGAGCCTGAGCGCAGGCCCTACGACGCGCCACGCTTGACGCCGGTTGACCGGCCCGTGCGCTTCGCGGAACTCGCCGAGCGTCCCGAGCAACTGCAGTCGCTCGGCGGCGTACCGGAGACGATCAGCCTCGACCTGCGTGTGCCCGTCGATCTCGTCTCGTGGAACGACGTAGGCGCGCCGCTCGACCTGCGCTATCGTTACACGGCGCCGAGCATGCAGAACAACTCGGCGCTGTCGATCGAGATGAACAAGCAGCTAGTGAAGTCGTATCGCCTGACGCCCAACGGCGACACGGCGGGCGGCAAGTCGTCGGCCGCGCGCGGCTCGACGGTCGAACTCGAGATTCCCGCGTATCAGCTCGCCGCCGCCAATCAGCTCGACTTCCGCTTCAATCTCGATTCGGAGAAAAGCACGCTGTGTTCGAGCGCCGCGGGCAACCCCGCGCGCGCGGCCATCGACCCGGACTCGACGATCGACTTCAGCCGCTTCGTGCATTTCGCGTCGATGCCGAACCTCGCATTCTTTGCCAACAGCGGCTTTCCGTTCACGCGCATCGCGGACCTCGCGGAGACGCTCGTCGTCGTGCCCGCGCACCCGGCTCCTCACGAGCTGGAAACGCTGCTCACGATGCTCGGGCGCATTGGCAGATGGACGGGCTATCCGGCGCTGCGCGTGCAGGTGGCGCGCCCGGCGGAAAGCGCGCGCTTCGCGGGCAAGGACGTGCTGCTGATCGGCGGCTCACCGGCGGTGCCGCTCGTTAGTGCGTGGAGCGGGTCGATTCCACTCGCCGTCGATGCGAGCGCGCGCGACATGAAACGCGTGGCGTTCTCACCCGGCGATGCAGCGCAGGCCGCGGGCGGTGCGCTGCGGCTCAATGCGCACGCGGCGCTCTCGGCGGTGTACGGGTTCCAGTCGCCAGTGACGAAGGGGCGCTCGGTCGTGGCGCTGGTGTCGAGCGACGCGAAGACCGCGCGCGAATTGCTCGATGCGTTCGACAGCCCGCATCTTGTCGGCCTGATCCGCGACGATGTCGCCGTGGTCCAGCGCGACAGCGTCGAGAGCGCGCAGATCGGCGAGCGCTATGCGGTAGGGCATGTGCCCTGGCGGGATCGGGTCTGGGGCTTCGCATCGCGGCATCCAGTGCTGCTCGGCGCGCTCGGCGTGCTGGCGGGGTTGCTGCTCGCGGTCGGCGCGTTCAATTTCCTGCAGCGCCTGGCGCAGCGTCGACAGGGCATGTAAGCGATGACGCATCTCGCCCTGGCATTCGCGCTTGCTCGCCAACTCCGCCTCGCACAGCGCGCGGCGGGGCTCGCGCTGTGTCTTGCACTCGCCGTTATATCGATCGGCCGTGCACAGGCGGCTGAGGACTGCGGTTCGTGGCCGGCGTGGGAGCAGTTCAAGCGCACGTTCCTTTC
The DNA here is from genome assembly GCF_001544975.2 of Caballeronia arationis. Classification (GTDB taxonomy): domain Bacteria; phylum Pseudomonadota; class Gammaproteobacteria; order Burkholderiales; family Burkholderiaceae; genus Caballeronia; species Caballeronia arationis. Next base: position 17,804 of record NZ_FCOG02000076.1, on the reverse strand, counting down.
GGCCGACGGCCGCGTGATCGACACGAGCCAGCAAGACCAGCGTACCGTCTCCGAGGGGCAATCGTACGCGCTCTTTTTCGCGCTGGTCGCCAACGATCGCGCGGTCTTCGACAAGGTCATGCATTGGACCGAGAACAATCTCGCGGCCGGCGACCTGACTTCGCATCTTCCCGCATGGCTGTGGGGCCGTGCGAGCAACGGATCGTGGGGCGTGCTGGATTCGAATCCGGCGTCCGATGCTGATCTCTGGATCGCCTACGCACTTACCGAAGGCGGCGCGCTCTGGCGCGATCGCACGTATGCGCTGCGTGGCGCGCGGCTCGCGGCGCGTGTCATGCAGGACGAGACAATTCCAGTCGCGGGCGTCGGCCGGTTCCTGCTGCCGGGGCCCGTGGGCTTTCATCCGTCCGAGGCCACGTGGGTTGTCAATCCGAGCTATGCGCCGCTGCAGGTGCTGCGCTCGCTCGCCACGCGCTTTCCGGCAGAGCGCCGCTGGCAGCAGCTCGTCGACGGCAGTGCCATCATGCTGCGCGATTCCGCGCCGCGCGGCCTCGCCCCCGACTGGGCGACGTACCGCGCGGGCCACGCGTTCCAACGCGACGCGAACGCCACGGACAGCACGACCGGCTCCTACAACGCAATTCGCGTCTACCTGTGGGCCGGTATGCTCGATCCGGCTGATCAGCAGGGCACGAGGCTGCTGCGCCACTTCGTGCCGTTCGCGGACCAGATTGCCGCGCGCGGCGCGCCGCCCGTGGAAGTCGATGCGGCGACGGGCGCCGCCGGCACCGACGACGGCAACGCGGGCTTCTCAGCGGCGGCGGTGCCATTCCTGATATCGCTCGGCGAACACGCGCTCGCGGCCGCGCAGGCTTCGCGCGTCGAGCGGCTGAACGCGCAGAATGCGCCGGGCTACTACACGAGCGCGCTGTCGCTCTTCGGGATCGGCTGGTACGAAGGCCGCTACTGGTTCGCCGCCGACGGCACCCTGCGGCCCGCATGGAGAGCGACATGCACGACGCGATGAAGCAGGGCGCCTGCAGCGGCGCGGTCGCGGCGTTGCTCCTCGCCCCCGGCGCGGGGCGCGCGGCGGGGGCCGCGCCGCCCGCTGCCTTGCCCGCGGATGCCGCGCGCTTCTTCGACATCTCGCGGATGTGGGCGGCGAAGCATCGCGACGATCTCGCGCTCTCGCAGCTTCAGAAGGCGCTGCTGATCGCGCCCGGCGAGCCGGTGCTGCTCGCAGAGCAAGTCCGCATCCTGCTACGGCTCGGTCAGCCGGACGCCGCGCAAGAGATCCTCGACGGACTGCGCAAGCAAGCGCCGGACGCACCGGAGACGCGCTGTATCGAAGAGGAATACCGCGTGGCGACCACCGGCCGCCAGGAGATAGCCGGCATCCGGCTCCTTGCGCGCAGCGGCCGCGCCGACGAAGCGGCGCGCCGCCTGAAAGCTTTTTTTCCCAACGGCGCGCCGTGCGGCCCGCTCGGCGCCGAGTACAACAAGATCCTCGCGGGCACCGAGTCTGGCAGGCCGCAGGCGGTCGCCGCGCTGCGCCAGGCGCTCTCCGCGAACCCCGACGACGTCGATGCCGCGCTCGTGCTCGCCGTCCTGCTCAATGAGCGCGCGACGCGGGCCGAAGCCGAACGGCTCGCGCATGCGCTTGTCGGAAGGCCGGACGTGGACCGCGCCGTGGCGATCGACGCCTGGCGCCGCGTGCTGAAAGCCGCATCGGAAGAGCCGTCGTACCTGCCGTCGCTGCGCGCGTACGTCGAATTAGCGCCTGACGACGACCAGATGCGCGAGCGTCTCGCCGAACTCGAAGCGGCCGTCGACGCGCAACAGCGCCTCGAGCGCGATCCCGCCTATATTGCGCGCCAACACGGACTTGCCGCACTCGCGCAGGGCGATCTCGCGGGCGCCGAGCCGCTGCTCGTGCGCGCGGCGGCGGCGCGTCCCGACGACCCCGACGCTGTCGGCGGCCTCGGGCTGCTGCGCATGCGCACGGGCGACCGCGAAGCCGCGCACGCGCTCTTCCTGCGCGCGGCGGAACACGCGCCCAACAATCGAGGCAAGTGGCTAGCGCTCGCGCGCACGTCCGAACTTTGGGGAGCGCTCGCTTCGAGCCGCGAGGCGCTTGCGAACGGTCGCCCCGACGAGGCGGAACGCGCTGCGCGCGCCGCGCTGCGCATCCAGCCAAAGAACGAGGACGCGCGGCTGCTGCTCGCCAACGCGCTCGTCGCGCAAGAGCGGTGGACCGAGGCCGAGCCGCTGCTGCGCGGACTGCTTGCCGCTCGCCAGCCGAATCTTTCCGCTGTGGCGCCGCTGCGCGTCGTGTACGAGAAGACCGGCCGCACGGCCGAGCTCGGCGCGCTCTTCGATTCGCTGCAGCGCCGCCAGATGTCGTCGAAGGACAAGCAGGCGCTCGCGCAGATGCGCGCCGAGATGCTCGTCACGCAGGCCGAGCGGCTGCAAGCGCATGGCCGCAACGGCCCCGCCGCCGACCACTACGAAGCGGCGCTCAAGCTCAGTCCCGACGCTGCGTGGACGCGCTTCGCGCTCGCGCGTCTCTATCGCGACCTGGGCTCGCCCGACCTCGGCCGACGCGTGATGGACGACGGCCTCGCGGCAAGCCAGGCGCCATCGATGCGCTACGCGGCGGCGCTCTACGACAACTCGCTCGACGACGCCCGCCGCGCGCAGGCGCTGATCGCGCCCGTGCCCGAGGACGAGCGCACCGATGGCATGCGCGAGCTCGTGCGCAAGCTCGACGTGCACGAGGCGCTGGAAAGCTCGCGCGAGGCGGCGACTCACGGCGAGCGCGAGCGGGCCGCCGCGTCGCTGAAGGAAGCGCGCGACAAGGCGGGCGGCGATCCGTACCTGCTCGCGTCCGTCGGCGCCGCCTACATCGATCAGGGCGCGCCGGACACGGGCGTTGTGCTCCTGCGCAACTGGCTCGACGCGCACCCCGACGCCGACACTGACATCCGCCTGCGCTACGGTGACCTGCTCGGCAGCGCGCGCCGCGACCGCGAGCTGCAGGCGTGGGTGTACGCGCTGCGCGAGCGCGGCGGCCTGAACAAGCGTCAGCTCGCGCGCCTCGAGGACCAGTCGCTGCGCCTCGCGCTGCGCCAGACCGACGAAGCGCTCGACGACCAGGATTTCACGCGCGCGCGCAAGATCCTGGCCGCTGTGAGCCTGACGGGACAGGCGGACCGGCGCTACACGCTGGAAGTAGCGGAACTGGAACGCAAGCAGGGCAATTTCGCGGCGGCGCGCGAGCAGCTCGAACCGGTGCTCGCGAAAACTCCCGACGACGCCGAGGCACAACTGACGCTTGCGCGCGTGCTGGAGGACAGCGGCGAGCGCGACCAGGCGCTCACGGTAACGCGCCGCGTACTGCTGCAAGCCCCGCCCGATGACGTCGATACGCGGCTCGGCACGGTGCGCCGGCTCGCGTCGCTGCACAAGACGGACGAGGCGCGCGCCGTCACCGCCGAGCTGCGCCAGGCCTATCCCGAGCGACCCGACGTGACAGTCCAGGCGGGGAGGCTCGCGCAGCGCGCCGATCACTTCGACGAGGCGGCGTCGCTCTATCGGACGGCGATCGCGCAGGAGGCGGCGTCGGGCCTCGCCGCCGACCGTGGCACGACGCCCGCGCAACGGGCGCTTGAACAACTCGACCAGCGCCGCGAACCGGACCTGGAGGCGGGCGTGCTGTTCGCGTACAAGTCGGGCGATCCAGGTATCTCCGACTATCACGCGCAGCAGGTGCCGGTCTACGGGCAGGTGCCGATCGGCTACGCGGGGCACCTGTTCGCGCACGTCGACACGGTGCGCATGGACGCGGGCACGCTCGAGAATCCGGACGTCGACAGCTATACGCGCAACACCTTCGGTACCTTTGCGGCGCGAGCGGACGGTACGCCGCTCGTGGCGTCGGTGCACCAGCACGCGTTCGGCGTGGCCGTCGGGGCGGGCTATCAGTCGGACGCGTGGCGCTTTGACCTCGGCACGACGCCACTCGGCTTTCCGGTCCAGTACGTCGTGGCGGGCGTGCGCTACCGCTTCGAAACCGACAAGGCGAGCGTTACCGTCAGCGCGTCGCGCCGGCCGGAGACGGGCAGCGAGCTCTCGTACGCGGGCGCGCGCGACCCGGTGACGGGCGTCACGTGGGGCGGCGTGCGGCGCGATGGCATCGACGTGCGCGGCTCCGTCGACATCGGCAAGATCAACGTGTTCGCGAGCATCGGCGGCGGCGTGCTAACCGGGCGCAACGTGCAGACCAACCAGGAGTTGACGATGCGCGCAGGCGTCGACGTGCCGGTCTTCGAGCGGCCGGACATGCGCGTCTCGACGGGGCTCGTCGGCAACGCCTGGCATTACACGAACAACCTGCGCTTCTATACGTACGGGCAGGGCGGTTACTACAGCCCGCAGCGGTATCTCGCGCTCGGCGTGCCCCTCGAATGGAGCGGCCGGCGCAACGCGTTCACCTGGGACGTCGAGGCGGTCGTCGGCATGTCGTGGACCTACGAGCGTGATTCGCCTTACTTTCCGATTGGGCTGCCGGCGTCCTCGAGCGTGCAGGGCGGCGGGGACAACGTTTTCAAGGGCGGCTCGGGCGGCGGGTTTTCCTACGCTTTTCGCGGCGCGCTCCAGTATCGGTTTAGTCCGAAGCTGGTAGCTGGAGTCAGGCTCTCGATCGAGCATTCGCATGACTACGTGCCGAGCGCCGCGATGGTCTACGTGCGCTATGACTTCGACGCCCGCGGGCGCGACACGAGTTTGCAGCCAAGGCCGGTGCGGTTGTATTCGAGTTACTAAAGACAACGGGAACAATCATGAACGACGTGACCTGCGGTGGTTTCAGCCGGGCGGGCAAGGAGCCGGCGGGATGGCTCGCCGGCTTGCGCGCGTCGCTGCGGCGCTTGCCGCGTGCGCGGCCCGGCGAGCGCGTCGCGATCGACGGGCTACCGGAGAAGTGGTCCGCACTTGCACGCGGCGCGGTGCACGCGATTTATACGGCGGCGGGCTCGCGGGCTTGCGATGCGCTGATCTGGAATACGGCGCGCGAGGCGGGTTTGGCGAATGTGACCGTCGTGCGCGCGCTGCCGCGTGAGGACGCGGCGGCGCAGTTGCGTGCGCTCGGATTTGCCGATGGAGAACGTGCGCAGGGGTGGCCGCGGCACTTCAACGTGCTCACGATGGCGGTGGAGGGGATGCAAGCGGACGAATCTGACGTGTTGGGTGTATCGGGCGGGACGAGATCGACGGGCACATTGGGCATGCCGGACGCATCAGACGACGCATCGAGCGTATCGGGAATTTCGGGCACTCCGGCAGCAACGGGCGCATCAAGCGCGCCGGACGCCTCAAGCCTTTCAACCATCCAGAGTGCCTCACCCGCCCCCGAACCCAGCGCCGCCCGGGTCCGCGCCGCCCTGCGCGCCCTCGCCAAGCGCGGTTTGCGTTCGCATTCGCTGTGCGTCGTCGAGGGTGCGGAGCGCTGGTTCAGCTGGAACGATCCGGCCGGCTTGCGCCGCGAAGGCGATCTTCTCGCGCGCTGGTGCGCGAAGCGCCGCGTCTCGCTGATCCTGATCTTTCGCACCGAACCCATCATCCGCGGCGAAGCTCCGCGCGCGCATGTCCCCCCGGCGCACGCCTACGAAAGCTCGGGCGCGCTGCACGTGCGCTTTGCCGGCGTCGCGCGGATGGGCGAGGTCGCGGGCGAACTGCGCTGGCACGTCGATTTCTGGCGCACCGGGCACACGCTCATCGCCAACGAAACCTGCGCGCTGCGCCTGAGCGCGTCGGGCGCGCTTGCCGCACAGCTCGAGCCGCCGTGCCACGGACGCATTCCGTCGAAATACCTCGCCGACGACGAACAGCGCACCGTCGTCGTGAGTTCGCTGGCGGTCGGCGAAGCGTGGCTCCCCGGCGATTGGGAACTGCAGCCGGACAACGCGGCAGTGTTCGCGGCCTGCGCCGACGCGCGCGCCGCGACCGTCGTGTTCGCGCTCGATGGCGGCACGCCGCTCGCAGACCTGTGCGAAATGATCCACGCGCTGCGTAGACAGTGCGGCGGTGCCCTAAAAATCGCCGTCGCGCAACGCGGCGAAACGATCGGCCTGCACTACGAGTTGCTTTTGCTTCGGGTCGGCGCGGATCGGATTCTCGGCCGCGACCTGCCGATCTCGGGATTGCTTTCCGCGCTGCGCTCGCTACAAGGGCACGTGCACACGCGCGCCATTGTCGACGATACGGCCGCCGCACTCGTCGCCGCCCAGCCGGACAGGGCCGGCGGCTACGCGCCGCTGCCAGCTTTCTGCGAGCGCGTGGGCGCGGCACTCCAACGCGGGGCGCTGCTCGCGCTGCCCCACGTGCTCGTCGAGCTCACGCTGCGCGCCGACGTGTCGCATCTCGATGCGCTCTGCGCTACGCTCTCGCGCCAGCCGGGACGCCTTGCAACGGTCGATGCCACGCATCTCTACCTGTTTCTCTTCGCCTGCGAGCCGCCCGACGCGCAGGACCGGCTCGCGCAAGTTTTCACGCCATCGGCCGCGCGTCTCTTCGATGACCGCAAGCTCTACGCGGGCTCCCGCATCGCGGCGCAGCTCGAGCTCATGCGCGAGCGTGCGCGCCACACGCGCTCGCCCGATTACAGCGACGTACTGCCGGTCGCAGCATCTTCCTCGGCAGGCGCGCCGCCCGGCGTCACCGATGTGGGAGTCGGCATGCGCTGGGTGCCCGTCGGCGGCGCGGTGGTGGACGCGCGGCAAGTCGGCGCGCGCTGCCCAGCCGAGCGCTGCCCCTTGCCCGTGAGGCGCGAGGAGAGCGCATGATCGCGATGCTGTTTGCGTGCATCGGAGCGGGCGCCATCTGCGCGATACCGCTGTGCTGGCTCTGGCAGCGCCGGCACACGCGTGCGGGGCGGCTGCCGGACCTTCGCTTCGAGCTGGTCGTAACCGACGCGCTGCTCGTGCATAGACCAGGCGTTCCGGGCGGCCGAAGCGTCGCAAGCGCGGCAAGCGCGGCAAGCGCGGCAAGCAACCCGAGCGTCTCAAGCGGAGCAAGCGTCCCGAGCGTGGCAAGCGCCCAAAGCGTCCCACGCGGCGCGAGCAACGGGAACCCGCGATGACCGTGATCGCAATCGTATCGGCGGCGGGCGGCGCGGGGCGGACCACGGTCTGCAGCGCGCTCGCGGTGCTGCTCGCGCGGCGCGCGCGCCAGGTGTTCGCGCTCGAACTCGACGCACAGAACATCCTCGGCGCCTATCTCGGACTCGACTCGCTCATGCCGCGCGGCCTCGTCCACGCGCTCTTGGACAGCCGCCAGGCCTGGCACGAGGAGTCCTTTCGCAGCGTGGACGGCGTGATGTTCGTGCCCTACGGCGCGCTCGACGCAACCCACATCGGCGCAAGCGAAGCCGCGCTCGCCGCGCTGCCCGACTGGCTCGCCAGCGCGCTCGCTGACATCGACGTGCAGCCGGGTGGCGCGGTGCTGCTCGACACGGCGCGCTATCCCTCGCAGCAGGCTGAGCAGGCGATGCGCGCCGCCGACCTGGTGCTGTGCGTGACCACGCCCGACCCCGCAGGCTGCGTGGCGCTCGCGGCCGCGCTGCATGGTATGCGGCGTCCCGGGGCGGTGTTTTACATCGTCGTGAACCAGATTGACCCTGCGCACGCGATGCATCGCGATGCGCTCGCGCTCTTGCGCGCGCGCGTCGGCGCGGCGGCGATCCTGCCGCAGCGGCTGCATCGGGATGCCGCGCTGCCGGATTCCTTCGCGCGCGGCGCTTGGGTCTTCGACGAGGCGCCCCATGCGCAGATTTCGCACGACCTGCACGGACTGGCCCACTGGCTCGACGGTTGGCTGTCCGGGCGCGGCGGGGCCGGCTAATATGGGCGCGACCCGCGACGCGCGCATGCCGGCGCCGGGCCGGTTGGCGAACTGGCTCGCACGCCGCCTGGGCGTCGCAGAGTCGCGCACACGCACCGACTGGCTCGTGCGGCTGCTGTTCCGCGCGCCGCGCCCCGGCCGCGCGGACCTGCCGCAGTTGCTGATCGGCGCGTTCGGCGCGCGGCTTTCGAGCGAGTGGCAGGTCGGCGCGCGCGCGCCGTGGCGTCTGTGGCTGTGGCGGGCGCTCGTGCGGCCCGCGCGGCCGGGCGGCGTCGCCGCGTCGCTGCGCGCGGCAATCGACGGACCATTGGGCGTGCTCCAGTCGATCGCCGCCTTCGCGCGCTGCCAGTGTCGCCGTGCCGATGCCGCCATCGGATGCCTGCCGTGGACGCCCATCGCTGCCGCGCTGGAAGGCGCGAGCGGCGCTGCGGGCAGGCGCCGCGGCGCGTTGCCGTTCATCGTGCTGAGCGGCGCCGCGCTCTTCGTCCTCGCGAGCACCACGGCGCTTTCCACGGCCTCGCAGTTGCAATTCGGCGCTGTCTCGCTCGCGGCGGCATTGGTGATCCGGCGCATGCCCGGCCGGCTGCCGCTCTTGCTGCTCGCGTCGCTCGCGCTCCTGATGACCGCGCGCTACGCGTGGTGGCGCGCCACCGCGACGCTAGATTTCCGCTCGCCCGGGGACACGCTCGTCGGCTACACGCTCTTCGGAGCGGAGGCATACACGTGGCTAATCCAGCTTTTCGGATTCGTGCAGACGGCCTGGCCCCTCAGGCGCGAAATCGCGCCAATGCCGCCCGACCCGGCGGCGTGGCCTACCGTCGACGTCTACATTCCGACCTACAACGAACCGCTCTCGGTCGTGCGGCCGACGGTGTTCGCGGCGCAAGGCATAGACTGGCCAGCGGACAAACTGCGCATCTACCTGCTCGACGACGGCCGCCGTCCCGAGTTCCGCGCGTTCGCCGCGCAGGCGGGGATCGAATACCTGACGCGCGAGGACAATAGCCACGCGAAGGCGGGCAACATCAATCGCGCGATGGAGCGTACGCAAGGCGAATACATTGCGATCTTCGATTGCGATCACGTTCCCGCGCGTTCGTTCCTGCAAACGACGATGGGCACGTTCCTCCGCGAGCCGAAGTGCGCGATGGTCCAGACGCCGCACCACTTCTTTTCGCCGGACCCGTTCGAGCGCAATCTCTCGACGTTCCATCGCGTGCCGAACGAGGGCTATCTGTTCTACGGGCTCGTGCAGGCCGGCAACGATCTCTGGAACGCGTCGTTTTTCTGCGGGTCGTGCGCGATCATCAAACGCAGCGCGCTCGAGGAGGTGGGCGGTGTGGCGGTCGAGACCGTCACCGAGGACGCGCACACCGCACTCAAGCTGCACCGGCGCGGGTACACCACGGCCTATCTACCGACGGTGCAGGCCGCCGGCCTCGCCACCGAAAGCCTTGCCGGCCATATCAGGCAGCGCGCACGCTGGGCGCGCGGCATGGCGCAGATCTTCCGCATCGACAACCCGTTTCTCGGGCGCGGCCTCAGCGTGTTCCAGCGGCTCTGTTACGGCAACGCGATGCTGCATTTCTTCTACGGCATCCCACGCCTCGTCTTCCTGACGATGCCGATGGCCTACCTCTTTTTCAACATGCATTTCATCCACGCGCCGGCGCTGGCCATCGTCGCCTACGTGCTGCCTTACATCGCGCTCGCGAATGTCGCGAACTCGCGGCTGCAAGGGGGCTTCCGGCACTCGTTCTGGGCGGAAGTCTATGAATCGGTGCTCGCATGGTATGTCGCCTTGCCGACCACCATCGCCGTGCTAAGCCCGAAGCACGGCAAGTTCAACGTCACCGACAAGGGCGGCCGCATCGACGAAGGCTATTTCGACTGGGCCGTGTCGCGTCCGTACATCGTGCTGATCGCACTGAACGCGCTCGCGCTCGCCGTGGGCTTGTACTCGCTCACGAGCGACGATCCCTACGAAGCTCCGACCGTGCTGATGAACATGCTCTGGACCGTCTACAACCTCGTGATGCTGGGCGCGGCCGTCTGCGTCGCGCTGGAGGCGAAGCAAACCCGCGCGACTCAGCGCATCGAGATGCGACTGCCCGCGACGCTCGTGCTCGACGACGGCCGCTCGATCGCCTGCTCGACACGCGACTGTTCGCTCGGCGGCTTCGGCCTCACGCTCCCTGAAGGGCTTGCAATCGCTTCCGATCAATCGCTGTCGGTCTGCGTGAGGCGCGCCGAGCAGGAGTTCGGCTTTCCGGTGCGCGCGGTCTGGCAGTCAGGGACTCAGCTCGGCGTGAAGCTCGAACAGCTCGATTTCGAAGTGGAGCGGCGGCTAGTTCAGATGACGCTCGGCCGCGCCGACGCGTGGATCAAGTGGCACGACACCGAAATCGGCGACAAGCCGCTGCGCGGACTGAACGAAGTTGTGCAGGTCGGCCTGCTGGGCTATGCGCGGCTCGGGCGCGACAGCTTGCGCGTGATGCGCGCTCGCGTCGCGGCGGCGCGCACGCGATCGTAAGAATGATAGGTGGATGACTATGACGTTCTGGAACCTGTACTTCATCCTCAAGCTCTACCTGTGGTCGACCGGCCACCTGATGCCGATCTGGGCCGCGAACATCGCATTCGCGCTGGCGCTCGGCGCGACGTCGTTCTGGCGCACGCGGCTCGCCCGCACCGGACGCTTCCTCGTGGCGCTCGGGATCGCGCTGCCGCTGATGTATCGCGAGGCGAACGTGCCGCCGTTCGCGCGGCTCGTGAACGAACTCGGCGCGATGATGCATTTCAGCGCCGGATACTGGCTCGAGCTCGCCGAGCGCTTCGTGCCGCCAGCGCTGCTCCTGGCGGGCGTCGGAGCGGTCGTCGTGTATCTCGTCGTGAATCGTTGGGTGCGCGTGTCGACGTTCGTCATCGCCGCGCTCATCACGGCGCCCGTCTACGATCTGAGCCGCGCCATCCAGATGCCGGGCAATGCCGCCTCGCCCGCGGCGCTCTCGACCACGGCGCTCTCGCAGCCGAAGCGTGCCGGCAGCCTGCCGGACCAGGTGGTCGCCGCCGGCCACGACAGCGAGCTCGCCACGTTCCGAAGCGAAGAGTCGAAGCGGAGGGTGAGCTTCGGCCATCTCACGGGCAACGCGGACGCCCAGTTCGATATCATCGTGTTGCATGTCTGCTCGCTGTCATGGAACGACCTCGATGTCGCCAAGGCGCGCACCCATCCGATGCTGAGCCACTTCGACTTTGTCTTCACGAATTTCAGCACAGCGGCGAGCTACAGCGGCCCCGCCGCCGTGCGCATACTGCGCGCCGCGTGCGGACAGGAGCCGCACCAGAAGCTCTACGAACGCACCGACGCCGACTGCTATATCCTGAGCGCGCTCGCCCGCGCGGGCTACATGCCGCAGGTGCTGCTCAATCACGACGGTCATTTCGGCGACTTTGCGCAGACCGTCGCCAAGAACAGTGGCGCGACGAACGTGCCGTTCCTGCCGAACGGCGGCGCGCCGATCCAGATGCGCTCCTTCGACGATTCGCCGATCCGCGAGGACTACGGCGCGCTCGCCGGCTGGTACGCGCAGCGCACCCAGATTCAGGGGCCGGTCGTGCTGTACTACAACACAATAAGCCTGCACGACGGCAACCGCCTGCCCGGCGTGACGGGCACGAGCCTCGAGACCTATCCGCGCCGCGTCCAGAAGCTGATGACCGATTTCGACCGCTTCGCCGACCTCGTCGCGAGCTCGGGCCGGCGCGCCGCGATCGTCTTCGTGCCGGAGCATGGCGCGGCGCTCGCCGGCGACAACGACCAGATCGCCGGGCTGCGCGAAGTGCCGACACCGCACATCGTCCATGCGCCGGTGGGCATCCGGCTCATCGGGTTCGGCGGGACGCACCCGCCCGCCGCGGTGATCACGCAGCCGTCGAGTTTTCTCGCGCTTGCCCAACTGCTCGCGAACCTCGTCGCGCGCAGTCCGTTCCAGGCCGGCGTAACGCTCGGTGACTATGCCACCAACCTCCCGAGCACGCGCATGGTCGGAGAAAATGAACAGACGCTGACGATGGGCACGGCGGATGGCTTCTCGGTTCGCACGCCGGACGGCGTATGGGTAGACGAGCGATGAACGACGCCGCGAACACGCATGACGACTGGCCGGTGAACGACGTGCGCGGCCTCGCCGAGCGACTGCCCGGTCTTGACCCGCAGGCCTACTACGACGACGAAGCCGTGCGCGCTTACGAGGCCGCCTTGCAGCGCTGCCCCGCGCTCGCGCGCCTGCTCGGTCTGGCGGCGGCTCAGGCCGAAGCTGCGGCCGGGACGCCGTGGCATCCGCCGCTCGCATTGAGGTGAACGCGATGCGGGCCACCAGCCGAAGGCAATTCCTGCGGATGATGTCGACGTGCGCCGGGGCCGTGCTCGCGCCGCCCGTACGCGCCGCACTCACGCTGCCCGCGACCGGACGCAGCGGCACGATCAAGGATGTGGGCCACGTCGTGATCTTCATGCAGGAGAACCGCTCGTTCGACCATTATTTCGGCACTCTGGGCGGCGTGCGGGGCTTTCGCGATCCGCGTCCGCTCACGCTCGCAAACGGACGACCGGTGTGGTATCAACCCGGCGCGTCGGTGTTCACGAGCGCGTATCGGAGCCGAGGCCTGCCGGCCGACGCAGCGTTCGTGCTGCCGTTTCACCTTGACTCCAAGGCGACGACCGAATTCACGCCGGGCACCGACCATAGCTGGAGCACGGGTCACCTTGCGTGGAACGAGGGTCGCTACGACGCGTGGGTCGACCAGAAGCAGGACCCGCTCACGATGGCGTACCTGAAGCGCGCGGACCTGCTCTATCACTTCGCGCTCGCCGATGCCTTCACCCTATGCGACGCCTATTTCTGCTCGGTACACGCCGACACAGCGCCCAACCGCCTGATGCTTTTCACCGGCACTATCGACCCGCGCAACACGCTCGGGCCCCTGCGCAATGGTCCTGGTTTCAGCGAGCGCGACGCAACCGATCCCTATAGCTGGACGACGTACCCCGAGCGGCTCGAAGCGGCGGGGATCGACTGGAAGGTGTATCAGGGCGGCACGGGCCTGCCCGGCGATCCGACCGACAACTACACCAACAATTCGCTCGAATTCTTCCAGCACTTCCAGACCGCGAACGGTCCGCCTGCCGCGCTCGTGCAAAAGGGCGTGTTGCAGCATTCGCTCGCCGAGTTCCGGCGCGACGTCGACGCGAACCGACTGCCCGCCGTCTCCTGGATCATCGCGCCGAAGATGTACTGCGAGCACCCGAGCGCCTGCCCCGCAGACGGTGCTTACTACATCAATACGATCCTGGAAGCGCTGACGTCAAACCCGCAGGTCTGGGGCAGTACCGTGCTCTTCATCAACTATGACGAGAACGACGGTTTCTTCGATCACGTCGTCCCGCCAATGCCGCCGCTCGCGAGCACGCAGGGCAATGTCGGGCTGGTGTCTCGGCGGCTCGTCGACAGCCTCGTCGACGAGATCATCAACCTCGACGACTATCCGCGCCACAAGACCCCGTTGATCCCTAACGCCGATCCCGGCGGACGCCAGCCGATCGGCCTCGGGCCGCGCGTGCCGATGATCGTGGTGTCGCCGTGGACGAGAGGCGGATGGGTCTGCTCGCAGGTGTTCGATCACACCTCGGTGCTGCAGTTTCTCGAGGCGCGCTTCGGCGTCCCCGAGCCGAACATCAGCGCATGGCGCCGCGCGGTGTGCGGCGACCTGACCTCGGCATTCGACTTCGCGGCAGGCCCCGATATGGCGGTGCGCGGGTTCGGGCCGGTGGCGCGCGTGGGGTCGGCGGGGGGGGCGATCGTAGTGCCCGAACCGCAGGCGATGCCCGTGTGCGAAGGCGGCACACGGCCGGCGCGCGCGTTGCCCTACGCGCTGCTAATGAACGGCCGTATCGCCGACGGGCTCTTTCTGCTGGACTTTCGCAATCGAGGCGCGGGCGTCGCGTTCTATGTCTACGATCGGGTGCGGACTCAAAACCCGCCGCGCCGCTATACGATGGCCGCGGGTGATGCTTTCTCCGACTTCTGGCAACTGCGCGATTCCTCCCGCTACGACCTGGCCGTCTACGGGCCGAACGGCTGTTTGTTCGAATTTCGCGGGACTGCAAGCGGCGCCGCTCTGCCGGAAGTCAATCTCGCGCTCGACGCAGCGGCGCTCAGCGCGACGCTACGCCTTACGAACGGAGGGACGTCAGCGTGCCGACTCAGTGTCGTGAATGCTTACCACACGGCACCCGCGCGCGAATTCAGCGTCGCGCCGGGAGCGACGGTGGAGGACCGCTGGGACTTGTCGATGCGGGCAGGATGGTTCGACTTGAGCGTCGCATCGGTCAGCTTCGTGGGGTTCGCCCGGCGGTACGCGGGGCATCTGGAAACGGGCGCCCCGTCGATCAGCGATCCGGGGCCGGTTTGAGCGCGTTGTAAGCAGGGGCTCGATTAAAAGAATTCGGGGGATGCGCGCTCGGCGGTCGAGTCAAACCGGGGCCGCCTGCCGCCACTCATCGCTACCCGGCCGAAAAAAATAGCCAGTGAATGGCTGCCGACGATACGCGACATGCACCCGGGCAAAAAGCGCAATGAGACATACCTCACGCCCGTCTAGGGGTTATCGTCCTTTCCTGGCGATTTCTGAAGGTAGTTGCGCGCATAGCGGCTCGTTGCCATGCTCGGCGACTGAGTTGCTTCTACATCACGTGCCGTCGTAGCAGAGAAGGATCCGATCGAATGACGACATTCCAGACGTCTCAGGTAACGAGCGCGAAGAACGGCGGTTAGCGCCACAGCACCCGACTGCGGATGCACGCACCGCGGTGCAAACGCCGCACAGATCGTGAAGGAGACCGCTAGCGGCGTCGCGTCCACGAGATCGAAGATTCGCGGTACCGGCGATCCCTCTCGCACAGCCATTGTCAATTCCATCGGAGAAGATCGCCGTTACCCGGTAGGACGTCCAATGAGCGCCGCCAGCCAGTTCTGTAGCGCTGGCCAGGCTTTCAATACATCATAACGTGATGTAAAATGAAATCAAGTTCGTAGAGCAATTGGGCTGGGTTCTCGACCCGCGACTCGACAGGGAGGAATGATCATGTTGATCACATTTCAATCAAAAGCTGCTCCGGATGTCACGATGCTCAAGGACTTGGCAGGCTACCTGCTGGGGCTAGTTGGCAAGCGGCTGGACGTGCGTGGAGTCATCACGCGAGAGCAGCTACCGAAGGCGATTGAGCGTCTGGAGGCCGCGATCGTCGACGACAAAAAACTTGAAGAAGAACAGGCCTCTCTCCATCATGTTCTGCACGGTAGGTCTCACGAGCATCGCGCAGGACTTGCTCAGCGCGCCTACCCATTTCTTGATATGTTGCGCCAGGCATGCGATAGCGAGACAGACGTCATCTGGGGACTCTGACTACCTTCTACACGCTTGCGAAATAAGGCTTGCATCTTGCTCGGGGAGAACCCAATGTGGTCGGCTCCTAACGAACTAATCGTGAAGTCTCTGGCTTTCACAGTACTGTGGGGCATTTTCGTTACCGGTTCGTTTGGCCAGCCACGACATGCGGCGACATACGCAACCGCGGCCGGCCGATCGCCTGAAACGAGACGGCCGTCCGGCGAACACCTTACGTTCCTTTGGGCATGAGTCTGATTCGTCGTAGGTACTGGTCAGAATTCGAGAACTTATCCACTTTATGCGGTGCTAGCACCAGGGCGCAACCCGACCCCTCGCAACGAACCGCTAGTTTATGGCGACTTGGAAGCCACCCTTGCCGCTCGTGCGAGAGATCGCCTGAACAGGAAATACGCGCATCGTCCGGCGCCTAACGCAGGTCGCCAACTCCGAAAACCTCAGTGTGAATGCGGGATGCGTCGACGCCCAGCGCCTTCAATGCGTCGACCTGCGCCCGCATGAAGGGCATCGGCCCGCACAAGTAGTAGTCCGCGTCTCGAAACAGAACAGCTTCGCGAATCTTCGCGAGGTCAAGGAGGCCGGGGAAGTCGTAGTCTCTGCCCAGAACGTCGTTCGGCCCGATTTCCTCGTAGAACGTGATCTTCGAGGCATTCGGATGGTCTGCGACGATGTCATCGAGCCATTCCCGAAAGGCATGTACGCGACGCTTACGACATGCGTGGAGGAAGCTGACGTAGCGCGTTGCGGAATCCATCACGATTGTCGCCAGCATCGAAACCATGGGCGTCAGGCCGACGCCGCCGCTCACCAGTACAACAGGCGTTCGCTTGGTACGGTCAAGGACAAAATCGCCATACGGTGCGCTGACCTCGACATGTCCTCCGACGTGTAGTTCGTCATGCAACAAGTTGGAGACCCGGCCGGCAGGTTTTGGCGTGTCACTGGCGCCGGCGCCCTCGCGTTTTACGGAAATGCGTAGCCATTTCCCGTGCGGCGCATCAGAAAGGCTGTATTGGCGCGGCTGTTCGAGACCGAGGTCGCCTACATAGCGCTTGACGCTCACGAACTGGCCTGGATCGAAGGGCGGGAGCAGCTTGCCGTCGGTGGGTACCAGATAAAAAGACGTGATTTCGTCGCTTTCGTCAACTTTGCGCACGACCTCGAACGGGCGCCACCCGATCCAGCCGCCCGGTTGTGCAGCGCGCTGACTGTATAGTCCTTTCTCGGCGTCGATCATGACGTCTGCAAGCTGCTGGTACGCGGCGGCCCACGCGTCGCGCATTTCATCACTGAAGGCATCACCCAGCGTTTCGCCCATCGCGGCGAGCAGATGTTCGCCCACGATCGGATAGTGCTCTGGCTGTACGCCGAGACTGGCATGCTTCTGGGAGATTCGTTTGACGGCGGGACCGAGCGCGCCCAGATTGTCGATGTTGGAGGCGTAAGCCCAAACTGCATGCGCAAGCGCCTCCTGCTGTCCACCGGATCGCTGATTGGTGTGGTTGAAGAGGTTCCTGAGCTCGGGATGATGTTCAAAGAGGCGACGGTAAAACCGTGTCACCACAGTCAATCCATGCTCGCTCAGAACGGGCGCGCTCGACTTGATGATCTCGGTCTGTCGTGGGGTCAAAGCCATGATCCTTCTCCTGTATATGCGCTGCGGGCGATCGGCGATCGGGCTTTCCCGCTCAACTGCGCGAGACTCAAGAGATGAAGCACGCCTCGTATGCATCAGTGCACCGGCGTTCCGTTAGATTATATTTCACGTCGTGATACATTGAGACTAAGTGGGGCCACTATTTCGCGGGAATCCCGACGTGGAAAACCCTTTGCGCGACCGTGTATCGAAAGACGTGTGCAAGTGAATATGAGAAGCGAGGGTCCCGGCCGCTAGCTCTAAAAAACGGGCGCGCGCGGTCTACCCGGCAAGTTGATCTGTGCGATTCACAGATATCGTTTCACTTTCTGGGGTTATCGTACTTTCCGTGGGAAATCTGGCGGTTTGATCGTGAAGAACCAGGTGGATCAACAATTTGCAATATCGCCGAATGCGAGAAAGTTCCCGAACCGCCAAGCCCCACTGCAAGCGCCTCTTCACGTGACTATCGCCAGATTTTGCACGATCCGGACGATTACCCCGGATAGCAGTTCGTTCATCGGGAAGGCGTTAGATGCGCGATTGCATTTGGATCGGCGATAGCGAAGCGCCTCGCGCGAGGCTGGAAATGGCTCTGTATCTTGTGCTTTACCCTTCCGGTGTTGGTTGATTAGCGGCCGGAACCCCAGGCACCCTTGTCGATGCACGACCGTGCGGTAAGCCAATCGGCGGGACTCGCTCTATCTATTCATTGATAAATAGTCGGTCTTGCAGAATCGCGCGAAGCCAAGCGCAGCGTGCGGATAGGTGCAGATAAGCAGTTGCGAAACTCCCAGTT
>NZ_FCOG02000119.1 GCF_001544975.2 Caballeronia arationis | reverse complement strand
CGACAGAAATCGCGCTTTATCATGCACTTGGAAAACTACCCGAGCCTCCGTCGACCCACAGTTTTTACTGACGAACCAAAACTTTAAGCCGATGCGATGCGATGTACGTTGACCTTGGTCAATCAAAGAGCATCGACGTTGGGCTTGGGCGGTCCGTGTCCATCTTCCGAACGGCTGGCAAATGTAAGGATCGAATGGCGCCAGAAAGGCTGTGCGTTCGCGTGCAGAGCGCAGCGATGCTCAGCGGTCGACTCCGATCAGCACCTTCACGTGCGCGGCAGCGCCGCGTGCCAGTGGCGACAGTTCGTAGCCGCCTTCCAGGCAGGAGACGATGCGTCCTTTCGCGTGGTGCCGCGCGACCTCGACGATGCGTTGCGTAACCCAGGCATAGTCGGCTTCGACCAGACCGAGGTTGCCCATGTCGTCTTCACGGTGGCCGTCAAAACCGGCCGAGATGAAAATCATCTCCGGCTTGAACGCTTCCAGCGCCGGAAGCCATTTCCCGGTCACCGCAGCCCGGAACGCTTCGCCGCCGGAGCGCGACGGCAGCGCTACGTTCACCATGTTCTTGCCGCGAGGCTGGTTGCCCGAGAATGGATATATGTTGTCCTCAAAAATCGAGCACATCAACACCCGTTCATCGGCATGGAAAATGTCTTCACTGCCGTTGCCGTGGTGGACATCGAAATCAACCAGTGCGACGCGAGCGAGTCCATGCACGTTGAGCGCGTGCCGGATGCCCACCGCGACATTGTTGAAAAAGCAAAATCCTCCGGCTGCCGCATATTCCGCGTGATGTCCGGGCGGACGCACGTTGCAAAAGGCGGTGCTGGCTTTGCCCGCGATCACCAGATCCGTCGCCAGCACCGCTGCGCCCGCGGCACGCAACGCCGCCTGGTAGGTGTAGCGATTCATCATGGTGTCGGGATCGACTCGCACGTAACCCTCAGTCGGGGACATGCTTGCGATGCTACGGATATACGGAATCGAATGGGCTTGCGCGAGCTGTTGTTCCGTTGCGAGCGGCGCTTCGCAGGTTTGCATGCAATCGAGCAAGCCCTTGATCAACAGCATATCGTGGATGGCCCCGATACGGTCGGGCGACTCGGGGTGCATAGGGCCCATTTCATGTTTGACGCAGTCGGGATGGGAGATGTAGGCGGGTAACATGCGGGTTTCCTGCTTTAGTGAAAACGCTGCCAAGGCATCTCGTTGCGGCTCAATGCAACCGCGCGTCATCGCGCTCACTTCGACACGTCGAATAGCGGCACCTCATGTTCATGGGCGCTGGCGAGCACGGAACTACGCCAGTACTGCGGCTGGTCGACGCATCGCCGCTCTGCACCCAGTAATTGTAGTACTCGAATGACGGCCTGGCTTGTGCAACGTACGCATCCAGACACTTCGTGATCGGTTCTTGTCGTGGCCGCGCCGGCTCAATGCTGTACCCCTCAGGCCGGGTGACCTCGTCTGAGTAGTTTCCGATGCTGTGCGGCCGACAGCGCGACGGCTATCATCAGAGAGTCTTTGCCTCCATCCGACCGGCTTCATTAACACCAACAGAAGTTCGATGGAAGCGCATCGACATCAAACGGTGTGAGCAACCCCTAATGCATCCGCGTTCCCATCCGTGTGAGACCGCCGAGATCAAGAATCTGCACCTCCTTGCCCTGAATGTCGATCAACCGCTGCTTCTGAAACTTCGAGAACATGCGGCTCACCGTTTCGAGCTTCATTCCGAGCAGGCTGCCCATTTCCTCGCGGCTCATGCGGAGGCTGAAGTCGGCGGCCGAATAACCGCGCGCCTTCATCCGCTCGGAGAGGTTGACGAGAAACACTGCCAGGCGCTGCTCGGCGGACATTGCGCCGAGCACCATCATGAGACCCGATTCTCGCACTATCTCGCCGCTCATCATGCGATGGACCTGATGCTGCATCGCGCTGACTTCGCGGCATAACGATTCGAGGAGCGCGAACGGAATGATGCACACGGTGCTGTCCTCGAGTGCGATCGCCGTGCAGTTGTGTCGCGCCGTGCAGATGCCGTCGAGCCCGAGCGGCTCGCCCGGAAGATGGAAGCCGGTAACCTGCTCCTCGCCGTCGCCGTGCGCAATGACCGTTTTGAAGGACCCCGCGTAGACCGCATAGATGCTGTAGAACGGATCGTTTGCACGATAGAGCGATTCGCCGCGCTTCACCGTACGCTTCGCCTGGATGATCGCGTCGAGGCGCGCAAGTTCGCGAGGTCCGAGGTCCCGCGCGAGGCACACCGCGCGGGTGCGGCAATCACGGCATCCTGACGGGCTCGCCGGTTTCAGCATTGCTCGGCCGTCGACGGGGCGACGACGCGACGGTGAAGTTGAAGTTGAACCGGCGACAACAGTCCCGGTATCGGTCGCAAAAGACATGATGAGCTCCTGCACATTCAGCGAAGTCTCCGTTTCGCAAAGTGGGCGATGGGTGGGTGGTTCCTGGGTTCTTCCGTTTGAGCAAACTTTCAAAATGAGAGCAACACGGACGAGATAGACGCCTTCAGCAGCGTGCGGATCGCTTCGCCAGGCACGAGTTCGCGCCAGCGCGCATGGCCGCAGGCGCCCATGACAAGAGTGTCGGCATCGGCGTATTCGATTGAGGCATCGCCGGCGTCTTCGATCGCATTCACGCCTGCTTTTCGCGTTCGGCCTGTGCCTGGCGAGACCGGTGGTTCACCGACATCGACACAGGGATCGCGATTTCGAGATCAGACCGGCTCGGCGACCGGGGCCGCGGCATCCCGGGCCGCGCCGGAGACAGCGGCGTGTTCGGCCGGGACCAGCAGCACAGGACAGCAGGCCATGCGCACGAATCGCTCTGCGACGCTGCCGAGCACGAGCCGCTGAAAGCCACGCCGCCCATGCGTGCCCATCACGACCAGATCGGCATGCATCTCGGTCGCGACGCGCAGGATGCATTGCGCGATGCCGTCGCCGCACAGATCGGCTTCGACCACCTGCGCCACGCCGCGCACGTTGTCGCGCTGCATCCTGCCGAGCGCTGCGTTAGTGACGCGTGTGCCTTCTGTCAGCATGGCATCGCGCAGGATCGACGGGTCGTAACCGGGTGCCTCGTAGGCCATCAAGGGCGCATCGACGATATTGAGCGGCCGGAGTTCGACGTGGTTCTCGCGGGCGATCCGCAAGGCTGCGTCAAATGCCCGGATGGAGGTTTCGCTGCCGTCGATGGGCGCGAGGATGCTTCTGTACATGGTGGTCTCACTCGTGCTGACTCGGGCAATTGCTTCTGGCACACTCGCGCGGCGCGATAGAAGATGTCGCGGTCTGGCAAACCGCATGTGTCCCGGGCGGCAGCGCTGTGTTGCATGGCTCTTCGCGATGACGCTCCAAGCATACGTTGACAAGTCGTCTCGCGGCAGCCTCGGAAACTACTCAGGCGTTCGGTCGTGGCGGGTCGTGGCGGCAGTGTGCCCCTTTGAGCATCGATGCCGAGCCCGGCAGATGCTCGTCCATCTTCCAAACCGTTGATACAGGTCAATCGCTACGACACGCACGCGCCTAGAGTGAGTCGATCTGGACCACGCAAATCACGCGAAGGAGACACCCGATGAAGGCACTCGTGTATCACGGACCCGGCAAGAAGTCGCTCGACGAGCGGCCGATGCCCGAACTTGCCGCCCCGACCGACGCCATCGTGAAGGTGACACGCACGACAATCTGCGGCACCGACCTGCACATCCTCAAGGGCGACGTCGCGACTTGCGAGCCGGGCCGCATCCTCGGGCACGAAGGCGTGGGCGTGATCGAGCGGGTGGGCGCGGCGGTTTCGTCGTTCAAGCCGGGGGACCACGTGCTGATCTCGTGCATCTCGTCCTGCGGAAAATGCGAGTTTTGTCGTCGCGGCATGTACTCGCACTGCGCGACGGGCGGCTGGATACTCGGCAACAAGATCGACGGCACGCAGGCGGAATACGTGCGCATTCCGCACGCCGAAACGAGCCTTTATCCGATTCCTGCCGGCTCCGACGAAGAAGCGCTCGTGATGCTCTCCGACATCCTGCCGACGGGCTTCGAGTGCGGCGTGCTGAATGGCAAGGTACAGCCGGGCTCGACGGTCGCGATTGTCGGAGCGGGCCCGATCGGTCTCGCCGCGCTCTTGACGGCGCAGTTCTATTCGCCGGCGCAGATCGTGATGATCGACCGTGACGCGAACCGGCTGGAAGTGGCGCGCACGTTCGGGGCGACCGGCTGCATCGATATTGGACGCGCCGATGCCGTGACGGAGGTCATGAACTTGACCGATGGCGCGGGCGTCGACTGCGCGATCGAGGCCGTAGGCGTGCCGGACACGTTCGAGTTGTGCCAGTCGATCGTCGCGGCGGGCGGCACGATCGCGAACGTCGGCGTGCATGGCGCCAAGGCAGACCTGCATCTCGAAGCGCTCTGGGACCGTAATATCACGATCACGACGCGCCTCGTCGATACGGTCAGCACGCCGATGCTGCTCAAGACGGTGCGCTCAGGGCGCCTCGAACCGAACAGGCTGATCACGCACCGCTTTCGTCTGGACGACATCATGAACGCTTACGACACCTTCGGTAACGCGGTCAATACTCACGCGTTGAAGGTCATCATCGAGGCGACCTAGTTTGAAAGGGCTTCGCTGATCGGGTCGTGGCGGAATGGACGGGCGTGCCCTTTATTTAAATAGATCGCGACAGTCCCACGGAATGCGCCCACACTGTGTGACGTGGCGATCGCCTTCGCGGCCGTCGATGCAGGAGCAACATGATGGCCAAGAGTCAAGCGCGTGGTAATCGAGAGTCAAAGAAACCCAAGCAGCCGAAAAAGGTAACCTCGCCCGCGGAAGTCGTGTCCTGGGCGACGACCCCAAAGAGCACCGCGGCCAGCGCACCCACAAAGAAGAAATAGCGTCACGCGCATAAGCGGATCGATCTGTCTGCCACGCTGTCCGGTACGACGACACACCAATACGTCGGCGTTTCCATCCCAGTCTCCCGTGCAGTTCCGGACCGGTCACGGAAGTGGTCGACGTCCGGTATGCATACCGTCGCGCACCGTCGCTGATCCCGGGCGGTCTTGCTCTTGTATCCCCCGATGACCGGGGTCGCCAAGGGCCTCAGTCCGTCGCGTTCTGTGCGCCCGGCATCGTCGTGGCGGAACTTCGATCAGCGGCGACCGCGACTTTCGCGAGCAATGTTCGATCGCCCAGCGTCAGGGGCGTCCTCTCTCGTTCCCGAGCGTGTCCGTCAGATGTCGCGCGTACGCGGGATGTCCTGCAGCGAACGCACTCACGCGCACGATCCGCGTCGTCCTGAAGGAATTCGTGGTCACCTCCAGCCCGATGAGCCGCGCGGCCACGCCTCAACTGCTTCCGGCGCACGCGCCGCCAACTGACTCGGCACTGGAAACGCGCCTATGAACGCAGTCTTTCGCTATGTCGCATCGCGTCGCCGGAGACCGTCCCTATGGGCCGATACCGCGCCGGTGCGTGAAGAGCTGTTCGGTATCGAACGGCTGGAGCAGCACGCTCAAAGCCTCGCCGCCGCGCAGCCCGTGACGAAGGCGCCGCCTGTCGTCCTGTCGCTGCACACCAGACTGAACGACAACGCGGCGGTCCTGCTGCAAGCTTATCGCGCGAGCGCCGAAGAACTGGAGCGCGGCGGCGGCGTGGTGCCCGCCGCCGAATGGCTGCTCGACAACTACCACCTGGTCGAGGAGCAGATCCGCGAAATCCGGGAGGACTTGCCGCCCGGCTACTACCGTCAGTTGCCAAAGCTCGCGGAGGGCCCGTTCGCCGGCTACCCGCGAGTGTTCGGCGTCGCCTGGGCGTTCGTGGCGCACACGGACAGCCACTTCGACCCAGAGACGCTGCGGCGCTTCATCGATGCCTATCAGCGCGTTCAACCGTTGACCATCGGCGAGTTGTGGGCGGTCGCGATCACGCTGCGCATCGTGCTGATCGAGAACCTGAGGCGTCTCACCGACCAGATCACGGCGGGTCGCGCCGCGCGCGCGGACGCCGACGCGCTGACCGAGCGCCTGCTGGCCTCGGGCAGCGCACGCTCGGCGCTCGAAGCCGATATCGCCACGCGTTCGTCGGACATTTTGTCGGAGCTCTTTGCCGCGCAACTCGCGAAGCGTCTGCGCGACCAAGACCCGCGCACCACGCCGGCCCTCGGCTGGCTGGAAGAGCGGCTGAAACTGCAGGGCGTATCGGTCGACGCAGTCGTCCAGCACGCGCAGCAGCGGCAGGGTGCATCGAACGTTACCGTGCGCAACGTGATCACCAGCATGCGGCTGATTTCCGACATCGACTGGGCGGAACTGGTCGAAAGCGTCAGTCTCGTCGACGCGCGACTGCGCGCGGAAAGCGCCTTCGCTGCGATGGATTTCGCTACGCGCAACCTCTACCGCAGCGCGATCGAACAGCTTGCGCGCGGCTCGGCGTTCACCGAACTCGACATCGCGGATCTCGCGCTTCGCTCGGCGCAAGCGGCGACGGCGCAAGCAGGCGACCCCGGTTACCACCTGATCGCGGAAGGCCGTCCCGCGCTCGAACAGACCATCGGATTTCATGCGCCGCCGCGGCTGCGGTTCACGCGATTCAGTGTGCGTCTGGGCATCAACGGTTACGTCGGGGCGATCCTCGTGCTCGCCGGCGCGTTGCTGGGGCTGGCGTTGTGGGCGCTTTGGTCACTTGCCCCGCACGGTCTCGATACGCCTCTGATCGTGCTGTTTGCCGTGTGCGGATTCCTGCCCGCCACCGAGATTGCGACCGCCCTCATCAACCGGACGATCACATGGAGTTTCGGCGCGATCACCTTGCCGGGTCTGGAACTGACAGCGGGCGTTCCCGCGTCGTTGCGCACGCTCGTCGCGGTGCCGACGCTCCTGACCGGCGAAGCCGACCTACGCGAGCAGATCGAACGCCTCGAAGTGCATCACCTTGCGGGCGCGGGCGGCGACCTGTCGTTCGCGCTGCTCGTGGACGGCCTCGATGCGGATCAGGAAGTGGTAGCGGGCGACGCGCATCTGCTCGCCGTCGCCGCCGACGCGATCGAAGCGTTGAACCGCCGTTACGAACCGGGCCCGGGCGGGAGCCGTTTCCTGCTGTTGCATCGGCGCCGCGTGTTCAATGCGAGCGAGAACACATGGATGGGCTGGGAGCGCAAGCGCGGCAAGCTGCACGAACTCAACCGGCTGCTGCGCGGCGCGACCGATACGACCTTCACGCCGATCGGCGGGCGCGCCCCGCAGGTGCCATCCGATGTGCGCTACGTGATTACGCTCGATGCCGATACACGCCTGCCACGCGATGCCGCCGTGCGGCTGATCGGCAAGATGGCGCATCCGCTGAACCGGCCGAGATTCAGCGGCGTCGAGCAACGCGTGGTCGACGGGTACGCGATTCTTCAGCCGCGCGTCACGCCTTCGCTGCCGGTCGGGCAGGAAGGTTCGCTGCATCAGCGCGTCTTTTCGGGCCCCGGCGGGATGGACCCGTATGCAGCGGCTGTGTCGGACGTGTACCAGGACCTCTTCGGCGAAGGCTCGTACACCGGCAAGGGCATCTACGACGTCGATGCATTCGAAGCGGCCTTGCAGGGACGCGTGCCGGACAACGCGCTGCTCAGTCACGATCTGTTCGAAGGGGTGTTTGCGCGCGCGGGACTGGCGTCGGATGTCGAAGTGGTCGAGGAGATGCCGTCTCGCTACGACGTCGTGGGCAAGCGGCAGCATCGCTGGACGCGCGGCGATTGGCAACTGCTGCCGTGGATAGTCGGCCATCGGGGACACGACCGTCTCGCGATGCCGCCGCTCGGCCGCTTCAAGATGCTCGACAACCTTCGCCGGTCGATGCTGGCGCCGTGCATGGTCGCGGCGCTCGCGCTGAGCTGGCTGATGCCGTTGCGCGCCGGCATCGCGGGCGCGGCATTCGTGCTGGCGGCGCTCGTGATTCCCGCCTTCCTGCCGACGGTGTTCGCGATCCTGCCACGACACGCCGGCATCCAGCTGCGCAATCATCTGGGCAAGCTCGCCGCCGACCTGCGCGTTGCCGGGTTGCAAACCGTGTTGTCGGCCGCATTCCTGACTGACCAGGCGTGGCGCATGGGCGACGCTATCGTGCGGACGCTGACGCGGCTTTACGTAACCCGCCGGCGTCTGCTCGAATGGACCACGGCCGCCCAGTCGCAAGGCAGTCCACGCCTCGACTTGCGCGGCTTTTACCGCCGCATGGCGGGAGGCACGGCACTTGGGCTTGCGCTCGCTGCTGACGCAATCGCGTTCGCGCCGCGGCACTGGCCGCTTGTCGTGCCATTCGCATTGTTGTGGCTCGCGGCTCCAGCGCTGGCGCTGTATTCGAGCCGATCGCCCTTCGTCGCACGGCGTCTCGCGATGTCGGACCCGGACGCGCGCGACCTGCGCCTGATCGCGCGGCGCACGTGGCGCTTCTTCGAAACCTTCGTCACGCCGGCGGAGAACATGCTGCCGCCCGACAACTTCCAGGAAGACCCAAAACCGGTGGTCGCGCATCGGACCTCGCCGACCAATCTCGGCCTTTATTTCCTGTCGGCGATTGCCGCCCGCGATTTCGGCTGGGCCGGCACGACGGAGACGGTCGAGCGCATCGAAGCGGCGTTCGCTTCGATGCAGAAGCTCCCGCGTTTCAATGGACATTTCTACAACTGGTACGGGACGCTGGATCTGCAGGCGCTGGCGCCGGCGTATGTGTCCTCGGTCGACAGCGGCAATCTGGCGGGTCATCTGATCGTTCTCGCCAACGCATGCGACGAGTGGTTGCACGCATCGCTTGCACCGGCTGCCCGGTCGGGGATGATGGACGACCTGCAACTCGCGCGCGAGGCCGTCGGCGCCTTGCCCGCCGCGGGCGGCGAGCGCGGCGCGCAGCTTGCCGCGATCTTCGGCGAGATCGACGCGCAACTGCACGGGCCGCAGACGCTCGAAGCGGTGTCGCCATCGTTGACGCGCCTGACGGAAAAAGCCGCCAGGACGACGCGCGAATTCGTGCCCGCGAGCGGCGACGACACGTCCACCGACCTGATGTTCTGGATCGATGCATTGAGCAAGAGCATTGTCGAACATGGCCGCGACCGCCAGCAACTCGCCGACGCGCCCCATCTTCTGCAGGATCGCCTGAAGTCGCTCGCGGAGCGGTCGCGCGCGATGGCGCTCGGCATGGACTTCGCGTTCCTGCTCGATCCGGAACGCAAGCTGTTGTCGATCGGCTATTCATTGGCCGACAACACCCTTGACCCGAACTGCTATGACCTGCTGGCGTCGGAAGCACGGCTTGCGAGCCTTTTCGCCATCGCGAAAGGCGATGTGACGACGCGCCACTGGTTCCGCCTCGGCCGTTCCGCGACGCCGGCCGGCGACGGCTCGGCGCTGATTTCCTGGTCGGGATCGATGTTCGAATACCTGATGCCGTCGCTCGTCATGCGCGCGCCGGTCGGCAGCCTGCTCGAACAGACGAGCCGTCTGGTGGTGGAACGGCAGGCGGCGTATGGAAAATCGCTTGGCATTCCGTGGGGCATTTCGGAGTCGGCGTATAACGCCCGCGATATCGAATTCACCTACCAGTACTCGAATTTCGGCGTGCCGGGTCTCGGCCTCAAGCGCGGTCTGTCGGAGGATCGCGTGATCGCGCCATATGCGACGGGATTGGCCGCGATGGTCGATCCGCAGGCAGCGCGAGAGAACTACGCGCAACTCGCCGCGATGAGTGCGCTTGGCCGCTATGGGTTCTACGAAGCGCTCGATTTCACCCGCTCGCGTCTGCCCGACGACGAGGACGTTGCGATCGTCCGAAATTTCATGGCGCATCACCAAGGCATGACGATCGTCTCGATCGCGAACACGTTGCTCGACGGGCAGATGCGGGCACGCTTTCACCGCGAACCGATGATCCAGGCGAGCGAGTTGCTGTTGCAGGAACGCATGCCGCGCGACGTCGCCGTGGCTCACCCGCGCGCCGAAGAAGTGAGCACGGCCGCCGCCGTGGCCGGCGCGGTGACGCCGACAGTCCGCCGCATCGACGCGCCGGCGACGGCGGGTGGCGCACCGGTCACGCATCTGTTGTCGAACGGACGCTACGCGGTCATGCTGACCGCGACCGGCGCCGGCTACAGCCGCTGGCGCGACATCGCCGTGACGCGCTGGCGCGAAGACCCGACCCGCGACGACTGGGGCTCGTTCATCTACCTGCGCGACAGGCAGAGCGGCCATTTGTGGTCGGCGGGCGCTCAGCCGGCAGGCCGCGAGGCGGATCACGAAGAAGTCATGTTCGGCGAGGACCACGCGCAATTCATCCGCCGCGACGGGTCGCTGACAACCACGATGGACGTGCTGGTCTCCGGAGAGGCTGACTGCGAAGTGCGCCGCGTGTCGCTCGCGAACAGTGGACGCCGCACGCGCGAGATCGAGCTGACGTCGTACGCCGAAATCGTCCTCGCGACGCCCGCCGCCGACAACGCACATCCCACGTTCTCGCGGATGTTCGTCCAGACCGAACATCTCGCTGAATTCGGCGCGCTGGTCGCAACGCGCCGCTTGCGCTCGAACGATGAGCCCCAGGTGTGGGCTGCGCATTTCGCGGTGGTCGAAGGGGAAATCGCCGCAGAACCTCAGTACGAGTCGGATCGTGCCTGCTTTCTCGGCCGGGCGCGCAATGCACGCACGGCGGACGTGATCGTCGGCGATGAACCGCTGACGAACACCGTCGGCACCGTGCTCGACCCTGTTTTTGCGCTCCGGTATCGCGTGCTGGTCCCGCCGGGCAAAGTGGCGCGCGTGACCTTCTGGACCGTGGTCGCGACCTCGCGAGTGGAGCTCATGGATCTCATCGACAACCACCATGACCGTAACGCCTTCGATCGTGCCAAAACGCTTGCGTGGACGCAGGCCCAGGTCCAGTTGCGCCATCTCGGCATCGAGGCCGAGGAAGCGGCGGACTTTCAGCGCCTCGCGGCGCCTCTCATTTACTACGATCCGCGTTTCAGGGCATCGTCGGACGCGATCGTTCGCGGGGCGGGGATGCAATCCGGCCTGTGGCCGCACGCCATTTCCGGCGACCTGCCGATCTTCCTGCTGCGCATCGATCACATCGAAGATATCGCTCAGGTCCAGCAGCTATTGAGAGCGCACGAATACTGGCGAATGAAGCGTCTCGGCGTCGATCTGGTGATCGTCAACGAGCGAACCTCGTCGTACCTACAGGAGTTGCAGGCCGCGATCGAAGCGGCCGTGCGCAGCAGTCAGTCGCGGCCGCGCTTCGGCGAAGAATTGGCGCAAGGTGCCGTCTATACGCTCCGCGCGGATTTGATGAGCGTGGAGGCGCGGGCGTTGCTGCGATCCGTGGCTCGCGTCGAACTCGTTGCGCGCCGTGGCTCGATTGCCGAGCAGCTCGCGCGCTTGCCGCAAGCGCAGGTCAAGCGCACAGCGTGGCTCAGGCCGAAGCCGGCGATGCTGTCGCCTCCGACCACGCCCGCCCATGCGCCGGGTGCGCTCTCGACGGCTCCGGCCAGGCTCGAGTTTTTCAATGGCCTCGGTGGCTTCGACAAGAACGGCCGCGAATATGTCACGGTCCTTTCGCCCGGCGCGACGACGCCTGCGCCGTGGATCAACGTGATCGCCAATCGCGGCTTCGGCTTCCAGGTTTCGGCGGAAGGCAGCGGCTACACGTGGGCGGAAAACAGTCGCGAGAACCAGATCACGCCATGGTCGAACGATCCGGTCGAGGACCCCGCCGGCGAGGCCTTCTACGTCCGTGACGAAATGAGCGGTGCGTTGTGGTGCGCAACCGCGCAGCCGATCCGCGACGACGGCACGTACATCGCGCGTCACGGTTACGGCTACAGCCGCTTCGAACACGAAGCGAACGGCATCGCGCTCGACTTGCTGCAATTCGTGCCGCTCGCCGATTCCGTGAAGATCTCCCGGCTCACGTTGCGCAACCTGTCGGGTGCGCCGCGCCGGCTGTCGGTCACGGCGTGGATGGAATGGGTGCTCGGCACCTCGCGCGGCGCGTCGGGACCGTTCATCACGACGGAGATCGACCGGGTCACGGGCGCGATGCTGGCGCGCAACCCGTGGAGCGTCGCCATGGCGGGGCGCGTGACGTTCGCCGACCTCCGCGGCCAGCAGACTGCGTGGACCGCGGACCGCACCGAGTTCCTTGGCCGTCACGGCGGTCCTGCGGCGCCGGCTGCACTGACCGGCAAGGCGCCGCTGTCCGGCGCGACGGGTGCCGGCCTCGATCCGTGTGCGGCACTGCAGGGCATCATCGAACTGGGCGTCGACGAGATTGCCGAAGTGGTGTGCTTCGTCGGGCAATGCGCTTCGGTGGAAGAGGCGCGGGAACTGATCGAGCGCTATCGCAAGGCCGATCTTGACGCCGTTCTAGCCGACGTGACGAGTTACTGGCAGACGGTGCTTGGCACCGTTCAGGTCCAGACACCCGATCGCGCGATGGACCTGATGCTGAACGGCTGGCTGCTGTATCAGACGCTCGCGTGCCGTATCTGGGCGCGATCCGCGTTTTATCAGGCGAGCGGTGCGTACGGGTTTCGCGACCAGTTGCAGGACGGCATGGCGCTGACTCACGGGCAGCCCGGCGAAACGCGGCGGCATTTGCTGCGCGCCGCGTCGAGGCAGTTTGTCGAAGGGGATGTGCAGCACTGGTGGCTGCCACATTCGGGCCAAGGCGTGCGCACGCGGATTTCCGACGACCGCGTGTGGCTCGCCTATGCGAGTGCGACCTACATCGGCTGCACGGGCGACGCCGCGATTCTCGACGAGATCGTGCCTTTCCTCGATGGACCTCCGCTGTCGCCCGGCGAGCACGACGCTTTCTTCCAGCCGATGATCGCGGACGAATCGGCGTCTCTGTTCGAGCATTGCGCGCGCGGACTCGATCAATGCATCGAACTGACCGGCGAACATGGCCTGCCGCTGATGGGCACCGGCGACTGGAACGACGGGATGAACCGCGTCGGCGCGGGCGGGCGGGGGGAGAGTGTCTGGCTGGGCTGGCTGCTCCTGCGGACCATCGACTTGTTTGTGCCGCTCGCGCAAGTGCGTGACCGTCAGCGCGCGGTGCGCTGGCGTGCTCATGCGGAGTCGGTGCGCGAGGCGCTGGAGCGCGATGCCTGGGATGGCGAGTGGTATCGTCGCGCGACGTTTGACGACGGCACGTGGCTCGGTTCAAAGCAAAGCGACGAGTGCTGCATCGATTCGATCGCGCAGTCGTGGGCCGTGCTGTCAGGCGCAGCCGATCCGGCCCGTGCCGCGCTGGCGATGGCGTCGCTGGAAAAGCACCTCATCCGCGGTGACGACGGGCTTGCGTTGCTGTTCACGCCACCGTTTGACAAGACATCGCACGATCCCGGCTATATCAAGGGCTATCCGCCTGGCCTGCGCGAGAACGGCGGGCAGTATAGCCACGCGGCGATGTGGGCGATGCTCGCGTTCGCGAAGCTTGGGTGCGGTGACAAGGCCGTCGCGCTGTTTTCACTTCTCAATCCCGTGAACCATGCGCGCACGCCAATGGAAGTCGATCGCTACAAGGTCGAGCCTTACGTGGTTGCCGCCGATATCTATTCCGTGGCGCCGCATACCGGGCGCGGCGGCTGGACCTGGTACACGGGATCGGCGGGGTGGATGTACCGTGCCGGTGTCGAAGGCATTTTGGGGATTCGTCGCGAGGGAGACTTTCTGGTGATCGACCCGTGTATTCCGGATGCATGGCCGGGGTTTCGAGCAACGGTCAATATGCAATCGACGTGCTATGAAATCCACGTGGAAGTCGAGGCCGGGCGCCGTATGACCGATGCGCTGCTCGATGGCGCCAGCGTCGATTGCGGCGATGGTCCCGTGCGCGTGCCGCTCGACGCGGGGTCGCACCGTCTGCTGATTTCGCTTCGCGCCGCAGTGCGCGAGCCCGTTGACTCCGGTGAAGAGGGATGCGCATATGCCTGGTGATGGCCGTCAACTGCTGTATGTGACACGCAAGGCGAACGACTCCCTTTGCGAGCGATTCGAAGAGTTATTCGGCTATGAGCGCGGCGCATTCACCGGCGCCAACCAGCGCAAGATTGGCCGGGTAGAAGCGGCGAACGGCGGGACCCTGTTTCTCGATGAGATCGGCGACCTGCCGATCGAAAGCCAGGCGAGTCTGTT
The DNA here is from genome assembly GCF_001544975.2 of Caballeronia arationis. Classification (GTDB taxonomy): domain Bacteria; phylum Pseudomonadota; class Gammaproteobacteria; order Burkholderiales; family Burkholderiaceae; genus Caballeronia; species Caballeronia arationis. The sequence continues at coordinate 3,147 of NZ_FCOG02000119.1, read as the reverse complement.
GCGATTCCTGCAGGAAAGCAAGATCGAGCGGCTGGGCGGACATGACTCGACGCCGATCGACGTGCGCATTCTTTCGGCGACTCACGTCCACATGCCGACCGCGATGATTGAAGGCCGCTTTCGCGCGGACCTCTACCACCGGTTGTGCGTCCTGCAGATTGACGAGCCGCCGCTGCGCGCGCGTGGCAAGGACATCGACTTGCTGGCGAAACATATGCTTCACGGGTTTGCGAAGGACGCAAGCCGGCGGCGGCGCGGGTTCGCGGCCGACGCGCTCGCCGCGATGCACAACTACGGCTGGCCTGGCAATGTGCGTGAGTTGATGAACCGCGTACGGCGCGCGATCATCATGTCGGAAGGGCGTCAGATCCACGCACGGGACCTGGAGCTTGGCGATTATGTCGAAGGCGTGCCGGTTTCGCTGGATCAGGCCCGCGAAGCGGCAGAACGGCGCGCCATCGAATTCGCCTTGCTTCGCCATCGCGGACGTCTGGGCGAGACCGCCGTCGAACTTGGTATCTCGCGAGTGACGCTATACCGATTGCTCACGGCCTATGGGATGCGAACGCCGGCGGATTCTTGACTTAGAGACGGAATCGTACGGGTGGTGACCGGCCGCCTGCTTTCCCGTCTTTCCCGTCACCCGGACCCGTCGGGATGTCCCGAAAGGATAACGGCCAACTAACCGCCGTGATCTTTGTCGAGATACGCAACGACCGCCTTTGTCAGAGCGATGCTGTGCAATTCTTCCGGCGATGCCAGATGCGCGGCGACAATCTCTCGATTATCGAGCCGCAGCTCGGGTATGCAATCGAGGTGCAGTTCAAAGAAATGCACCCGGTCTCTTCGTCCGTCCCAAATGCCGCTGGCGCTGCCCGCGGGGAGTAATGCGTACGACGACAGACCAATCTCCTCCTCCATTTCGCGCCGCGCCGCTGCATCGGGGGTCTCACCGGGCCGGAGACTGCCGCCGGGAAAATTCCACTCGGCCCGGTACGATGACTTCAGAAGCAACAGTGCCTGCCCGACGTAGATTGCCACCAGCGCGCCTTCATGGCGAGGCCTTCGAAGGTACCACCAGGCGCGGACGAACGGGAATCCGAGGCGAAGGACGATGCGCCAGAGCGAGTCGACAAGCAGGGCTGGTAGTGCTTGTTCGAGGCTCGGCATTGAGTTCTCTCCTTTCCTTTCATGGCAAGAGGGTGTTTCGGGTTTTGAGGTCACTCAGCGTCTGTCACCACTGCCGAGAAACCGTAGTTTAGCCAGCGGCTGCTCTCGCCCGGGATAGCGGTAGTGTTGATTACGTTGGATTGAACCAGCGGTCAGCAACACCAAAAAATATCTCGTCTGTCTCATTCGTTGAGAAGCCAGCGACCAGTTGCGCGTATCGATCGTAAAGGTCGGCAAATCCTGTCGAGAGCTTCGCAACAGGCATGTGGCTACCGAACATGCCCCGCGACACGCCAACACTGTCGATTGCGGTCAACACCCAGGGCGCTGCCTCGCTAACGGACCACCGCACACCAAAGATGCATGCCAGAGCAGAGATGTCGACGCAAATATTGTCGCAACCGGCAAGCTGTGCAAGATCCCGCTTCCACCGGTCAAAGCCGGTTTTGCTCAGGTCGAGCGGCCACCCCAACAATGCGATAGTGAATCCGATATTCGGATGACTCTATATGACGCGAGTCAGGTCGGGCATTTGATGCGCGAATATTTCCAGCCCACATTTGAAATCGTGCTTGTCCAGTAAAGCCAGCGATTCGCGCCAGGTCGAATCCGTCAGCAAATCTGGCCGTTTGGCGAATCGCTTCAAAGGATTGTCGTCGTCCCAAACAAGATGTTCCCGAACCGATGTGAGATTGAGAAGCGCGCTGTATTGTTTGCCGCGCGCGATCACGAAGCCGCCGGTGTGCTGCGAGAGATGGCGTGGAAAGTTGAGCAACTGCGTCGCGAGGCTCGCCCACTGTTGGATCATCGGCACCGAGGCGTCCAGACCGGACTCAACGTTCGTGTGTCAGCAGCATGCTGCTTCGCCTCGCTGCCGGCCAGTGGCCAGCTGAATTGCCCTTGATTCAGCCGGCGAGCGGCCAGCCAGATGCCGAAGCCGTCGCGAATCAGGACCTTCACGCGGTTGGCGCGGCGATTGGCGAACAGGTAAACGTGATGGGGATGCGCAGCGCCGAACACCTTGACCACTCGCGCCCGTGCCGTGTCGAAACCGGCGCGCATGTCCAGCGGTTCCACTGCCAGCCAGGTCTCATCAATCCGGATCACCTCAGCCGTAAGCGTCTCGCCGTGGCCGTTCTGGCGTGCTGATTGAGGTTTTGGGTAGTTTGGTGTCCACCAAACTGGACTGACCCCCAAGAGTTGGACGTTGAAGCGTTAGTTTTTTCCCGTCCGCATTCGATATTCCACGGGACTCAGTCCACCAAGTTTCGATTTGATGCGATGCCGGTTGTAGTAGTCGATGTAGCCCTTCAGGCCTGCTTGCAATGTGTCGACGTCTTCGAAGTCCGTGAGATGGAAGTACTCGGCCTTCAGAGTACCAAAGAAGCTCTCCATCGCCGCGTTATCGAAACAATTTCCTTTTCTCGACATACTTTGCTTCATTCCGTAGCGCGCGAGTGCCGCTCGGTAAGGTTGCATGCGGTAGTGCCAGCCCTGGACGCCCTTCTAATGGTCAAGGGGAAATTTGAGTCTGTGTAATCTGGCGGTTGCGCTGCCGGATGACGTAGTAGACCTCCCGCGCGATATAGCGCTTGAGGCAGCGGATCGCTTCAAGTTTCGAATGCCCCTCGCTGACGCGTTTGGCGACATAGGCCTTTGTGCGAGCGTCGGTTCTCAAGCGTCCGATGGCAATGATGTGCAAGGCGCTGTTTGCTGCGCGATCCCCACCGCGATTCAGTCGATGTCGCGTCACCTTACCGGAAGACGCCGGGACGGGGCTTACCCCACAAAGGGCGGCGAAGCTGGCCTCTGACTGAAGCCGATCGCTGTTCTCGCCAGCGGTCAGTAACAGCTGCGAAGCGGACTCGTAGCCAATCGAGTTTCGGGAGACAAGATCGGGAGCGAGTTCGTCGACGAGCGTCGCGATCATGACGTCGAGGTCGGCGATCTCGTCGTGCAACTCCAGATAGCGACGTC
>NZ_FCOG02000086.1 GCF_001544975.2 Caballeronia arationis | reverse complement strand
CGAGCGAAGGTGCTCGAAGGCGAGGTCAAGATGGAAAAGAACTACACGCTGGAACAGCACGAAATCGACGATGGCTACGTGCTGACGTGCCAGTGCCATCCGGTGAGCGATCGCATCGTCGTGAGTTACGACGAACGGTAAAGCGCTGAACCTCAACCCTTATCGAGCGACGACTCACGATGAATGACTCTTTCTTTTCCAGGCACGAACAGACGCTGAACGGCGCACTGAATGCAATCAGAACACGCGGCTATTGGAGTCCGTTCAACGAAATGCCCAGCCCGCGTGCCTACGGCGAAACGGCTGCCGCCGAGGGCGAATCGGCATTCAAGGCTCATATCGGGCGTCCGTTCGAACTCGATCAACCCGGCAGTGGGACGGTCGGCGAAGAGCGTTCGCCCTTCGGCTTCGCATTGAACATTAGCTACCCGAAAGCGGAACCGGACGCGCTGATCGCAGCGGCACAGAAAGCACAGACGCACTATCGCAAAGCGGGCCCGAAGGCGTGGATCGGCGTGAGCCTGGAGATCGTCGCACGACTGAATCGGGCGAGCTTCGAGATCGCTCATAGCGTCATGCACACCACGGGGCAGGCGTTCATGATGGCGTTCCAGGCGGGCGGCCCGCACGCGCAGGATCGCGCGCTGGAGGCGATCGCCTACGCATGGGATGCGATGCGCGACGTCCCCGAGACGGCGTACTGGGAAAAGCCGCAAGGCAAGAATCCTCCCCTTGCGATGGAAAAGCGCTTCACGATCGTGCCGCGCGGCATCGGGCTCGTGATCGGCTGCTGCACGTTTCCCACCTGGAACAGCTACCCTGGCTTGTTCGCCGATCTCGCGACCGGCAACGGCGTGATCGTCAAGCCTCATCCGGCAGCGATCCTGCCGCTCGCGATCACCGTGCGCATCGCGCGCCAGGTGTTGGAAGAGGCCGGCTTCGATCCCAACGTCGTGACCTTGCTTGCCACAGCCCCCAACGATGGCGCGCTCGTACAGTCGCTGGCCACCCGCGATGAAATTCGCCTGATCGACTTCACCGGCAGCACCGCTAACGGCGACTGGCTCGAGACGCATGCCCGCCAGGCACAGGTCTACACGGAGAAGGCCGGGGTCAACCAGATCGTGATCGATTCGGCGGACGAGTTGAAGCCGATGGTTCGCAATATCGCGTTCTCGCTCGCGCTTTATTCCGGTCAGATGTGTACGGCGCCGCAGAACATCTACGTCCCGCGCGAAGGCATCAAGACCTCTGAAGGCACGATTTCGTTCGATGACGTCGCGCAAGCCTTCGCCGATGCCGTACAGAAGCTGACCGCGGATCCGGCCAAGGCTGTCGAGTTGACGGGCGCGATTCAGAACAAGGGCGTGCTCGAGCGCATCGAACAGGTTTCAGCGTACGGCGCGCCGCTCCTCGACAGTGTGACTCTCCAGCATCCAACTTATCCGGAAGCGAAGGTCAGCACGCCGATCTTGCGCAAGCTCGATGCCGGTCGCGACGAGCCCATCTTCACGCAGGAATGGTTCGGCCCGATCGCGTTCGTCATCGCAACCGATTCGACCGGGCAGTCACTCGAACTCGCCGGACGCATCGCCCGCACGCGCGGCGCACTGACGCTGTCGGTCTACAGCACGGACGAGCAAACGCTCGACGCCGCTTCCGAGGCCGCGGTTATCGGCGGCGTCGCGCTGTCGATCAATCTGACGGGCGGTGTCTTCGTCAACCAGTCGTCCGCGTTCTCCGACTTCCATGCCACGGGCGCCAATCCCGCGGCCAACGCGAGTCTTTCGGACGCCGCGTTCGTCGCCAACCGGTTCCGTGTCGTGCAGAGCCGCCGTCATGTTCCGCAGCGTGATCCCGCGTGAGCAACGCGCGGCCGGTTGAATCCGAAACCATTTCTCCACATCAAATCCGAGACGATCAATGACTGAAGCTTTTATTTGCGACGGGATTCGCACGCCCTTCGGCCGCTACGGCGGCGTTTTCAAGGACATTCGTGCCGATGATCTCGGCGCCGTTCCGATTCGCGCGCTGATGAGCCGCAATGCCACAGTGGACTGGGAGCAGGTCGCCGACGTTCTCTATGGCTGCGCCAATCAGGCCGGCGAAGACAATCGCAATGTCGCGCGCATGTCGGCTCTTCTCGCGGGCCTGCCTATCGACGTGCCGGGTTCCACCATCAACCGTCTGTGCGGTTCGGGCATGGACGCGGTCGGCAGCGCTGCGCGCGCCATTCGCGCCGGCGACGGCGATCTGTATGTCGCGGGCGGCGTCGAGAGCATGACGCGCGCGCCGTTCGTCATGGGCAAGGCCGCGGCTGCCTTTGCCCGTCAGGCCGAGATCTTCGACACGACCATCGGCTGGCGCTTCATCAACAGGAACATGCGCGAGCAATACGGCGTCGATTCGATGCCCGAGACGGCTGAAAACGTCGCAGTGGACTTTGGCATCGCGCGCGACGCACAGGACCGGTTCGCGCTGCGCAGCCAGCAGCGCGCCGCTCGCGCGCAAGCCAACGGCACATTCGCGCAGGAGATCGTCGCGGTTCACGTGCCGCAAAAGAAAGGCGAGTCGGTGGCCGTCGAACACGACGAGCATCCGCGTGAGACTTCCCTTGAAACGCTGGCGAAGCTGAAGGGCGTCGTGCGTCCCGACGGATCGGTGACGGCGGGCAACGCCTCGGGCGTCAACGACGGTGCATGCGCGCTCCTGATCGGCAGTGAAGAGGCGGCGCGCCGCAACGGGCTCACGCCGCGTGCGCGCATCCTCGGCATGGCGACTGCCGGCGTCGCGCCACGCATCATGGGTATCGGCCCGGCTCCAGCGACGCAAAAGCTCCTCGCGCGCCTTGGCATGACGCTCGACCAGTTCGATGTGATCGAACTCAACGAGGCGTTTGCATCGCAAGGTATCGCGGTGTTGCGCAAGCTGGGCGTCGCGGAAGACGATGCACGCGTCAATCCGAACGGTGGCGCCATCGCGTTGGGTCATCCGCTCGGCGCTTCCGGCGCGCGGCTCGTCACGACCGCCATGTACGAACTCGAGCGCCGCCACGGCCGGTTCGCGCTGTGCACGATGTGCATTGGCGTGGGGCAGGGCATCGCCATTGCAATCGAGCGCGTTTGAGGACCTTGACGATGGGACATCCTCTTTCCAAGGCGAGCGTCGTCGGGGTCATCGGTGCCGGCGCGATGGGAGCAGGCATTGCACAGGTGGCTGCGATGTCCGGTCATCCCGTCGTGCTTTTCGACATCGATCCGGTGGCGGTCGACAAGGCGCTGTCGGGAATCGCGGCATCACTTGCGAAGCTCGCCGATAAGGGCCGGTTGACCAAGGTCCAGGCGGACGCCGCCACCCGGAACGTCCTCGCTGCTACTGCCTTGACCGAGTTGAAACACGCGGCGTTGATTATCGAAGCGGTTGCCGAGCGGCTTGATGTAAAGCAGAGAATCTTCGGCGAGCTCGAATCGTTCGTCGATGAGCATTGCATCTTCGCGACCAACACGTCATCGATCTCGGTGACGGCCATCGCTGGGTCGTTGCGCGATCCGTCGCGGCTGGCGGGCCTGCACTTCTTCAACCCGGCACCGGTGATGGCGCTCGTCGAAGTCGTCAGCGGCCTTGCCACATTACCGGCGATCATCGATACGCTTCATGAAACCGCCGTCGCGTGGGGCAAACTGCCGGTGCGGACGCGCTCGACGCCGGGTTTCATCGTCAACCGGGTGGCACGGCCGTTCTATGCGGAAGCACTGCGCGTGCTGAACGAACAGGCCTCCGATGTCGCCACGGTCGACCGCATCATGCGCGACGCGGGCGGCTTCAGGATGGGCCCGTTCGAGTTGATGGACCTCATCGGTCACGACGTCAACTTCGCGGTTACCGAGTCCGTGTTCCGTGCGATGTTCTTCGACCAGCGCTTCACGCCCTCGCTCATCCAGCAGGAACTGGTCAGCGCAGGATTTCTCGGCCGCAAGTCGGGGAGGGGCTTCTATCGATACGCGGCCGGTCACGGCAATGCCGAAGCGAGCATCGAGCCATCGAAGCAAGCCGCGGGACGCGTCCGGATCGCGCGATCAGGGGCGTTGTTGAATCCGCTTGTCGAGCGGCTCGCGAAAACCGCCGGTGAAAACTGTGTCGACAGCACCCGCAACATTCCCGGGCTCATCGCCGAAATTGGCGGCGTGCTGCTTCTGATCACGGACGGACAAACCGCGACCCGCCGCGCGCGAGACCTCGAGCACGACGATATCGTGCTCGTCGACCTCGCGCTCGACTATGGCGCGGCGCGAACGCTCGCCGTGACGCGCGCCAGCCAGTGCAGTCGAGCGGCGTTCGACGCGGTCGTCGGAACGCTGCAGCAATGCGGCTACGAAGTCGCATCGATCAGCGACGTCGCGGGCATGGTGGTGATGCGTACCGTAGCCATGCTCGTCAACGAGGCGGCCGACGCTGTGAATCAGGGCGTGTGCAGTGTCCCGGACCTCGATCTTGCGATGGAGAAGGGTGTCAACTATCCGGCCGGTCCGCTGAAATGGGCAGATGCCATCGGTGTCGCGACGGTCCATCGCGTCCTGTTCAATCTTGCCGCTCACTATGGCGAGGACCGCTATCGGATCTCGCCCCTGCTCGCCGACCGCCACTGGTCAGCCGGCACCTTCTACCCGTCCATTTGACCTTGCCGCAGAGCAGGCTCACTAATTTGATGTAATCGGAGACATTCATGTTGAAAGAAACCGCGCAACGCAACGACCTCGACGCAATCGAAACCGCAAGCGAAGACGAACTGCGCAGCCTCCAACTCCAGCGGCTGAAATGGTCGCTTCAGCACGCCTATGACAACGTCCCGCATTACAAGCAATCGTTCCAGGCGGCCGGCGTCCATCCGGACGACCTGAAGCAATTGTCGGATCTGTCGAAGTTTCCGTTCACCTCGAAGCAGGACCTGCGTGACAACTATCCTTTTGGCTTGCTCGCGGTGCCGCGGCGTCAGTTGTCGCGGGTTCACGCGTCGAGCGGCACGACTGGCAAGCCCACCGTCGTCGGCTACACCGCGAAGGACATCGACACGTGGGCGAATGTGGTCGCCCGTTCGATCCGCGCGGCCGGCGGCCAACCCGGCGACATGCTGCACAACGCCTTCGGCTACGGGCTCTTTACCGGCGGTCTGGGCATCCACTACGGAGCGGAGCGACTCGGTTGCACGGTCGTACCGATGTCGGGCGGACAAACCGAGAAGCAAGTCCAGCTCATCCGCGATTTTGAGCCGCGGATCATCATGGTCACGCCATCGTACATGCTCAATCTGCTCGACGAGATGGCGCGTCAGGGAATGGATCCGGCAGAATCGTCGCTGAAGATCGGCATCTTCGGTGCGGAACCCTGGACGGGAGCGCTGCGCAGCGAAATCGAACAACGCGCCGGCATCGACGCCGTCGACATTTATGGCTTGTCCGAAGTCATGGGTCCGGGCGTTGCCTGCGAGTGCGTCGAGAGCAAGGATGGCCCGGTCATCTGGGAAGATCACTTTTTTCCGGAGATCATCGATCCGGTTACGGGTGAAGTCCTTCCGGACGGAAGTCCCGGCGAACTGGTCTTCACCTCGCTCTCGAAAGAGGCGATGCCGATCATTCGCTACCGCACCCGCGACCTCACCGCGCTTCTGCCGCCCACATCGCGCTCAATGCGCCGTATGGCGAAGATCACGGGGCGCTCGGATGACATGATGATCGTGCGGGGCGTGAATGTGTTCCCGAGTCAGATCGAGGAGCTGATTCTGGCGATGCCAAAATTGTGCCCGATGTATCAGCTTATTTTGATGCGCGAAGGACATCTCGACTCGCTTGCCGTTCGCGTCGAGGCCCGGGCCGAAGTGTGTGGATCACTTGGCGATGACGAACGAAAGACGCTCGCACGCGAATTGCAGCATCGCATCAAGACGATGGTAGGCGTATCGACGACGGTGTCGATCCTCCGCACCGGAGAGATTCCCGCTACGGCAACAGGCAAGGCGAAGCGCGTGATCGACCTCCGCAATGGCCCGAAGGCGGAGTCATGACCGACAAAGTCTCCACGATGGCGAAAGACGCAAACACCGGTGAACCCAACGCAGGTGTGCGACGAATGAGCCTAAACCGAGGAGATGTGTTCAAGGCGTTCGACGAGCGGATATCGAACAGCTGACTGTGGCTTTCAAGGGGTTCGCCGCCCGCGCGGATGTACGGGTAGTCGTGCTTGAATCGCGCGGTTCAGTTTTTTGCGCCGGCGCTGATCGTCGATGGGTGGGTCGCGCCAGCGAAAGCGACCGGACTGCCAACTTCGAGGACGCACGCCAGGTCGCCCGCATGATGCGGGCGACCTGGCTCCGGTGCAAAATTGAGAGTAAGACCGTAGAACGGCGTGTTCACCGTCACATCATCATGCTGAAAGAACGGCCCTCCAAGCAGCAGGCGCGGGGGTCCACGATCATACCTGGGCAGCGTTCCCAATCAGGTGGCGAGCCTCGCAAAGATCCGGGTGATGCTCGTTCGCGAACGGCATGGCGAACCCGTGACGGATGCGGTATGAGTCGCGGCGGGTGTTGCGCTGCGCATGTTACGAAGCGGTTTTAAGTCCGCCTCCGTGCGAACGGCAGATATGTTTGGTCGCACGGCGCAGATGATAAGCCTGTCGATGGAGTGACACTCGGCAAAATCAACGAGGCGTGTAAGAGAACTTCTGGCCGCCAACGCTTGCCTCGTACATCAGCCCGCCCTTGGCCACTGTAAACACAGCCACGCCTTTTCGATAGGCGCCTGTCGTTTTGGCATCTTTCTTGCCGCCACTTACGTTAGTAGACGTGCCCGTCGTGCCTGCCTGTGCGCCAGCCGCCGCAGTGATCGCGATCGCGTTGGCATCTGCGCCGAATTCAAAGTTGCCATTGGTGAATTCTTTGAGCGCTCGTTCATCCTCGAACAAGATGAGTTCACTGTACACTTGGCCGCCAAGTTGCAAGCCCACAGTGACCTGAGTCATCGATGTATCGCCGATACGTTTCCCTTTCTCATAGACGCGACCCTTCCCATGGGCACCGCCTATACCGACCCCTCCCTTGCCAATCTTCGGAAACACAGCGTAACCATAGGCACTATGCAAAAGACTGCCGCTTTCTCCCGCGTGCTTGAACAGGTTGAGGGTGTCCGTATATTCGTCGGCCCGAGCAGCAGAAATAGGCAACATCAGCAGGACGGTGAGCGTCAATATCAGACGTTTGAGCATGATATGTTCTCCAAGGATTGATCGCGTTCAAGCACTGCCGTGACATACCCCCACCCATTATTGTCGATCATGCCAGCGACAGCAAAAATACTTTGCAGGATCGCTCCGGTGCGTAGCAATTCAGCGAGCGCAGGATCGTCGTGTGCATCGGCGATAGACCGCGCTCCGCCGTCGTCAAACGCTAGAATCGGTTCGCCTCGCCGGGTTGATGTCGTGGCGACCGGGGCTGTGCACCAGGCTGCCGGATCGGGCGGCACGATCCGGCCTGTGACGAGCCAGTCGAACCGATGACGGATAGCGCGAGGCGACCCCGGGCGCCCCGTTTCAAGGCGGAAGCGATCCGTGCACTTGCCAACGACCGTAGTCCCGACAACCAAGAGAAGGAACGGCTCGAGGCGCTGTGGACGCTTGCGCGAGGAACTTCAATGATAGTCATCTTCCAACTGATGGCGGATAGCCAGCACCGTGACCGTTTCGCTGTCTTCGATTTCGAATAGTGCGACATAGCCGGTGAGCTCGAACGGGATGATCAGGCTCCGAAGGAAGGGCGCGTCGGATCGCGCTTTGCGGCACGTAAACGGTGAACTCCGAAGCGCCGCGAAGCCATCGCAAACCGCCTGAATAGCCGCCTCGGCGAGTGTGAAATTGGTGGCGTCGCGCTGGGGAATTAAGTCGTAGAGTCGGTCGAGGTCCGCTGCCACCTCAAGGGTAAACCGTACCGCGTAGGTCATCGCGCAGTCGTGCGCCGCGTCTTGGCTCCCGTGAGCCGCGCCTCGAGCGTAGCCACGACGTCATCGGCGGACACATACTGACGGCTCTGTTTGGCGCTGTCTCGCGACGCGAGGCCTCGCGCAATAAAATCTCTCCGCAAACGCCGGCGCTCAATGTTCGCGCGGATCGACTATTCGACAAACGCCGACAGGCTCTCCCCGTCGGACAACACGCTTTCAGCGGCCTCGCGCAATTCCGGCTCGACCCGTACCGCGGGGAAGGTAGCGGTTTTCATGAATACAACTGCATCGCAATTGCGATACATTTTGCCCGGTTTCTGTTTCGCATGCAAACGCAGCCAGTCCGAGCCGAAGAAGTGCGAAAGGCGCGCGAGTCCGCCCAGCTGGACGCAGGAGCAGGCATGTTGCAGATCTAATGCGAGGTCCTCAAGTCATTCACTCTGAATTGGGAAAAGGAAGGCTCCGTCACCGAGCGCAGAGCAATTGACAGAATTAATTCGCAAACGCTGACGAATTAATTTCTATCTACGAAAGATCGCCCGGGCAAGTTATCGTCTATGGGCCTGATCCGCTCGATCCACCGGCAAGCGGGAATCTCCTGATCTGCCGCTCGCGACCACAAGGGGAGGTCGTCATCGACATTTGAGGAACGTTCGTCGCCTCAACGAGCGAGTTCTTGCGTGCCGAACGCCGTCTCCCATCCGCCGCCTAGCACCTTGCACAAGGTGATGAGGTTCGTAGCAGCGTCGGCCTTGCTCTGCTCGAGCTTGCTTTGAGCATCGAGCAATTGTCGCTGCACGTTGAGCACGTCCAGAAAGTCGACCGCACCCGCCTTGTACCGCTGCTGCGCAATCGAAAGCGCCCGCTGATTCAGGCTCACGACCGACTTCAGGCGGTCGCGCCGTCGCTGCTCGGCGTCATAGACGACGAGCGCATCGTCCACTTCCCGCCAGGCTTGCAGCACCGTATGCTTGTAGACGATCGCGGCCTCCTGTTGCTGTGCCTCGCGCAAATGGAGGGTTCCCTTGAGGCGCCCGCCTTCAAAGATCGGAAGCGAAATCGATGGTCCGATAACGAACTGACCCGACGCCCAATCAGCGAGACTCGAAAGCTGAAGACTCTGGAACCCCGCGCTGCCGTTCAGCGATATGCGCGGATAGAAGTCGGCCTTCGCCATGCCGATCGCCGCCGTCGCGGCGTGCAGTTGAGCCTCGGCTTTTCTGATGTCGGGCCTGCGCTGCACCACCTCCGATGGCACGCCGATAGGAACCCGTTCTGGCAGTGTCGGAACATCACGCGGTTCGCTGAGCATTTGCCGCAGCGCGCCCGGTTCCTTGGCCAGCAACACGCCGATCGCATTGATCGTGGTCTCGTTGCGCGATTCGAGAATGGGGATCAGGCTTTCGATCGACTCCGCTTGTGCGGCCGCGTTGGCCACGTCCAGGTTCGTGACGACGCCTTCGTGCGCGCGCGTCTCCGTGAGTTTCTCGGTATCGCGCGCGATGCGGAGGTTTTGCCTTGCTATGTCGAGCAGAGACTGCGTGTCGCGCAACTCCACGTAGTCGCGCGCGAGCTCGGCGCGTGCGGACAACAGCACCGCGTTTCGATCCTCATATGAGGCGTCGGTCATCGCCGTCGCAGCCTCGACCCCGCGTCGAACGCGACCCCAGAAGTCGAGTTCCCACGACGCATCGAAGCCGAACTGATAGAGGTCGAACGCCGGCGAACCTTTGGAGCCCGGCAATGGCGCCACGCCGAGCGGCGTGTCCCCCGCGGCCGATTGCACCTGGCCTCCGGTTGGTGTCACGCCGAGCAACGACAGGATGCCGTTCGGGCTGCCACGCTCGCGGTAATATGATGCGGCGCCGGTCACTGTCGGATATTCCTCCGCGCCGACGATGCGCTGCTGGGCCCGGCTTTGCCGCAGCCGCGCCGATGCAGCCGCCACATCGAGGTTCGCGTCGGTCAGTTCCTGTTCCAGCGAGTCGAGCGTGGGATCCTTGAAGAGCGTCCACCATTGCGGACTGAACTCCGATTCGATCGCCTTGCTCGATGCCAAAGCGGATTGCGTGCGGTTGAACACGTCGGGTGTGTTCGTCTGCGGACGTTCGAAATCCGGGCCGACCATGCACCCCGTCATCACGAACGATGCCAGGATCGCAAGCGCCAATGCGCGCAGAGAGATTTCGCTCGGGTTCATTTCGATGCCACTCCCTCGGAAAGTGCCTCGCCGTGCCGGCGCACGTCCACTTCCGCCTCGACGGAAAGCCCCACGCTCAATTCGGATGCGGCCTGTTGCCCGCGATCGATCGTGATCTTGACCGGCACGCGCTGAACGATCTTCGTGAAGTTGCCGGTCGCATTGTCGGGCGCGATGGGCGCGAAGCTCACGCCGGTAGCGGGCGCGAGGCTATCGACATGGCCTTGAATCACGACGCCCGGAAAGCTGTCGACCTTGATACGCACGCTTTCGCCGGGACGCATGTTGGTGATCTGGTTCTCCTGGAAGTTGGCGACGACGTAGGCATCCGAGAGCGGGACGATCGCGAGCACCGGCGCGCCGGGTGTCACGAACGCGCCGACGCGTGCCGAACGCCGCCCGACCTTGCCGTCCACCGGTGCGTGGATTTCCGTGTAGGACAGATTGAGCTTTGCCTGTTCGAGCGCAGCCTCGGCGCGCGCAAATGCGCCCGCGGCCTTGTCGCGCTGTGTGCGCAATACATCGAGATTCTGTTCGATCGTCCGCAATGCGGCGCGATCATGCGCCTGCTGCGCGATCTGCTGCGTCAACGTGCTCGATGCGTGCTGTTGTTCCTGCGCGGTCCCGGCGCCTGCATCCGAAAGGTTCTGATAGCGAGAAGCATTGGCCCGTGCGAACTCGATGCCTGCGTCGTCGGAGCGAAGCGTCGCGCGGGCCTGCTCGACGAGCGAAGGCTGCCGCGCGATTTCGGCGTCGAAATTCGCGACCGACGCCTCGGCCGCCTTCACGTCTGCCTGCGCGCTCATCAACGCTGCGCGGAAATCGCGGTCGTCGATGCGCAACAGCAGTTGTCCGGCTCTTACCGACTGATTGTCGACGACGAACACGTCGGAAATCTGGCCGGCAATACGCGGCGCGACGAGCGTGAAATCAGCCTGGACGTAGGCATCGTTTGTCGATTCAGTGTTCGAGCTGGAAAGATACTTCCAGCAGGCCAACGCCACGACGACGAGCGCGACGACGAGTGCTAAAACGCGAACAAGTTTGAGATGAGAGCGGATAAAAGTCGACATGGATATCGTCCCTTAATGGGAGGAGGGCGGCGTAGTGGTCCACGGCGGGTAAATACGCACGGGTAACACCGGAACAAGTAAAAGGAGCGCGACGGCGACACCGGCCATTACCCGATAGAGATCCGCCGAAGTCAGCACGACAGCCTGCTCGTGCACACGATGTGCGAGCTCGCCGAGACCATGCGCCGCATCGATGCTTTGGCTGGCTATGAGCGCGTTGTTGCCGAGGTGATCCACGAGCACGTGCGAATGAAAGTGTTCTCGCGCCGTGCCCAACCCTTCGATCAGACCCGTCGCCAGAGCGGCAGAAAAAGTCTTGACCGAGTTGAACATCGCGGAGGCGAATGGGCCCTCCGTAGGCGGCAATCCTGTCGTGACGCCCATCAATATCGCCATGATCAGCATCGGCTGCGCGACGATCTGCAACGACTGGAGGAAGTAGAAGTTCTCGCGCACCCACTCGGAAGTCATGAAGCTGCCCATCAGGCACGTCGTGACCATGAGAGACAATCCGATCGCCATGACCCATCGGCAATCGACGCGCTTGAGGTTGAGTACGGCGGCGGTCGCCGGCAAAGCGATCAATAGCGGGATCGCAACCAGCAACGACAGGGGCGATGTTTGCAGTGGCCTGTAGGTGTGAATCCTCGCGAGGAATTGGCCCGGTATCGCAGCCACACCGACCAGCAGTATCACCGCGCCCGTGAGCGTCAAAAGCCCGTGCGAGAAGTTCCTGCGCGAGAGCATCTGGAGCTTGAAAAACGGAACGGGCGCAAACCATTCGTTGACGAGGAACGTGACGAACAGCAACGTACCTCCACCGAACATCACGCGGATGAACCCGGAATTCAGCCAGTCGAGTCGATCGCCTTGCAACAGGCCGATCACGACCATGGCGACTGCGGGAAATCCCGTGAGGAACCCGGTCCAGTTGAAAGAACCCAGCCGTTCGAGTTTGAGCGGATCCGGCGGAAGGCCCTGCTGTATCGCCACGCAACTCAACACCCCAAGCGGCACGATCTGCCAGAAGACCATTTGCCAGCTGACGTATTCCGTCCACAACGCCGCGAGCGGTGCGCCGAGCGCCGGTCCGAAGGTCGCGGTGAGGGCGTACCCGGCGAGCCCGTACAGCTTGACCTCCGGCGGAAGATAGCGCAGTGCGACGATGATGAGCATCGGCGGGATGCATCCGCCTGCGATCCCTTGTAGAACACGCAGCGCATAAAGCGTGAACAGGTTCGGCGCAAAAGGGCAAAGGAACCCGAAGAACATCGTGGCAATTACGGCGCCGATCGTGAAGCGCTTCAACGTGAAGGTGATCCCGAACCACGGTGCGAATACCATCGTGGCGACGTTCGCGGCCTCGAAGAGCGTCGTCAGCCAGGTCCCATCGTCATGGCCAATAGAGAACACGCCCTGAACGTCGGTCATTGCAAGCGCAGTGACCTGTTCGTTGAGTATCGCCAGCAAGGACGCGAGCAACATTCCGATTAGACCGATAGCAAGACGCCGCGACAACACGGCCTGTGCGGGCTTCGGCTGGAGCGGAGTCGCAACCGCCTCGGACGATTGCCCAACCGGTGGATCTTGCGTCTCGACGGTCGATGTGTTGGCGGTATTCATGAGGGGTTCGCTGACTATCCGTGTTCAGTTAAAAATCGCGTCTGGAAATCGCCGCGAAATGCATATATAAATGTGGTGAACGAGTGGAGAATTTTTGAAGTTCTTGTCACGTCGTTATCAACTAACGACATAAAGAATTGTAGGGAAGGGGTCACGCTTCCTGAAGCGACATCAGGCAAGGTATTCGGCCATTTCGTTTGCGAATCTTGCCAATGCCGCTGTCAGGCGAATAACAACCGCCGCAACGAGGACGATCGTGCTTCAGGAAGTGGTTGGAGTATAGTTCGCCGTCTTTTGACATCCCGAGGAAATTGCAACTCCTCTGCCTCCTCGATCCGCCAGGGCACGAAAGTTGTCCTACGCTGTCGGCCGAGCCTCCTCGAAGTATTGCGGTGCTTCTCGCCGATCGAACATTCCATACTCTCGGATAACCCGGATGTGCCGCAGCCGCACGCCCTCCGGCAGCTTCGCATCGCGCTCGAACGCTTCGGCAGCAGCTTGGTCGCGCCACGTCGCCACGACGATCATGTCTCCTGGCGTCAGCAGCGCATCGAACACGTCCCACGCGACCAGACCGGACGCTTCTGTCTCGAGTCCAAGTGATCGAGCGACTGCTCGCGCGCCATTTTGCTCGGCCCACTCAGGCGCGCGCTTCGCTTCAAGCAACGTGACGGCCGCACCAGCGCCCGTCTCGGTGACGTCGAGGCGCTGCTCGAGCAAGATGTGACCCGCAGGCACGTGCGTATCCGCGAAGACCTGCCCGATGCGCAAGCGATAGTCGGCAAACACGCGATCACGCGCCGCCTGCTGCACCTTGTGATGCTTGGTCTCGGTACGCCAGCGCACCAGCGACTTTTCATCGCGCCAGCTCGATAGCGAGAGCAGCCAACCTTCGTGCGTCAGGCTTGCATAGCGGTTGTTGTCGATAAAGCCATCGATCTTTTCGAGTTCAGGTCGCAGCATCTTTGCCATGCCGAGATAGACATCGAATTGTTCGGGTATCGGCTTGACTTCAAGCATCGCAGAAAACATGAGAGCTCCTTTCGCTAATGTTCCATCGCGGTTTTGCTAACCGCACCGGGTTGATTCATTGTCTGCGATGAGCGTGTCGTGTTGAAGTGTCGGCAGGTCGCGTATCGGGTCAGTTAGTGTGCAATTTTTGCCAAGAGAGCCTGAAGGTCTATCAGGGTTATTGCATCTAGAAAAGGCCTTCGCATCTTTGATAACGAAGATTGGCTACCAGACTTATGTTGAATGAGTCCGGCGCTGGCCAATGTGTTTGTCATTTGAGCCAGTTGAAGACGGGGATCATCATCATGCGGGACACGGTGCATACAATCGCGCATATTGACCAAGACCTGGAATTCAAAATGGACAGATTGCGTGAGATGGAGGTTTTCGTAGCCATCGTCGATCGCGGCAGTTTTACTGGCGCGTCGGAGAAGATCGGACTGTCGGTTGCAGCCGTTTCCCGGGCGCTCTACTCGCTCGAAACCCGTCTGGGTACGCAACTGCTTGCGCGAACCACCCGTTCAGTCCGGCCGACGGACGCGGGCGTGGCGTACCTCGATACCTGTCGCAAGGTGCTGGATACCATCACGGACGCGGAAGCGAATCTTGCATCCTATAACGTCAATCCCGTGGGGACGCTGACTGTTTCGGCGCCAGTGCTCTTTGGGCAGCGCTATATCGCTCCGCTCGTAAATGCCTTTGCGCTGCGTTATTCGGACGTCAGTATCAATGCGGTATACATCGACCGCACGACGCGGCTGCTCGAGGAAGGCGTGGATATCGCGATTCGTATTGGCCATCTTGGAGACTCGACGACATTTGCCGTTCCATTGGGTTTCGTGCAGCGTCGAACTTATGCTTCGCCGGCATATCTCGCGGCGCATGGCGAACCCGCTCATCCCGGGGAGCTCGTTCGCCACGACTGCGTGTCCTTCACGGGTGTGACGCATCCGCTCGAGTGGGTCTTCAGCGACGACGGGGCAAGGCTGCCGGTGCGGCTTCATCCACGGATGATCGTCGACCTGGCACCCGCTGCGGTTTCAGCGGCCATCGACGGGGTCGGGATCACGCAACTGTTGTCCTACCAGGCGGCCACTGAAGTACGCAGCGGAAGACTGGTGCCTGTCTTGTCGGCTTACGAGCCTGAGCCGGTTCCGGTGAACTTGCTGCATTTGGAGCGGCGAGGCTCGAGCGGCAAGATCCGGGCTTTCCTGGGATTCGTCACGGAGACCTTGCGCAGAAACGCACAGCTTCAGTTGGTGGAGGAGAGTGCAGAAGTCGCAGACTTCACGGCATCGGCGAGTTCACGATAGGCGATCACCAGCGCATCGAGGCTGAATGCGCGGTTCAGGCCGCTAGGGTTCGGCAACACCCATGTGCGTGCACCGCCAAAAGCCTCTGATTGCAACCCCCATGAGATGTCGCGCTTGCCGGACATGGCGGAAATCGCCATCTTTCCGAGAAAGGCTATGTGTTGCGGCCGATATCGTTTGATCTTTCCTTCGAACGCAGACGCAGCCGCTTCGATTTCCGTTCGCGACAGTTCGTCCGCGCGCGCCGTTGGACGCGCGACCGCCGTCGTAAGACCGCATCCGTACTTGAGGAATGTGCGATCGTCTTGAGGATAAAGCTGTTCGGGAGTAAAACCCGCCAGATAAACGACCCGCCAAAACCGATTGCCGCTGCCAGCGAAGTGATGACCCGTCGATGCAGCACGAATGCCGGGGTTGATGCCGCAGAAGACCACCGACAAGTTCGGTTCGAGAATATCGGCAAGTAGATCAGTGTGAGTCACGGAAGCAGCCGCCCGGTGAATGCTATGCCAGGCTTACCGAGGCAAGGTTGACGTCACCATGCACTCGAACCTGCGTGCCGACCGCGCCGCGAAACCGCTGACGATATTGCTTGGGCGTGACGTTCAACCGGCGGGAGAAAGTCACGCGCATTTGCGTGGCGCTGTGAAAGCCGCATTTGAATGCGACGGTCTTCAAAGGCGCATCCGTCTCCTCGAGCAACTTCCTCGCCGTATCGACGCGAACCTGTTCCACGAACGCTGACGGTGTCACCTTCGCATACTTCGCG
This sequence comes from Caballeronia arationis, assembly GCF_001544975.2. Taxonomy (GTDB): domain Bacteria; phylum Pseudomonadota; class Gammaproteobacteria; order Burkholderiales; family Burkholderiaceae; genus Caballeronia; species Caballeronia arationis. The sequence goes on along the minus strand of NZ_FCOG02000086.1, from coordinate 9,104 downwards.
AACACCCTGGAGAAGGTGCGTCGGCTTACCGAGACCGCACCCGCCAACTGCTCGATGGAGAGCGCATCGGTGATGTGGTCAGTTACGTACCGATGCACCTTGTTGATGATTGGATCTTCATCCTTGCCGGCGCCGATATAAGGGCTGTACTGCGACTGCCCGCCTTCGCGCTGAATGTAGACGACCAGGCGCTTCGCAATGCGCACTGCCAACTCGTGACCCCAATCTTCCGCCACCAGTGCGAGACACAGATCGATGCCCGACGTGACGCCGGCGGAAGTAAAGAGATGTCCATCGCGAATGAAAATCCTGTCGGGCTGCACACACGCTTGAGGAAATTCGTCGGCGAGGCGGCCGGCGTCGGCCCAGTGCGTCGTCACCTCCTTGCCGTCGATCAACCCCGCATGTCCGAGCAGGAACGTTCCGTTGCAAACGGAGCCGAATCGCGTCGCGCCGCGCGCCTGCTTTTGCAACCACGTAAGAAACTCGCTCGAGGGCTGAGTATCGGGCAGCTGCGGTCCTCCCGCCACTAACAGCAGGTCGTACTGGATGTCGGAGTCCGCATAGCCGAAGGGCACGGAAACCTGCATTCCGTTCGAGCACGTCACAGTGCCGGCATGACGCCCGACGAGCGAGACTTCATATCGCTGACGTTCGGAGAGATTCGCGTTTGCTTCCGCAAATACGTCCAATGGGCCTGCAACATCCAGTGCCTGCACACCATCGAAAATGACAATGGCGACTTTCATGCCGTGACCTTACTCAAGTATGAAACACCCTTTCGTTGACGTCATCGGTCTGCGCTTCATCCAAATCATGCGAAAAAGCACGAAAGACCGCTCAACAAGTGATGACGCAGTCTAGCCCAAAAAGGTAAAGAGCAATGACGGCGCGCCGGGTAAATGACTTTTGCGTCGGTGTAACAAGACCTCGGGGTGCAATGCCGTGGCCCAAATCAAACATCGATTGGCCTGGCATCGCGCCATGTGGGTGCGCCCCCGTCGCATCGACTCACTAAACTTGATTTCAAGAACGGCTGCGATCGCCAACCAAGGCGCAAGTCCGGCCGCCCGGCACATGTCACGGTCGAAAGCGGGACCGGCAAACACAAGAAGGGTGGATTCATCGTGTTGATCCAGGAAAGCGAAAATTCTTTTTTGTTCGGCGGAAACGCCCCCTATGTCGAGGAACAGTACGAACTCTATCTGGCGGACCCGGCGTCGGTCACGGATGAGTGGCGGGCCTATTTCGATGCGTTGCGCGAAACGCCCGCCATCGACGGAAGCGATCGCGACGATGAAGCGCACGCGCCTGTCGTCTCGAGCTTCATCGAGCTCGCCAAACGGCCGCGCGGTGCGATGGTGCCGGTCGATAACGGCCTTGGCCTCGCCAGGAAGCAAGTAGCGGTGCAAGCGCTTATCGCAGCGTTCCGGATGATCGGTACGCGCAAGGCCAAGATCGACCCGCTGGCCTGGACACCGCCGCGCGGGCTTGTCGAGTTGACACCCACGTACTACGGCTTGACGGCCGCGGACCTGTCGACGAAGTTCCGCACGGCCGATACGTTTCTCTTCGACGAGGATGCGACCTTGCAGGAGATCATCGCCGCGCTCGAGCAGACCTATACCGGCACGCTGGGCGCGGAGTTCGTGCATCTGACCAATGCGAGTGAGCGCAATTGGTGGCAGATGCGTCTGGAGTCGACGAGAGCGAAGCCTTCGCTTTCGGTCGCGGAGAAGAACCGGATTCTGGAGCGCCTGACAGCCGCGGAGGGCTTGGAAAAATACCTTCACACGCGCTACGTCGGGCAAAAGCGTTTCTCGCTGGAAGGCGGTGAATCGTTGATCGTGCTGCTCGACGAACTCGTCCGGTATGGGGCATCGAAGGCGGTGCGCTCAGTCGTGATGGGTATGGCGCACCGCGGACGCCTGAACGTGCTGGTCAACGTCGTGGGCAAACCCTTGCATGCCCTCTTCAATGAATTTGACGGTCAGGACGCCGATAACCTTCCGGAAGGTGATGTCAAATATCACAAGGGCTTTAGCAGTATCGCGCAGACTGGTGATGGCCCGGTCGATGTCGTCCTCGCATTCAATCCATCGCACCTGGAAATCGTGAACCCGGTCGTGCAGGGGATGGCTCGCGCCAAGGCGGAAGCGATGGGCAATGGCGACGACGCCAGTGTGCTGCCCGTCGAGATTCACGGTGATGCGGCGATAGCCGGTCAGGGCATCGTGATGGAAACGTTGAGCCTTTCGTATACGCGTGGGCACGGCACGGGCGGCACGGTTCATGTGGTCGTCGACAACCAGATTGGATTTACAACGTCTGACCCGCGCGACACGCGCTCGTCGTTCTACTCCACCGACATCGCCAAGATGATCGAGGCGCCGGTTCTGCACGTCAACGGTGACGATCCCGAATCGGTTGCCATGGCCGTGCGTCTTGCGCTCGACTATCGTACGCAGTTCCAGCGCAGTGTGGTCATCGATCTGGTCTGCTTCCGCAAGCATGGACACCAGGAACAAGACACGCCGAGTATCACGCAGCCTTTGATGTATCGTGCCATCGCGGCGCACCCTGGGGTTCGGACCGTCTATGCGCGAAAGCTGATGCTGGAAGGTGCGGTGACTTTGGATCAGGTGGAAGGATACATCAAGGCGCAGCGCGATAGTCTCGAGGCGGCGCACGACGTTGAGGTCTCTGAGGTATTGGTACACAACGATGCGGATACGCGCCGTTACAGCCCTCCATCGTCCGAGGAGTTGCTGGTTCTGGCGCAAAAGGTATCGAACGTTCCCGAAGGTTACGAACTTCATCCCTTGGTCAGCAAGATAATGTCCGCGCGCCGTGACATGTCGACGGGAAAGAAGCCGATCGACTGGGGCATGGGCGAGCACCTCGCTTTTGCGTCGTTAGTCAGCGCGGGAATCGATGTCCGGTTGAGTGGCCAGGACAGTGCAAGAGGGACATTCAATCACCGTCACGCCGTGCTGCACAACCAACGGCGCACGAACCGCTCGGACGGTGTTCTTGTTCCGCTCGATCACATCGCTGACGAGCAAGGCCGCTTTACGGTGACGAATTCCATTCTCTCCGAGGCCGCCGTGCTGGCGTTCGAATACGGCTACTCGACGGTGAACCGAAATGCACTCGTGGTATGGGAAGCCCAGTTCGGTGACTTCGCGAACGGTGCGCAGGTCGTCATCGATCAGTTCATCGCTGCGGGCGCCGCAAAGTGGGGGCAGTTGAGCGGCCTCACGCTGTTCCTCCCACATGGCCAGGAAGGGCAGGGTCCGGAGCATGCGTCGGCGCGGCTCGAAAGGTACCTTCAACTCAGTGCTCAAGACAACATGCGCGTTGCTCAACCGACGACGCCCGCCCAACTGTTTCACTTGCTGAGGATGCAGGCGCTTGCGTTCGACCGGCGTCCGCTAATTGTGATGTCACCCAAGTCGCTGCTGCGTCATCCGGGAGCGGTAAGTACGCTCGACGAATTAACTCGAGGTGCTTTCCGGGAAGTCCTGCTGGATACGCAGATCGAGTCGTCTCGTGCTTCCAGTGTCGAGCGTGTGATCCTGACATCGGGCAAGGTCTATTTCGAGTTGCTCGAATATCGCCGCAAACATGGAGTCTCCGATACACCGATCATCCGCGTCGAACAGTTGTACCCGTTTCCTTCGCAGCAACTGGCCGCCGAACTCGCACGCTATCCAAACCTAAAGACGCTCGTCTGGTGTCAGGAGGAGCCGCGCAATCAGGGAGCATGGAGTTACATCGAGCCGCGTTTGCGCGAGGTCTTGGCTGCGGGCGTGACGCCGTCCTACGCAGGACCTGCCGCGTCGGCATCGACCGCACCGGGCTATCACTCGGCCCACGTCGCCAGACAGGCAGCGCTCGTATCGAGTGCGTTCGCGGAGTAGCGCCTCATGCGTGTCGCGATGATGCTTTACGCAGGATTTCAGCTGCTCGAAGTGAGCGGTCCGATGGACGTATTTCATCAGGCAAATCGTCTATGGGGCGGCGCGTTCTATGAACAGCATCTCGTCGGACCGTCGCCTGGGCCCGTGTCGTGCTCGAACGGCACGGAGGTGCGCACGACGGAGTGCCTGTCCGATGTGCTCACCCCCTTCGATATCGTCGTCGTCCCTGGGTCTCCCGTCGTCGGTCCGAGCCTCGAGCACGCGGCACTCGTGAATTGGCTCGGCGGTGCCGGGCGCAGCGCGCGAAAGCTCGCGTCGGTGTCTAACGGTGCCTTTCTGCTCGCACGCGCTGGTCTTGCCGATCGCCGCCGCGTGACCACGCACTCGCGCGACGCGCAACGCCTCGCATCCGAGAATCCGTTGGTCCACGTCGTGACGCACAAAGGCTATTTGAAGGACCGCAATCTCTACTCGTCCTCCGGCGTGGACGCAGGCATTCACCTGGCCTTGTCACTGGTCAAGGAGGACCTTGGCGATGAAATTGTCGGAAGCATCGCCAAAGCGCTGTTGACCCGGCGCCTTGGAAGATGATCTGCCTGAACGTCATGCATGGCCTGAATGCTGCCTGTTTTGGCCTGTCTTCGACCTCGATCGAACGGCGGATGCCAGTGTCAAGCGGCAGAATAGCTAGCAATAGGCCCCACAACTATTCCAGAAGTTTTTTGGCCGCTGATCCGTCAGCGCCGATTCCATGCGAGACAGCGATGACTCAAAACCCGAGCGTCACTTCACAAGACTTCATTCAATCGACGGATGCCAGCGAGTGGATGTCGGGCGCCGACATCGTTCTGCGCGTGCTTGTCGAAGAGGGCGTCGATACAATATTCGGCTATAGCGGAGGCGCGATCCTGCCGACCTACGATGCTGTTTTCCGCTTCAACCAAATGCACGAGGCAAATCCCGAACGACAAATGAAATTCGTCGTACCGGCCAATGAGCAGGCGGCGGGTTTCATGGCCGCGGGTTACGCGCGAGCGAGCGGAAAGGTCGGCGTGTTCATGGTGACGTCGGGCCCCGGCGCGACCAATGCAGTGACGCCGATCGCCGACTGTAACGGCGATTCCGTGCCCGTCGTGCTGATATGCGGACAGGTGCCCCGCGCTGCGATCGGCACCGACGCGTTTCAGGAAGCGCCGGTCTTCAACATCATGTCGGCATGCGCCAAGCAGGTCTTCCTCGTTACCGATCCGGGGAAACTGGAACAGACGTTGCGGACCGCGTTTGAGATCGCGCGCACGGGGCGCCCGGGTCCGGTCGTTGTGGACGTGCCGAAGGACATTCAGAACTGGATGGGACCGTATCAGGGCCAAGGCACGTTGCAGTTTCGAGGCTATTCCGACCGTCTTCGATCGATGGCGAAGGGCGCTCATCTCGACGAGGCAAAGCGTGCCGAATTCTTCGATCTTCTCGCGCAAAGCAAGCGGCCGCTTTTGTATGTTGGCGGTGGTGTAATCGCGAGTGGGGCGGCCGCGCAGTTGCGCAGGTTTTGCGAGCGCTACCGCATTCCTGTCGTGACTTCGCTCATGGGTCTTGGCGCATTACCCGCGACGCATGAGTTGTCGCTTGGCATGCTGGGCATGCACGGGGCTGCCTGCGCGAACTATGCGGTCGAAGACTGCGACTTTTTGATTGCCGTAGGCGCCCGGTTCGATGACCGCGTCGCGGGCGGCCGACCCGAAGCTTTCGCTGTGGGGGCGCGATATGTCGCGCACATCGACATCGACGAGGCGGAGATCAACAAAGTCAAGCGCGCAAGTTGGAGTCATGTGGGCGATGCAAAGGCGGCGTTGTCGTCCTTGATGGAATGTGGGCCGGTTGCGTACGCGTCATCGGAATGGCTCGAAATCGTGAAGGAACTGAAGCAACGCTACGGCATGAACTACGACCGGGCGAGTCCGTTGATCCAGCCGCAGTTCGTCATCGAAAAGTTGAGCGAGATTACAGGGGGCCGCGCGATTGTTACGACAGGCGTCGGCCAGCATCAAATGTGGGCTGCGCAGTTCTTCGACTTCGCCGCGCCTCGCAGCTTCCTTACATCGGGCAGCATGGGGACGATGGGGTTCGGATTGCCTGCGGCGATCGGTGCGCAACTGGCGCGGCCGGACGCGCTCGTTATCGATATCGATGGGGACGGCAGTATCCGGATGAACGCCGGCGAACTGGAGACGGCGAGCACGTATGGAGTCCCCGTCAAAGTCCTCGTGCTAAACAATCTCGGCGACGGAATGATCCGGCAGTGGCAGCGTCTCTTTTACGACGGGCGTCTCTGCGTGAGCGACAAGTCGCTGCATCGCAAGAATTTTGTGCTGGCAGCGAGGGCCGATGGTTTTGAGTTTGCGCGTCGCGTCGAAGCGAAGAGCAAGCTCGAGGACGCCCTTAACGCCTTCGTGCGATTCGATGGGCCGGCCTTTCTCGAAGTGATGGTCGACCAGGACGCCGATGTGTTTCCGATGGTGGGGCCGGGGCAAAGCTACGCGAATATGATCACTGGTCCGTTCATTCCTTCGCGATCTGAACTGGAAGCGGGGAGCGCAGGTGTAGCGCGTCAAAGTCCTGCGGATATGTTTTGACGATACAGACCAATCCTGCGATCGACGCCGACACGATCCATAAGGCGCTTGCGAATCCATTTCGGCGTGAGGTCCTGGCATGGTTGAAGACTTCGAACGCAGCCTTCGCGAAGGAGCGAGCTAGTTTTCGTGATGGGGTGCCTGCGAGCGCGGTCCATGCACGCAGCGGGCTGTCTCAATCGACCGTATCGGCGCATGTCGCTACGTTGATCGACGCGGGGCTCGTCGTTCCGACGCGCGTGGGTCAGTGGACGCTCCTGTCGCGAAACGAAGAAGTGATACGTGCATTTGCCAGGCATTAGCCTGGAGCTTTAGTTTTTTCGTGATTTTACCTAACGCAGCACCACGACAGGGTGACTGTTTAACAACAGCCACAGCACTCGGCAACCGCGCGGCCGACCCAGCCAATCATCATGACAGCGGCCGTGCCAGAGGATACGTGACGACGCGCGCCACTCGCCTGACGCCAGAACGCAATCGCCGCGTCACCGCTAGCGTGGGCTTTGTCAACTTGACGGCTGTAGACTACCTGTTTCGATCAAACGTCGTGTTCCTTGTTAGACAGCTTTCTGAGATGCAGCAGTGATGGTCCAACGAGATGCGGCTCGCCGCGCAGCGTCACGAACATCTCGGCCAGATGCCATATGCTGCCCGGCTTGGGCCTCGCCGCTTTTGCGGCATTTTCAGTTGTGCCTGCGACTCGTGGTCGTCGTCCGGAGCGCGGATGTCCGCGCTCCGGGCCAACTGCCCCCGCTGCTACTGTTACGGCTGAGCAAACACGTCTGTGCGATTGACAAGATTCCCTGAGTTTGTTTGCACGAAGAACGGCACGAAGGTCGAGCCGATCGCGACCAACCCCTGATAGTCCCCGACGAAGAAGCCCTCGGCATTCGGCGCGGTCTTGAGGTCGAATGCCCCCGTCAGATGTATCTCATTTGCGAACGTCGTTCCCTTGTCCGTCGATGTCGTCTGTCAGATATCCGTCGGTAGTGTCGCGGTGTTGCCATCCGCCAGATTGCGGAAATCGTAGTACGTCACCGCAACGGTCCCCGACGAATTGACGTTAATGCTTGGATTGAATGCCGGCCTTCCCGTGGGCGTATTGACCTGGATCGGTGCGCTCCAGGTGTTGCCGGCGTCTTTTAAAGTAGAAAGCGCGATTTCGTCGTAGTGCCCGCCATTGAAACGGGAGTCCTGCCAAACGACATAGAGTTGCCCGGTCTTCGGATCGATCGTGGGCTCGGGAATAATGTCTCCTGAGCGCACCGCTTCGCCCGTGTTCGGATCAAACACCGATACGGTCTGCAAGCCAGAGATGATTTTCGGCTTCGTCCACGTTGCGCCGTCGTCGGTCGATTTGATGAACGCCACCAGTGGACTCGTTGTGAAGATCATCGTTTGTCAGATGCGTGGATTGGACTTTAGATCGTGGCAAAGGACGTTGCGGGGATTTTTTGTAACGATTGAAAGCGATACACATTCTTATCTTTCGAGCGGTGGTAGGCCTGCCGCGGTTTGCATGAGGCGGTAGTCGGCCTTTGTCAGCCGATCGGCGTGAGGCGCTCGTATGCGACTGGGGAGGAGGCGCTGAGTTGCCGCGCTGATGCCCCGTATCATGCGGCACCTGTGCGGGCTGCCAGAAGAGACGCTAATGTATCGCCGCCGTTCTCGCATCGGTCTTGAAGCCACGATGCGCGATGCCAAACGATCAACAATCGTCCTTGAAACGAAAGCATCGCGAATCTATTCTTCGTGAACAGTACGTCCGACCCGCAAGTCCATGCGGACGCTGTCAGTCGAGGGAGACGCTCATGCGTCGCTTGGTCATCGTCGTCGTGGTCGTCGTCTCGTGGTTCGTAAGCGCGCTATCTCTCGATGCGAATGCGGGCAGCGGCCACGCGGCCGTCGACACGACGATCACCGCGTCCTCAAGGTATTCGATGCGCAAGGCAGGCTAGTCGGACGGCTTGCGTCGTATCACGGCTATGACGGCGTCTATCTCACGATAAACGGCGCGATCGTCTTCGCCGCCGTCACATGGCTGCTCGTCGATCCTCACCACATCGATTCGTCGCGATTCCAATGGTGGACGTTCGGGCCGTTCAACTACTCGACCGCCGACTGCAGCGGTTCGCCGATCATTTCCCCTCAAAGCAGCCCGCGGCCGTCCATTGCGATGAGAAAGGGCGCCGACGTCACGCTGTTGATTGCGGGCGATACAGTCTCGTCTCCGGCCACAGTCGTCGCAGTTTCCGATGGAACGAACTGCGCGCCGCCTCCGACCATCGGTCATGTGCCGCCCTCGACTGCGCCTGTGCCCGCATTCACGGCGGAGACGGACTATCCGCTGACCGCGCAATATCCCGAGCCGCTGACCATCGGCTATTGATTGAACGCGATCGACGGAGATGCGTCATGTGTCGATTCCTTATTGCCTTGCTTGTTATGTACTCGAGAGTGCCGAGTTCTTGCGTCTTTCTCACGGTCTCATCTTGGCGTTCGTGAGCGCCGATCCAGTTCTCGGTAATCCGATCCGGCTCGCTTAGTTGGC
>NZ_FCOG02000058.1 GCF_001544975.2 Caballeronia arationis | reverse complement strand
ATCGGGAGCGGCCATTCGTCGCCGGGAACGTCGGCTTCGATCGCGCCTTCCGTCGAGCAGACGACGAGCCACTGACCGGCGTACGACCCGAGCGGCGGCAGGCTCCAGCGCTCGCCGGGCGCAGGATCGGCGCTGAAGACCGGCAGCCGGCCGCTCGCGACGAGCCACGTCGCGAGCACCGGCGGCGGCTTTCCTTCGATGCGCGCGAGCCGAAAGCCCAGCATCGACGTGACCTGCTGCGCCACCGCGAGCGCCTCCGCAAGCGACGGCGAGCGCACGATCAGCCCCGCGTTCGGCCGGTCGCGCAGCATCGCGGCGCGGCGTCGCGCCTCGTGCGTCACCTCGTGCGGCAAAGGCAGCGGCGGCGCGGGCCGCAGGCTCACGCAGTCGAAGTCGGCGTCGCAGCCGCACAACGCCGCCGCGAGCGGCGTCGGGATTGCGAGCGTGCGTTCCGCGAGCGCCGCCGATTCGCTGCCCGTCGCCGAAATCGTCGCGATCGTCAGCAGACCGGCCCGCGCGGCCGCGCCAAAGGCCAACCCCGCCACGCTAGCGCCCACGCATTCGAACACCGCCGCCGCGAAACCGAGCAAGGGCCGCGAGCCGCCGAGCGGCGTCTGGGCTTCGGCGAGAGCGCGGGCGACCATCGCATCGGTGTCGGCGGCGAGGATCAGCGCGACCGTCAACAGTTCGAAACGATCCAGCGCGAAGGCTTCGGCGACGCGCAGCAGCCGGCGATCGCGCTCGCTGCCGACGACCTGCAGCGCGTCGATACACGCTGGCAGCATGCGCGCCTGAAAGCCGGTCTCGTCGCGGCCGAGATGCGCCGAGACCGCGGCCAGCGCCAGCACACCGAGATCGGCGACGGGCGGCCCGGAGAGTCCATTCATCGTCAGGCCTCGTCGCGATAGTGATACGTGATGTGCCGCCCGAGCCAGCCGACCCAGCCCGGATCGACATCGAGCGCGCGCAACCGCAGCGCGATATCGGCCTGGGAGAGCCGGAAGCGCACGCTCACGCCCGAGGGATGTGCGCTCAGCCAGCCGCGCCGCAGCACGACGCGCGCGAGCGTGCGGCGCACGCGGCGGCGCAGCCAGCGGTCGAGGCCGACGCGCCATGCCGTGAGCCATCCGGGCTGAAGATCGTCGATCGGCGGCGGCAGGAACGCGAACAGCGGATCGTCGGGCGGAACGCGCATGCCCCACGCGATGTGCCGCAGCAGCGCCGGTCCGAAACCAGCAGCGGCGAGCGCGGGCCGCGCGTCGAGCCACGCGCCGAAGCCGATGCACTCGAGCGGTCGCACCAGCAGCCAGACGCCGGCAGCGGCGCTCGGCTGTTCGTCGGGCGCGGCGATCCACGCGTGCTGAGGCGTGTCGGCGTCGAGCGTGGACAATGCCGTCGCGGCGTCGGATGCCTGCGCGTCGCGGCGCTGCTTATCGCCGCGCGCGGGCGCGATGTCGAGCGGGAACGGCGGCGCGTCATGCGGCGCGTCATGGCGCGCCCCGGTCGGCAAATCATGCAGCGCGACGCTGCGCTCGGCCGACGGCCGCGCCTCTTCTCGCAACAGCGCGATGACCTCGTCCGCGCAGGCGTCGAGATGAGCGGCATCCGCGACGAGTTCCGGGGAATCCGCGATCAGCGCAAGGCGCACGAACAGGCGCAGCGCGGCGAGGGGCAGACGCGCGTCGCGCGCGGCCTCGGCCAGACGCGCGCGCGAGGCCATACGCGTCGCGCGCCGCCGCGCCTCGGCCGGCACGGGCACGGGGCGCGCCGCCGCGAACGGCTCCCGCGTGGCGAAGGCGCTCGAAGGCGCATCGCCGATCCACGGCGACAGCGCGCGCATCAGCGGCACATCGGCAATGTCAGTCACGATACGCGCCAGTTCCGCCAGAAGCTTCGGACTCCGATTCGCCTGCGCGAGCAGCGACGCGAAATAATGGCGCGCGGCGGGCGCGTCTTGCCAGTCCGGCACCGCAAGACGCCAGTACCACGCGGACGGCCGCCGTCCCACCGCCAGCTGGGCGAGCAGGAGCAGGCGCGCTTCCATGTCCGACGCGAACCAGACCGCCTCGGCGGACGCGGCGGCGACGGACGACGCATGCACGGCGCGCGCGATCGATCCGGACAGGCGCGTGTGCGCGCGCTGCGCCCACTGCGCCGCCGATGCCGTCGCGCGCAGGCAGCCGAGATCGAGCCGCCGCACGACGACGAGCCGCTCATCGTCCGGCGCGGCGATGCGCAGCGCGTCCTCGGCGCACGCCCGCGCGCGCGTCGCCGCGGCGGCGGGCGCGCGCAGCCGCAGGCAGGCGACATCGACGCGCGTCACGCTCATCCGACCAGCGACGCGGCGAGCGCGATCGGCCGGTCGCTGAGATCGATGCGCGTGGACGCCGTAAGCGTGTCGATCGCGCCGAATGTCTGTGTGATGCGCGACTGCGCGACGCCATCGGACAAGTCCTCGACGACCGCGTGCGCGAGCACCTTGCCGCCCGCATCCCGCACGAGCGCCGTCATGCCGATGCGCACCGCGCTGCTGTCCGCGAACACGTGGAACACGCTGCCCGGGCGCGCGGGCGCGGGCGCGACGAGGCGCGCCGGAATCAGCCGCTCGACCGGCGCGTGCGCGGCCATCAGCAGGCAGATGCGCACGAGTTCGCTGATCGCGGTCAGTGCGGCGGGAATCGACGCATCGATGCGGCCGAACAGCCAGTCGACCAGACCTTGCTGCGTGCGCCGCGTGTCGGGCGGCAAACCGGTCCAGCCGGCGAGGCCGCTGAGATCGCGCAGCAGCACGGGCTTGTCGAACTCGCTCAGAAGCTCCGCCCATCGCAGACGGCTCGCGGGCGGCGCGTCGCCGAACGCGGCGTGCAGACACGCGGCGGCGGCGGCAATCTGATCGATCTCCTTCGCCACCGCCGTGCTCAGGACGGCGCGGTTGTGATCGCCCGCGAGCAGGTCGGCGAGCGAGCCGCGCTGGATCAGCACGCGCCGCGCGTTCGCGAGACTGCTCGATGCGATCGCGCCCAGATCGAGCTGCAGCGCCTGCGTGCGGCGGCCGGCGAGCGCGGTCTGCTGCGCAACCATCACCCGCCCGACCGTCAGCAGGAATTTAGACGCCGTCGCCGACGCCGCGACCGACGCGGCCGCAACCGGCGCAGCCGCGGCCCGCTGTTGCACGGAGACGAGCGCGGCGCGCACGGCGTCGAGCCGGTCGATGCGATCGACGAGCGGATGCACGTTCGGGAACCACGACACCGGCGCGTCGCGCAGCAATGCAACGTACGCCTGGATCTGCTCGGGCACGGCCGGATGCTCGCGGTTGCACGCGACGATCGGCGCGGCATCGGACGCGGACGCCGCCGCGACGGTCGGCACCGATGACATGCGCGCCGCGCGCCGCGGACGCCGGTACAGCACGATGTTTGCGTTGGCCGCGAGCACAGCGTGACGCCGCGCGTTGAGCGCATCGACGCGCGCCTGTTCCTCCGCGCGCAGCGACGACGCGACGCCGAGATCCTGGCGCGCTTCCTCGACCTGCACGTCGATGGTGCGCAGTCGCGCGTCGGCGTCGACGATATGGCCCGTCAGCGCGACGCGCACGCTGCGAGCATCGGCGACGAGGCCGTCGTAGGTCGCGATGCGCGCCTCCACCAGACGCATCATCGCGATGCTGTTGTCGATCGCCTTGACGGCAAAGGTGAAATAATCGGCTTCGTGGCGCGCCGGTGCGCCGTTCTTGTCGGGGATGGCCTCGGTGTCGCCGAACGCGCGCTGGTCGGCGGCCTTCTGCTGATCGGCCAGCAACTGGGCGACGGTCGGCCCTGCGTCGCCGGCCTTGAGCGCGTGAAATCCAGGCGCGGGCAGATCGCCCAGCGCGATGCCCGCGGGCCGCACGCTGCCATCGGTCTGGATCAGGCCGCCGAGCGCATCGACGACATCCTGCTTGCCTGCGATGGCGTAGCTGTACGCATCCACTGACGGCGGCGGCGTCAGGCGTTCGGCGACGCTCGCGGTGCGGTCGATCGGCCCGGCGATGGGCAGTTGCGCCCGCACGTCGGCGATGCTCACGCCGCGCCACTGGGCCGCGAGACCCGCGGCGAGCGACGTGAGGGTGACGGGCGTCTGTACGTCGTGCACGAGCGCCGCACCCGCGAGCGCCGACACGGCGGACGTGAGCGTCAGCGTGCCGGGCGTCGTCGCGGCGGCGAGCGAGACTTTCTGCGTCGCGGAGGGCGTAACGATGGGCGTGAATATCGGCGCAGCGAAGGGCGTGGCGATGGGCGCAGCGGCGCCGATGACCGGGCTCACCCGCGCGATGCGCGTGAGGTCGAAATTGCGCACGGGCGGCACGGCCACCGCGACCGGCGTGAACGAGCGGATGTCGTCCGGGCCTTTGGCCACCGGCTTGACGATCGGCCCGGGCGCGTTGCCGGGCGCGGCCGGCGTCGCCTCGAAGGTGCCCGGCGGCGCCGTCTTCAGCGGATTGGACGGATCGCGCAGAAAATCGGTCTCGTAGGCGGCCTTCGCGAAGGTCGAGAGGTCGGCGCTCTGCGCGCGGGCGCTTTCATTGCGCACGACCGTATCGGCGAGCGCGGGCGACGTCACGAGGCGCGACGCGGCATCCGCGCCGAGTATGTACTGGCGCACGCGATAGATGTTCGCGCGCGACTTGAGGAAACCGAGATCGACGGCGTCGTTGGTCGCCGTGATGCGGCTCTCCAGAGCCTGCACGAAACCGTCGATGCCGGCTTCGTCGAGATCGCGGAAATCGTTGGCGAAGAGATCCTGCGGCCAGCGCGCGCGGAGAGCCAGCACCTCCGCCGCGGTGCGCACGCCGCCGCTCGCGACGGTCGCGAAGTCGTCCTCGGGCGGATCGGGATTCACACCGCCGCCCGCCGGAACGCTCGGCCAGACGCTCGCATTGGCGTTCGCCGAATCGGCCAGACGCGCGCCGGGCGGCGCCTCGTCGGCGATCCAGACAGTGTCGAGCCCGGCGGCGTCGAGCTTGCCGATCGGCCCCCACTGCACCGTGCCGCCGTGCTGCGCGAGCTGAATGCCGTCGATGCTCATGCGCACGAGCGACGCGTTCGCCGCGGTCCACGCGCGATCGGCCGGCACGCGCAGCATAGTCCACTGGCTCGGCGCGGGCAGCGCGCCCGCCGACAGGTTCGCCGGAGGCGCGCCACCGGCCGCGTCCGCCGCGCCCCAGAACGCCAGATGGCTCCAGTCGGGCGCGGCCGTGCGCGTATTCATGCCGAGCGCGACGGAAAATCCCGTCAGATTCGCCGCATCGACGATGCGCACCCAGCAGTAGAAGACATCGCCCGGCGCGAAGACGAGCGAGCTGCCCGCGGCGGTCATTGTCAAGGTGCGCGGGTTCGCGCCTGCCGCTACCTCTCGGATCTGCGTGCAGCCGAGCGGCGCCCGCGCGGCCGGGTCGGGCAGCATCTCGTCGGCGCTGACGTCGGCGGTCGGCCAGCTGGGACGCTGGCCGCTCACCGCGTCCTGCAGCACATCGCGGCGGCGGCGCACCCACTCACGCCGCGCGAGCCACTCGCTGCGCGCCGCGATCGCGCCATCGACGGCGCGATCGAACGCGGGATCCATCCCGGCGATCTGCAACAGGCCCGGCTCGTAGACCCGCTCCGGCACGGGCACAAACAGTTCCGCCTCGTCGATGACGTCGAGATTGAACGGCAGCAGCGCGGCCGATTCGGCGGCGACCAGATCGGCCTGTTCGAGCGGCAGTGGCGCGAGCGTCACGCCCCATCCGGCGGAGAAGAAGTTCTGCCGATGCTGCGCCAGCTCGACAACATCGATCGGCAGAAAGCCGACCGGCGGCAGACGCCGGAATGTCGCGGCGAGCGTCGCGGGCGCGAGGTCGCTCAGGCTCGCCATCTGTTCGGAAAACTGCGAAACCTGCGCCTGCCACAGCAGCGCGTTGCCCGCGCCCGCCACGGCCGGCGTGCGCGGCTTTGGCATGCCCGCGAGCCGCGCGACGCTGCTTCGATCGACGAAGGCGAGCGTCCAGTCGGCATTGAAGCCGATCAGCGCGAGCGCCACGCCGACGTCTTCCCACGGATGCGTCTCGTCCGGCGCCTGCAGCCGCTCGACATCGAAGATCCGGTACGCGAGTTGATTGCGCTGGGCGGGTCCCGGCGCGGGCAGCGAATAATCCGAGACGCCCGCGCGCGCGACCATCTCGGCGGGCCACAGATCGAGCAGCAGGCGCACGCCGTCGACGCGCTGGAGATCGTCGTAGGGATCGTCGCGCGGATCGGGGCCGCAGGCGTCGGCGGCTTGCGCGAGCATCGTGACCGTCACCGGCTGCGCGACCAACACTGCGACGCGCGGCAGCGCCGCTGCGGCCGCCGCGCCGATCAGCCCGCCGAGCGACGGCTTCGAGAGCCGGCGCGGCAACGGCGCCGCCATGCCCGCGAGCACGCCCGCGACCGCGATGCCCGCGCCCGCCGGCACTGGCGGAATGGCGGGCGCGGGCGCGCCGGAGGCGATGGCATCGAGCACATCGACGCGCGCCCGCACCGGCAAATCCGCCAGCGCGATGCTGCGTGGCGACGCCACCACCACGTCCTCGCCGGAGCGCGCGAGGCCGAGGCCCGGAAGAATCTGCATGCGCGCGTGGTTGGGCGCGCCGCCGAGAGCGCCCGGCTCCAGCATCACGTCGAGCCCGGAGACGATGCCCGCGCTCACGCTCTGCCCGCGCAGCCGCTGCACGCCGGCACGCGCATCCTGTTCGGCGGTCAGCGCGAGATCGCTCAGCGAGCGGCCCGCGAGCGGATTGATGCGGCGCCGCCACACGCCCGGCAACTGCGCGACGAGCGGCGGATCGACACCGATCACGTGTTCGTCGGCGAGCGGGCGGTCGATGGCGGAAACGATGCGCATGAGGGACTCCTCGTCGTTAGCCGCCGGGCGCGTCGGCGATCAGCGTCTTCAGCGCGGCGGCGGAAGCGTCGTCGGCCTTGCGCGCGAGCGTGCGCACCGAGGCGGCGAACTGAGTCAGCGCGTCGCCTGCGAGATGCAGCGCCGCCTGATCCAGGTCCGGCGCGAGACCAGTGCCGCCGATCCAGAGCTGTGCGTTGTTGTCGAGCGGATCGCTCGCCTGCGCGGCGAACAGCGCGATGAGGCCGTCTCCGGCATCGGGCGCGTCGTAGCGATTCGTGATGTCGATGACATCGCCTTCCAGCAGATGCGCGCTCTTCGGCTGCAGCGGCGGCAACTGCACGCCCGGGCGCGGCAGGATCAGGCGCGGCGGCGGATTCGGCGCGGCGGGATCGGCGGGCGGCGCGGCTATGGCGAGATCGTGCACAACCGACGCCGTCAGCACGGTGGAGGCCGCGATGCGCGGCAGTCCCAGCAGCGCGTAGATGCGCGCGACGGCGAACGGCGTCGCGCGGCTCACCAGGTCCTTGAGCTTAGCAGTGAGGCCGAGCGTCTGCAGGCGGGCGTCGACGCTCAGCATCAGCGCCTCGTCGCCGTCGCCGGCCTCGACCGCGAGGCCGATCATCTGTGAATCGTAGGCGACTGCGCGGCGGCGCACGTACCAGAGCAGCGGCACGCCCGACGCATCCGGCGCGATCGCGGCGAGCGCCTCGGCCCAGGAGGTCTGCCAGAGCTGCGTCTGCTGCTGCGCCTGCGCATTCGCGGCGAGCGCGGGCGGCGCGGCCGGCCTCATCTGCGGCAGGCGAATCTGGCGCGACACGAGCTGCGCGAGCAATTGCGACGGCACGCGCCGCAAGCCCTGCGAGGGGTCCGACCGCGCGGGCTGCGACAACGCCGCGAGCGCCGATTCGAAGCGCTGCAGCATCGAACGCGCGACGGGCGCGAGCACGACGACGCCGGTCGCGTCGAGATCGGCGGGATCGGCCAGCAAATCGATGGGCGGCAGCGCGAGACTTTCCTCAACCAGCGCCGCGATCTCGTCGGCCGGAACGAAGCTCACGTCCACATCGACGCTCGGCGGAAACCACATCTGCCGGAAGCCGAGGTTGTCCGGCAGGATCGCCGCGGCGGGCATTTGTCCGGCGGCGGGCAGCGCGGCGAAGTATTGCGCGGCGGAGAAGGCCGGCGCGAGGCCGGCGCGCGCGCGATCGGCAAGCACGTCCGCGAGATGCTGCCGATGCTGCAGCACGAACGCCTCCGACAACGCGCGCGGGCGAGCGCCCATGTTGACCTGCAAGGGCGTGTCGGTGCCGGTCTCGCGCCGCACGAGATCGACGTCGATCCAGCGCACCGTTCCTTTATCGAGCGCAATCATCGCGAGCGGCAGCGCGTCCTGCGGCAGTCCGTGCGCCGCGCCGAGAAATAGCCGCCGCGCGACCGCGCGCCGCGAGTCGTCGAGGGACACGGAGCCGGCCTCGGGATACGGAATCAGGTCGATCGACGTCGCCTCGATGATGTCGCCGTCCTGAATCTGGCGCGGCCCGTCGATGCGCGTCGGATACGCGGCGATCGGATTCGCGGTGAATTCGACCGGGCGCAACGCCAGCACGAACAAGCCTGTGCGCCGGCCGATCGGCACGCTCGGCAGCTCGCTCAGGCCGAAGGTGACGTCGAGCTGGCGGCTCGACGCGAGATCGAGCAAGGGCACCGCGCGCGCGCTCGTGACCATCACGAGATCGCCCGACGGCGTGATGCCGTGTCCCGGCTGGATGACGAGCGTCTGGCCACCACTCGCGCCGCCGAGGCTCACGCGCAACCCCGTCACAACGCCCGTGCCGCTGGCGCGCGCGAGATCGCTCTGGCGCTGGCGCACGTAATCCTGATCGCGGCTGAAATCGACGCCGGTGAGAAAGCGGCCGTCGAAATAGCGCGGCCGAGTGCGCAATCCGTCGAGCACGAGCGCGGACTGGCCGAGCAGGCTCTGCATGTCGTCGTTCGAGATGATGCCGGGGTCCGCCGTGCGCGCCATCCGCGCGATTTCGGAGACTTCGGCGACGTCGATCCCGATCCGGCTGCTCGCGACGCTGAGGTTGAGGTTTTTCATGGGCGGTTCCTCCGGTCCTCATGTCCGTCATCAAGGCTGCACGAGCGGCGTCGCGTCGAACGCGCGGCCCAGCCACTTGCCGGGCATGAAGATGAACGGCCGCAGACTGTTGTCGACCGACACTCGCCGTGCGAGATCGAGCGCGGGCCGGTCGTCCGCGCCGTTGCCGACGTTCACCGGAATCGCCACGCGCGCGAGCAGCGTCGCCGACGTGTCCTGGCCGATCACGTGCTCTTGAAGCGGATCGAGGCCGCCCTGCGCATCGTTCGCGTCGGGCGCTTCCCAGCTGCCGAGCACGGCCTGCAGGCGCGTGGCGGCGTCGGCGGTCGGCGCGGGCCAGAAGTTCTTCGGCGCGGGCGTGGGCGACGCCTCCGCGCGCAGCACCAGATCGAGCTGCGGCTGCTCGGCGAGACGCGCGGGCGTCACGGCGTCGAGCCCTTGCGCGAGGCCGCTCGCGAACGCCTGCGTCTTGCCGCGCGCGCAACAGCGTGCCGACAGGAACACATCGGCGACGAGATTGCCTGGCGTCGGAATCGCCGCGCGCAACAGCGGCGTCGAGGTTGCGGCGAACCAGCGCGCGAGCCGGATGCACTGCGGCGCGTCGATCTGGATCAGGCGTCCAAAACGATCGACCGCGAGTCCCGGCGAGACGCTCAGCTCTAGTTCGGCGTCGCCCTCGGCCGGCGGTACGACGCGCAAGCCGCTGAGCGTGCCGAAGCCGTCAACCGCCTTGAGCGCCGCCGCGAGACGCGAGCGGTGATAGGTCTGCTCGTCGACGAAATCCTGCGAATCGAGCAGCACGCCCGTCGCGTAATTGACGCGCTCCGGCGGCGGAAGTGCCTGGAGCGGGTCGGCCGGAGCAAGCGGATCGGCGCTGGTCATGGGCGTTCATCCTTCGGGTCGACGTTTAGGCGACGTTGGGGGCGACAAAGCCGGTCGCCGGCACCCGGCTCACGCGTTCAGTCCTGCGACAGGATCACGGCCGAGTACGCGCCGAGGCCGGTGCTCCCGCCGAACGGCATCGGATCGTTCGTGCCCCAGCTCGCATAGGTGTCGGACGACGCGCAGTTCGCGAAGCTGTCGTCGTAGCCGCTCCAGTCGCTGTTCAGGCGCACGCGCCACAAGCCTTCGCGCGGAAAGCCCAAGCTGTACGACGGAAAACTGCGCGCCGAAAAGTTCAGTACCACGACGACATCGTCGCGCGGGCCGCCGCCATACCAGCGATGAAACGCGACGACCTTATCGGCGTGATTGCGATGAAACACGTGCACATGCGGGCCGCGCAGTCCGCGCGTCGTGTCGAACCAGTTGCGCCGCAGGCGCACCAGATCGCGATGCAGATCGATCAGGCCGGGATACGCGTCGCTGCGCGCCCAGTCGAGCGGCTGCGCCTCGCTGAACGCGCCGCCGCACAGGAACTCCTGGCCTTGGAACAACATCGGCATGGCTGGCACGGTCATGACGAGCGCCGCGCCTAGGCTCGTGCGCTTCTTCGACGCCCAGGAATCGGCGTTGCCCGGCCAGATGTCTTCCGCGAGCCGCCGCTTGCCGCTGCTCGCGCCTGATTCGTCGTGCGACTCCGTGTACACCATGCGGTGGAGCGCGTCCTCGTTGAAGGTCGATTCGATCGCGCCCACGATGTCGTCGAGGTTGCGTTCGTCGTCCCAGGTCGCGGCCAGCACGCCGCGCACCGCGTGGACGAAAGCCGCGTGCCACTGCGTGTCGAAGCCCGCGCCGCCCGCCGCCGTGCGCTCGGTCAGCCACGGATTGTTCTGCATATCCTCGGCGACGGTGAGCTTCCACGGCATGCGCGCGTCGATTTCGTCGTTGATCCAGCGCAGGAGGCGCCAGCCATCGGGAATCTGCCGCCAGTCGTTGTCGACGGTGCGGATATAGTTGGTGCCGTCGAAGCGCAGGCCGTCGAGGCGAAACAGCTCGAGCCATTGCAGCGCGTTGTCGCGCAGGAACTGGCGCACTTCGCCTCGCCCGTAGTCGGGACGCGGCCCGCCCCACGGCGTGTCGATGCGTTCGAGATCGTAAAAATAGATGCCATCCGGATGCGATGGATCGGACCAGCCGTCGAAGCACTTGAGGTCGAGATCGCCCGGGCCGAGATGGTTGTAGACGACATCGAGAATCACCGCGATGCCGTGCTCGTGCGCCGCGCGCACGAAACGCTGGAGCGCCGCCGGGCCGCCGTAGTCGTGCTCGATCGCGAACAGGAACGAGGGGTCGTAGCCCAGGCTGATGCCGCCCATGAATTCCGCCGACGGCAGCACGATTACCGCGTTGACGCTGAGTCGGTCGCGCAGATAATCGAGCTTAGGAATGATCGTATCGAAGGTGCCGGGGCCGCCGCCGGACGCGTCGTTGAAGGACCCCGCGTGCAGCTCGTAGAAGACGAGTTCGTCCCAGGCCGGCATGCCGTAGCCGTCGTTCCACGAGAACGCCGTATCCACGACGATGCTGTTGCCGTTCGAACTCGATGTCGCAAGCGCGTAGGGATCGTTCTTCCAGAGCTTGTCCGCCGCGCCATTCGACAGCAGGTAGCGATACTGCTGCCCGGCTTTCGCGCCGCCGACGTTGCCGGACCAGTAGCCGCCGCCTTCGTGTGCGAGCGGATGCGCCGAGTCGCTCCAGCCGTTGAACTCGCCCGCGACGCACACAATCGAGGCGAACGGCGCCCATACCCGGAACGACACGCCGCCCGATGCGGGCCGCGCGCCCATGCCGGGAAGGTTCGATGGCTGAGGCATCGCTATGAGCGCCGGGCGGCTGCGTGACCAAAGCGTGACTTAGGACGCGCGGCTCGTGTGTCGCCGGACGGGCTCGGGACGGCGAGTGGATGCTCTCGGACGAGCCATGACCTTTCTCCTGGTAAATGGCGGACGCGAAGGCGCAGGCCTCTGGTTCCATCATCGAATGTAGGACAGTGCCAGAGTCTGTCAAGAAGCAAATTCGGCGGCGCGCGTCATTTTCTTCGTGATCCTTGATAAGCGGAAGACATGTCCTAGAATGCAACCACATCGCGCCACTTGCCGCGGACTTCGCGGACACCAGAGACGCCACGGCTGCCGTCCGAACGTTCGAACGCAGCAGCACGACAACGACATTTCGATCATCACTCGCGCCATGCACTCTTTTTGCGCATGGCGGCCGAACGATGCAGGGCCGCTCGGGCGCGGCGCCTCGCGGATCGTCTCCCCGGCGCGCCTTTGCGCGCTTCGCGTGGTTCATATTTTCGGTAGTACCAAGCATTTCGCTGGAGTCTCATCACGTAATCATTGCAGCGGGAGGCATGCGTTACTTTTCGCCGCGAGCCGTCCGGAGGATGACGGCGCGCGCGGCAAGCGCTTCGCATCCGGCGCGCACGCGCGGATCGACGAGCGGATCAACCCACAGGAAGCCGCACCGATGGCCGGACTCGCTGCAATCAATCAGCTCGGCGAGAGCATCGTCGCGCTGCTCGTCGCGCGCCGCAACCTGCTCGCCGCCGAAGGCAAGCTCGGGCCGATCGCCGCGGCGCTCGACATCTCGCAGATGCCGCTTTCGAAGCTCGCCTCGTCGCCGGAACCGGACGCGGGACTCACGATCAGTTGCCTGCGCATCGCGTTCTCCGACTATCCCGCGCCGCGCGCGCCATCCCCTGACACGGCGGAAGCCACGTCGATCGCACTCGAAGTGAGCTATCTCGCGACGGTCTGGTCGGGCGGCAACGCGGGCGACGAACAGTCGATCCTTACTTGGGCGATGCTCGAACTCATGGCGCGCCCGAGTCTCGACCGTTCCGTGCTGATCGGGCCGGCCGGCACCTGGGAGCCGGACGAAACCGTGCAACTGGTGCCGGAATCGCTCACCGACGATGCGCTGTTCCGTCTCTGGGCGGCGCTGCAGCGCAAGCTGCGCACGAGCATGACCTTTCGCGCGCGCGTGCTGCGCATCCGTTACGGGCCTGGGCCGTCCTGGCCGAACGTGGTCGCGACGCGCTTCGACGTCGCAGATGTCGACGATGCGCTGCTCGCGAGCGCGTCCTGACGCGCCGCGCTACGAAAACAGTACGGAGGATTGATCGATGCGGGAGCAACGGCCATGAGCACGATCCTCGCGTGGGAGACGGTCGATCGCCGCGTGCTGGCGGCGCTCGCCTTCACCGGCCCGCTCGGCGAGCCGGTGCGGTCAGCGGTGTCGGTGCGCCCGGCTCTGCCCGGCGTGCGGACGTTCCCCGCGCGCGACGGCCTCGTGGTCATCGCGCGCGTCCCCGGCCTCGACGCCTACACCGCGTTCGATCTGCCCGCCGCCGGCCTCGCGCCCGCTGTGGGCTCGCTCGACGTCGTGCTCGACCTGCGCCCCGCCGATGCTTCGCTCGGCACGCGCCGCGTTACGCTCAAGCTGCCGCGCGATCCCAACGCCGCCGCACCCGCGCCCGCGACGACGCCCGTCGTCGTGGCGCTGCTCGCCGCGCCCGCGGCGCAAGCCACGGGACTCACGGCCGCGGTGCGGGTGAATGTGCGCCGCGCCGACGATGAGCGCGTCGTCGAGCAGGCGCTGGCGCGTCTGCGGCCGGCCGGGCTGCCCGAGCAATACGCGCTGACCGACGCCGCCGGCGACGCACTGTTCCTGGTGGCGGGCGTGCCGCTCAGCTCTCCCGCGCCCGGCGCGACTGTCACAGCCGAGATCGCCGGCGAAGTCGATGCGATCGTCGATCCGGCGCTCGCGCTGTTCCATCGTCCCGACGAAATCATTCGGGCGCGCCGCGACGCGCGTCTGCGCCAGTCGGGATTCGTCGATCCGGACGATCTCTCCGTTCGGCTCGCGGCCCGGGCGACGCCGCCGCAAAACGTGCAGCTCGCCACCGGCCGATCCGCCAGCGCGGCGCTCCACTGGACGCCGCAATGAAGCGGCACGCTCGAGGACACTCACATGCCTGAATATCTCGCACCCGGCGTCTATCCCGAAGAAGTGAGCCTGCGCCCGAAGTCGATCGCGGGCGTCGGGACCAGCACCACCGGCTTCGTCGGCATGACGGGGCGCGGCGCGACGGGCATCACGCCGCCGCTGCTCACCTCGTTCGCCGATTTCGAGCTGTATTACGGCGGTCTCGACGATCTGTCCATCGGGGGCAAGTCGGCGACCAACTATCTGGCGCATGCCGCGCGCGCATTCTTCGCCAACGGCGGGTCGCGCCTGTACGTCGCGCGCGTGCTGGGCGCGAACGCTAAGCCGGGCGGCGCGACGATCAACGACGACGCCGCCGACGACGATCACAAGGTCAAGCTCGCCGCGCGCACATCGGGCGGCGCGGCGGATCCGGTCACGCACGCGAATTTCACCGTGCAGCTCGCGCTTTCGAAGCTCGCCACGACGAAAGCGCTTGCGATGCGGCAGGACCCCGGAACCCTGGTGAACTCCGGCGACGACTACTTCGTGATGGGCACCGATCCGCTCAGGACGACCGCCGCCGACAGCGGCGCGGCCTTCAAGGCGCTCGACGCCAAGTCGCCGGTGAGCATCGTCACGCTCTCGGCCGTGGTGCGCGACGCCTCCGGCGCGGTCGTCGCCGAATACGCGGGACTCGGCCTCGATCCGGCGCACGCGCGCTACGCGCCGCTCGTGCTCGGCCCGACGCCGCCCAACACGCGCGACGCGCTAACCAATCCGGTGGTGCTCAACCCCGGCTCGAAGGTCGATACCTTCGGCTTGCGCACCGCGATCGAAAAAGGCGCGGGCACCTACGCGCTCACTGGCGGCAGCGATGGCGACGGCCCGCCCGCCGATGCCGACTGGGACAACGCGCTGAATCTGCTGCTCAACCTAGAGGACATCTCGATCATCGCGGCGCCGGGTTCGTCGACCTTCGAGCGCGACACGGCGGCCTCGATCAACCAGAAGCTGATCGGCAGCGCAGAGACGCGCCGCGCGTATCGTATCGCCGTGCTCGACACGCCGCCGTCAATGGAGCCGAAAGACGTCCGCGAGCTGAAATCCGCGCTCGACAGCAAGTACGCCGCGCTCTATTACCCGTGGATCATCGTCGCGAATCCGCTCGCATCGACCGATCCGACACGGCCGAGCACCATCGCGCTACCGCCTTCGGGCTTCGTCTGCGGTATCTACGCGCGCACCGACATCCAGCGCGGCGTGTTCAAGCCGCCGGCCAACGAAGTCGTGACCGGCGCGATCGGCCTGCAGCGCGACGTGCGCTTCGGCGAGCAGGAAGTGCTCAATCCGCTCGGCATCAACTGCATCCGTAGCCTGCCCAATCGCGGCATCCGCGTGTGGGGCGCGCGCACGCTCAGCTCCGACCCCGACTGGACCTACGTCAACGTGCGGCGCTATTTCCTCTATCTCGAGGCGTCGATCGATCAGGGTTCGCAGTGGGCCGTCTTCGAGCCGAACGGGCCGCCGCTGTGGCGTCAGGTCCGCGGCGGCATCATCGACTTTCTGCGCGTCGAATGGGCCAACGGCGCGTTGATCGGCGCGACGCCGAAAGACGCCTTCTACGCGCATTGCGACCGCACGACGATGGCGCAGAACGACCTCGACAACGGACGCATGATCTGCGAGATCGGCGTGGTGGTGGTCAAGCCCGCCGAGTTCGTCATCTTCCGCATCGGCCAGACGACCATCGGCGCGCGCGATTGAGGAGCATCGAGCTATGACGATCCAACGCAACACGCCCTACGGCGCCTATAACTTCCTGATCGAGTTCAACGACGGCAGCAATTCGCGCGATCCGATCGGCGGCTTCTCCGACGTGACTGGCATCGGCACCGAAATCACGCTGATGGAATATCGCCAGGGCAACGACGTGGAGAACCACGTCCGCAAGATTCCGGGACTGCACAAGGCCGCGGACGTCACGTTCAAGCGCGGCGTAATGGGCACGACGAATTTCTGGCAATGGGTGCGAGACACGCGCACCGATCCCACCCTGTCGCGCGTCCTGTCGATCACGCTCAACGACGAGCAGGGCAATCCCGTGCAGACGTGGAAGCTCATCAACGCGCGGCCGATGAAATGGACCGGCCCGACGCTCGCGGCCAAGGGCGGCTCCGACGTGGCGGTGGAAGAGCTCGTCGTGTCGTCGGAAGGCTTCGAGTTCGACGACAACTGACGGAGTGCGCCATGCCCGTGCCACGCCTGACCCTGCGTGACGCGCCGGCCGCCGCCGGCGTGCCGACCCGCGCCGACGTCGCGCTGTTCACGGGTCTCGTCGCGCGCGGTGCGAACCCGTTGCCCGACGCGCTGCGCGCCGCGCTCGAGGCCGCCGGCTGGGCGGGTGCGGGCCCGTTCGCGCGCCCGCCGCAGCAGGTCGACGCGCTGCTCGACGTTCCCGTCGCGGTCGAGAGCTGGAGCGCGTTCGAGGCGCTCTACGCCTGGAACGCGCGTCCCGCCGATGCCGCCGGAGGCGCGACCGCGCCGTGCGCGCTCGGCGTCGCGGTGAAATCGTTCTTCGAGGAAGGCGGCGCAAAGGCGTGGATCGTGCGCACCGGCGACCCGCTGCCGCTCGTCACGCCGCAGACGCCGGCTGAAAACCGCAAACGGCTGATTTCGCTCGACGCGCCGCAGCCGGCGGACCACGGAACGCGCGTGCCGATCGTGCCTGGCTGGAAGGGCGCGGCCGCTCCCGGCGATGCGCGCGCGCCCGCGACCTGGCACGGCTACGAGCACGTCTTCGGCCTCGACGACGTCGCGTTCCTGCTGCTGCCCGATCTGCCCGAACTACTCGCGCTGCCGGCCGATCCGCTTGCGCCCGCGCCCGCGCCGCCGCCGGTTCCGGAGCAATGGAAAACCTGCGCGCCCGCCCTGCCCGGCGTGTTGCCCGACGCCCGCCCGACGCCCCCGCCGACGCAAGCGCCGCGCCTCGCGCGCGCGGGCTACGGCGACTGGAGCGAGATCGTTGCGTTCGTGCTGGACCGGCTCGACGCGGCCGGCTCATCGGCGCATCGGCGTGACGTGATGCTCATCGCCAGCCTGCCGTTGCCGTCGATGCAGCCCGACGCCGTGCCCGCGCGCAGCCAGGCGTGGCCACTCGCGCTCCTGTCGGAGCCGGGCAACGGCGTCGCTAGGCAGGCGCTGCTCGATAGCATTCCCGGCGCGCGCGTGCAGTTCGTCTATCCGTGGGTGCAGACCCAGGCATCGCTCGGTCTGCCGGAAGGGCTGCAGGCGCCCGAAGGCGTGTTCGCGGGCGTGCTCGCGCGCAACTCGCTCGGCATCGGCACGTTCCGCGCGGCCGCGGGCCAGCCGTGCTTCTCGGTGCGCCGGCTCGCGCCCGAGCTCGGAACGGCGGACATCGAGCGCGGCCTGCCGGGCGCCGCCGCGAGCTGGCTGGGCGACCGGCTGTCGCTGCTGGGCGAGCGCGCCGGGCGCTTCGTGCTGCTGTCCGACGCCACCTTCGCCGCGAACCTCGGCTGGCGCGCGGGTGGAACCTCGCGGTTGATGGGCGTCATCATCCGCGCGGCGCGCTGGCTGGGCGAGCAGCGCCTGTTCGATGTGTCGGGGCCGGCGCTTTGGGCGAGCGTGCGCCGCGATTTCGAAGCGCTGCTCGATGACCTGCGCGCGGCGGGCGCGCTCGACGGCGCGCGTCCCGCCGATGCCTACGAAGTGCGCTGCGACACCTCGACGATGTCGCAGCAAGACATCGACGCCGGCCGGCTGATCGTCAGGATCTCGGTGAATCCGGCGCAGTCGGTCGGCTGGATCACCGTCACGCTAGCCGTCGGCGGCGTCGCGGATGCCGTGCGGGAGGCCGCCTGATGCCGATCCCCGTGCCCGCCGGACAGGACCCGCTGCTGCCGCTCGCCGGCTTCAATTTCCACGTGTCGTTTGCGCGCGCCGGCTTCGCGCCGACCGCCGGGCTGCCCGACGAAGTGACCGGCGCGTTCTCCGAAGTCTCCGGCCTAGAAGCGACGATGGAACCGAAGACCATCCGCGTCGGCGGCCGCAACTACGGCGCGCTGCAGCGCGTCGGGCCGGTCACGTTCGGCACGGTGATCATGAAGCGCGGCGTGATCCAGGCGCGGCATCTGTGGGCGTGGTGGGCGCTGTTCGCGGGCGCGGACCTGACGGCCAACGGCAACTGGCAGCCCACGAGTCGCAGCGACGTGACGATCGCGCTGCTGCGCGGACGCGCGCCCGTGGTCGCCTGGACGCTGACGAACGCGATGCCGACGCGCTACCGCGCAGGCGATCTCAACGCGCGCACCGGCGAGATCGCCATTGAGGAACTTCATCTGGTCCATGAAGGTCTGCACGCGGAGGCGACGCCATGATGAAGATCGAGCCGGCGACTTTCGAACCGGAGGGCAGGAAAGCCGAAGCTTTCCCGGTGATGTTCAACCCGGCTTCGCTCAAGCTCACCTGCACCAACAAGCTCCAGTCGGAGGAAGCCGGCGGCAACAGCAAGACCGAGGCCAAGCAGGCCACGCAGGCGACCACCGCGAAGATGGATGTCGAACTGTTCTTCGACAGCACCGATCTCGGCGTGGACGTGCACAAGTTCACCGACAAGCTCGACGCGCTGATCCTCGTGCAGAAGAGCGACAAGGCCGAGGCGCCGAAGACCGTGACCTTCCGCTGGGGCTCGTTTTCGTTCGACGGCGTGATCGAGTCCGCGACGACGACGCTCGACTTCTGGTCTGCCGAGGGCACACCGCTGCGCGCGACCGTGGCGCTGACGATCGTGAGCCTCCATGGCATGCCGATGCCGGCCGGCTCCAAATACGTCACTATCAGCTATGTCAACGCGCCCGGGAACGGCTCACTGGCGACCACCATCGCGACGCTCTGCGGCGACGCGCGGGCCGGCCGTGCACTGGCCGCCGCCAACGGCCTCGAATCGATGCGCATGGGCGCGGGCGCCGCGGCGGGTTTCAGCGCAGGCGCGGGCGCGATGCTCGCGGTGTCGGGCGGCGTGCAGCTCAAGGCGGCGGCGGGTTTCAGCGCGGGCGCCTCGGCGGGGTTCGGCGCGGGCGGATCAGCCGGCGTGGGTGCGTCGCTCGGAGCGGGCGTGGGGTTCGGCATCGGCGCTAAGGCCGGCGGCTCGGCTTCCGCCGGCGCGGGATTCGGCGCGAGCGCTGGCCTGGGCGTCAGCGCATCGGCGGGAATCGGCGCAGGCGTAGGCGTCGGCGCGGGAGCGGGATTCAGCGCAAGCGCAGGCATCAGCGCGGGGTTCGGCGCGAGCGCAAGCGCGGGCGTGTCCGCGAGCAGCGGCGCGTTCGCGGGACTCGGCGTATCGAAATCGGCCACGCTGAGCACGCGGCTCGACCCCACGCGGCTGCTGGCGAGCGGTCCCGCCGCGGTCTACGGCGGCGCGACCGCGCGCTTCGACATCACCGGCCGGCTCATCGCCGGCGACGCGTCCGGTTCGGCCGTGGCCATGGCCGGCGGCACTCCCTTGACCGCCTCCGTGCGCATCCGCTGAGAAACGATCATGCCCGTGACCATCGGCGAAGTGCAGCTCGAAACCCCCGAACCGGATTCCCGCGAACCGCGCAACGACGACGGCGGCGGCGCGCGGTCGGCCGCATCGATGCGCGCGCCGCGTCCCGATCCCGAGGCGCTGCGCCTGTTCCTGCGGCGCGACGAAGAACGCGGCATGCGGCTGCGGGTGGATTGACATGGGCGCGTCCGAGTCCCCCGTCCTGATCAGCGCGGCCCCGACCGTGCGCATCGCCGAACAGTCGCTGCCGCTGCTGACCGACTCGATCTATTCGATGCGCGTCACCGAGCAGCTCGGCGGCCTCTCGAACCTGGAGCTGAGCCTGTACGACAACCTATCCTACGCCGACGGCACCGCCGACTGGGGCGCGACCGCAACATCGCCGGTACAGCTCGGCGCGTCGATCAAGATCTATTGCGGCGAAACCAGCGCGCCGCAGGAAGTGTTCGACGGCGTCATCACCGCGATCGAGGGCGAATACGCCGACGGCCGTCCGCCGCTCTTCACCGTGCTCGCCGAAGACCGCCTGTGGGGCGCGCGCCGCAAGCGCCGCAGCCGGGTGTTCGAGAACCAGTCGCCCGCCGATCTGGTGCGGGCCATCGCGCGCGATCACGGTCTCACGCCGCAGATCCGCGACGGTCTCGACGTCCCGCAATCCGACTGGGC
Organism: Caballeronia arationis; assembly: GCF_001544975.2. Taxonomy (GTDB): domain Bacteria; phylum Pseudomonadota; class Gammaproteobacteria; order Burkholderiales; family Burkholderiaceae; genus Caballeronia; species Caballeronia arationis. Next base: position 20,614 of record NZ_FCOG02000058.1, on the reverse strand, counting down.
GCAAATCAACGAAAGCGACCTCGCGTTTCTGCGCCGCATCCTCGCGCGCTTCGACTGCGACCTGCAGGCTGTCGACGACAAGCTGCAGGCCGGCCGCCGCGCCGTCGACTCGCGCACCAGCGTCGTGCTGCGAAACGGCGTGCAACTGGTGCGCGGGCGCATCACAGCCGATCTCGCCGATCAAGTGACGAGCGTGCGCGTCGGCGGTTTCGACGGCGCCGCGGGCGAAGCCGTCGACGCCGTCGCGAGTTCGGGCGAGCTCGGCCCGGGCGCGGGCACCGACGGCCCGTCGGCGTTGCGCAAGCGGATCGGCGAAGTCGCCGAGAACAGCGGCGACGCCGACGCGCTCTCGTCCGCCGAGGCCGACGCCGTCGCCCGCGCGCTCTATGGCCAGCGCGCGCGCCGCTTCGTGCGCATCGACGGCTGTGCGCAGGGCGATCCGCAGATCCGCGTCGGCAGCAAGCTGACCATCAAGGACGTCAATCCGTTCTTCGAAAACGACTTTTCGGTGACGCGCGCGGTGCACCGCTTCGATGTCGCGAGCGGCTATCTCACGGATTTCCTCGCCGAATGTGCCTATCTGGGAGACGGCGCATGAAGATGAACGCGCTCGGCGCGCGGCACGGGTGGCTCTACGGCCCGCACATCGGCCTGGTGGTCTCGGTGAAGGATCCCGCCGAGCGCGCGCGCGTGCAGGTGCGCCTGCCGGGCCCCGAGACCGACGGCTCGGCCCCGCTGTGGGCGCGCGTCGCGGTGCCGTTCGCGGGCGACAACCGCGGCGCGTTCCTCATTCCCGATGTCGGCGACGAAGTGCTAGTCGTGTTCGTCGGCGGCGATCCGCGCGCGCCGGTGGTAGTCGGCACGCTGTGGAACGGAGCGACGAGCGTGCCGGAATCGATCGGCGGCGAGCGCATCGACCGCTGGACGCTGACCGGGCGCAATGGTACGCGCATCGCGATCGTCGAGGCGGCGGATGGGCAGGAGAAAGTGGAGATCGAGACGCCCAACGGCGTCACCGCTACACTCACCGACGCGGCCGGCGGCTCGATCACGCTCGACACCGGCACGGGCAGCACGATCACCGCGAACACCGCGGGCGTCAGCGTGCAGAGTTCGGGCGCTGTGTCGGTGACGGCGACGACCGTATCGGTCTCGGCGAGCGAAACGACCGTCAATTCCGCGATGGCGACGTTCTCCAACGTCGTGCAATGCCAGACGCTCAGCGCCACCAGCGTCGTTTCGCAACACTACTCGATCGGAACCAACAATTTGCTATGAGCACGCTCGCCGACAAGACGCCGCTGCATCCGGCGCAACGCCGCCGCCTCGCCGCCACGCTGCCGATGCAGCCGGCTCATGACGTCGTGCTGCGCCCCCTCGGCGGCGGCGACGCCGGCACGGTAATCGTCAGCCTGCGCGAAGATGCGTTCCTGCAGGCGCTTTTCGCCGATCTGCGCGCCGACGACTGGGAAACGCGCCTCGCCGCGCGGCGCCGACTCAGGCACGGCGCGGACGGCCGCCTTGAACTGAGCCTGCCGATCCACCGGCAGCATCACGTCGCGCTGTTTGAAGCCGCGTGCCGGATGCCCGGCATGCCGCCGGTCGATCCGCGCAAGCTCGCGGGCATGGGCCTCGTACTACGGCGCCTGAATCCCGCCGACGGCTCGCTGCTGGGGTGGATGAAGAGCAACGGCCAGCCGCTAGGCTGGCGCTTCACGGCCGCCGCGCCCGGCGCGTCTCCGGGCGCGGATCCCGATCCAGATCCGCCGCAGCGTCCGGCGACCGCGCTGCCCGCCAGCGCGCAACTGGCGGTGCGGCTGTCCGCACGGCGCGGCGCCGCGCCGCTGCCGGTCGAGGACGTGGTGCCGCTGTACGTCGCGCCGCCGGACATCTGCCGGGCGCGCGGGCGCACCATCGTTTTCGGCGTGGTGCCGGTCGCGAGCAGCGAGCGCGTCGCGACGGCGTCCGCGCCCGACTTCGACGCGCTCTCCGGCGACGACCTCACGCAGGTGCTCCTGCACTTCTCGGAATATCTGAAAGCGCGTCCCGACATGTCGATGCCGCGCGCCGGCCAATCGCTCGATCCGGCGTGGAACGTGCTCGGCACGCCCGCATCCGCCGACACCGACGAGGGCCGCCTCTACGCGTTCGGCGTGTTCCTGCAGCAGCTTCAGGTGGAGCTCGGCGCGTTCAGCGGCGCCGCCGCCGCACGCGCGCTGCTCGCCGAGCTCGCGCAACTCGTCCTGCCAATGGGCGCCGACGCCGACGGCAACGCGCGCCCCGACGTGAACGCCGCCGATTTCGCCGCCGCGGCGGCGGACATTCTCGTCGGCGGCAATGCCAACGCTAGCGGCCTGACGATGCCGACCGGCTGGCCGCGCATCGACGACGCCGCGGGCGAGCGGCTCACGCGCTGCGCGCTGGCGTGTCTGTCGGCGCGCGTAAGCGACGTCGCGCCGCATACGCCGAAGTTCGATCGCGACGATGCACTCTACGTCGTGCGCGCCTTCGCACGCATGCAGAATCACGCGCAATGCGCGTCCGCGCTCATTTGGAGCACGTGCTATTGCGAGCCGTTCCGGGTCGTGCCGTGGTGGGACGGCGACGGCCCCCCCATGCGCCTCGCGATGCCGCCGCTGTCGAAGCTGAAGATGCTCAGGCCGTCGGTGACGTTCGAGGTGCCGCCGGAAATCGCCAATCTGCTGAACGGCGACATGAAGAAGCTCGCGAGCGGCGAAGGCAGTCGGCCATCGGGCATCGGCATCGGCTGGCTGTGCAGCTTCTCGCTGCCGATCATCTTCCTGTGCGCGTTCATTATCCTGAACCTCTTTCTCAAGCTGTTCGACATCTGCTTCTTCTGGATGGCCTACGTGAAGATCTGCATTCCTTACCCAAAGCCGAAATGACATGAACGGCCCCGTCCTCACCGGTGGAAAATCCGCGCAGCCGCAAGTGGCGGTCGGCTGGCCGCTCCTGCCCGTGCCCGACGCGAGCGGCACGCTCGTCTGGCCGGACGCCGCCGCGTCGGTGAAGCAGATGATCGAGGTGATCCTGCGCACCACGCCCGGGGAGCAACTCATGCGGCCGCAGTTCGGCGCGGGCACCGAGGCTCTCGTCTGGCAGCCAAACACGCTCGCCGTGCGCACCCAGGCGCGCGAGGCGATCCTCGCCGCGCTGGAGGATTTCGAGCCGCGCATCGTGATCGACCGGGTCGATGTCGAGGCCGGCGCGGATCCGCGCGAACTGCTCGTGACCATCGCGTACCGGCTCGCGCTGACGGGCGTAGCTGCGCAGTTGAGCGCGCTGGTTCCCGTGGGAGCAGGCTGATGCCGATCCGACCGCCCGCGCTCGATGACCGCAGCTTCGACGATCTCGTCGGCGATCTCGTGCGCCGCATTCCGGCGCACGCGCCGGAGTGGACCAACCCGCGCGCAGGCGATCCGGGCATGACGCTGATCGACCTCTTCGCGTGGCTCCACGACACGGTCCTGTATCGCGCCAACGTGCTGCCGGAACGCCAGCGTCTCGCGTTCCTGCGCCTGCTCGGCGTCGGCATGCTGCCCGCGCAGCCAGCGCAGGGTCTCGTACAGATCGCCATCGACGATCCAGCGGTCGTCGCGCCGGTGACGCTGCCGCTGCATGCCGCCATCGATCGTCCCCAGCATTTCGAGACGCTCACCGAAGTCACCGTGCACGCGGTAAGCGCGCAGGCGTACATCAAGCGCCGCCCGAACGCCGACGAAGCCGCGCAGTTTCGCGATCTGCTGCCCGACCTGCAGGAGCTGTACGGGCTTTCGGAGCTTCCGAATGGCTATGTCACGACGCCGCTGTTCTCCGCCGGCGCGGAAACCGACGGGCGCGACGTGGCGCATGAAAGCGTCGACGGTTACTTGTGGCTCGCGCTGCTCGCGGCCCGGCCCGCGCAGATCGACGCGGTGCGCGCGGAGCTCGGCGGCGGGGCGGAAAATCGCCGGCTGGTGCTGAACATCGGCTTTGCGCCGGCCATGCCGATGCTCGCGCCGTTCGACGACGTCGGCGTGCGCGCGCGCATCGCGCATGTGTGGGAAGTGAACACCGGCGTGGACGCGGGCGACGGCTATCTGCCGCTCGAACTGCAGATGGACGGCACCGCCGGGCTGACGCGCGCCGGCATCGCGCGCGTGCTGCTGCCGGGCAAGGACGACATGGGCGCGCCCGTCAACGACGTGACCAAGGAGTACAGCGCGGGCGTCGGCGAGAAGCCCCCGCGCATCGACGATCCGGCCGTCGCGGCGCGCATCGTCACGTGGATCCGGCTGCGGCCGCTCACGACGCTTGCGAGCCTGCGCGTGTGCTGGGCCGGCGTCAACGGGGTCGCCATCGAGCAGCGCCGCACGCTGGGCCGCCAGACGATCGGCTTCGGCACCGGCGCGTCCGGCCTGCAACTGCCGCTCGGCGCGGATTCGGTGGAAGCGGTGACGCTGCAGATCGACGTGGAGGAAGAAGAAGGGTTGCGGCCCTGGCGGCAAGTGCCCGACACCGCCGCCGCCGGGCGCGACGATCGCGTCTACAGCCTCGACGCCGAAGCGGGCATCGTCAGTTTCGGCGATGGCGTGCGCGGCATGGTTCCGGCGTCGGGCCGCGCGGTGCAGGTCGCGCTGATGCGCGTCGGCGGCGGCGCGAGCGGCAACGTAGCGGCTGGCTCGATCAAGAGCATCGCTGGTCCGGCCGCGCCGCGCCTGAAAGTGACGCAGCCGCTGCCGACGCTCGGCGGCGCCGACGCCGAAGACCTCGCGGCCGCGGAGGCGCGCATTCCGGCGATTCTGCGGCACGCGAATCGAGCGGTGACCGCAGCGGATTATCGCGAGCTGGCGCTGCGCGTGCCGGGCGTGGCCGTCGGGCGCGCGGAAGTGCTCGAGCGCTTTCTGCCGGCGCAACGCCGCAGCAACGTGCCCGGCGTCGTCTCGGTGATGGTGATTCCCGCGCGCGACGGCTTCGCCGCGCCCTGCCCGCGCCCCGACCGGCCGATGCTCGAATCGGTGCACACGTGGCTTGACGAGCGCCGTCCGCTCGCCACCGAACTGTACGTGATCGGCGTCGATTACGTGCCGGTCGGCGTGCTCGCGGGCGTCGAACTCGTCGATACGACGCAGCGCGAGGCGGTCCTCGCCTCCGTCGCCGACGCCATCCGCCAACATCTCTGGCCGCTTCTGCCCGGCGGCCCGGACGGCAACGGCTGGCCGCTGGGGCGCAGCGTCGAAGACCGGATGATCGAGGTCGCCATCGGCCGCGTGCCGGGCGTGCGCAGCGTCGTGCCGGTGCAGCTTTACGCGCGCCGCGCCGGCGAAAGGGCGTGGCGGCGCGTGCCCGAGGACGCGACCGGCCGCGTGCATCTGCCGCTTCTGCCGTGGCAGTTGCCCGAACTGTCTATGCTCGCGGTGAGCGAAGGCGATCCGCCGAACGTGCTGCCGCCCGAAAGCGATGCCGGCGGCGCGGTGCCGGTACCGGTCGTGCCGGAGGTGTGCTGATGGACGTCAACGGACTGCGCTGCTGGCAGGTCGCCGACGCGACGGCTTTCGGCCTCGGCGCGGCGGCCGGCGGCGAGCCGACGAATCTCGCCTGGCGCGCCGATGCGCGGCAGTTGCGGCTTGCGCGCCAGCAGAATCCGCCGCCGCTCGCGGAGGATCGCGACTATGCGCAGGCGCAGGCGGGCAAGCCGTCGCCGGTGGCGGATCGCGGCGGCAGTTTCGCGTGGTGGGACGCCACGGCGGGCGCGCTGTTCGCGGGCGGTTTTCTGCCCGGCTCGACGTCGATTTCGCTGCCGCCGGAAACGCCGCCCGACGCGACGCCGCCATTCGACATCGCCTTCGGGGACGACGAGATTCTCTACATCGCCCGCCACGACGCCATTCTGATGATCGACCGCCGCGCGCGTTTCCCCGCCGCGCGCGTCGCGCTGTCGGGCTTCGCCGCGCGCCGCCTGTGCGCGGTGAGCGACGGCGGCGTCTGGGCGCTCGATTCCGCCGCTGGCACGCTCGCGCGCCTCAAGGGCGTGCCGCTGCGCGACACCGGCTACAGCGCCGACGATCCGACGAGCTTTCGGCCCGTCGAGCCGAATCCGCATCCGCCGCGTTTGCGCCTGTTGCGCAGCGCGCGTCTGCCGGCGGGCAGGCAGGGCGTCGCGCTGGCGGCATCGGTCGGCGGGCGCGTCGCGCTGCTCGCCTGGATCGACGGACAAGACGCCGAACTTTACACGCTCGACGCGTTTCAGCTGCAACGGCGCTTTTCGCTGACGGGCGTGCGCTTCCCGTACGGGCTGGCGTGGCTCGGCGAAGACCGCATCGCCGTGCTGGTCAGCGATGGCGCGCGGCCCGCGGCCAACGCGCTGGTCTACGACTGCGATCAGGTGTTCGCCGACACCGCCAGCGCCGCCGCGCTGCCCGATGGCGACGTCTATCCGCTGCTCGGCGTGTGGGACGGCACGTTCTGCAACACGCTCGGCGAGGTGCCGCGCTATCCCGTGGCCGCCGGCCGGCGCGACACGCCCGCGTCGCTGCGCACGCTGCTGGCCGTGTCGCGCGCCACGTATGCGCGCGCGGGCAGCGTGCGCCTCGGGCCGTTCGATTCGGGCGCGGCGGGCACGGTCTGGCATCGCGTGCAGATCGAGGCGTCGCTGCCGCGGCATGCGGGACTGCGCGTCTGGGCGCACGCCGACGACACCGGCGGCGTGCCGCCGAAGCCCGGCGCGGAAGGCGCGCCCGACTGGTGGCCGCACGTTGCGGGCGCGGCCGCGCTGCCCGACATCGCCGATGCGCCGAGCGCCGCCTGGTGCGACGCGCCTTCCGAGATGGCGTTCAACCCCGGCCTGCTCGGGTGCGCGGCGCGCGCGGGCCAGAGCGGGCGCTTCACCGTGCTGCTGCAACGCGCGGGGCGGCGCGTGCGTCGTCTGGAAGGCCGCTGGCTCTATCTCACGCTGGAACTGCTCGGCGACAGCCAGGCGACGCCGGAAATCGCCGCGCTGCGAATCTACGCGACGCGCTTTTCGTATCGTGACCGCTATCTGCCGGCGCTCTATCACGAGCGCCTGTCGGGGCCGGACATGGACCAGGCCGGCGGCGCGACGCCGCCGGATTTCCTGGAGCGCTATCTGTCGATATTCGAGGCGCCGCTGACCGAGCTCGAAGGCAAGGTCGCCGACAGCTGGCTACTCACCGATCCCGCCGCGACGCCGGAAGACGCGCTGCCGTGGCTCGCGAGCTGGATCGGCGTCGAGCCGGAGGACGGCGCGGCGCACGCGTGGCTGCGTCAGCGGCTGCGCGCCGCGCCTCACACCGCGCGTCTGCACGGCACGCTCGGCGGCCTGCTGGCGACGCTCGAACTCGCGACCGGCGGCGTCGTGGTTGAAGGCGGCGTGCTCGATCCGTACCAGCCCGCGCCGCGTCCCGGCGAGCGCGCGCTGGCCTCGACCGGCGATACCGACGTCGACGTGCTCGTGCTGCGCAGCGCGGGCGGGAACGGCCCGCCCGTCATGCTGGCGGGCGGGGCGGTGACGCGCGGCGAGATCGTCGTGGTCGAGGGCTACCGGCTGCGGCGCACCTTCGCGACGATTCTCGGCGCCGATCTGTCCGACGGCGACGATCCGCTCACGCTCGGCACGATGACGTCGGGCAACAGCTTCGTCGGCGATACGCTCGTGCTCGGCGCGACTGAACAGCGCGAAGTCGCCGCGCTGTTCGCCGCCGACATGCCGCAGAGCAACGCCGACAGCCAAGCCGTCGCCGCTTTCTTCGCCGCGCTCGCGCATACGGTGCTGGTGCTGGTGCGGCGCTCGCCGCGCACCCGCGATGTCGCGCGGCTCGCCGCCATCGCCGATGCGGAATCGCCCGCGCACGTGCAGACGCGCACCGCGATCGCGTCGCGGCCGCTCATCGTCGGCGCGGCGTCGCTGGTCGGCGTCGATACCTTCCTCGCCGCGAGTCCGCCGGTGGAAGCCGCGCGCATCGGCCATACGCGCATCGGCGAGGGCGATCGCGTGATGGGACGCGCCCGTCTCGACGCGCGCGCCGACGGTCCCGCCGGCGCGCCGCCGCTCGCCGTCGTCGACGGGCCGGCCGCGCTGATGGAAGGCACGGGTTTCCTCCTCAGTTCGGTGCGCTCGCAGGCCGCGCGCGGGCGCACGGTGGCGCGCAGCATCTGGACCTGGCTCCAGTAGGAGACGCCGATGGCCGTCTTCAAGCCCAATCAGCCGGTCCCGCTGGACGCGCCGCAGGTGCTCGTCGACGTCTCCGCGGCGAATCCGCTGCCGGCGGGCGCGAACCGCTTCCAGCTGGTCGTCGTCGATGACGCGGGCAATGTTTCGGAACCCGTCGTGTTCCAGGTGATCGTGCACGCAATGGGCGATGCGCCGGTCGCTCCCGTCGTTCCGCAGACGGTCCGCTGGAGCGATTGGGCGTCGTTCGGCAAGCCGGGCGATGCCGTGCTCGGCCGACCGGTCGTGCAGCGCAACCAGGACGGCCGGCTCGAAGCGTTCGCCTTCGGGCCGGACGGCTTGTTCAGCATCGCGCAGTCGCCGCCGAACGCCGCGCCGCTCGCGTGGTTCGATCACGGCAAGCCCGCCGCGAACGTCGGCATCCGCGCGCTGGCCGTGGGGCGCAACGCGGACGGCCGTCAGGAAGCCTTCGTCATCGGCGACGACAACGCGCTCTGGCAGCACTGGCAAGTCGCGCCAAACGGCGGCTGGAGCGGCTGGAAATTGCTCGGCAAGCCGCCCGGCGACGTCGCGCTCGCCGACCGCCTCGCCGCGGGCATCGATCAGGATGGCAGACAAACCGTCTTCGTCACCGGCAGCGACGGCAATCTCTGGCTCATCGGGCAGACGGCGCAGAACGGCGCATGGAGCCCGTGGCAGGCGCTGGGCCGGCCCGCGCCCGGCATCCGCGACGCCGACCGTCTCGCGCGCGCGAGCAACGCCGATGGCCGTCAGGAACTGTGCGCGATCGGCCAGGACGACGCGCTCTGGCATCTGTGGCAAATCACGCCGAATGGCGCCTGGAGCGGCTGGGCGAGCCTAGGCAAGCCGCGCGACGCCTTTGACGGCTCCGAGCCGCCAAAGGCGCGCGATCTGTCGCAACCGCTCTTGCAGCAGAACGCCGACGGCCATCTCGACGTACTCGCGCCCGGCAGCGGTGCGTTCTGCAACCGCTGGCAGGAAACCTGGAGCGGCGGCGCAGACAAGGTCGTGTGGCGGCATCAAGGCTGGAACGCCGAGGCGGGGCCGCGCGCCGATATCGGCATCGCTTGGATGGAAACGGCCGTCGATTTCGACAAGCGGCTGACGGTGCTTGCGATCGCCACGGACGGCGCGCTCTGGAGCACCCGCACGATCGACACGCCGCCGTTCTGGAACGCGTGGGAAAGCCTTGGCAGCCCGCCGCCGAAGCTGCGCGGCAACGATCTCATGGCGCTCGGCGTGAACGCGGACAAGCATCTGGAAGTCTTCGCGATCGGACAGGACGGCGCGCTCTGGCATGTCTGGCAGTCGCGCTGACGGCAAGCGATCTGATCTGGCGGATCGGGGGTCGAGATTGGCGTCTTCCTACTAGGCGCGCGCTTGTCTAGAAATTGTGGTGTACTAACATGAACAGGCAGGCCGCGAATCGACAGGACGCATCCGCCGTCGCGCTCGTCGCGCCACGCCACGCCACGCGGTCCTCCCATCTTCCGCGCGCCGGTTCGTCCGACTTCCTCCCCGCGATGCCGCGCAGGCCCATCGCGCCCGCGCCGCGCCCTCTTCCGGGTTCGTCAAGGAAACCAACATGAGCGCAACTTCGCCTTCGGCCACCTCGACTCACGCGCTGTATCTGTCGAACTGGCAGGATCTCGTGGGCATCTGGAAGGCCGCGCGGTTCACGCAGCTCGACCAGGCTCCCACCGCTCCGTGCCTGCGCGAGCTGCACTATCTGCGCGGCTCGCTGGCGCGACGCGCGGTGAATCAGATCGTCGATTACAGCGGCTTTTTTCGCGACGAGACGAACCACTTCTCCTACACGCACGCGACCGATTTCGATTCCGAAGCGTGGTTCGAAAGCAGCAGCGACGACGCCGGCCTGCTCACGACGAACTACCTGAACTATCAGGATCAGGCGACCTCCGTGCGCATTTCACGCTCCTTCGCCGCGCCGCCAAATCAGCCGTTCTTCATCGTACGCTACGTGCTGACGAACCCGGGCGCGGGCGAGATCGAGTTCAACGTGCTCGATCAGGTGCATCTCAACAATCTGGACGCCGGCAAGTCCGTGCACGCGTGGCACGAGCCGAACCGCGACGCCTTCATCGCCGACATGACCGCGCCGGGGCAACTGTTCGTCGTGCTGGGCGCGCTACAGCCGCCGGACGGCTATCAGGCCGGCCGCGACAGCGACGCCTCGACCCAGAGCGCAACCGTCTCTGGCTGGTACAGCTTCGACGCCGACGGCGCGCTGCGCAACAACAACGACGTCACCGCGCCTGATGTCACGCTCGCGTTCAACCAGCGCGCGCGGATCGGCGCGGGCAAATCGGCGACGCTGTATTTCTACATCGGCGTGTGTGAGACGGAGGCCGACGCGCGCGCCGCGATCGACGCCGCGCGGGCATCGACGGGCGACGCGTGGCTCGCGAAGAGCGCCGCGGCGTGGAACGCGTGGCTCGCGAACGGCAATCAGGGCCGGCGCACGCAATTCGAGGACGACGCGCTCAACCAGATGTACGACCGCGCGCTGATCTTGATGAAGAACGTGCAGAATCCGGTGCTTGGCACGCTCGCGGCGACCACCAATCCGTTCGCCTATTCGTATAAGAACTGGGTGCGCGACGCATCGGTCGCGGCGATGGCGCTCGACGCCAGCGGCCACTTCGCGGAAGGCGAAAAATACTGGCGCTGGATGAGCGGCAGCCAGAGCAGCGACGGCACTTGGAAAACCACCTACAACGCGTGGGACGGCAGCTACGTGCCCTTCGTCGAGCCGGAATACGATGCAGTCGGCGCGTTTCTCTTCGGCGTGTATCACCACTACACGCTCACCGCCGACGCCCGCTTCCTGAGCGATCTATGGCCGAAGGTCAAGCGCTCGGCGGACTGGATCATCGCAAACATCCAGCCGAACGGCTTCGGCCAGGCGGACTACAGCATCTGGGAGGAAGGCGACAATCTCGAACACAACGGCTACACGCAAGGCTGGTTCGTCGCCGGCCTCTACGCGACGCAGGCGATGTGCGAGCGCCTCGGCGAAACCGCGCTGACCGAATGGTACGCGGGCGGCGCGGCGTCGATCATGACGGCCGTGCAGCGCTCGTCCGAGTGGAGCCCGCCGGGATTGTGGAATCCGCAGGGCTATTTCAACCGCGCGGTCAATCTGAACAATACGCCGCGCACGCTGGTTGATTCGTCATCCTGCATGCCGATCGCGCTGGGCGTCATCGATCACGAATCGGGGCGCGCGTCGAGCCATGTCGCCACCGTCGCAGGGCAGCTCACGCGGCAGAACTACGGCATCGCGCGCTACCCGGGCGACATGTTCTACTACACCGGCGCGTGGAGCCCGGGCGGCAACGAGGCGCTCGGGCCGGAACCGTCGTGGCCGCAGATGGGCCTGTGGATCGCCATCTTCGACATCCTGCGCGGACAGTCGCCCGCCGCGCTCGCAAGCATGCAGTGGTGCGCGAGCGTCTGGGGCAAGGGCTACATGGCGCCGGGCGAGGCGGTCTCGAACGTGTCGATGCAGCCGCTCGTCAGCTCGATGTGCGAACCGCTGACGGCGTCGGCGTTCGTGCTCACCGCGCTGGTCTACAGCCGCCAGAGCGCGTTCTCGTGCGTGCCGCCGCTCTACAACGCGGGCGCGTTCAAGACGATCGACATCGGCGCCGGCGCCGGCGCGGCGGACGACGGCGCGCAGTGGTCGAATGTCCCGTATTTCGTGGCCGACCGGCCGGCGACCAGCGTGCAGGCGCGCGCGCCCGAGCACTCGATCAAGCGCGTGTACCTCACCAACGACTACGACAATCTGTATATGCGCATCGACAACGTCGCGGGAACGCTGCCGCGTTATCAGGCGCAGCCGGCGTTCGGGCTGCAGATCTACGCGCAGGATCTGTCCGTCGGGTGGGCGCTGTCGAGCAATTTGGGCGTGTTCAATCAGCCGTTGAGCCGGCCCATGCACTTCATGGTCGAGCGCCGCAGCGACTCCGAGACGTTCCAGCGCTGGCGCCTGGCGGGCGCGATGTGGATCACGGACGATGCGCTCCGCGGTGTACAAGCGCCGCAGTGGAACCCGGACACTGGCAGAATCGATGCCGTCGTGCCGATCCACGCGCTAGCGAGCATGAACGCCGTCTTCGGCGGCTGGGCGGATCTGCTCGTCGTGCTGATCGCGCAAGATCCCGCGACCAACGCCTGGGCCGACGTCACGCGCATGCTCCTTCACTATCGTCTGAGCACGCACGATCAGGCGTGGATCTACGGCAACATCGAAATGTGAGCGGCGGTTTCGGCGCGTGCGCGCGGGCCGCGCGAGTCCGAAAGCGGCTCGAAAGTGGCGGGATCGCGCGGGGGAGATGGCTATACTGTGACGCGCCTCCAACGAAAAATTTCAACATGCGCAACCATCACTTTCCGCTTTGATCCTGGACGGCAGCACGATTCTCTTCGGTGGATGCGCCGCCTCGCTGCAGACCCAGAACACGCCGCCCGTGGGCGCGAAGACCGCCGACGCGAACATCGTGTTGCCGCCCGCCTCCGCTAGTATCATTGTGTTGCGCATGAGCGGCTCGTCGGTCGCGACGACCGCGTCCGACTGGCCGCGCGTGCAGACCGAATGGCGCGAAGCCATGCAGGGCGCGTCGTACGAAGCCGACACCGCGTCGTCGATGAAACCTTAAAGCGCACGGCGCGCCGCGACGGCGCACGGTCGACGACGCCTACGTGGAAGACTTTCATCCCGTCGCGCCGGTTGTCGTGAAGCTGTCCGCCGGCACGCCCCGGGCCCAAGTTCGCGGCATGACGAGCACCTGGCTGCACAGCCTCCCGTTGTGGCAGATGGGGGCGAAAGTCGGAGTCGAAAGCGTCGGGCCCAATCTAATGGAATGGACGCCCCCACCCGAAACGGCATCGATGTGCCAAAGTGGAAGTGTCTAAGCAACCACTTGAACGAGGGGAGCGCCCACCATGAAGATTACGACAATTGGCATCGATCTGGCGAAGACTGTTTTTGCCGTGCATAGCGTGAATGAACATGGCAGAGCGGTGCTGAAGAAAATACTGAAGCGCGATCAGGTTTTGGCGTTCTTCGCAAACCTGTCGCCCTGCCTGATTTGTATGGAGGCGTGCGGAAGCGCGCACTACTGGTCTCGCAAGCTCCAGGCGATGGGACACACCGTGCGGCTGATTGCTCCGCACTGTCAAGCCATACTTGAAAACGAACAAGAACGACGCGGCCGACGCCGAGGCGATCTGCGAAGCCGTCGGGCGGCCAAATATGCGCTTTGTGCCGGTCAAGAACATTGAGCAGCAATCGGTGCTGTCACTGCATTGGGTCCGGCAAGGCTTCGTGCGGGCCCGTACTGCGCAAGCCAACCAGATACGCGGGCTTCTCAGTGAGTTCGGGCTGGTTGTCCCGCAAGGGATATCACACATTGCCGGACGGGTGCCCGAACTCATCGAAGATGCTACCAAGGAGTTGACCGGATCCTTCCGGGTGCTGATACAGCGCCTGTTGGAACACCTTAAAGAACTCGAGGCGCAAATCCAAGCTTGGCACCGCGAGAACGAAGCCAGTTGCACGCTTGCGAAGGTGCCCGGGATCGGGCCGATTACCGCGAGTGCGTTGATAGCCTCCATCGGTGATGCAACCAGCTTCACAAACGGCCGCCAGCTTGCCGCATGGCTTGGACTCGTGCCTCAGCAGAACTCCGGCGGTGGCAAGAACGTGCTACTCGGTATCAGTAAAAGGGGCGACTCTTATTTGAGAACCTTATTGATCCACGGTGCGCGTTCAGCGATGCGGGCTGCCAGCCGCAAGGAACAGAAAGAGGGTTGGTTGCAGCGCCTGTTACAACGACGAAACCCGAATGTCGCAGCCGTGGTACTCGCGAACAAGAACGCGCGGATCGTGTGGGCACTTCTGGCTCACGGGTCGCCAGTTCCACAGCGATTACGCGGCGCCAAAAATGGCGGTTTAAGCACAGTATTACTTCGCATCGTTGTAACGAACAGCAGGAGACTTCAGCCGATTGCCTGGGCAATCATGACGTGATGGCAGAACAGGTAAGACCGTGGTTGGGAACGTCTGATTACCCCAGTGTGCGCGAAGCACGCAGATTTGATGAGACCCCGACCAGCAAATTCCATCAGGGACCGCCGGCTTGCGCCGGGACATCGAAGTCTGGATGCATGGCTGCAATCATTACCTTCACACCGTCGCAAATGATAGCTTGGCAAACCGGGGGCGTCCATGCATGGGGTAAGCGTACTTTCCGGGCATCTATGGATCCGGCGCCCTTTGCAAGCTTCGTTTCATGATGTCGAAACGGTCTGCACGCATGTATATGGCTCGCCCGTGGGCGCTTGCCGAACGCACGCCCGCAGCCTCGATTAGATCCGCGCACCCCGTCCTTAACATTGTCGCGGCTTGCAAGGAAACGGGAGCCGGCACGAAAAACAGATTTCAGAGTGCGGGTTCAACCTCTTTCGTCATCGCTTTGAGAAGCTTCGCAAAACCTGTAAGGGTGTACGGGTGTGATTCTCCATGGAGGTGTGACGCGTCAAGCGCAGGCGCGAGCAGGGCAAGGCGAACGCTTTACGCGTCGTCGGCTTGTCATGCTATGGCATGGCTGTGAGCACGGCACCGCTCGTCCGCGACGATCGGCGCCATGGAGCTGGAACATGTGCTCTGCGAGATCGATGCCGAGGATGTCGATTTCCATGATCGCCTCCACACGTCAGATGTCAGGATCGTCAGTGTCCCCCGAAGTCATGATCCGATCGCTCCACGCCGATGGGACCGAACGTCTCAACGCGGTCGCGCTGAACTACCTGCGACCGCCTGTCACGTTGGCGAGGTGCTCACGTAAAATGCGCGATGAAGAAGAAAAAATCGCTTTATAACGGCCACCGGTTCCCCGCGACGGACATCAGCCACGCGGTTCGGTGGTACTTCCGGTTCCAACCCAACTTGGGTGATATTGAACACTGTTCGAGCGCGGTGTCATCGTCAGTCACGAGACTGCTCCGCCGCTGGTGCGACAAACTCTGCGCGGGCTTCGCACATCGCGTCACGGCTGCTCGCCGCAAACCTGGCAGCACATGGCATCTTGACGAGGTTTTCGTTACGTTGCGCGGTGAGCCTAACTGCTGAGGCGGGCGGTCGACCAACACAGGGCCGAACTCGACATCCTGCTGCAGAAACGTCGCGATAAGGCCGCAGCAAAACGCTTCTTCGAACGCGTGCTGGCCGCCTGTCCCGACGCGCCGCGACTGAATGAATTCCCCTTGCATATCTTGCGCTTTGGGCTACCTTGAGAACCATATGCGATGCGTGGAGAAGGACGCTTCGATGTTCTGCGAAACGCCGGACCGCGCCGGCGCAAGCGCGCAAGAAGTCGCCCGCAGGCCCGCTGCAACAAGGACGCAGTTCATCGGCAAGCCATGAGCGCTTTATGCGGACGGATGGGTCGTCACGCAGTCCCTTTGCATGTCGGTTCTGGCCGTCAATTCGCAGACAAACCGACAGCGCTCCTCGTCAAAGGCATATTCAATGCACTGCTCATCGCAACGATGCACAGCAGCGCCCATCTCGGCGACAAAGACCGTGCAGTCCCTGGCGCTGGTGGCCTAACCGTGCCGCTATTGCTCGACTCGGCACGCCTCGCTCTGGCGGCAAGAACCTCGACGTGTCGAGCACCAGCCAGGCGACGTTGATCGTGAGGAGGAATCCAACATGACTACAAGGTACACGGAGATGCGAATCGCCGTTGACAACTTCGAGGGGGGCACACTCTCTCCGGCGGGTCAAAGCGGTGACTGGCTTGACGTTTTTATATCGTTCGAAGGCGATTTGCCTGTGAAGATTCCTAATTTCGCTGCTTCGCCGCGCGTCATTGTCACACCGGTGAAGGCTACGAAGTTTAGCGGAGGGCAATTGAACGTAGCGACGCCCGTCTGTCTTGCAAGAGATGTGAGTACAAAGGGCTTCAGGTTAGCCGCCCGAAACGCGGACCCGGATTTCGGCGGGTCTTTCGCATTCGATTGGGTCGCGATAGAGGAATCTCCGGGTGTCACTGGTTCAGTACCCGCACTGGAGAGAGGGACCTTCCCACCCAGGTACTTTGCGCCGTCTCGAGAGAGCTTGCTCGGACGCAGGACCTTCAGCGACCATGTCTATTATCTTTTACCGAGAGAGCTGAGACTTCTGGACACGAAGCTTTCTTCCGTACAACTCACCGCGACTGATCAAAATGTCGCCGGCCCCAGCGTTCCCGCTGTGGGAATCGTCGATGATCCATTCGAGATTGACGAGCTCGACCTTTCTGCCCACAACACCGACCTCATTGCCGGGAGTTGCGCGTTCAACTGGGCAACGTTTTCCTACTCAAAGTTATTCGACCCAACCGACGGGAACACACCGGACCAGCGCATCGACACCGGCGAGGTCGCGGAGGCCTGGTTTGAATCCAGCGGGAATGCTGGCGACTGGCGGACGTGGGATGTGGTGTTCAAATCTCCGTTCGCAGTAGAGCCGATCGTGCTATTGACGGCGAACAAGCGCGCGGACATACCCGTACGACTGAATCCGGCAGTGCTGGGCGTCGCTCAAGCGGTGACGTCCCATGGCTTCAGACTAGCCGCCCGGAATTCGGACTTATCGCCTGGCCTCGCCGGTTTCCACTGGATCGCCATCGGCGCATCATCGTGATTGGCTTCCCGTGTCCGGAGTTTCAGGGGGCCGCTCCAGTTGCGCAGTGTCCCCTGCACTGGGGCAGGGAGAACACGAAGCCAGCGATGGGCCACGCGAATAGGGTCCGGCTTTAACAAAGCGGAAGCCCCACGTCCATGAACGACGGACGACCGTACAACTTTGCGTCGGATGACCCTTCGCTGTTCTGTTGCTGTAGCGTGACAATCCAACAATGACGTGGCGCCGGCGACGCGCATTGGCATAATGCGATTGACGCAGCCGCTCCCATCCGCTTATGCCCTCTCCGACCGGTCGCCACCGCATGAATCGAAAACCGCCGCGCGGCACCATCGCGCGTTATCGCGATCGCATCGTCGAGGTGCTGGGTGAAGCGCGCGGACAGCGCGTCATGATCCGGTCCATTCACGCCGACGGATCCGAACGCCTCACCGCGGTCAAACTCATCAACCTGCTGCCGTTGGATAACCAGCTATTCTGACGTAGCTGAACGACAGACTCCGCCGCTTCACGACTGATTAACGGCATCCTTGAACGCCTTGCCCGCCCGTAAATCTGACGGTTTTGGCTGCCGCAATTTTGATGGCTTCGCCGGTCGCTGGGTTTCGCCCCGTTCGTGCTGCCCGCTCGCCACGTCCGAACGTGCCGAAGCCGATCAGTTGAACAGCGTTGCCTGCCGCAAGTTCCTTCGAGATAGTGTTCAAGACCGCGTTGATCGCCTCTTCTGCGGCGCTCTTGCTCGTACCCGACGTCGACGCGACCGCGTCGACCAGTTCTTGTTTATTCATTGATTCCTCTTCCTCTCTGTTGAAAACGAGCCCGATCTTGCCGAGCCGCTAAAAAGCCCGACGCTACTCGTTCTACGGTGCTGGATCACTGGCACCGTGGTCGAACAGATCCGAGGTCGTGGGGTGTTTATCCAGGAGATCTGGCAAAGCACCACTTCGAACCTTCGCCAAGGTATCGGGCGACAGCCAGGCTTCTTCGATCGCGTCGATACCGCCCTCGATCATCTGCTGCAGGAAAAAGGACTGCTTTCGCCCTGTCGCTTCCGCCAACACGCGTAACCTCTGTTCGATGACGGGGTCGAGCGGACCGCGACCACCCTCAGTTTGTTCTCTGCCGTTCTTCTCAATTTTTCACTCCTTTCCCGGACCCACGCAAGCGAGGTCGAACTCGCCACGACGCCAAGGCTATGTTTGGCTCTTCGTTCCCGCCGCTTTCCCAGCCGTCGCCTTGCGCGTTGCGCGCCTGGCTGGAGGACGGGATTCGGCCGCGGGCGCGCGTCGTGCGGAGGGACGCGTCGTTGCGCGCAGCGACTTCAACTGCTCCTGGAGCGACTTGTATGCCTCCTCGAGCGCGGCCAGCTTGCCCTGCAACACCCCAGTCTGCTGGCGAGCATCGCCCTGCTGCTCTTGCAGCGCTTCGACTGTCCGACGATGTTCAGCATCCCGCTTTTCTGCGCGCTTGGCGGCTTCCGCCAATTCTTTCTGTACTTTTACCACTGCACCGCGTTCGCGATCGATTTCCAGCAGCGCACGCTTTTCCGAGGCGCGTAAGCGCTCTTCCGCTCGGTCAGCCGTCTCCCGGAGCTTATCCAGATCACGCGAAAACGTGTCGCGTACTTTTTCCAGTTCTCGCTCGCGCGCGACCGCCTCCTCGCCGAGACGCTTGATCTGCGCCTCGAGCGCCATGCGCGCGGCCGCCTCGTGCGCCTGCTGCCGCTCCAACTCTCGAATTTCGACCTGCGCCGCAAGCAATGCCGCGGTGCGTTGCTCGAGCGCCGTCTCAGTCCGACTGAGCTCCCCGCGCGCGGCGACGACTTTTTGCTCCGCCTCGGCGCAACGCGCTTCGATGTCATCGCGAAGCGACGTGAGTTCGGCGTGTGCGGAAGCCGCCGCGCGCGTCCAAAGCGTTCCGATCAACTCGCCGGCGGCGTCGCTCAACTCCTTTGGCAAGTCCGGGTGCTCGATACGCACCCGACTCTTCTCTCGTAACTCCGCCCAAAACTCGGCGAGCACCGACGCCGGGGTGCTCATGGTGCCACGCCGTACCAGGTTGTACAGGCGATTGGCAGTCGGCGGGACGCCGAAGCGGAAAAACAGTAGCGCACACACCTCGCGATAGAGCTCGCGCGTCTTCGGGAATTCGACCTTGAGGCGCTCGATATCGGCTGCGAGGCGGGTTTCGTCGGAAAGGACGTCGGACATGAGCGGGTGATGGCGAGAAATACCGGTAATAATACAACGTATTTCGGTGCTTGTCTAACTATAGCGGGGGATAGATTTGACATTAGTGCTATAATGTTGACTTATTTGTATCGTACCGACCTCGAAACCGCGTGACACTCAATGCGCGATCTTCCGCCACCGACATCCGTTGCACTCCAACCCGCGCCCCCTCGAATCCCTCGTGATTCCGTCGACGCTCGACGGTAGTGTCGGGGCGAATCGCGCGACGGACGGTCGGGCGCAGATCGCGGCCAACAACGACCTCGACGCGATTCGCGCGTGGCTCTCGCGCTTCCACGACACAAAGACCACCTTCGGGAGTTATCGCAAGGAGGCCGAGCGCTTGCTGCTCTGGTCGCTCGTGACGCTCGGCAAGCCGCTCTCGTCACTGACGCACGAGGATTGTCTGCGTTACCAGCAGTTCCTGGCCGATCCGCAACCCGCCACGACCTGGGTCGCCGGAGGTGGTCGCAAGCACCCTCGCCACGATGCACGGTGGCGGCCGTTCTATGGGCCCCTGTCGCCCGCGAGTCAACGCCAGGCGATCGTCATTCTCAACGCGCTGTTTGCGTGGCTCGTGCAGGCAGGCTATCTTGCTGGCAATCCCCTTTCCCTATCCCGCCAGCGAACCAAACACGCCCCTCCACGCATCACCCGCTATCTCGAGCCAGGGCTCTGGCAGGAAGTCAAGGACACCATCGCCGCGCTGCCGCGCGACAGCGATCGCGCGCGTGCGCATGCCTACCGGGTGCGGTGGCTATTCACGCTGCTGTATCTGGGCGGGTTGCGAATTGCCGAAGTGGGCGCGAACACCATGGGCCAGTTTTTTGTGCGGCGCGACGCCGACGGTACCCTTCGCTGGTGGCTGACCGTTCACGGCAAAGGTGGCAAGGAGCGACTGGTGCCCGCGACGCGCGAAATGACGATGGAGCTTTCGCGCTACCGCCAGCAACTGGGCCTGAGTGCACTGCCCTCGCCCAGCGAAGAGACGCCGTTGGTTTTGCCGATTGGCGCAACCGCAGCCAATGACCGGGCGCAGGCATGCGCGCCGCTGACGCGCGCCGGACTGCACGCGATCGTCAAGGACGTTTTTGCGAAGGCGGCTGCGCGACTGCGCGAGCGAGATGGCGCTTCGGCGCGCGCAGAGTTATTGGAGAAAGCTTCCGCCCACTGGTTGCGTCACAGCGCCGGCTCTCACATGGCAGATCAAAAGGTTGATCTTCGGCTCGTTCGTGACAATCTTGGTCATGCTTCGCTGACTACGACCAGCCTGTACCTGCATATCGACGATGACCGGCGGCATCAGGAAACGGAAGACAAGCACCGTATCGATTGGTAGCAACGCATCGGTCTCGCGTTCTATTCGATCCAATGTACCATACTCGAGAGTGCCGAGTTCTTGCGCCTTTCTCACGGTCTCATCTTGGCGTTCGTGAGCGCCGATCCAGTTCTCGGTAA
>NZ_FCOG02000110.1 GCF_001544975.2 Caballeronia arationis | reverse complement strand
GACGCTCCATGGCAGATCCGCGCAAGCGACCTGCATACCGAGGCAGTTGATGCCGCGCTGACTACCCGGAAGCTTCGTCCGTGTCGCACCGCCATCGAAGGCCAACTCCCAATGTTTATCGAGGATTCGGAAGGAGGTGCACAATGAACGCCCCGTCGCAATCGGCCTGATCTGCCGTTCTAAAGCGTTGTTGTCGGGTAACAGAACACCGCTCTCTGTGTAGCGAATTAGCGCTTGCCAATGCCGTAACGCGTAGCCAAACGCTTTGGCGAGCGGTGCCTGAGCCGGCAAACCGACGACGTTGCCTTCCAACCATTGACGGAACTTTGCAAGTACCGGTAATGCCTCAGCTTGCCGCGCCGCATATTTGACGTCGGGTGTCTGATGGTTGATTCGCGACTCGATGGCGTACAGCTGGGCGATCCACTGCAGCGCCTGTGCCGCGAGCCCCGGCTTGCTTTGGGTCTTGGCGATTTCGAAGAACCGTCGACGGCAATGCGCCCAACAACCAACCGCGATGATGTCGCCTGTTTCATAGAGCGCTTCATGCCCGCTATATGCGTCGGCCTGCAAATAGCCTCTGTAGTTTTGCAGGTAACGTTGCGGATGGGAGCCCGCGCGCGATTCAGCGAACTCGAAGACGACGGCTGGAGGGTGATCTACCCAAACGCCATTCTCCTCGCGTTGGCCCGCACCCAGATAGCCCCATAATCGAGCAGTGCGTGTGGTCTTGCGACCCTTCTCCAGCAAGGGTAGTGTCGTGTCGTCTACGTGCATGCGAGGCGCCTTCAACTGGTGCGCACGCAGCGGTGGCATCAGGACGCCGAGCAATTCTGCAGCGGCCAGCTTCCATTCGCACAGCGTGGCCCGCGGTAGGTGAATACCACGGCGCGCATAGCGCATCTCTTGCCGATTCAAGGGCAGA
Source organism: Caballeronia arationis (assembly GCF_001544975.2). Lineage (GTDB taxonomy): Bacteria > Pseudomonadota > Gammaproteobacteria > Burkholderiales > Burkholderiaceae > Caballeronia > Caballeronia arationis. The sequence continues at coordinate 18,623 of NZ_FCOG02000110.1, read as the reverse complement.
TGATCGACGTAGGTGTTGACCAGGATGTTTGCGAGCAGACTCGCGCTCGCATTACTCTTGGGCAGCGGCGAGGGCTGAGCGCTCGCTGTTACGATGGTCGACTCGCCATCCTTCTTCGCTGCATACTTGAAGCGGATGTGTTCGATGACCGTGAGCCTTGACGGCTCGTAATGCAGCGTCTCGCTACGCTCTTCGCCGATGCGCTCAAGTGCGTCGAATGCGGCCTTCTCTTCGTGGCTGAGGTCATATTCGATGCGCGTGCGTGGCAAGTCCTTTGGCAACGCGGGGCGTCCCTTGCGGGTGTGCCCGGTGACTGGAACCTTCGCCGGCTCGGGAGGAACGGGCATATCGATGGCGGCGTCGAACAGCTCGGCCTGACCCGCCAGGCGCTCGGAACTCGCACCGAAGCGTGCGCGATTGAGCTGCGCGATCTGATGCTGCAGGCTCTCCAGTTGCTCCCACAACACGCATGCGAGCCGGTTCTGTTCGAGTGCGAAGGCTCGCAGCGCCTCGAGCTCGAGTGGCAGATCCCCGGCAGTGATGGCGGCGGGCAACATGTCAACCATGATGCCCAACTCGCGCGACGTTTACAAGCTTCGCGAGCCCTGAATGGCGAGCGATTCGGGCGCTTACGCTACGCGCGTCACGGCGACGGCGCGATGAGGTTCGCGCGCTGGAATCTCTATGCCTTCGAGCCAGGCATTGAGCTCCGCGAGTGTGAAACCGCGTTGTGCCAGTGCCGAGGGCGATGGAAAATGCCCATGTTCAAGCCGCTTGTACCAAAGCGCGAACCCAGTGCGGTCCCAATACAGGCACTTCACCTTCGTGCGGTCCCGGCCGACAAACACGAACAGGTTGCCCGAAGCCGGCTTCTGCGCAAGCAGCGGTTCGACCAAATATGACAACGTGTCGATCGACTTGCGCATGTCGACCGGCTCGCGGCAGATGTAGGCTCGGACGTCAGCGGCGATCAGCACCGTGCACCGCCAAGCTGTCCGAGCACGAAGCGCACAATGCGCTCGGCGTGAACTCCGACCAGTTCAATGCGAACACCGGCGAGAGTCACGATCACGCGATCACGAGAGGACGAATTATCCGTGGTCGATGAAGGCGGCGTCTCGAGTGGGGTTGTGCCCGAATGCGCGACGACGAACGCAGCGTCCGGGGTCATCGCGAGAGAACTCGGCGGCGCCGTGGTCGCTTTCGCGAGTTTCTTGCGCCACAAACCGAATGTGCTGACTGCCAGTCCTTGCTCGCGGCAGAAACGTCGTGCCCCCATCCCGCTCGCTCTCCAAGCTACGACCATTTGCAGCCAAAATGCTGCGCCTTGCCTGGGTCGGTGCATAGCGGCCTCGACACCTGTTGGGTTCTCCATCGCTAGCTCCAGTGTTGACGATGCAAACACCTTCGCACTGCGATAACCTCAGCTCAAGACGGGATGCGCTGACGGATACGATCGCTCCGGGACGCGGCGGTCGCGCGGCCGGTCACTCGGCGAGGCAAATATACCTTGCAGGCTATCGCGGACCGACTACGCAATCCGAATGCAACGCAAGCGTTCGCGCCTTTCGACCTACTGGATCGCTGCGCGATCGGGCTGGCATCGTTGCTTGCGACGGCACAATGGCGAGGCATTACTCCCCCCTCAATGACGATCAGCACGCTGCTCCTTTGGGGAGGCTGGCTCACGCACGGAATATTGTCGCCACATCCCGGTCACCATGGACCAGGGACCGGGTGAATCGGGTACGCCGAAGCGCCGCTCTTCGTCAACCGTCAGCGTCCGGCCAATCAGCGCCTTGAACTTCGCTACGATCTCAGGCACAGGACGGCACGCGTTGCAACTCCAGATCCGCGCGGTTCCGTCCTTGCTGACGGTGACCAGCGTTTTGCCGTTGTCGTCGAAGCGCGCCATCATGAGCGGCCCGTCATGGCCGCGCAGCACTTGCAGCTCGCCTCCGCTGTGTGTGTCCCACAATTTCGCGGTGTTGTCCTCGATCGCCGTGACGAGCGTCGCGCCGTCGGGTGAGAAGGCCAGGCCGTTGATTTTCTGTCCTGGGCTGCGCAACACCTGCAGTTCCCTGCCGCTGCTCACGCGCCACAGATGGGCAGCACTCTGTCTAGAGAACGTGTTCGTGCTGGCGCTGGCCAGCGTCGCGCCGTCGGGTGAGAAAGCCATGACGGAAACGCCGCCCTCATGCCCACTCAGCGTTTGCAACAGCTCTCCGCTCTTCACGGCCCACAATCGAACGGTGGTGTCGGGCGAGAAAGGCGAGTTGTTCGCGGTCGCCAAAATGGTCCCGTCTTCGGAAAAGAGCAGTTCCGTCACCGCATTGGTATGTCCGGACAGCGTGTGGAGATCCGCGCCCGTCCGCACGTTCCACAGATGCGTCTTTCCGTCCGCGCCGCCGACGGCGAGCACGTCGCCGTTGCGAGAGAATCGCAGACTCGTCACGGAGCGCGTCTCTTCGCGGACCAGGCGAAACGTCTCTCCGGTCTGCACGTTCCAGAGTCGCGTCACGCCGCCCGCGCCAGCGGTCGCCACCATCTGGCCATCGGGCGAAAACACCAACTGGCTGACCTCGTCCGCGCTACGTAGCGCCACATACGTCCTTCCGGTCAGTGCATTCCATAAATGGACTTCGTTGCTGGAAAGAAGCGTCGCCACGATCTTCCCATCGGGCGAGAACTGCATGTTGGTGATGCTGCCCGCGCTTTCGCTCATCACCTGAAGGAACATGCCGCTGCGCAGGTCCCAGATCCTGATCGTCGGTTCTTGGTCCTTGCGTCCTTCGGTCGTCGCCAGCTTGCGGCCATCGAGCGACAGCCGCGCGATTCCGATGCTGCCAGGGTCCCCCCGCATGACCAGAGGCCCCTCTCCGCGCGCCGCGCGCCATAGCCTGACCGTGCCGTCCTCGCTCGCCGTGGCCAGCAACTTGCCATCGGTCGGGTCAAAGGCCACACCAAAAATGGCGCCGCCGTGGCCGCGCATGATCTGCAACGGCTTGCCGCTGGCGACGTCCCACAGGCGCGCGGTCTTGTCCATGCCGACGCTCGCGAGGGTCTTGCCATCGGGCGCGAACTCAATGAAATAAATCGGGCCCTCGTGGCCGCGCAGCACGAGCGGTTCTTCTTGCGTGCCGAGTTTCCAGATCCGGATGACCTTGTCGTCGCACGCACTGGCGAGCAGTGCGCCATTGGGCGAGAAGCGGACATCATAGGAGGATGTAAAGCCTTCGGACAGTTCGTCCACCTGTTCGCCGGTATGCGTGTCCCACAGGCGGATGCCGTCGTCATAGCCGCCCGTCGCCAGCGTACGGCCATCGGGTGAGAATTCGATGTTGTTGATCGAGTTCCCGTTTTCGCTGCGCAGGACGAACAATAACTCGCCTGTGCGCGTGTCCCACAGCCGGGCTGTCGAATCGTAGCTGGCGGTGGCGAGCATGGTGCCATCGGGTGAAAACTGCACGTTACCCACCGGGGCGTCATGTCCGCGCAGGACTTGCAGGAGCTGGCCGGTATGTGCATCCCAAAGGCGGGCAGTCAGGTCTTTCGGAGAGCCGCCGCCCGAAGTCGCGATGAGACTGCCATCCGGCGAAAACTTCACGTTGTAGACGGCGCTTTCGTGTCCGCGCAGGACGAACAGTTTCTTGCCGCTCTGCACGTCCCACACCTGCGCCGTTTTGTCTTCGCTCGCGCTGGCCAGCGTCTTGCCGTCCGGCGAGAACTGGACTGAATAGATCGTATCTTCATGCCCGCTCAGTATCTGGCGCTGCCGACCGGTGCTAGCGTCCCAGAGGCGGACGGTCTTGTCCTCGCCCGCGCTCGCCAGCAGTTTGCCGTCGGGCGAGAATTGGACGGCCGTGACGGCCTGTTCGTGGCCGCGCAGGATCCTGTCGTAGGCGAGGTTGCCTTCCGCCCAGCGGAATAACGCATCCGCCTTCGGAACCTGGTCCACGTTGCGCGCAGCGATGGCAAGCAACAGGCCTTCGTCGGGGTTGTCCATCGCCATGTTTTCGGCGTTGGCGGCGATTTCGCTTGCCGTCGCCTGTTGCTTGGCAGTCAGCGCCTGATGCGCCGTCACGATGGCGATCAGCAGCAACAACACCGAAAGCGCGCACGCGCAATAAGCAATTCTAGACTTGCGCCGGGTGACAATCGCGAACTGCTCGGCAGTCTGCTTGCCCTCTTCGGCGCGCTGCTTGTCCGCTTCGGCTACCTTCCTGGCCGCTTCGGCCTGATGTTGCTCGAACGCCGCTTGTTCCGCAGCCAGTTTCTGAGCCGCGGCTTCGCCTTCGAGCCGCGCGTGTTCCGCCTTCACCCGCAGCACTTCCGCTTGCCGCGCCTGCTGTTCGAGCCTGGCGCGCGCCTCCTGTTCCTCTTTCTGTTTCTCCTGGCTTGCCTGAATGTAATCGTCGACGAGCGCAAATGCATCCTCGCCTGCGTAACGCGTCGCCCAGAGTGCGGGCTCGCCGCGTTCGCTCACCCGCGCACACCAGCGTCTGGCGCGCTCGCAATCGAGCTCGTCGAGCAAGCCGCCCGCTTGCCGATGCCGCTCAGCGCGCTGCTTCCATTCGTGCAGTTCGAGCACATCAAGTCGTTCGTCAGCGAGCCATGCCTGAAATTGCCGCCACTGACGAAACAGGCTCTCGTGACTGATGTCGATTAGGGTGCCGCCGCCCAGCGGCACGCGACCGGGCGGGAGCAGAAAGCCGGCGCGCTCGGCGCGAAACGCTTCGATCACGGCCTGCACGTCGCATCCTCGATGCGGTCCGGCGAGCTGCTCCAGTTCGCGCAGTTGCAGCGGCCGCCGCACGATCTTTTCCTCGCGCCGCTCGACCAAGGCCAGAAAAATCTGACGCGCCACGCGCTGGCAGTCGGGTGAAAGCGCGTCGAAGATTTCCGATGCGTGGTTGTCGATGGCGAATGCGAGTTTCGGCGCGAAGCGCTTCGCCGCGCCGCTCTCGGCGGCATGCGCGCCCGGCGCGCACACGGCTTCGAAATCGCCTTCGACGATCGTCCGGCGCCCATCGGCGCACGCGCGGTTCCACATCCGCAACAACGCGTGTTCGAGAACGGGCAACTCATCGTCACCGCCGAGCGTGTTGATGAGCCGGGTCACGAGCACCGGATCGATGTCGCCGCCCGTCAGCCCGAGCGGCGAAGCGATGACCGCGCGCAATTGTTCGGCACCGAGCCGCGGTGTTAAGTAGATGCCACTGTTGATTGCCTCTGGCAAGCCCTGAAAAGCGACGCAATTACCGAGAAAGTCGGAGCGCATCGTCAGCGCGACGTAGATCGGCACATTTTCAAGTGTCGAGCGCAGCAAAAGCTGAATGAACGCTTCGGCGTGGTCCATGTAGCGTTGCCGGAAGCGGAAAATCTCTTCGAACTGGTCGACGACCAGCAACAGCGCCTGCCCCTGGAACCGGTCGGCGCGCCTGAGGTACAACTCGGCCAGCGCGAGCGGGCTCGACGCGAGGCTCGCGCTCAGCGACGACACGGCCGTCGCTGTATCCTGGTACTCGACCCACCTCGGGTCCTCGGTCAGCGCAAGCGCGAGATTCGTGAGCGGCGCGTCACCCGGATTGAAAATGCAGACGTTCCAGTCGTGCTCGGCCTCGCTCAGCCCGCCGCGATGCAGCGCCGGAATGAGCCCCGCGCGCACCAGCGACGACTTCCCGGTGCCCGACGCGCCCAGCACCGCGATGAACCGCTGACGCTTGCGCAACTTCACCAGCAGGTCGTGGACGTGCGCATCGCGGCCGAAAAACAGGAGCGTCTCCTGCTCCTTGAACGGCCTCAGTCCGACATACGGAGACGCAATCTTGAGCGTGAGGCTTTTCATCGTTGCAGCCCGCGCACGAAGGCGATGAGACCGCCTTCCGACAGCTCGACGACATCATCCGACTCGATGCCGAATTCGTCCGCGACGCTACCGCGTTCCATGTACACGCCCCAGCGCTCGACCGGCAGGCTGGACAACGCCACCTGATTCAGGAAGTACAGGAGCCGGTTACAGACGGTCGTGTGTTTGCTTTGATCGACATACAAGGTGATGCCCGCCCGGCACGGCTTGAGCAATTCCGCGATGTCGATGCCGTTGCCACCCAGCGACGCCGATGCCGGCAGACGTCGGATGTCCCAGTTCTCTGCTTTCAGAATCTCGCGCACGCGTTCCTTGAGGCCCGGTTCGCCTGCGAGATCGTCGAGGAAGAGGGTTCTGCGAAGGGGCCCGGGCCCTGCGCACGGCTGCTTGATTTCCCGTAACCGCTTGACCACTTCGGATGCGAACGTCGTCAGCGTGGCCGCGCGAATGTACGGGGTATCGAAGAGCTTTCCGTGCGCCGGGTCGTCGATCTCGCCGGGCCCGGGCAAGTGATCGCACCATTGCATCACGGGACGGTTGGCTTCCCGGGCACTCCGGAGCTGGAGTTGCGGCAAGGGAGCGGCGAAGCCCCGTCCTTTGCGGCCGGCATGGGAAGAAAGCATCTGGACGAACAGATCGCTGTGCTTGAGATCGTCCGCGATGCTGTTGTAGAACTCGTCGGCGCCCAAGCCGACATAATCGCCGTCGACTGGCAGCACGGTGATGCCTTCGGACTCGAGCTCGAGCTTGAGGCGGTTGCGCAATGCTTCGAGGTCGTCGGTCACGTCCGCGAGCAGAATGGTGCCGAGGTTCGGCTTCGCCATGCTCAACGGCTTCGCATCGGTCCCGGGAAACACGAGCGGCTGGCGCGACGATTCTTCGCGACCGTCGCCCATCTCACGCAGACGCTCATCGACCGCGCGCTGCAATTCCCCTAGCATGCTCCAGTAAAGCTGTTCGATTTCGCGCGAGCACCCCTGCGGCGTCGGATAGCCGGCGAGAATGGGCGATTTGGCGTTGATCGGGTGATCCCAGAACTTGGCGTGGATGTTTCTCTTGCGCAACTGAGCGATATTGTCCGGCACTTTCACCAGCTCCTCGTAGGGAGCAAGCTCGACGACGAACACATCGGTCGGTTTTTCAGGATCGTTCGTGTGACTGGCGACGAAGCGCTCCAGCTCCTTGCCACACCACTCGGAATCGATGTAGTTCTGCGAGAGCAGAATGATCAAGAGCTTGCATGCGCAAACCTTGTCGATGAGCTGTGCGCTGAAATTGTCGCCCGGCTTGAGCCGATGGTCGATATAAATCTTCTTCTTGCGGACGTTCGGTCCGACATTCAGGTTGTATGCGAGCGAGGAGACCCAGCCGGAAGGCGTGCCGGCGCCTTGCGGAACTTCATCGTCGGCATGCGCGTAGCTGATAAAGATGTCGTAACCCGGAACTGACGGCACGTTTCCCCCCTCGAAGTCCTTCGACCGCGCGCAATTCTGGTGTCTCCCCAAGGGGTCAGGTGACGACCCGATCGAAATCGCCGACCGTCAACGATTATTTTTAGCGCATGGAACTAGGGGTTTGCGGCCATGACATCTGCATTCGCCGCCATCTTGTTACTGAGCGCCGCCCGGCGACACAGCGTGCGACCTTCTTGCTCACGCTTGTATCGTTTTCCTTAACGGTCGGCGTCCGTGCGCTCATTTTCGCCGTTCATGGCGCCCGGCCTTTCGAGATCGGTGCTTCAGCATCGAAATGACGTGATCGACTGTCTTCTCGCCGTGCCTCCGCTTGGCCGGCGCGAGTATGTCCGACAGCCACAGCAGCATCTCGGTGATGTGATCGCGAATGAACTTGATGTTCTCCAGCTCTGTGCTCTCCATTGTGCCTCGCTTCAGCCGCTGTTCCGGTATCGATGCCTTCAGGTTTTCATACTCGCTCGTCCAGAACGCCCCGTATTCGTCCCGTGTCTTCCGCTTGTCCAGACGAAGCGAATCGGTTACGACCGGCACGATGCGCTTCTCCATCGCTTTATCGCGCCGCTCCCATACGTAGCGCAGCTCGGTCATGCACGTGATCCTGCGCGGGTAGCTCAGGCTCAGCACCACGATGATGTGCTCGGCCCGGCCGATGCGCATCATGTATGCATCGATCGAATCGCCGAACAGAAGTTCATTGCTGTCGCGGAAGAAGATAAACTGCGACGGCATCCTGAGTTCGATCTCATCGACCAACGCGGTGCTCGCGGGTTCGTGCCGGTACGACACGTATACTTCCTTACCGGAGTCGGGCAGTGGAGCGAACCGGTCGCCCAGTTCTGCCAGCAGCCGTCTGATCCCGTTCGATGAATCAAACTTGCCAAGCAGGTGCAGGCGTCTGCCGCAACGCGCGAGCGTGCCCGCGCCAAACTCGGGATCCGCGATCGCAATGTATGCGCGGCGCGCGACTTCCATCCGGTAATCCGGCATGCTTACGGCGAGCCCGGCGAGCGCGAGCGCTTTACCGGCGAGCGCGTCGACATTGCATGCGCATCGCTTCAGATACAGCTCGGCGAAATGCAAAGCCCGCTCGAACGATTCTTGAGCGCCCATCGGCTTATGTTCGGCAAGGCAGGCGATGCCGCGAACGTTATGATAGTTCCAGTCGGGGTAAAGGTCGCCCTGAAACCTATCGAGCACGGCGAGCAGCGGCGCGGCATCGTTGCCTTGTTCGAGCCCGATCTCGGCATGCACGCGGGCATGCTCCGGCCCGAAGACATTCGAGCTGTCCACTGCGTCGAGCGCCTGCTCCGCTTCGCGCGCAGCGGCGCTCAGGTTGCCCTGCTCCAACAGGATTTCGGCATACCGGCGCTTGTAGTAAGCGATCCCCATCGGTTCGCCGGCCGGTGCGAGCAGTTTGAGCGCCTCGACGACCTTGTCGGCGGCTTCGCTGGCATGGCCGAGCGCCATCAGACACGATGCATACTCACCCAGATGCAACGCGCGCCGCCCTGTATGACGGCTCGACTGCGAGCCGCGCAGCGTTTTGAGAAAGTGCTTGCGCGCCTTTTTCAGCCGGCCTGTTGCCGCGTAGATCACGCCGTAATCCAGCTCTGCCGTGCCGATCAACTCAGCGTCCTTCGAGGCAAGGGCCTGCGCATACGTGCGCTCATGCGTTTCCAGCGCTTCATCCAGGTAACCCAACTCGAACTCGCACACCACCACGCCGCGCAACGCCAGCGCGTTCTGACGGAAGTCGTCCGGCTTGCGCTGCTTCAGCTTCTGCGCGAAAGCGCGGCATCTTTTGAGCAACTCGGGATCCGGGCCACGCAGCCGATCGAACCGCAACAGGCGGCCTTCCGATTCGAGAAGCTCATCGGCCAATCCGCCGCATCGTTCCATTTCAGCATGCGCGGTCTTCTGAATGTCCATCGCGGCAGCGAGATCGCCCATGCGCCACTTCGCGTCGGCGAGATAATGACGCGCCCGGTACACTGTGCGCGCATCCTTTGCTGACTCGATGATGATCAGATGCGCCAACTCGGCGATCCGCCCATAAGAGCCGCGCGCATCGAGAAAGCCGACGATGCGTTCGAGCACCTCGAGCGCCCGCCGAGGTCTGCCGAGCAGCAACCAGAGGCGGAACTGCGCCATCTGCGACCGGATGTCGGTATCGGTGCGCCAGTCATCGGGACTGTCCGGCTGCCTGGCGAGGCAATTCACGGCGCGCAGCCGCAAGCGCATCGTCCTGTAGGTCGTCATGGACGCGATGGCATAGAGGCGATCGGCCTTATCCACGCTGAATCTGCCGTCGCTTTCCTGATTCGCGATGTACTTGCGCACCAGCGAATTCAAGACCGCGTCGAACTCGTCACGCTCGATCGACTTCGGAAGCAGCGCAAGGATCTCGTCGCGGTCGGCGGAGGTTTCATGAATAGCAAGCGCATGGGCGACGCTTCGCTCGACTGGCGAAAGCTGATCGAACGCGCTGCCGATGATCGACCACAAGGTCTCGTCGTTTCCCGGCTCGACCTTGATATCCTCGCGCGCCCGCGTCCGGATATCTTCGACGATCTCCCGAATCGTCTTGCTCGGATTCAGTTGAACATGGGGAACGAACCGTTCCATTGCAAGCGGAAATCCGTTGGTCAGGGCCACCACGCTGCTGAGGTCTTCGTCCGTCGCTTCCTTGAGACGCAAGATGCCGTGCCGGTCGATCTGCCGAAGCATCGCTTCTCCATGCGGCGAGCGCAGCCCGTGCCGCAATTCGTACTTGCAGAAACGCGACGGGTGCAGACGTAGAAGTTCAGCCGGCACCAGCGAAGTCGTCAGGATCACCTTGAAGATGTTGCGTTCGTCCAGCGCGATGAAGCGCAGCATGTCCAGCGTCTGCCAATCCTCGATCAGGTTCGCGTTCGCGTTCGCGTTCGGGTTCCGGTCCGTGGCCACCAGATACTCGAACTTCTCGATGATGATGCGCACCTGAACCTTCGCCTGCGCGAACGCATTGCCCGTGCTTTCCAGGGTCGCACTCACGACACTGTCGCTTTCGGCCAGCGCGGGGCGCAATGCGGCCCGGGTCATCGGGCCGAGTCGGTCGATCAGAAGGTCGCGTATGACAGGAAAAATACTGGGGAGGGCGTCGACGGCGCGCACGGATATCGTCTCGACGTACTTCGATACGCGCCGCCTGCGCTCCACCTGATTCAGCGCGCGGGCGACGAGCGCGCTTTTGCCGACGCCTTGCCGCCCGCAAACCGCGATGACGCGCACTGATTCATCGTCGAGCAGCCCGGCCAGTGCTTTGGTTTCCTCCGTGCGATCGGTGAAGTGAGGCGGGATGCTCAGCCAGGGCCGTTGCGCGCGCCACGCTGCTTCGCCATGTGGGGATCGAGAGCTCGCCATATGCACCGCCCAAATTCAATTGCATTCTTATGACGATTCCCGCGAAAAGCGGGAAGTACTGGGGAGCATGGTCTGAGCGCGAGATCCGTTGCGGAAATGCTCGGGTCGGCAAGAACGTGGTGTTGTGCTAACCGACTCATTTCTTCTGGCGAGTCAAGAGTGCGTTAAAAGTCGAGCATCGTCAAGACCGGCAGACACGGCCCGAGCCCGAATGGACGTCGAGAATTATGAGAAGCGGACCACATTGAAGCACGAGCGAGACCGAAAAAGGCCTGGCGCATTTGCTGTGGTGTACTAGACTCCTTTTGGGCGTCAGCGCCCCGTGAAACGCTCGTCCATTTTCATTCAAACAATCCAACTCAAGGAGGCAGGATGAACGCACAGATGCCGACCGGACCGGGCGTCCTGAAGGTAGTCGAAAATGTCAGAGCAGCGTTCGAGCGCGGCGAGCTAAAGACGTATGAACCGCTCAAGGTGGCGGGAACAGGCTATAAGTATTCGACCTGCATGGTGTCGTGGGGTCCCATGATGCGCAGATGAGCGCGTCTTGCCGCGTTCCTTCGGGCTCTTGTTCCAGGTCAGGGAAGCGGCTTTCAACATTGCTTCGTGTCGCGCCCTGATGCCGGCATTGGGAGATGTCATGCTCGCCGAACGCAAGATCGCTCCCATCGAGATGGTCGTGCTGCAAGGCACGCCCTTCTGCAATCTCAATTGCTCGTATTGCTATCTGGGCGAAGCCACGCGCAGGAACACCGCGACGATGCAGCCCGATGTGCTGAAAGCAATCTTCGAGCGCATTCTCGGCAGCCGCTATATCGACCGCGCGCTTCGCGTGAGCTGGCACTCCGGCGAGCCGATGGTGCTCAAGCCTTCCTATTATCGCGAGGCCATTGGCACGATCCTCGAACTGCGGGACGCGCTATGCGGTCCGGATTTCGGCATCAGCTTCGATCTGCAAACCAACGGCACGCTGATCACTCAGGAATGGTGCGACTTCCTCAAGGAACTCGGCGATATCATCAGCATCGGCATCAGTTGCGACGGTCCGGCCTTCCTGCATGATGCGCATCGGCTAAGCTGGACGCACAAGCCCACCCACCAGCGCACGCTGGCGGGCATGGAGTTGATGCGACGCAACGGCCTGCGCTTCGACGCCATCGCGGTCCTCTCGCGTGATGGTCTGGCGCATCCGGAAGCATTCGTGAACTTCTTTGCGCAGTACGCGGACAGCATCCGCGACTTCCATTTCAATCTTCACGACGAACTCGACGTCGTGTCGATGGACCCCGGATCCGTCGACGCCTTCGCCGCACAATACGGCGATTTCCTTCGCCGCATGCTGGCGGTCTATGCGCGCTGGGGCATCGATGGCACGCGGCTGAGTATTCGCAACTTCGCGAGCTTCTACGAACGCATTTTTTCGGCCGAGGCAGACAAGCCCCGCTACGACGCCCGCAGCATGAGCATGCCGTTCAGAACGCTCAACGTGATGACCAACGGCGACGTCTCGACCTTCTACGCCGGACTGACAGGCGACGAGTGCGGCGACCTGTATGGCGACGGACGCGGGCTTCTGCTGGGCAATCTCCTGAGCGACGACCTGGACGCGATCGCCGGAAGCGGAAAACTCGCGCGCATCGCGGCGGACTTCGAAGCCAGCCATGCCGCTTGTGAGCACGACTGCGAATACTTCGACCTGTGCGCGGGCGGCTACAACCTCGTGAAGTTCCGGCGATACGCCGACTTCACGGCGACGCGCACGCCGGAATGCTTCGTCCACGTACAGACGTTCACGGACACGCTGCTCGACGACATGAATCGCAACGCGCGATCAAGTGCCGTCTGACGGCCGCGTGCGCGCGCGAAAGCAGGCGGTCAGCGCGATCACGCTCTCGTCCTGAAGCAGCGGCGGCCGAGCGTGCCACACGGCGGCGCCGCGTCCGAGCACCATCCCGCCGGTGCGTGTCGGAATGAAGTGGACCAGGCGACGCTCGTCCGTATCGCCGCCCGAATAGATGTCGAGCCGCAGGCCTGTATCCGGTGCATCGGCGCCGCGACCCTGCGCGTGCAGATACACGATGACCGTGATCTCGCATTCATCGGGGCGATCGCGATGCACGCCGAGAAAGTCGCCGCTTTCGTAATACGTGTAGCAACTGGCTTCCTCCTCGTATGCGTAAGCGTCATCGAACACGCTTTCGAGCGCCGATGCGAGTTCGCTGCCCGCAAGAAAAGCGCGCGCGACGTCGCCGAGCGGGGCGACGCGTGATCGATATCGCACGTCCCCATCGCCGCACGCGCGTAGCGCTTCCTGGCGGCGAACCGATGCTTCCGCCTGTAACGCCCCGAAGCGCGTGGCATCGAGCGCATCGGGCATGCAGGCGAATCCGCTCGCGCCGATCTCCGCGCGCAAGCGGGACACGCCATCACTCACCATGTGCGATCTCTGCGTGGGAGACGCGTCCGATGTCGGTTTCATCGAAGGGTCTCACGGGATGGACGAATTCGAGCTGAATGCCGTTGCAGTCCTGAAGGAAGACGGCGAGCGCCGCGCCCAGGTCGATGACGTCCGACACCTCGACGCCGCGTTCCAGGAGCCGCGCGCGCCGCGCCTCCAGCGCCTCGAAGGATGGTTCGCGGAACGCATAGTGATACATACCGCTTGGAAGGCCCAGCGCGCGATTGATACCAGTGTCGTAGTCATCCGAAATGCCGCGCACGTTATTGCATTCCATGAACACCATGTACTGGCCGCCGCCGACGTCAAAAGACAACTGCCGCAGCGTGCCGCCGTCGTTCACGTGCACCGTTTCATCGACAACGCGGCGAAAGCCGAGCAGGTCTTCATAGAACGCAATGGTCCTCTCCATGTTATGAGTCGAGACGCCGACGTGCGAGAAGCCTTGGATCATGACTGACCTCGTGACGGTAACGCGGGCCGTGAAGAAAACGTCCGGTTCACTCTAGCACGGCGTTCGCACGAGCGGAATGCAGCCGAGTTCGCAGATGCCCCGCCAGGCGCAGCGACAACGCCACGAGCGTGAAAGTCGGATTGGCCCAGCTCGATGTAGGAAACACCGCGCTCCCGGCGATATACAGATTGTCGATGTCGTGCACGCGGCAATTGGCATCGACTACACCGTGGCGCGGATCGTGCGACATTCGCGCCGTGCCGATGTGATGGTTCGTGTACGTCACGCACGCGCGTCCCGCGAAATACGGAGGCGCAACGCGCGCGGTCCGCATGCCGATGCTCGCGAACGCATCGGCGAGCAGCGTTGCGCTGGCTTGCACACTGCGCTCGTCCAGCGCGCCAAGCGTCCAGTTCAGCCGCGTGCGGCGCGTGCCCAGCCGAGTGCGCGAATTCGCCAGCATGACGCGGCTCTGCGCATCCGGCGCCTGCTCCATGAACAGGCCGATGTGCGCCCTCGCATCGCGCAAATCGGGCGAGCGGTAGAAGTGTGCGCGCCCATTGAGCATCGGCGCTTCGCGCTTGCAGCCGGCGGGCACGCCGAACGCGAGAATGAACGGATGCGCATGAATATCCATGCCCCGCCCGATCGCGCATCGGAACCAGTCGTCGGCGGGTTCATCCACCGTGCCGATCGCTGCATGCGGATGCTCCATGAAAAACCGTCCGACATGACCGTATGCGTTGCCGATGCCCTGCGCCATCTGGCTGGTGCAGTCGAGCAGCAGGCGCGGCGTTTCGATTCCGCCGCACGCGAGCACGACGATCTCGGCGCTGATCCGCCCTTCACGCCCGTTCAAGGTGCGAACGACGAGTTCACGCACGCGCTCGCGGGACTGGCTGAGCCGGATATCGACGATATTGGCGTGACACAGCACGTCGGCTTGCTTCCAGACCGGGTCGTCGCCGAACGTGGCGGTTGGTTTGCCGAAGCGCCATAGCGAAAGTGTCGCGCGCTTATCGTCGCGCCAGGGCGGCGGCATGCCGAGCGCATCGAGCGTGCCGCGCGCGTCGAAGGTCGCATCGTTCAGATGCAGCGCTCGCGCGGCGCGTGCGTAGTAGGGCTTCAGCGTGTCGATGCCGAACGGCCAGCCGGTCCTGTCAAGCCACGGGCGTGACGAGAGGTCCGCTGCGTCGAAGGGCGCGCACCAGCCGGACCAGAGATGCGACGTGCCGCCGAGCCGCCGCGCGCGGCTGGCGGTCAGCGAGTAGTCGATGCCGCCCGTCTCGCCTTCGTAGAGCGCGGTAGTATCGGCCGACGCATCCGCTCCGCCGCTCTCGATGACGAGCACCTGTGCATGCCGCGCCATTGCCCGCGCGAGCACGGCACCCGCAGGACCGCTTCCGACAATGGCGACCTGCGTCGAGCGCGTGAGGACTACGCGGTCGTCTCTGGCATCTTCGATCATCGGATCTCCCTGCGCCGTGGATCTTGAGTGTGCAACAAAACATGTGGCGCTTCAACGGGCGAAACCTGAACGTTCCTGCTCCGCTTCATCGGCCAAATCGTCGCTTCCCGCGCTGCCCTCTCTCGGCTTCCTCTCACGTTTCGTTCAGAGAGGAGCGTCGTCATGTCGACTCCAACCGTCGCCGTCGCCGCCGCCGCGAGGCGAGCGCCTGCGCCTCGCGCATTCGAGTTGCCGCGAAGACCGACGCCGGAGCATGAGCCGGACATTTGATCGCGCTTGCCCGGACAAATCGGTCCATGCGGCCCTGCCGCCCGGGATGGTCGTGCCGGCATCCGGGATACGTCGCAACATGACAAAGACGTCCACCTTCCGCGGGGCGCGCGATACGGCTTCGACGTCCTCAAGCGGCGGCGCGCGGCAGACCCATGATGGCACCGAGCTTGCATGTCAAACCGGCATGAATGCCTGTGCGCGGTCGCCCCGTGACGGCGAACTTCCCATAGCCGATGTGCTCCGGCGTCTTGCGTGTTACTGGCGCGTGAATCCGCTGGCGAGCGACACGACCGAGGGCATTCTGCAATGGTGGCTCGGTCTCGCTCCGTCGAACGCCAACCTCGTCGAGCGGGCGCTCGCGATGCTCGAAGCGGCAGGAATCGTCGAGTCGGTGCGCACGCCCGGCACCCAGCTTCACTATCGGCGCGTGTCCGCGGACGCGGCGAGCAACGAGCGGCTCGACGGCATCATCGCGGCTTCGGGCAGCGAGCCGCACCCTGGATAGCCCGTTACCGCGCGCGCTGCGTGGCCGTTCCGTTATCAACGTCAGCAAGGCGAACACCATGGCGATGACTTACACAACTGGTTGCGGGTTTCGCTCGAGCGTAAGCACGATGTGAAGGAGCGATACAGCGTGGGCTGCAGGAGCGATTCGAGAGTTGTGAAAAGATCGATCGTTACGCTATTTTAGCGATGGTTTGTCAGTATTGAAGATGACGTTGACGTGACGCTTCATGGCGCGGTGCGCCATCGACATGGTGTTCGCAACAGCGCTGATCGTCAGCCGTAGTGCCGCAGGTTGATCATCGTGTAAGCGAGGGTCTTGAATGCATAGTGTACCGGGCTCAGACGCTCGAAGCGAAGCAGCAGGCGCCGGAACTTGTCCTCCCAGGCGAAGACCCGCTCGATGGTCCTGAAGCGCTCCTCGAAAATGGCTGGATCGAAGCGCAGTTTGCGGCCCCGCTTCGGCGTTTTACGCCCACGCGGATTTTCGGGGATGTTGGGAATCATGTCCCGGTTGAAAATCGCCTTGCGATTGGCTCGGCAGTCGTAGACGCCGTCCAGGCTGACCGTTGAGCCTTGCAGGTCCATGCCAATGGCGCGGGCCATGTGGTTCAGTCTGGGCAGCGCGTCACGCAGCAGCGGCGATTCGTTGCGGTTACCCGGGGCAGAAACGAATGGCGCGATCACGTTGCAGCGGCGATCACAGAAGGCGACCACCTTGTCGCCCTTGAGGTGTTTGTGTCCGCTGTACCCCAGGTTGTCGCCGCCCTTCTTCGCGGCAGTGGTCGTGCCGTCGCCGTGAATGACCGTGAGGTCGAGCAGCCCGTCCTGGTGAAGCTTGCGAACCGAGCCGGCAAAAATCTTGTCGATGCAGCCATCGGCCTGCCACCGCCGCAGTGCCCGATAGATGCGCGTGTAGTGGATTTCAGGACGACCTTCGTCATTCTTTTCGATCGGCAGCGCCTTCCACTGACAGCCCATGTACAGCAGCTGAAGGATGTAGTTGAAGATCTTGTGTAACCCCAGCGTCGGTGCCGGTCCGCGCCGACCCCTGCTCAGATGCGGCAAGACAAATTGCTCGAACTGCTCAACGCTCAATTTCGTTGGAATCGCTTGCCCGCATTGACTTCCAGCCATTCGTAACGTCCGCAAATCCGGACTTTAACCGATCCGGCCGCGCAGACCACCAAATCCCGTCCTGATGCGACTCGCAGACAAATTTTGCCGCCTCATGAAACCCGCAACCAGTTGGTTATATGCCGGCTAGGGATGCAACAGCGTATGCAACGTCGCCGCATCGGCATATCCACTTCGCTCGCGATGGTTTAAGGTCGCAGGCCGCGGAATTCAAACGCCGCGCCCGATCGAAAACGAGGAATTTGATGTATACAGAAATCGGTCGCGGCCCAGACGGTGACAGCCGGGAAGAAGTGATCGAGAAGTATCGGCAACTCCGCATCTCTCAATGCCTATGCGGATCAAGAAGAGGTTGCTGGCAATAGCGGACAAGGATAAATAACTGATGGGGGCTTTGCGTGGACGCGAGTTCAGGCCAGACGGCCCACCGTCAGACAATGTCGCCGTGGCAAAAGCGGCAAAACAATTAAGCGGGTTGTCCTCCTTGGGACGGCCTTCGGCGCACGCATCGAGAATTGACATAAATAGTATTGCCGAAATTAAGTAGCGATCCTAATCGAATCAGAACTTCGAATTTCAGTCCGCAGCGGCATCACAACGAAGAAGCGCTTTCACCTCAGGCGTCGGCGCAAGCCGTTATGTGATCAATTCAAGGTGCCGCGCGCCGCCTGGCACCGCGTCGACGACGAGCCGGCGATCGAACGTCGCGAGCGTGCCACGATGCGCGCGCGAGAGCGCGAGCAGGTAGGTATCGGTCACCTGATCGGTCGCAAGGATCCGGCTCGCATCGACGTGTTGTGCATCGAGCAGGCTCATGTCGTCAGCCCAAAACTGGTGGCTGGGATGCGCCCGCAACTGCGCGATGAGTGGTGCGACAGCTGCCGGCGTCTCGAGTGTGTTGGGGTAACGCGGATTGCCGATGATGCGCAGCACGCCGTTTTCGGTCAGCGGACAGGTTGCCCAAGCCGCATGCCCGACCTGGCCAAACCATGCGTGCGCGGCCTCATGCTGCACATGGCCAGCGTCGAGTAGTGCGATCAGTACGTTGACGTCAAGCAGATAGGCCATCAGGACGTCTCGTCGTGCAACTGATTGACGAGATCGAGCGTTACCGGGCGCGCGGCGCGCGTGTTCGGCAGGACCGGCAGTCCATTGCGCATCGTTGGGGTGGTGGCTATCGGCTGCAGCGCCGCCCGCGCGAGCGTCGACAGAACGCGACCGATCGAGACGTGCTCGCGCTCCGCGCGGGCGCGTACGACGGCCATCACGTCGTCGTCGATATCAAGGGTCGTTCGCATGGGTCCTCCAAGTCATCACGCCGCAAACACCCAATTATAGCCAGACCGCATCAAACATCAAGCATCGCGCATCAATTCCGGGGCGATTCCTGAATGCACTCAGGGTTTTTCCAAAGGGCGCCGAGGCTAAGCGGAACGTGATTGTCGACGCGAGCTCGAACACGGGCGTCATTAGAGTTGACATAACTAACATTATCGTCGTTTCGCGTGTAGGTCCCAAGTTCAAATGTCGCATTTCCGCCAAGTAGAGATGTCGCATTTTGTCGTAGGTTCGTGTCCAGACAA
>NZ_FCOG02000154.1 GCF_001544975.2 Caballeronia arationis | reverse complement strand
GCTCTATCAGTATCGGAATCGAGCTTCACTTGGCTAGCCGCGCACAATAATTCACCCATAGATTCCCCCGACGATCCGAAAAATTTAAGGCCCAGGGGAAAGGGCATTGTATGCCGCTGACGAGGCGCTTGAACCACGTCAGGCTGGCAAGGAGCCAATGTAGCAGCACAAGCGTGTGTTCGTGTTCCTTCATCCTTCGGATCAAGTTCGATCGCGATTTCGGTCGCTTGTTTGAAATAGTCTTCGGGTTCGTTGGCAATACGTCAGGCTCGGACGGCCTTTCGGATAAACTTCTGTGTTAAACAAAATATCGCGACAAATCGCAGCGTTTATGTTCGGCGCATGCGCATTTGCTAGCGCGGCGCCGGTTGATTTGGGTGCCGCGCAAGGCGGCTGTGGCACACTCATCGGACGCGGCATGCACCTATCGGGCGATCAAGTTGGGACCTTCCGTAGTGGTGCCTTCCGGCTCGCTGATGGTGAATCGATTTCCTTCTTTCGAACGGATGGACAGCGCACGTTCGGTCGCCTCGAGATAGGTCGCTATCGAAACGGTTATGAGGCATTCTGGAGGCCGATGGGCAGCACGAAGAGGTATCTCCTAATCTTCAATGGGCTTACCCAAGCCTCGCTGTTTCGGGAGAACGGAATGCACTGGACAATCCCCGAACCATTGGGGACCATTGTGGGCCCTTTAAGCATCTCGTCATGCGATCAAGCTAAATGAAGACGTGGCACCAAAACATCGCATCCACCCGGCGTAGTCATTAAAGACGATGCGTGAGTCGCGCTCGATACAAGTTTCGCAATGTCAGTTGAGTGTCCCGTGGGAAATCGATTCCGCAAGCGAATCCGAGCCGTACCGTGTTCGGCGAGCGATTGCCGAGATCACCGTCGCGACAGGTGTGCGAGTGGAGCGAGTGGTCCGAATGCCAATGCCATTGATTTGTCACGTCAAAGCAGCAAGAATGCCAGACAAGCCGTGGCTGTCGGCGGGATCGCTGCGACGAACAGCCACAACGGACTCACTGCCTCATCGGAAAAGCCTCTACGGACGATCGCGAGCCCAGCAGGGTTTGGTGCATTGGCGATAACGGTGAGCCCACCTCCCGTAACGGCACCCGCAACGAGCAGATACTTCGCTTCCGGCGAGAGACCTTCGATAAGCGAGCCTAGGTACGTAATCGCTGCGTTGTCCATAATCGCTGTCAGTCCCGTCGAGCCGATGTATAGCGCGTGTGCGTCCATCGCTCGGACGGTCGGCTGGAGCCACCATTGCTGCAGACCACCCAAAACAACCAAGCCGCCTAGAAAAAAACCGACCAGCAAACTTTCGCGAAGCAGCAGCGGCGATTGATATCCTTCGTATGCTTGAGTGAATCCCAAAAAGAATAGGAAGACGCCAATGAACACGACTGCGTGATGTGCGTTTAGCACGATCGCGATCAAGAAACCAACGTGCACGAGCATCACGCTGAAGGGGATGATACTGCGCTGCGGTACGCTACCTCCATCGCTACTCAGTGCTTGGATGCGCCGCGCGATCAAGGCTACGAGGACAGTGGCGTTCACGAGCACGGCGAGCACGGCCTTCCAGCCGAACGTTCTGGCCATATATGCCGTGTTCCAGCCCCAGGTCGACGCGACCATCAGGACCGGTGGGGCAGCATAAGCGGTCAGCGTACCACCGATCGAGACGTTCACGAACAACACAGCCAAGGCACCATATTTCCATTTCTCCTCGACTGACGTCGTGAAGAAACGATCACGGAGTAGCAGCGCCGCCAAGGTCATCGCGGCGGGCTCGGTTATGAGTGAGCCGAGAAGCGGGACTGCGCTGAGAGAGAGCCAGACCGATGCCACGTCGCTTCGAACCGGCAAAACGACTGAGACTCGGTGCACGATCTGTGTCGCCAACTCAAGAATCGGACCACTGGCGGCGACGACCATGATCACAAATACAAACAGTGGCTCGGTGAACTTTCGTGTCTCAAGGTACGAAACCGCCGCACCACTACCAGAGACGGCCCATATGACAAAGCACAATATCAATGCCCAGAACCCGAACACTACCTCGACTTCGCCAAGGAAATGAAACAGCCCGGCGTGGCGAGGGTGCCGGGCGGCTAACGACTCAATCCGCTTGCCCGCAAACGTGTGGGCAAGTGCTAGACAAAATATAACTAGAGCTGATACTTCAACGATGTGGGGCATCCTGTTACGAATAGCAATGAGGTGGGAGGTGGGAAGGGCGATGTCGAGTGCGCTTGCTCATTTCCGACGCGCATCGCGCGATGCAGCCCGCAGGCGGACTTGCTGAAGTCGGCGGACTTGAGCAAGCGGGACAATCGCCGAATGCCCTGACATTCTATTGTTCTAAGACTTAGGCTTGGAGATGGCGAGGTGGCCGTAGCGCTGAGCGAGGGCTTCGTATAGCGGGGGTGCAAAGAGCCGGGATATACGACTGGCGATCAGAGCGGTCGCCATCAGAGAAATGACCAGCGCATGTCCATTGATCATCTCCATCACGATGACAAAGGCGGTAATCGGGCTTTGGGTGACGGCGGCCAGATAGCCCACCATACCCAGAGCAATGAGCATGGGCAACTGCATCTGCGAGAATAGCAGATGGAGCGCGTTGCCAATACCCGCGCCAATGGATAGGGAAGGGGCGAAAATTCCTCCTGGGACCCCGGGAAGGTATGACCCGATCATCGAAGCTAATTTGAGCAGGGGGTACAAGGCCGTGAGATGCACGTGGCCTTCGAGCATCCCGCGCGCTTCTGTGTACCCGCTTCCAAACGTATGACCGCCCGAAACGTATCCGATAAATCCAACAGCCAAGCCACATAGGGCTCCGAACACGATCGGCGATCGCGCTCGCAGTCGAACGACTATGGTCGGCATCCAGCGCTTGGTGTTAAGCAAGAGCCAGCAAAAGATGCCTCCCGCCACTCCTGCAATCATTCCAGTCAGTACAACGGCGAGAGCCAAGTCATCGGGGAAGCGTGTGCCAACATCGATCGTGCCAAAATAGGTGTAGTTGCCGCTGACGCCGAGCGCGACAATACCAGCGAAAATGATGGCCGTGATAAGAACGCCGCTTGCGCGCTGTTCAAAGCTCCGTGTCAGCTCCTCTATTGCGAACACTACACCGGCCAGTGGCGCATTAAACGCAGCAGAGAGACCCGCCGCTGCGCCCGCGAGCGCCAGACGACGCTCAAGCTGGGCACCGGCGATTGAGCGGAACCTTTGTGGATAGAAAACGCGCAAGTTGAACATAAGTGCGGCACCCACCTGGATCGTGGGTCCCTCGCGGCCGATGGTAAAGCCACCGAGAATCGCAAGGAAGGAAACAGCGATCTTGCCGACCAGAATCCGCAAGGTCAGTAAGCGTTCACCAAGCACGGTTGTTGATCCGTGTAGTGTCGCGATCACCTGTGGTATACCGCTGCCTTCTGCGCCCGGGAAAAATCGCATTGTGATCCATACGCAGGCGGCGCTGACCGTCGGCGTGACCAGCAAGGGGAGCCACGGGAACTGATTGACATAAAAAAGGAAGAGGCTATACCCAAAGTCGATCAGCTGGGCATACAGGACTGCAATCAGACCGACCGCGATGGCACCCAGCCAAAATACGCCATAGTGAAGCCATAACCGGCGCCCGTGCCGTAATGTCCGTTTGTCGATCAAGGAAAGCAGCCGCATTGAACATCTCCGACCAGAAGCTAGCAGAAAAGCCGAGAGTATACGTGTTCAGGGTCAGTTCAGTGCTCAACGCAGTGTGGAACGGACCTTGCCTCACGTTTTGTCGCCTGCGCGGGACGCCGTGCACTTCCTACACGAGGTCTTGATGATCGCACGATGGCAATGGCTTCTGAGAAGAATCAGCAAGCGTCTGTGGTTTCGAGCGGGACTCTTTTCGCTGCTGGGGGTCGCCACAGCGTTGCTCGGCCTGGCGCTCAAACAATATATCCCAGACCATTTATCCGCGCGCGTGGGTGCCGACGCAGTCGATAACATTCTCGGCATCATTGCATCAAGTATGTTGGCCGCGACCACTTTCTCACTGAACATCATGGTGACGGCGTACGGCTCGGCGACGAGCAACGTCACGCCACGCGCGACGCCCCTTCTGGTGGAGGACGCGACGACTCAGAACGTCCTCGCGACGTTTATCGGCTCGTTCCTCTTCAGCCTCGTCGGCATTATCGCCCTCAGTACAGGCTTGTATGGCAACAACGGACGAGTCGTGATGTTCGCCGTGACAATTGGAGTGATCGTCCTGATTGTGTATACGCTGCTGCGGTGGATCGATCACCTGGCGCGCCTCGGCCGGCTGAGCGAAACGACCGATCGAGTCGAAGCGGCCGCCACCGAGGCGCTTACCGAGCGCCTGAAGCACCCGTATCTTGGCGGAAGCCCGCTCACCGATATACCGCCGGCCGCGCGGGCGGTGAGGGCGACCGCGGTGGGCTATGTCGAACATGTTGATATGCCCGCGCTTGGAAAACTGACCACCGAGTCGAACAGTGCACTTTACTTGCAAGTTCTGCCGGGAAGCTTCGTCGATCACAACACTGTGCTGGCGCGCGTCGAAGGTATCGACGAATCGGGTGATGAAGCACTTCGAGTGGCCTTCTCGATTGGTGTGCGGCGTTCCTTCGAGCAGGACCCGCGCTTCGGCCTCTCCGTACTGGCCGAAATCGCCTCACGTGCCTTGTCGCCGGCCGTCAACGATCCAGGGACGGCGATTGAGGTAATCGGCCGAGGCGTGCGGGTCCTTTCGCTTTGGGGGACGCGCATAGAGACGGAAGAAGAGATCGAGCCGAACTGCAGAAGGGTGTTCGTGCCTGGCTTGCAACTGGACGATCTTTTTGACGACTTCTTTGGCCCGATTGCGCGCGACGGTGCTGCGTTGGTCGAGGTGGGCATGCGCCTTCAAAAAGCGCTTGCTTTACTCTGCCAAAATGACGAGTTGGGATACGCAGCTTCTTCCGTCCGGCATGCCGTCCTTGCGCTCAAGAGAGCAGAGTTAGCGTTGGTGCTCGACGAGGACAAACAGGTGTTACGCATTTTGGCGTCGCGGGTCGGACAAATCCCCGACTAGACCGCTTGATGCCGGTCGGACGACGAAGAATTTCATCTTGACGGCCTCAGGAATCACATTTTCTCCTTGATGCCCTTTCGGATCAGCCACCAATTGACTGGATACGTAGTGAAGAAGCCGACGACCATCGCGACTTGCATCATCAGCCAGTATGACCAATCCGTCGGCTGGAGGTCGGGATAATCGCCGTTCGGAGCGCCATCCATGCGAACATGCCAACCTCGTAAGCGACCAGAGACAGCGTGTCGATCTTCGCGGCGGTGACGAGCCCGTCGCGCAGGCGCAGACCGCGCATCGGGGCGACCGACCAGTACTGAAACAGGATACCAAATGCGTAGGCGAGCACAAACCCTAATAAGATCTTCGCCGCGAGTTCCGAGCCAAACAGCGTAAAGCTTAAAGCAAACGCTATCCAGTCTCCGAGGAAATCTCCAAGCGCACAACCGGCCCCGCAATGGGTCGCGCCACTGAAGGTCGCTTGCCACATCGGCTTTTCGGGTGGCGTGTTATTCGGCTCGACCGACGAAGGGGCGAGTCCAAACCAGATATAAAGATCGCCCCCACTGGTCCCCAGTAGAGCATGGTGAGGGGCCATACGGCCTCCATGATCTTCATCGCCTGTCGCCTTCGCAGCGCAAAGATATCCACTAACACTGCCGCCCCGGTGGCAAGCGATAGCAGGAGATACAGGCGTGCAAAGCGTTCCATGCGGTTTCGGGGTGCAATCTCCGTTCCTGTTGACCTAGCTTTCTAGCTGAATTCGTAGGTTTTTGTCGGGAACTATCGAGCGGCAAGAGGTACAGACAGATGTAAATGGTTGTAACCTAATTGAGGACTTGTTGCTAGGTGAGGAAATTTAGATGAAGAATTGGCTTGATCTCAACGCTTTCCTGGGCATTCCTGCGACTGAATGGTTGTACGGCGGCATCGCGGCGTTAGTCAGCTATATGGTCTTCGTAAGCGCGCTGAAATTCGTCGTGGCGCGACTCGACGCATTGGCAGGCCGCACTGCAACACGGTCCGACGACATGGCCGTGCAGGTACTCAAACGCACGCACCGTCTGACGGTCGTGATGGCAGCTCTCTTGGTGGGAGCGCAGTTTCTTGAGGTGCCTGACAAATGGGACAGCCGAATCAGTCACCTGTGGTTTCTGGTTATTGGTTTTCAACTTGCGCTTTGGATTAATCGCGGGGTGACGATTTGGACGACTGGACGACTGGAGAGTGCGGCAGCCACCGCGCACAACCCGGTCATCACGACCATGATGTCATGGATGTTACGGGCACTGCTCTGGTCGGTGCTGCTGCTGGCCGTGCTGGCCAACATGGGCGTAAATATCACCGCCTTCGTGGCTAGCCTTGGCGTTGGGGGCGTGGCGGTCGCTCTAGCGGTCCAGAGCATCCTGAGCGATTTGTTCGCGTCGCTCGCGATCGGGCTCGACAAACCTTCGAGATTGGCGATTTCATCGTGTTCGGCGATGTCGCCGGAAGCATCGAGCATATCGGCTTGAAGACCACACGCATTCGCAGCCTGAGCGGGGAGGAGATTGTATGCAGTAACACCGAATTGCTAAAGAATACGATTCACAATTACAAGCGCATGTCTGAGCGGCGTATTCTTTTTGGGTTCGGCGTGACCTACGATGCGCGTCCTGAGCAGTTGCGCGAGATACCACGAATCGTGAAACAGGCCGTTGAATCGGCGGGCAACACCCGCTTCGATCGAGCGCACTTTAAGCAGTTCGGGGAAAGCTCGCTAGACTTCGAAGTCGTGTACTACGTGACCGAGCCAGGTTACAACATCTACATGGACATCCAGCAAAATATCAACCTCGACTTAATGGCAGCCCTTGCCGACAGGGGCGTGGAGTTTGCCTTCCCGACTCGTACGTTGCACGTAGTCGGCGAACCGGCGCAGAGAGATGGGACGACCCGGCGATCCGAGTCTATGCGTTCACGAAGTCTGACACCGGGGGAGCGAGAGGTTCACTCCGAATCCTCTGTGTAGGTTGGGTCGAGGTTGGTGGCGTTCGATGGTGCCGTCTGTGTGGAGGGTTCGCGACGATTTAGCCACGGCCGAACGCCAGCGACGTAATCGCCGCCATCGCCGAATGAGTGTAATTTTTCTATAAGTCGTCGATGCGATTCCCTCTGAAGTACCTAAGTTTTTCTCGTAATAGCGTTGAATTCCCTCAGCTTCCCAGGTGGCGCTCGCTCGTCGTGGGTGCGAGCTTTAGCGCGGCTTTCCTCCTGCTCGCTGGCCGGGCCTTTTGGATTCAAACCGTCAACGACGCCTTCTATCGTCGGCAAGGTGCACTCCGGCAAGTTCGTGAGCTTCCGATGCACGCCTCGCGTGGGCGGATTTTGGATCGAAATGGTCATCCGCTTGCTTTGAACCTCCCGGCTCGGACCCTTTGGATCGACGCGTCCGACGCGTCGGTTCGAATCTCGTCACAGCAAGCGGGCGCGCTTGCGAAACTGCTTGACACGCCGGCAAGCGAGATCGAAAAGCCGTTTGCCGATCACCGGGCGTTTGCGTATCTGAAACGTCAGGTACCCACGGATGTGGCGCTTCGGGCGATGCAGTTGTCTGTTCCCGGTTTATTGTCTCAAAACGACTATCGACGCTCCTACCCTGAAGGCGACTCGGCTGCACACGTCATTGGCTTCGCAGGTGTCGATGGCGCCGGTCAGGAGGGTGTCGAAAAAGTAAAAAATGGGGATCTGAGCGGGGCTGATGGGAGCCGGCGGGTGTTGCGCAACGCACGTGGACAGGTCATCGAAACGCTTGCGGCGGTGCCGCCGCGTGAGGGGCGAGACGTCACCCTGGCGATCGATCGGCGGATTCAGCATGCCGCATTCAAAGAACTGCGAGCGGCGGTCGAGAAGGCCGACGCCCGCTCAGGTTCCGCAATCGTGCTCGATGCGCATACAGGCGAGATTCTCGCGATGACCAATTTTCCAAGCTATGATCCGAACATTCGCGGCGCGCGCACTGGGATGGTGATGCGCAATCGTGCGGTCACTGACGTGTTCGAACCGGGCTCAGTCATGAAGCCGCTGACAATCGCGCTCGCTTTGCAGACGCATCAAGTCAGTCCGACTTCAATCGTCTCGACCGAAGGCGGACGCCTGCGGCTTGACGGGGTGACGATTCATGATGACAAGGATTTTGGTACGCTGACGGTGTCGGGCGTAGTGCAGAAATCGAGCAATGTAGGTACGACAAAGATCGCGCTACTGTTAAAGCCAGCGGATATGTGGAATAACTTCCGCGCGCTTGGGCTTGGCCGTGCACCGCGCGCCGGACTCCCCGGAGCAGCGGTGGGAAGGGTGCGGCCCTACCAGCATTGGCGACGCATCGAACAGGCAACGATGTCCTATGGCTATGGTCTCTCGGCTTCCCTGCTACAACTCGCTCAAGCTTATACCACCTTTGCCAATGATGGCCAGTTCGTGCCCGCGTCAATTTTGTCCCTGCAGGGAAAGAGAGTGAAGAGCCGACGAGTCTATTCGGCGCACGTTGCATCTGAGGTACGCAAGATGATGCAAAGTGTTGTCTCCCGTGACGGCACGGCGCCTCAGGCGGCCGTGCCTGGATACTCGGTAGCCGGCAAAACTGGGACAGCCTATCAGTGGACAGCGAAGGGCTATGACCGCCGCCAATACCGTGCTTCATTTGTCGGCATCATCCCGGCTGGTAGGCCGCGGGTGATTGTCGCAGTATCGATTGACCATCCGCGCCGCGGATCGCATTTTGGCGGAGCCGTGGCGAGCCCACCGTTCGCTCGTATCGCGGCCGAAACGATGTATCTGCTCAACGTCGCGCCGGACCAGCCGGCAGGAGGCAAAGAGCCGACAACCTGACCATGCTTGGCCGCTGCGACGATCCTCGGCCGCGGCCGGACGTTAGGTCGGCCCCCGTCCTTTTTTAGAGGCGCGACCAGACGCGCTGTAGGGGCGGCGCAATCCGGCTTTTTGTCGATTGATTCATTCGCTGGTCCGTCTGAGGGCGAGTCACCTTGCTGTCTCACAGGAGCTGCCAGTTGCTGGACGTCATCGCGATCTGTCTCGTTGTTACCGCGATCCTCGCCTACGTAAATCACCGTTTCGTGGGCTTGCCCACCACGATTGGGGTGATGGTAACCGCGCTGGGTCTATCGCTCGCGCTTATCGGCCTTGACGCACTCGGTATCGCGCACGACCTACGACTCGCCGAAGAGTCGCTGGTCCGTTCGATCGATTTCAGTGAGGTGCTGCTGCAAGGCATGTTGTCACTTCTCCTGTTCGCGGGGGCGATGCACGTTGACATGGCAAAGCTGACGGCGTATCGGCGGCAGATCGTTGCGCTCGCGGTGCTCAGCACTATGGCGTCGACGCTAATTGTGGGCGTCGCGATGTGGCTGCTTCTGCCGCTCCTCGGTATCGGTCTGCCGGTGTCGTATTGCCTTTTATTTGGCGCCTTAATCTCGCCAACGGATCCGGTTGCCGTCATTGGGATCCTCAAGTCCGCCGGTGCACCCAAAAGTCTTGAAGTCGTGATAACGGGCGAGTCTCTCTTTAACGACGGCGTCGGCGTCGTGCTCTTTTCATTGCTGCTGGCCATGGCGAAGAGCGGTGTCGTTCCGTCACTCGGGACAGGCCTTTTTGTTCTCTTACGTGAGGCAGGTGGTGGGCTCGCATTCGGCTGGGCGCTCGGGTATGGGCTGTTTCGGCTTCTCAGGAGCGTCGATCAATACCAGGTCGAAGTATTGCTCACGTTAGCTGCAGTGATTGGCGGATACGCGCTCGCCAGTCACTTACATATTTCCGGTCCATTGGCGATGGTCAGCGCGGGGGTAATGATCGGAAACCGGGGTCGAGAACACGCCATGTCGGATACCACGCGCCGGTACGTGGACATGTTCTGGGAACTCATCGATGAGATATTGAATGCGGTGCTTTTCGTACTTGTCGGCATGGAGGTGCTACTTATCGCATTTCCCGGGCGCATCTTGCTTGGGGGCCTTGGTGCAACCGTGGTAGCCTTATCGGCAAGGCTAATGACGGTGGGTCTGCCAATCGCCGCGATGAGCCACCTCGTCCACTTGCCTGCGGGTTCGTGGAAGGTACTGACTTGGGGTGGACTGCGCGGGGGAATTTCCGTTGCACTTGCATTGTCGATTCCTGCAGGAGACGCGCGCAACGTGGTTCTCGCGCTCACCTATACCGTAGTAGTGTGGTCTATCCTTGTGCAAGGCTTAACCATCGCGCACGTTGTGAAAAAAGCTGTCGGCGCGCGCGATTAGATCTTGACGCGGCTTCCAGATTCACTTCAACTAGGTTAGGAGCGAAGCGCGACGAAGCATGGGGTCACGCAATGACCAGATGGCTTTCACCACAACACAGAACCGCGCTGAGAAGGAGGGCGTTTAGTGCGACAGGAGAAGCAGGGTGGCGGTCCCGAGACTGACCAATCGTACGACAAAGAATATGGCCTGCATGGCGGCCTTGAAGTGTATCAGAGGCAAACACGCCTGAACGCGCTCAAGCGCAAGGGCTACACGGCTCTTATGACTGCAGGAATCGTTCTGCTCCTCATCTCGTTCTTTGGAATTGTCGCTGTCTTTCGATGGAACGGGACTTTGGAAGCTCCGTTGGTTCCAACCAGCCTTCCCATAAAAGGTGATATGCGAGGCACCGGCCCGGCGCCCACGTGTCAAACCAGTTGCGCGTCGGCGGAAATCTCGGGAACGCAACAGTAGAACGCGGCGGATTGATATACCTTGGCGGCGAATACCTTGGCGGCGACGCTACTTTCGGGATTTACCCTTAGCTAAAGTCCTTATTTCAGCGCGAAAAATGTCATTGTATGACATATAATTCAGTTAGAACTTGGCTTGGCTGCCCGAAGGTCGATACGCGGATGGCGGAATTCACCGAAAGCTACGACGAAGCGCCGATGGTGACAAACGCATAATTTCGCCCCGCGGCGAAGTGTCTCTTGGAGGAACGGCAGCGTGATCATCAACAACGATTTCGAGATTGGCTATCTGCTGGTTGCATTTGCGCTGCTTGGAATCATCCTGGTGGGCGCTTTGCTTAACGTCCTTCATCTTGACCGGTGGCATCCTAAGATGGTGGGAGCGGCGATAGGGGCCCTGATTGGTTTCGTTCTTATCGAAGCGGTGCCAATGTTCACGTGACGACCTTACTTCTTGAGCTACTTGGTTAGCGCTCTGACGCGCCACGCGTGGACGGTTATGTCGGCGGGGCCCGACGACTGGGTTCGCGGGCGGACTGCGTCAGCGGGACTTCCATGCGATGCTCGGCGTCCGACGGATGGGCGGTGCGCGGACCCAAATTCCGCGAACGCGCCAGACGTAACATCATGGACATTGGCAAGGGGAAATTACGCGGAACTTGGCGGGTGAGATCTCGCCTTACTGCTAATCGCAGGTTTCGCAGTGTTATTGATGAAAGGCGCGAATAAATTAGGTCCGGTCGCCCAGTTGCTATTCATGCAAGCAAGAACTCGGTCCGCTTTTTCCCACGGAGATTCCTGATGCTCCCTGAGCGCCTGTGATGGCACCCGCTGTCAACCGCGGAGCCGATGTCGAGAACGCGTACGGACTGCAGGATCATGCCGCATAGGTCCGCACGCTGACCGAAATGCGCTTGCTGGTCCAACCGAAGTTGATCGCTACAGTCCCCAAATAACATTGGCATCATGCTTGTCCGCTGCTCGCATCATGTCTAGAAGCGGCCAGGCGCGATGAGATAGCGCGCCGCGATCTGCATCCGAAACTACTTGGGGAGAATGATGCAACGCGTCGAGCGTCGTTCGTTCGACGCTGTCTTCTTGGATCGCTGTTTCTAGCCGCGCAATTGCGTCCGGCAATTCTTCATGCAAAATTACCCCACGTGCACCGAGTCGCTTCCCCATGAGGCTAAGGAGATATTGTGCGAGATTCTTGAGCATAACTACGTCAGGGGACGCAGAGGATTGGAAGGTTATCATCACGATGACTCCATTGAGGGTGGATCCCATTCATCGCTCACGCAGGGGAATCGACCCAAGGTTGTCGTCGTGGCCCGACACATCCTAGATAGCGCCTCGTTTCGCCGTTTTGAAGGGGTGCCCGATTTCTCCGCCACGACCTTGTATTATCAATTTTACATCACATTATGATAAGGCGGGTTTGGGTCGGATGACGCGCTTGTAACAACTGAGCGAGTCGTCGGCAAACATCGCCATCGCCGGCCAACGAGCGGACCGAAGACGACTTTCATCGTTACCCGCAGCCGGCAATGTCACGACGGAGGTAGAATTATCTTTCGTCCTCCAATTGATCTGCACGGAGAATATTTAGTGCCATCGGCGGGTCGGCCGAGAAATAAGAGACAAGGTCTCGACACTTGGCGTTATCGGTCGAGTCTCAGGCCCTAACCAGTTTTAGATTCCTACGTCAATCATTTGCCATCCTCCCGCCACTGCAAGTCTCGCAAGTGCAGGTCGAACTGTTCGCCGCGCGAGTATGAATGTGGCCCGCCGGGGTGTGCTTTGTCGTTCCACGGCGTCGAGAAACACAGCGGACCATGAATAGAAGGGCGCTATCAAAAGCGAGGTGCAACACTTATCTCGTATAAGGTGTTGCAATGCCCGACAAAACTACTTCATACCAGCAGCTTCAACCTGAAGAACGCATCGCCATCGCAAGCCTACGACTGCAGGATGTGAGCATTCGGGCCATGGCCCGAATGCTCGGGCGCTCGCCGTCCACC
>NZ_FCOG02000419.1 GCF_001544975.2 Caballeronia arationis | reverse complement strand
CTCAGGATTACCCACATCTCTGTGAGTGAAGAGAGGATTTTCTGCTTGTAAACGAGAGGGGTCGATGTTAACTTCGGTCATCCTGTGCTGCAATGGTAATCGAGATTGGCCGGCGAAAGCGATACGGACGATTGGGCAGACACCGAGTTCGGCGAAGCGAATCTGGGCGACGCACGTCTGTCGCGGCGTCTGATTGCGCTGGCGCGTCGGCTTGCCTTCAGCCCGCAGGGATCGTTTCCACAATCGCTCAAGCCTGCAGAGCTTAAGGCCGCGTACCGGTTCTTCGACAATGCGCAGATCGATACCGACGGAATCCTGGCGCCGCACATTGCGCAAACCTTGGATCGCATGATGCAGGTACCTGTTGTGCTGGCGGTGCAAGACACCACTGAATTCAACCTGTCGCATCTGCCCGCGACAGAGGGCCTGGGTTACGGCTCCGGGCGTCACGAGCGCGGTTTCATCATGCACAGCCTGCTGGCCGTGACCCCCGAGGGCCTGCCGCTGGGTGTGCTGGGCATGAAGACCTGGGTGCGCCCCGAAGAAAAGTTCGGCAAGAAGCCTCACCCCAAAACGCGCCCGATCGAAGAGAAGGAAAGCATTAAATGGATTGAAGGCATTGAGCATCTTGCCGCGCTCAAGGCCCGTTGTACCGAAACCCGGCTAGTCGGCGTAGGAGACCGTGAGAGCGACCTGTATGAACTGTTCACTCATGACCGTCCTGATGGCGTGGACTGGCTGGTTCGTGCTTCTCGCAACCGGCGCGTCATGCATCCCGAAGAGTATCTTTGGGATACTGTGCTGGCTACTGCGCCTGTAGGCAATACGGAGCTTCTGGTGCCAGCCAGAGGCAACGTGCCGCAACGTACCGCACGACTGACCTTGCGTTGCACGGCCGTCAGATTGCGGCCCCCGATGAGGCGCAAAAGCCAAAGCCGTCTGCAGCAGACCGATGTGTTTGCGATTCACGCTCTCGAAGAGGCACCGCCGGAAGGCATAGAAGCGCTGGAATGGATGCTGCTGAGCTCGGTGCCGACGACCACGTTTGATGAGGTCCTTGAACGGCTGGCCTGGTATGCGCGCCGCTGGACGATCGAGACGTGGCATCGCGTCCTGAAAAGCGGTTGCCAGATTGAGGCCCGACAATTC
The DNA here is from genome assembly GCF_001544975.2 of Caballeronia arationis. Lineage (GTDB taxonomy): Bacteria > Pseudomonadota > Gammaproteobacteria > Burkholderiales > Burkholderiaceae > Caballeronia > Caballeronia arationis. Next base: position 370 of record NZ_FCOG02000419.1, on the reverse strand, counting down.
GGCAATCTCGATCGTTTCGTACGCGCGACCGCGCTGTTTGCCGTCATCGCCTGGCGCATCCTGTATGCGACCCTGCTGGCACGGACCGACGCAGACCTGTCGTGCGAAGTACTGTTGCAACCCGTCGAATGGCAAGCACTGTACAGCCACACATATGGCACCACGAAACCGCCAAAGCAAATTCCGTCGCTGGGGGAGGCCGTCCTGTGGATCGCCATGCTTGGCGGTTATCTGAATCGCAAGCATGATCACCCGCCCGGCCCCACAGTCATGTGGCGCGGGTTCCTGATACTGCATGAGATCACGAAGATGTATCGCCTCTTGAGGCAAAACGAATAGCATGATCAGCCAACTTGTGGGTAATCCTGAG
>NZ_FCOG02000189.1 GCF_001544975.2 Caballeronia arationis | reverse complement strand
GCTGGTGCGTTGACGTGTTGTGACTGCTGCCTCAAAAAGCTGCTTTCTTTGCTTACGTTCTTTGCAGCAGCAAAGAAAGTAAGTCCGCCCCGGACAGGGGCAGAGCTAATAAACCACTAAGAAAACAAGTTCCATAGAAGCGCAAGCGCGCACCGTCCGGCCGGCGGGCGAAAAACAAACACCCTCACACCGGTGCAGTCCGCGGCATGCCCCGCGTGACTTCCTGCGCCACCGCGAGATAGCGCGCCGCCGTATCGGCGAGCGTGAGGCCGCCGAGCGGGCGCAGCGAGCGCGGGTCGCCGAGCGCCTTGACGAGCGCGTTGGCATAAGCGGCCGTATCGTCGGGATCGCACAGGTGCACACCGGGAAAATCGGCGGCAAAGCTGAACGGGCGGATCGTGCTCGCGACCACCGGCACGCCCGACGCCAGTGCCTCCAGAAACGCGATGCTGTGCCCTTCCGAACGCGACGGCATCGCGAAGACACGCGATTCCTGCAACAGGTCAGCGACGTCCGAGCGCGGCCCGTCCAGCGTCACGCGGGAAGAAAGCCCGAGCTTCGACACCAGATCGCCCACGGCCGCGTGATAGGCCGGGTCCTCAATCACGCCGCACAGCAGGAGCCGCGCCTCGGGCACGGACTGCACCACGCGCTCGAACGCATGCACAGTCGAAAGCTGGTTCTTCACCGACGTGTAGCGTCCCACCTGCACAATCTGCAGCCCGCCGTCGGCGTCCTCGATGCCCGCGAGCGGCCTGCGGCCAAAACGCGCCATGTCGACGCCGTTTGGAATCAGCGTCATCGACGGATGGCGGCCTACGGCGCCGACGTAATCGTCGATGTTCGTCGGCGACACCGCGATCACCGCCCGCGCGCGCCGCGACAGCATCCGCTCGACGCGGCGGAACAGGTAGCTCTCGAAGTCGTTGGTCGCGGAATGCATCACGTAGACCACCGGCACCTTGAGCGGCAGCGTCCGCGCATAGAACGCGGGGATCGTCGCGTGGGCGAAGAGAACGTCGGCGCGATAACCCTTGACGGTCTGGTACAGGTTCCACAGCTTGCCGAAGCGCCCGTACATCCGCTCCGGGAAGAGACACTGCACGCCGTTTTCGGTCAGCTCGTCGCAGAGCGGGCCGAAGTCGTCGTGGGGCGGCGTGAGCGCGGTGACGCCGACCGTCTCGCCGCCGCGCTGCTGATATATCGCAAGATCCTTCGCCAGCACCTCCGCGCCGGACAACCGCGGAGCCAGAACCAGGTGAAGTATGCGCATCACGCCTCCCTGACGATTCTAAAGAGCATCCAGCCCGCTGCCGATCCAAGTCCGACGGTCATCGCCCAGGCGATGCCGGTGACGCCCCAGTAGTGCGTCGCGACCGGCACGGTCACGCACAGCACGACTGCCTGGATGATCGACGCGTGCGTCGCCACCTTCGGCATTCCCACCGCGCGCAGCCACGACACCAGCACCGCGATCACCGCGCCGATCGCCATGTTGATCACGAAAATCTTGAAGAGCGGCACGGCCGGCAGCCACGCCGATCCGAGCACGAACTGGAAGAGCGGCTCCGCGACGAGGCGCAGCACGATCACCAGCAGCGCGAGACCGATCGCCGCGAGCACGAGATAGCGGCGGAACAGGCGCTGTGCGGACTGCACGTCGCGGCGGTGATGTTCGGAAAAAGTCGGGAAGAGATACTGCGACATCGCGATGGCGGCGTCGGCGAGCAGCATCTGCGCGAGCTTCGACGACATCTGGTACGCGCCGAGTTGAAGCGGCCCGAGCAGCTTCGCGACGATCACCTTGTCGAACTGGTTCAGAAGAAGGTTCACGACGCTGCCCGCCCAGATCCAGCGGCTGAAGTTCACGTAATGGCCGATGCCGGAGAACTTCAGGCGCAGCGGCGGGCGCGGCGACATCGTGGTCCAGGTGAGCGTCGTCTTGAGCACCTCGCCCGCGACGAGGCCGATCAGCACCGAATACGCACCGAGCCCCGCCAGCGCGCAGACCAGGCCGACTGCGCAGTCCGTGAACGCCACCGAGGTCTCGACGCCCGCGAGCTTCTGGAAGCCGCGCTGGCGCGTGACGATGAAATAAGCCGGCGAGGCGATGCCGCGCAGGATCGGCAGGAGCGCCGCGAGCAGCAGGAGCCCGATCGAGCCGCCGAGATGGAACTGGCTGCTCATGAAAGGCGCGAGCACGGCGATCAGGATGCCGATCAGCACGCCGCGCGCGGTGAGCGTCGCCCAGACGGCGCTCAGCTCGCCGGAATCGGGCGCGTCGCGCCCTTGCACGACGGCTTGCGCCAGGCCAGTATCGGAGAGCGACTCCGCGATCGCGACCGCGAGCAGCGCGATGCTGACCGCGCCGATCGCCTCCGGGCCCAGGATGCGCCCGATGGCGAGAAACTTGACCGCGACGAACCCGCGTACCACTACCTGTTGAAGTAGTACCCAAAACGCCGCATCGTGATCGAATCGCGCACGCGCCGGTAAGAATGGAAGCCGGACTGATCTCACTAAGTATTCCCCGCGCTGCTGGATGGTTCCGGACCGCTCCGCCTTGTGTATCGAGCGAACCGACGGGCTCGCGGGACGGCGCAAGGCGCGCTTTCAAAGTGGTGTGATTCGGCGCCACGGCCGTGCGCCCGTTCTTTTCCACGAAGTAAGCAAAAGGTATCGTGGCAATGTCCCCAATGGACGCCAACGCGTAGTCGAAATCGGCCCGAAATTTCACATCGTGTGTGCTTTGCCACTGTCTTCTGACGCCGAAAATCGCGCGAAATTGGCGCGTGCTGCCAATAAAGCAATGCTAGTGTTGGATTCGTCGGCTCAATGCCGTTCATGCACCCTTTATGCACCGCACCCGCGCCCGATGGCGCAAAAGTACGGTCCGCGATTCTTCACTTTTCCGATACCACCGACGCATGCCAAACGACACCGTCCTCATCATCGAGCCGAACTTCAGCGGCCACCGCTGGCGCTACGCCGAATGGGCGGCCAACGCCTACATGGAAGCGGGCTATCGATGCCTGATCGTCACGGATCCGCTCAACGCGAGCCATCCGCTCGCCAGGAAGATCCGCGCCGAGGACCGGCCCGAACTGCAGATCGAACTCGTCGCGCCGCCGGCCCGCACCGAACGGCGGGGGCTGTCGTCGCGGCTTTCCTCTATCAGCTACGCGCGCTTTCATCAGGACTTCCGCCACGCCTTCGACATCGCGAGCCGCGACCGCCAGGTCGCGCTCGTCGTCGTGCCCTACGTCGACTACTTCTTTCTCGCGCTGCCGTTTCTCGGCTCGCCGTTTGGCGCGACACCGTGGGTCGGCATCACGATGCGCTCGAACTTCCATCATGACCAGGTCGGCGTGAGGGCGCCGCGCCGCCCGCTCGTGAATTCGGCGAAAGCGCTCCTGTTCATGCGCGCGATCGGCACGCCGGGGCTGAAGACGCTCCTCACGATCGATCCGACGCTCGCCGACTGGTGGACCGACATCGGCCACCGTGACGTTCGGGCGCCGAAGAAGGCCGCTGCCATCGAATATCTCGCCGATCCGTTCCCCGACGCGCGCGCCGCGGAGCCGCAGCTCGCGAAGGCGCGGCTCGGCCTCGGCGGCGGCAAGCACGTGCTCGTGTACGGCGCGATCAACGACCGCAAGGGCATCTTCGAACTGGCCGCGGCCCTTGCCGCGCGCCCGGCCGATGCGAACGCGCCGACGCTCGTGATCGCGGGCGCGCAGGACGAGGACGTGCGCTCGACGCTTGCGGCGGTGACCTCGAAGATCGTGCCGAAACCGGTCGTGCTCGACACCTTCATTTCCAGCGAGACCGAGCTCGATCTCTTTTCGGCCTGCGATGTCGTGTGGCTCGGCTACAAGGGGCACTACGGCATGAGCGGCGTGCTGGTGCAGGCGTATCGCTTCGGCAAGCCGGTCGTCGCCACGGCCGACGGCCTCATCGGCTGGTTCTGCCGCACGGGCGAACTGGGCCCGGTCGTCGACGACCTCACGGCGCCGACGATCAACCGCGCGCTCGATGCGGTGCTCGCCGGTGCGCCGCGCGCGACGCCGGGCGCCCAGCATCTGCTCGAACGCAACACGCTCAGCCAGTTCAAGCAGACGCTGCGGCAGGCGGTTGCCTGACGCATCGGGCAGCTCCAAAGGAAAAGCGGCGCACATGCGCCGCTTTTTTTATGACCCGCCTTTGAAGCAACCGCTTCAGGAAACGTGGCCCGCCGCGGGCACTTCGATCGCGCCCTTGCGCTTCGCCGGGAACAGCGCGTCGCGGATGCGCAGGAACGGGAACTCCACGGCGCGCGTCGTCACGTAGCCGACACCGATTGCAATCGCGAACTGCGCCGCCATGATGAACGCCCAGGACGGGATCGCGGGCAGGCCCATCGCGGCGGCCTTGCGGATCAGGATGTCGCCGGGTGCGAGCGCGAGCGAGTGCCACAGGTAGATGCCATACGAATACAGGCCGATCCAGCCGATGCCGCGATAGATGAACGAATCGCGGATCGAACCCGAGTACTCCAGCGTCAGCACGATGAGCGCAGTGAAGCCGATGGCCTGGATCGTGTAGCCGATGCTCTGGTCGAGCGCGACGTTGCGCGTGCCGAACACGAGCCACGCGACGAGCAGCACCACTGCCGCGATCAGCACCTTCTTGCGCGCGGCGATCGAGTGATAGACGGCCGGCTTGAGCCAGTAGAGCGTGGCGAGCAGCACGCCGAAGAGCAGGCTGTCGATGCGGTATTGCGTGTAGAAGAACGTGCCGTTCAGGTCGCCGTTCGCGACCGCCGCGCTGCGCGCGACGAGCACCAGCATGCAGATTGCGAACAGCACGCCAAGGATGGCGTTGGCCTTGAGCTTGAGCCGCGCAAAGCCGATCAGGAGCACCGGCAGGAACAGGTAGAAATGCTCCTCGACGGCAAGACTCCAGGTCTGCGCAATCGATGACCCGAAGTAGTTCTGCATGTGCGTCAGGTTCTGGACGAGGAAGGTGCTCGTCGGATGGCGCCCTGCAAACACATGAAAGAGGATCAGCACGTAGTATGCGGGCCAGATCTTGAACATCCGCCGGACGATGAAGCGTCCCGCATCGATGCGTCCGTCCTGCGAATACTGCTTGAGCAACAGACCGCCGACCAGGAAGCCGCTCAGCGTGAAGAACAGGTTGACGCCCTCGTGCCCGAAGCTCTTCAGCGGCATTTCGATCGCCGCGATGAACGCGCTGCCCGTCGGATACGAGTGGAAGTGGTAGCCCATCACCGCAATGATCGCGATTCCGCGGATGAAATCGAGTTCGATCGATCGTGCGGGCGCTGAATTCGATGCCGGCTTCCCCGCCTGGGTGCGTTTCGCGCCGAACAAGCCCATGGCCTCCCCCCTATTATTCGAAGGTCTTTGTTTAGTGACGGTCCTGGCAATGCCGCCTCGTGACGCTGCGACGGACCTTTTGACGACGAGCCCGACTGGTCGGACAGATTGCCGAAAGCGTTTTTTACCTGGCGTCTTCTCGCCGCTTTCCGACCTATGAATCTTCTGCCGAGAATGCCGGTTTGATCCGCCAACATGCTGTCGTTCGCGGACATCGGCGCGGCACGGGTGTTCGACCCGCAACACTTCCCCGAACCCCCGTGCGACACGCGACGCCAAGCGTGGTGCGGCGCACACGGGCGTCAGTCGTTTCGCGCCGAAGGCTAGTTCTTAGGCGCCGCCGCGGCGGCGTGCACTTTGTGCCGCTGATATATTCGACCCACAAATACGGGGGTACCCGGGATGCCGTGACTGCGTTCAAATGGAGCGCGACAATGGGATCCTGAGTACGCAGCGGCATCGCAGCCGCCATGAAGAGCTTAAAGAGCTAGTGAGCCGAGAGAGAACCATATGCGCAACAAATACGCCCTCTTCTGGATGTGGATGTTCCTGCTGCCCCTCGCGCTTGACTTCAAGGGCGCGGAATCATCCAGCAAGGTGCTGCAGATCCTGCTCGTCGTCCCGACCGTCGCCGGCGGCATCGCCCTGATGCTGATCGCGCCGCGCTTCGCGCGCCGCTCGCGCCTGCGCAGCTTCGTCACCGCCGCACTGCTCGTCACCATTGTCGGCAGCGTCGTTACGCAGCTCGTGCAGGGCAACGACGTGGGCAACTATCTGCGCGTCATCCTGCCGTTTCTCCTGATGCTGCTCGGCTATTTCGTCGGATGTCATCCGTGGAACCAGGAACGCCTGGAGCAGATCGAGAAGGTGATGTTCTGGTCGATGGTGATCTCGCTCTTCTTTAGCTTCGCCTACGGCTGGGCGACGGGCGGCGGTCTCGAGAACGTGCGCTTCCGGATCGTTTCCGTCACGTTCCTCTGCCTGCAGGGACTGTTGCTGCATGAATTCGTCGTCGCCAAGCGTCTCACGAAGATGTCGGTCGTGCTCTTTCTCGTGACGATCGTGATCGAACTCCTGAGCGTCACGCGCAGTCTGCTTGTCGGCACGGTGCTGCTCTTCATGTTCGCCACCTGGCTTGCCGCGCCTTCGCCCCGCCTGCTGCTCAAGGCCGGCGCGCGCGCCACAATGATCGGCGTGCTGCTGGTCGGCATGGCATTCGCCGCCGCCGCGGTATTCCCGACCGTCGCGGAGCACTGGACGCAGCGCATCTTCTTCTCGGCGGAAACGGAATCCGGACGCGACCCGACCACGATCACCCGTCTCGCCGAAATGAAGGACCAGTACGACCAGACGACGTCGTCGACGGTATCGCTTCTCTCCGGCATGGGATACGGCCACGACTATCGCTATTCGCCCGCCTACCTGCCGGACCTGGCGGGCCAGATGAGCGCGAAGGATTTCTACGCGATCAAGGAATGGGCGGCCGGCCACAACTTCTGGGTGTATCAGCTGTTCGCGGGCGGCATCCTGTTCGGGCTCGCGCTGCCGATCGGAGTGATCTTCGCGCTGTGGCGCGGCTCGCAGGCTTATCGCGCATGGCGCCGCCGCGCGCCCGACGTCCTGTACCTGCCGGTCCTCGGCCGCGCTCTGCTCGTGCTCGCCTCGCTGCCCGCGATCTCGGTGGGCGGCAATCCGCTCGGCAACCGCTTCTCGGGGCTCGTGTTCGGCGTCGCGCTCGGCCTGCTCGTCGCGAGCTACGGGCGCATCGCCCACGCCATGCGCCTGCGCGCGATGGCCAACCCGGCACAAGCGCGGCCGTCGTATCGTCCGAATTTCGGTCCGGAATACGGTCCTTTCGAGCCGGGCATGGGCGAAGGCGGCCCCGAGATGCTGCCGCCGCAGCCGGCACAGACGCCGTCCCTGACACACGGACGACACCAGCCGCCTTCCGGCTCGAGCACGCTCGCGCCGCTCGGCTGACCGACATGCCCCCCCGGACCCGCGCGCCCGTCACCGCGCCAGGCCGCCGACGCCTCTGCCACGACGCATCCGCGCGGGCAACGGCGCCGCGCGGCGTGCCTGCTTCTTCCGGTTCAACCCGTACATGCCCATGAAGATCCTCCATCTGCTTTCCACCATCGACCCCCGCGCCGGCGGCCCTACGGAAGGCGTTCGCCAGAGCGGGATCAGCCTGAAGGCGATGGGTCACGACGTCGAAGTCGTGACGCTCGACGACCCGCACGCGCCCTGGCTCGCGGCGTTTCCGCTAAAGGTGCATGCACTCGGGCCGTCGAAGGGCAACTACGGGCTTTGCCCGCGCCTCGTGCCGTGGCTTCGCGACCACGCGGCGCGCTTCGACGCGGTGATCGTCAACGGCCTCTGGCAATACCATAGCTATGGCACATGGAAGGCACTGCGCGGCATGGGCGTGCCGTACTACGTGTTTCCGCACGGCATGCTGGACCCGTGGTTCAAGCGCACCTATCCGCTCAAGCATCTGAAGAAATCGCTCTACTGGCCGTGGGCCGAATATCGCGTGCTGCGCGATGCGGAGCGCGTCCTCTTCACCGCTGAGGAAGAGCGCGTGCTCGCGCGGCAATCGTTCCGGCTCTATCGCGCGAACGAGGAAGTCGTCGCGTTCGGCACGAATCCGCCTCCGGGCGACGGCGAGCGTCTGCGCGCGGACTTCTTTGCTGCGTATCCGCAACTCGCAGACAAGCGTCTGATCCTCTTTCTCGGCCGCATCCACGAGAAGAAGGGCTGCGATCTGCTGATCAAGGCTTTCGCCTCCGTGCGAGATCTCGACGCAAACGCGCATCTCGTGATGGCCGGCCCCGATGGCGGCGAATGGGGTGCGCAACTGCAGACGCTCGCGCGCGAGCTCGGGATCGCGGAGCGCATCACCTGGACCGGCATGCTCGCGGGCGACCTCAAGTGGGGTGCGTTTCATGCAAGCGACGCGTTCGTGCTGCCGTCGCATCAGGAGAACTTCGGGATCGCGGTGGCAGAGGCGCTCGGCTGCTCGCTGCCGGTGCTGATCTCTGACAAGGTCAACATCTGGCGCGAAGTGAAGACGGACGGCGCGGGCATCGTCGGGACGGACACCGTAGAAGGTGCAGCCGACATGCTGCGCCGCTGGCTCACGCTGCCCGCCGCCGATGCCGCGAAAATGCGCGCGCAGGCGCTCGCCACGTTCACGAAGCGCTTTACTGTCGATGCGATGTCGCATGATCTGGTGCGTCTTCTGCGTCACGGCGCGCATCACCGCAATCGGGCGTTGAATGAGCGTCCGCAAACCGCCTCGTGATGGTTTCGCTGGCGCTCGGGGTGCGGGGGGTTGGTTTCAGACACCGTTTGATGCGCCTGTGCCTCCGTGGAACTTGTTTTCTTAGTGGTCCATTAGCTCTGCCCCTGTCCGGGGCGGGACTTACTTTCTTTGCTGCTGCAAAGA
>NZ_FCOG02000249.1 GCF_001544975.2 Caballeronia arationis | reverse complement strand
CGAAAGTTAACATTGACGCTACGCGTTTACAAGCAATTCTTTCGCGTCAGATCCCGAAGATGTGGGCAATCCTGAGGTCATGGTCGGGGGCATGCCGATCTTGACTGAGCACGCGTCTGGCTTTCCCCTCCTACCGCGCCCACCACCTTTTCCGGGTAGGCTCTGTTGGTTGAGTCAGGCGGACCGGGCAAAGTTCACAATAGTGCACGCACGCTTCCCCGGCACCGAGATGGGCTTGTTGCCGTCCGATGGCGCGCTTCGAGAAGCCGGCCGCAACGGACCGATTAGAGCGCAACATCAACGGCTGGGCTTATTTGAACAGCGTCATCTGCAGCACTTTGAAGATCACAAGACCGACCGCGATCACAAGATAGCCGCGCAGCAAGCTCATCCAGACCCGCGTCGAGAGCGTCATTTTCTGCGGCTGGAGCGTGTCGAGCGGCGGCATGCGCCATGTGTCGCGCTGCGCGTGGTCGACCGGCGCTTGCGGCACGTGCGCGATAGCACTTGCGGTACGCAGCAGCACGGTGGCCACATAACCAACGATCGCGAATGCGGTGCCGCCGACGAGCACGTCGATGATCGACTCACCGCTGATATCCGGATACATCACCGATGCGGTCAGGATGATCGACAGCATCACGAGCACCCAGATCACCGAACCCGTGAACAGGTTCAGCTTCTTCGAATTGACCCATGGGCCGAGCACTGACTTGTCGTTGCAGAGCAGCAGCAGGAACACGGTCGCGCTCGGCAGCAGCACGCCCGCAAGCGTTTGAACCGCCTCTGTCAGCAGGCCGAGCGGGCTGCCGGGGATCAGTACAATCGCGGCCGCGAGTGCAACAATCCCAAAGTACACCAGGTAAAAGCCCCTTGCGTCGCTCACGCCGCGATGCAGCGAGTGCCGGATCTTGAACACGTCGCCAATCGCGTACGCGGTCGACAAAGATACGGCCGCCGCGCCAATGGTGCACGCGTCGAGCAGCGCGACCGCGAACAGCGTCGCACTGGTGCGGCCCACGTACTTCTCGAGGCCGGCGATCACGCCGCCTGCGTCGGAGAAGTTACCGAACTCCGGATGACCGCCGAACAGCGCCGCGGTGAAGCCCATCATCGCGACCGCGCCGATCAGCACCAACACGATTCCGATCCACAGGTCCGCTTTCTCGTACCTAATAAAGCGCGGCGTGATGCGCTTGTCGATCACATAGCTCTGCTGGAAAAACAGTTGCCACGGCGCGACCGTCGTGCCGACGATGCCAATCACGAGCAGCATCACATCCGAGATCTTCGCGTGCGCGGGCCAGTTCGGCACGAAGAAGTCGCGTGTCATCTGCGACACCGGCGGATGAATCGCGACAAGCACCGGTACAAGCACGAGGCTGAGCACGCAGAGCACGACCGCGAAGCGCTCGAAGCGCCGGAAGTCGCCGGTACTGACTGCGGCCATCGTCAGCGCGGCCGTGATGCAAACGCCTGCGACCTTGGGCAACCCGAAGAAATCGAGCACGAACGTGATGCCGATGAATTCGGTCACGATCGTCAGCGCGTTGAGCAGGAAGAGATCGATCACGCTGAACGCGCCCCAGAACTTGCCGAAGCGCTCGAAGATCAGCCGAGCGTGGCCGACACCCGTCACCGCGCCAAGGCGGAGCACCATTTCCTGGTTCACGTAAAGCACGGGCACGAGCAGCAGCATCGTCCAGAGTAGCGTCGTGCCGTAGTTCTGACCCGCCTGCGTGTAGGTGCTGAACGCACCCGCGTCGTTGTCGCCGACCATCACGATGAGGCCGGGCCCCAGAATCGCGAGCAGCGTGCGCAAACGCGCCCACCAGGTGCCGCGCGGTGCGGTGTCATGATGCGCGATCGAGCCGAATGCGCCGCGGATGTCGCCGACGTGCGCGTTGTCGAGGACGGCACTTCGGTTCGCGGCGATGGCTGGAGAGACGTTGGTGGGCGTGGACATGTTAGATCCCCTGGCGATTATTGGTTATCGGACAAGCGTCAACTCTCGGCATAGGCACGTGTGGCGACTACCCGCGGGCGGTCGCGCGTGCCTATGCCGAAACGCGCTCGGCGGTTCAGGAAAAGAAGGATTTTAACTGGCGTAGAAAACGCACGAGCGCCGACTGACGGCAATCGAGCGCAAGCATTGCTTCGTAGTGCGGGCGCGATGCGTTGGGTTGCGGGAGTTGCGACAGCAGCAGGCCGAAGTTCATGATCTGGCTCCGTGGCGGCAACGTGTGTGCTCACCGCATATTGGGCGCGGGGCCAGTCGGGCGTTCCTGAGCGAAGTCAGGCTAAGCAGCCGATGTGTCCCTGTGACCCGGGTTTAAAAGGGTCTGGCGGCGTAAGGGACAACTGTCACTGTCGGTCATGGCGGCTCCTGTTCCGGAAGATCACGGTTGGCCGTCGTCCAACATGCGGCCGCGTCCACATGCCGGGCGACAGGCGCGCGTGGACGCAGCCGCATGCGACGCGGCGTAAAACCAGACGGCGCATGCGCAATCGCATCACGCAATCTGGCGTGAATCGAGGTGCACGTGGGAGCTACTGTGAACTACTGCGCGCACCGCTTGCCTGGGTGACAAACGGCGGCGTTAGAGAGGCGCGAACGTGAGTCGCTCAGGCGGAAATCTGGTTCGAAGATCGACTACTGCTGGTGTCCAAGGCGATCGCCCAATAGTTGAAGATTCACAATCTTATGGATTGACTAAAGATGATGTCAAGACTTTCAGTGTCCTGCACTGAAAATATTTCAGGCGTTGTGGCAAGTGAAATATTTATCCTTGAAGACTCAAGCTCGAACCTTTCGGCACTGGTGTCGGCTGCCGTCAGGCGATGCGCGCGAGCAACGGTCCAGGCGGCCCGCGTACCGACTGTGAACGCGGCACCACCTGCTGTCGCCGTGCGGGCCGTTCCCAATTTTCATTCACGCGTTGCCTGAACTTGCCCCGCCTTGACGGCGGATTTCAGCGCAGTCCAGTCCGCCTCGTTTTGCTCCGCGTAGGCCAGCGCGAATCGCTCGATAGCGTTGTCGAATGCAGTCGATTTGCCGACGTATCCGCTGATCAGCGCGGGATCGCCGGCTTTGGCCATTGATTGGGCCAAGGCGGTGCCACACGACACGGCGTACTCGGCGAGATCTTCGACGTCGAAAGTGGTGAAGTCGAACGCGCCTTTCATGTCGCGCAACTGCCTGACATAGAAATCGTTGTCCGTATGGTGCATCTTGGACCAACCCAGGAAGATGTCGCTCGCTGGTTGCAGCATTCGCTGGCCAGTCACCACGCGCTGGCCATGATTCGGGAACTGGCTCGCCGGAAGATAGCCCTCCAGCGCGGAAGCACGCGCCTCCTTGAGTTGCAGGAAGAGCGGACTTTCTCTGTCGGCCATGAAAAGCGCCTCATAGCAACGCGTGCCCACCGAGCCGATGCCGACGACCCGCATCGCCACGTCGACCAGTTCAAAACGGTCGAACAGTGCGCGCCGGTCATCCGGGAGCGTCAATCGGTAGTCCGCGAAGAAACGCCGGATCATGTCGTCGTACTGCCTGCATTCGCGCTTGTTTTCCAGGGGGATGTGATACACGAGCGGCCGCAGTTCCTTGATGCGCAGCTTGCCGTTGACGAGTTCGGTGGCGTGGCTCATCACAGAGCGCGACGATTGCAATCGCGCCTTGTCGATGACCGCCAGTTCCTTTCTCTTTCCTCCGCCGAATCGGCAATGGCCAGCAAGGTCGTCGATTCGACCTGGTGGTACCAGACATCGAGCGTATCCATTTTGCTGAACTCTGCGATGCGCTGCCGGAATGTCTCGCACAAGCGTCGCACGATGTTGCGCTGGTCGCTCGTTGAAAATCCGCGTTCACGCGCGGCGACAACGAAGGAGGCGGCGAGGCGGCGCACATCCCAGTCGAACGGTCCCGGGAGCGTTTCGTCGAAGTCATTCGGTCCGAACAGAACGCGCCGCTCTGGACTCGCGAACAGTCCGAAGTTGGCCAGATGCGCGTCGCCGCCGAGTTGCACGATGATGTCAGTGCGCGGCAATCTGGCCAGATCAAAGGCCATCAACGGCGCCGCGCCCCGATAGAACGCGAACGGATTCGCAAGCATGCGTCCATAACGGATGGGGATCAGCTCTGTCACACGGCCCGCGTTGGACGCTTCGAGCAGTGCAATCGTGTCCCGCTGCTCGATCTTGCAAATAGCAAGATCTGCTCGCGGAACCTGTCCGCGCGCTTGCTTGCCGCGATCGATTCGAGATGCAAGCGAACCGCGGCCCGCAAACAGGTTGGACAAATCTCGTTGGTTATCTGAGGCGAAGGTCATATGGCTCGGCGTCTTGGACAGTAGAACGCGTTTGGCCATTTCCGGTAAAACCTTCGGAATATAGCACTTGCGGCAAAGCAGGGCAGCAGCGCGCGATGACGGCGCCGGGAAGTGCGCCCGGTGTCTCGGTTGAGACTGGCCTTGGCGGCAGAGGTCGGTTAGCCGACCGTCCGTGGCACGCTACAATTCGCACCGGATACTACCTTTGCTTCCTTTTCACTTCGCACGACGGATCCGCTCCTGCCCGACTCAAAGTCCCCGCACAGTCTCCGCCGGGTTGCGTCATGGGGACCGGGACTGCTGGTCATGCTGGAGGACTGTGATGCCGGAAATGTCGTGACGGCGGCGCAGAGCTGCGCGCAATGGGGCCTTCAGCTGTTGGGTGCCCGACTGTCTGTCCTCGCAATCTCGCGGCGTCTGGTTTCTGATCGAGTCGACGCTGCATGTCCTCAAGTACCTTCTCGTGTTCCCACCGCGTTACCCTTCGATATGGACTCGGAGTGCACTGCGGCTTTAGTTTGCAACTTGGACACGCTGAAGGCCAATACTTGTGAATCTTCAGTCCTGCCTCAATCGTCGTGAAGCGCCAAATGGCCCGCTCTCCTGGTGGACGGCGATACTCATCATCCGATCAATGTAGACGAAGTCCCGCTTGTCAAAGCGACCGTCTGCCTTGCTGTTCGATGTCAGCGGCTTGGGCACCAACGTCTTAATGCCCTCTTGCCCCGCCAGCAGGGCCGACTCCTCGGCGCGGCGGTGCGGCAGCGGTTCCGGGGTCGGCGGCAGTTCATCCTACGCGATCGGGGCATCGAGGACATCGGAAGGCCCGCCCCCACAGCTCGTCACTATCGATCCCCGGCGCGCGACTTCAGCGCTTGATGCGCAAATACGCGCGGCTGACCGCGGGGCGGCTGTGAATCCAGA
>NZ_FCOG02000176.1 GCF_001544975.2 Caballeronia arationis | reverse complement strand
CTGAACACGTCAAGCACCACGGCCAGATATAAGAACCCTTCGCCACTGGGGATATAGGTGGCATCTGCCACCCACAGTATGTTCGGGCCTTTCGCACTGAAGTGCCGGCGTACCAGGTCCGGCGCACGCCGTGTTCCCCCACGTTGTCGCGTAGTGCGTGGCCATCGCCGTCGGCTTGCCCCGCATAGGCCCGCGATGCGCATCAGGCGAGCTACCCGCTTGCGTCCCACGTGCACGCCTTCGCGCGCGAGTTGCGCATGGATACGCGGCGCGCCATACGTACCGCGCGAACTCGCGTGCATCGTACGAATGCACGCCAGCAATTGGGCATCGTTACAAGACTGCTTTGATGGCTCGCGAACTAGCCACGCGTAGTATCCGCTGGTCGAGACTCCCAGCAGCCGCGCCATCGTGACAATGGGCCAACGGGCCCGGTACGCTCTCATGAATCCGTATCCTTCGAGGATACGGCTCCTGTCTCGCGGGCGAACCAGGCTGCGGCGTGAGAGAGAATGTCGCGCTCCGTCATTAATTGACGATTCTCGCGGCGCAAACGTGCGAGTTCTTGGCGCTCAGCGGTGGTCAAACCCTCGTTACGCACGCCGGCGTCGATATCCGCCTGCGCCACCCAGTTGATTATCGTCTGCACGCTAGGCTCGAACTCTCGCGCTAGCTCCTCAGGTGTTCGACCGGCCTTCACCAGATCAACGATGCGAGCCCGGAACTCTGCCGGGTACGGCGCTCGATGCTTGCCCATTTTGCCACCTCCTTATCCAAAGGATAGGTGTCCGTTTTCGCGGGTCAACTTCAGTAATCGAAATCACCTGCCCGACAGAGTGGGGGCGTCTGGCTCCGCATCTGACGCCAGTGGATACAGAAGTAGCCGACGCGCGTCAACTGAGAATGCATATTTAACAGGAGTCCGTCCCGCGGCCAGGCCGCACCTGACGCGGGGCCTCCGGTTTGCCTCATTCTCGGTTTCGGGTATTCCTGATAGGAGGCGCGAAACACGGCGCATATATTCCTTGTTATCGGACGTGCAAAGTGTAAAGGGGATCATCGACGATCTACGCTCACGCGGGCGGGGCAGTGTACATCCACGTGCTCCACGACCCGGCGTCCCGCTTCAAAATTTGCCGGAGGCGACGATTACGCAGCGCGGCAATCTCTTTCCCGCGATTGCGCGGGGTTGGCCGTAGGCGGCGGACGGGCGTGCTAGCGGGCCTTGTCGGGGTGGCCTTTCCGCCGGCCGGACTCTCGATAGCAGGTGGGATCGATCGTGCTGACGACGCTGGCGAGCACAGGCTTTGGTGCTTGGATGGCAACTACGATCGGCGTTGACGTTCCTAACGCCCGGCTGAAACAGTATTGAAACCGACTGCTGCAGTGCTGCTGAAGACGGTGAGTGTTGCCAGCGGGTTCGCGGCCCCAGCCCGCTATCGGCGTTGGGACCCCGCTGCGGTTTTAAACCTTTCAGGAGCTGAAAATGGCTAAGACAGTGCGTACCGCCGAGCAAATCCGCGAGGAGGTGCATATGCGAATACATCAAGAGAAGCCGACTGGTGAAGGGCGGGCAGAAACATCTGTCCCCCTGCCGAAGGCGCACCCGGTGGATGCTGAGGCGCGCAACTGGGATATGGAGGCAAGTGGACAGGGGAAAGAGCACGACGCGTACGTTCGACGGGTTATCGAGGAGGCGAGAAAGGAATTCTTTCTGTCCGACGCCGCCGATCATGATGAACAGATAGGCCATTCAATCGCGCGACGTTGAAATGAGGAAGCCTTCGGAAGATTCGTTCACGAACGACGACTACACCAAAAATATACGACTGCTCGTCCGATGAACCGGTGCAGTGGATGGACAGAATTTCTCAGCTTTTAGAACGGCGCTTTTGTCTCGAATCATTCACTACGAGGCTGCCTGAGGCCAGTTCGACGATCTCTGAGGTGATTTCCTCCTGCCTCAGTCGACGGAAATCACCGATCAATTGATCGAGTGTGTCGTGAACGTTTGTGCGCGCAGCAATCATCGCGCGCATGCGCGCCTCGTTTTCTGCCGCAAAAGACAGGAGTATTGCTTCGCACAATTGCGCGAAAATGTATTCTTCAGCAAGCTTCAGAAGCAGCCGCTGAGGGGGGAGGGTGACGAGCGGCGCAAGGCGGCGGGTCGCCTTCGGAAATCGCCGAAAATTGAACGGCAAAAGAGCCTGCTCCACGATTTCGATAGCGGCTGACAATTGTGGCGCGGCATGTAGCACGTTCACGCGGGTCGCGCGTCCGCTTTCGAGGCGCGCGTACAACGCTTCGGTGATGCGGTTGGCTAGCACTGGCACCTCGTCAGCGTGAACGACCATCGGTGCGCTCCAGCTGATTTTCAACCCATGCTCGGCAGCGACCGCGAGTCCGCGATCTCCGATCACGAAATATTCGGTCGGGTACACCTGAATGCGGCTCGTTGCGACTGCAATCACGTGATCATTGAACGTGCCGACGAAGCCCTGTTCGGCGCATAAGATGATCATCACCTGCCGTTCGGCGCTTGCGTCGGGGCGCGCTGCTGGTTCGCTGCGATCGTCGAGCATCAGGGCGTCGCCGATCGCAGCACCGATCATGCTGGCGCAGGCCCGGATGCCTTCCAGTCGCCCGCGGGCCTCCCGCGTGCGTGCCGCAGCGATGCCACGCATGGCGCTGACCACAGCCTCCAGTTCATGTACGCTCCCAATACGCGTCTGCACATCATTGAGCTTGTTACTCATGGCGATGCCCCTGCGGTCGCGATCTGCTGGGCAAGATCTTGCACCGCGGCCACGAGCGCCGCCAAGGTGCCCGCATCGAGCGCGCCCGTCTCGTTGAGCGTGGCTCCTGCCGGGGCGCCACCATGCGCATCCAGATGGGCTGCCAGCCGTGTGCGCAAGCCTGTAATGAGTTCGATCGGGAATGCATCGAATACCCCGTCATTCAGGGCCGCCAGCAGCGCGATCTCGTCGACGGGGCGCAACGGTGTAAAGCGCGGTTGGGTGATAAGCGCGCGAATATGCTGGCCGCGCGCGACCTGTGCCTTGACCCGGGCATCCGTGAGACCGCCAAAGCGAGTGAACATTTCGAGTTCCAGGAACTGTGCGTAATAGAGCCGAAGCCGCCCCGAAACTTTGCGCAACATGGGCAGTTGTGCCTTGCCGCCAACCCGACTGACGCTCAGGCCGACATCCACTGCGGGCCGCTGGTTGGCCGCGAACAGTCTCGTGTCGAGCACGATCTGCCCATCGGTGATCGAGATGAGATTGGTGGGAATGTAGGCTGACAGGTTTCCGGCATCGGTTTCCGCGATCGGCAACGCGGTTAGTGAGCCGCCGCCACGTTCGGCTGACAGTTTCGCGGCGCGTTCGAGCAGGCGCGCATGCAGATAGAAGATGTCTCCCGGGTAGGCCTCGCGACCAGGCGGCTCACGCGTGAGGAGCGCCAGTTCGCGGTGGGTCGCGGCGTGTTTGGTCAGATCGTCGATTACCACGAGCGCATGCTGTCCACGATCGCGGAAATACTCGGCGATCGTGAAGCCGGAAAAGGGGGCGATCCATTGCAGGCCCGGGGACGCAGCCGCTGAAGCGACGACGAAGACGCATCGTTCAGGTGCCCCGTGCCGATGCACGGCGTCGATGACGCGCTGCACGGCTGTGGCCCGCTGGCCAATCGCCACGTACACGCAGATCAAGTCCGAGTCCTTCTGGTTGACGATTGTGTCGACAGCGATGGAGGTTTTGCCCGTAGCCCGATCGCCGATGACCAATTCCCGTTGACCGCGCCCGATTGCAAAGAGCGCGTCAATCAACAGAATGCCAGTTGCGACCGGTTGGGAAACCCTGTCGCGTTCAATGATCGCGGGCGCGGGTCTTTCAATTGGCAGATGCGCTGCGCAGGGCACAGGCTCGTCCCGGTCCAGGGGGCGGCCGAGCGGATCGACGACACGACCGAGCAAGCCCGGTCCAACGGGCACCTCCATCACCTGGTCCGTGCCGGTGACGCGGGAACCTGCGGCAATCTCGTCATTTTCATCGAGTAGCACCGCGCTGATGATGTCGGCATCGAGCGTAATCGCGAAGCCGAGACGATTCCCTTCAAAACGAAGCAACTCATTCAGTCGGACGTTCGGGAGACCTGAGATCGACGCGATGCCATCGGCGACATGCTCGACGCGGCCGAGCGTTTCTGCGCAGGGGGCCAGTCGTGTACGTGATAGCGTCGCTCGGCTGCGTGCCAGCCACCCGTCGTCGGCCGGATCAGGCGGGGTCTGTGTCATGAGTGAGTAGTTCCGCTTTGAGATGCATCAGATCGCTGCGAAAGCTGTTGCGCACCGTCGCATGCGGCGCTTCCAGTTCCAGACCGGCGATTACTGTTGGGTCCACGGTTACCTGCATCGGCAGTTCACGTCCGAGCACGCGACTGAGCGCCGTGCGGCACCCGGCAAGTTCATCCGCACGCAATTCACAAGCTGCGATCAGCCGCAGTGGGACGCCGTCGCGTCCCAATTGCGCCCGGGTGCTTTCGGGCAGCTTGCCCAGTCCAACGGCGAGCCCATCGATGAAGCCGCTGACGCGAGCCTCCCTGGGTAGGCGGTCAAGTAGCTTGGCCGCTACGTCAAGTGCGAATTGGGACGCCCTGTCGGCGTCAGCCTGGGCCGCATTGCGTCGTGCGGTGTCGATTTCGGCTTGGGCGGCAGTCCGGAGTCGCTCTGCATTGGCACGCGCGGCGCTCTCGAGCGAGGCCTTCAGCGTTGCAGCCTCGGCTGACGCCGCTTCGAGTGTCTGACCTCGCTGCTGTTCGAGGCGAGCGATTTCTGCGGCTGCCTGCTGTTGCTCGCTGAGCGCCGCGGCCTTGGCCGCGACCGCATCATTCATCAGGGCCGTTGCCGCCAGTTGTCGCTCCGCGACGATTTTTGCTACCGGACGGAACAGGAAGCGAGCCAGCAGCCAGATGAGAACCAGGGCGTTGATGGTCTGTAGCCCGAGTGTCCACCAGTCGATGTGCATGATGAACTCAGGCTCACTTCGCGAACGGGTTTGCAAATAAGAGAAGCAAGGCGATCACCAGACAATAGATCGCCATCGTCTCGATCATCGCAAGGCCGACAAACAGTGTGCGCGAGATCGTGCCGGCCGATTCCGGCTGGCGCGCGATCGCATCCATCGCGGCCGCGACTGCACGGCCTTCGGCGAGAGCGGGTCCAATCGCCCCGAATGAAACGGCGATCGCGGCGGCGATGATACTGATCACCTGTGTAAGATTGCTCATGATGTTTCCTGTTTTTCGTCTGAAATTCCCTGGGGCCTCTCCGCAAGGGCTGCGCCGATGAAAACCATCGCAAGCACGGTGAAGATGTAGGCCTGTACCGCGCCGGTCAGCAGGTCGAGGGCCATCAGTGGAATGGGCACCAACAGCCCAGCGAGCGATAGCACAATGCCAACCACGAACACCCCACTCATGACGTTGCCGAACAGACGCACCACCAGTGAGAAGGTGCGCGTGATCTGTTCGACCACGTTCAGCGGAACCATGACCCAGGTCGGCTGGGCAAACGTAGCGAGATAGCGACGCAGCCCGCGCGTGCGTATCCCGTAGAAAATCGTCGCGCAGAATACGATCAACGCAAGGGCCGCATCGGTCTCAAGGTGCGCGGTGGGTGGTTCGACTCCAGGCAGGAGCGAAGACCAGTTGCTGATAAGGATGAAGAGGAAGAGCGTGCCGATCAGCGAACGGTAGTTGCGGGGTTCAGCCTGCATCGTGTCGCGGATCTGAGCGTCGATGGTGTTCACCAGCAATTCCAGCACGCTCTGGGCTTTCGATGGTGTGAGCGACAGCCGGCGCGTGCAGTATGCGGCGCCAGCCGCGAGCAACGCCATGATTGCCCAGGTTGCGACGACGGGCATCGAAATCGGCACCGGGCCGACATGAAACGCGGGTACGGTTGCGAGCGGTGAATGGATCATCGCGCCACCCGGACACGCCGCAGGACCACGTCTCGCGCAAGCAGCAGACCATGGGCACCACACAGCAGTGCCCATGGGCCGAGCTTGGCCAGCACAAAGAAGGTGAGCACCAGTACGCCAAGTCGTGCGCCGTGCACGGCAACCGCTTTCCCTGGTGCACCGACGCTGAGTAGCCGCACGCACCAGTGCAACGTCGTGAAATGGAGCAGGCCCGCCATAGTGCCGACAAGGCATCCAAAGGCAACCTGAACGACCCCAAACGGAAGATGTGTCACGGTCATTTTCTCCGCGTTTGTCGATGCATCCATTTCCATGCCGACCACAGACCGACACCCGAGCCGACCATGAGCAACGGAGCGGAAAAAAACACACCGGTGCCGAACTGTCTATCGAGCCAATGGCCGAGTGCAAGACCGAGCAGGGTCGGAACGACGATCGTCCAGCCGAGAATTCCAATCTGACCGAGGCGATTCCCGAGGGATGGCTCGGGTTCCTCACTCGCCTGGCGCTCGCGCTGAAGAGCCTCCCGCGCGGCGCGGGCGACGCGGTCACCGTCGGCGCGATCCAGATTCCGACTGCCGCGATCAGTGTGATCGGTGGTAGGGCGATCGGTGTCCGTCCCCGTCACGACGTCGTCTCCCCGTCGGCGGAGGCTTGTGAGGCAGCGCCGGGGCGCAGATAACGCAGCAGCTGACGAACGGCTTGTGCATGCAAGCGGGTCTGCTCAACTCTCGCGCGGCGCGCAGCATCGACCTGTTTTGCTTGTTCCACCTTAATCTGAGCTTCGAGGATTTCAAGCGAGTCGCCTAGCACGCCGTTGCGGCATGCGATCGTTACATCATGTCCGTCGCCGACTCTGAGCACGCCTTCCGCCAGCGCACAAAAATGGCCCACACCGTCGGCCCCGTGCCACCGAAGCACGGATGGGCGTAGCACGGTTAGAAAGTCAGCGTGGCCGGGGAGAATCCCGAAACTCCCTGTTTCGTCCTCGGCGCGCAGCGCCACCACTTGCTCGCTGTCGAACAGCACACAGGCTGGCGTGGCGATCATCAGGTGAAGTGTCGTGCTCATCGCGGCGTGCCTCCGGGCGTACTATTAACAATGGGCGGTGAGGTCTGGTGCGAGGCATCTTCCCGCGCGCGCGCCTCGTCAAGGGTACCTATCATGTACAGAGAACTCTCCTGCCAGGCATCGCATTCACCATTCAGAATTGCCTGGCAACCCGCGAGTGTATCGGCGACCCCGACGGACCGGCCAGGTACACCGGTGATCGCCTCGGTCACGCTGAAAGGCTGGGTTAGAAAGCGCTGCAAACGACGCGCTCGACCGACGATACGTCGGTCATCCGCACCGAGTTCCTCGATCCCAAGTAGCGAAATGACATCCTGTAACTCACGATAATGTTCGATCGTCTGCCGAACCTGGATTGCGATTGTCGCGTGCTCGTCGCCGACGACGAGCGGATCAAGCAGGATTGAGGAGGAAGCGATCGGATCTATTGCCGGGTACATGCCTTCGGCCGCCATCGAACGCGACAGCACGACCATGCTGTCCACGTGCGCGGCGATCGTCGTCACCGCCGGATCCGTGAAATCATCCGCCGGTACATAAACTGCCTCAATGGCGGTGACCGAAACATTGCCGACTGACACAATGCGCTCCTGCAAGGCTGCCACCTCGCTTGCCAAGGTCGGCTGGTAGCCCACACGTGACGGCAGGCGCCCGAGCAGGCCCGAGACTTCCGCACCGGCCTGAACGAAGCGAAACACGTTATCCATCAAAAGCAGGACGTTTTGATGTCGCTCATCGCGGAAGTATTCCGCGACGGTGAGTGCGGTTAGCGGCACTCGCCAGCGGGCGCCGGGCGGCTCGTTCATCTGGCCGTAGACGAGAACCGTCCGGGCGAGCACGCCCGAGCTCCGCATGTCCATAAGCATCTCATGACCTTCCCGTGAGCGCTCACCGACGCCAGCGAAGACGGAGATCCCTTGGTAGCGTTCGGCCATCGCATGGATGAGTTCCATCACCAGCACGGTCTTGCCGACTCCGGCACCGCCGAACATTGCAGCTTTGCCTCCTTGTGCGAGGGGACTAAGCAGATCGATGACCTTGATTCCAGTCGAGAAGATCTCGGCGGCTGCGCCCTGTGAGGAGAGCGGCGGCGGTTGGCGATGGATCGGGCGTCGCGGCACGTCAGATTGGAACGGGCCACCGCGATCGCCGGGTGTGCCAGTAACGTCGATCAGGCGACCGAGCAGGGATTCGCCGACCGGTACCTGGATGGGGCCGCCAGAAGCGCGAACAGGCGTACCCCGCCGCAGCCCGGATGTAGATTGCAGCGCGAGGGCGCGAACCGTGGATTCATCCAGATGGGCCTGCACCTCGGCGATGATTGGGGGGCCTTGATCGGTCATGATCGCCAGCGATTCGTCGATCAGTGGCAGCGTCGCGCCATCGAAGGCGACGTCCACGACCGCGCCGCGCACAGCGATCACGCGGCCACCGGGGTCCTCCATATTTATTTGTTGCATCATGCGGTTTCCCTTGATCCTCGTGCTCGACGGTCGTAAGGGTGTTGATGCTAATTATGCAAGTAGGTGGCGACCAGGGTTTACATGAATCATTGACCCTGCAGTTTCATGACGACGTCGTTCGAAACCTGTTGCGATAGATCATGTTGCATGGGCAGTGCTCCCACGTCAGGCTTCGCAAGCAACGACCCCGTGAAAACCGGCCAAGGCATTATGCCCACACTCGGGGCCGGCAGTGGACTGCATCGCGTAGTTTGCGATTCGACCTACCTTGTCGTTCGATATTTCGCAGGTTGGTGCCACTTTCTGGGGGCAACGCTAGCAGCAGCTGTCAGTGCGGTTTCGGACGAATAAGAGCCCCCTGGCAGTCGGGATTCGCGAGGCACGTTGCGCCGCGGCTGCCGACGCTATCGCGTCAGAGCGCGGGGTTAGCGCCGGCATTGGCCTCCGCGATCCAGTTACGGGCCTGCGCTGCATTGCTGGTGGCAAACAGCCGGAGTTCACCTGGCATCAGGAACCGGAAAATATTGAGCGTCATCCGAATCCATTCCACGTCAGTCACGATCGCCAGGCGTTCCCATCGCGTGAGATGTTCAATGCCCAGTTTGAAGTCTTCCCAGGCGGCCCCGGGATCCATGCCCGAAAATTCTGGACCAAGCTCGTAGTAACAACGCACCGTCTTATGCGCGTCCAAAAGCTCCAACATCTTCGGTATCAGGACGTCCTCGTAATCCTTCCTGGTCACGCGCCCCTTAGCGGCGAATCCGGCGACACCGTCCGGCATATTGTTGAGAATCTCGATCATATCTGTTCCTTTTCTCAATTTGTAAAGCGACGGCGCGCAAGTTACGCTGCATGGAGAAAGTGCGTTCGGCCGGTACGCCGAACGAGCACTGATGCCGGACGCGCTCGATTCCCGACCCCAAACCAGCCTGATGCTAAGTTCGTCCTTATGCGAACGCGTAGAAACAGCGTCGCAGACGAGGGCGGAGCACTCTAAATCAGAAGTGCGACAGGGATCGTCACTATTTGCAGCAAAATCCTGTCGGCGCTCTCGCAGGCGACACGTAATGGGAGTTAGAGGGTTGGCCGCAGTCAAGTTTCGGGTATTTCCGGAGGTAAATGCGGCCCATATATTTCCAGTTTCTGACTAGCTCAAGAGTGCCGAGTTCGGCACAGTCTTGGGGTTATGTGGCCAGTCGGAACATCTCGAAGGTGTCAGGGTCCTGCCTTTCGGCGATGAATTTCGCGAAGAAATTGGTTTTGGCGCTATTCACGAGAAATTCGGGCAGGCATTGTCGTAGTGCACTGGCGACAACCAACTCCGATGGAGGGATGCCGGGACGGATGGTGCGCAGCCAGGATCCAAAGGAACTCCAGACGAGTGAAGGGAATACCG
>NZ_FCOG02000125.1 GCF_001544975.2 Caballeronia arationis | reverse complement strand
CAAGATTGATCGGCTGCTGCGCAAATGGCTGGCACGACTACCGCATCCGTTTGATCGGCGCGACCGGGCCGCCGGTTTCCGCTACGCGCTGTCGATCTTGCAGGCCGAGTTCGCGCTGACCCAGGTGCTCGATCGACCGGTGACGGGGCGCATCTTCTTCGAGCAGGTCATCCGCGAGAACCTGGACATCGGACGCCCGGGCCAGGTGCAACTGATCTTCGATCGCCGCGTCAATCGGCGCACCCCGGGGCGCTTTCGCACCCGGGTGATTACCGAAGGGGTCACCCCTTCGCTGCATGTGGACTACAAACGTTCACGCATCAAGCAGTACCACAAGGAGGGTCAGGCTCTACGTACCGAGACCACCATCAACGACACCCGCGACTTTGGTGTCGGACGGCTGCTGCGCAACTTGCCCGAGCTACGCCGAATCGGCTTTGCAGCGAATCGGCGCATGCTCGAAATCGAGCAGATCAGCCACGACTGTGCATTGGGCGAAGACGCGTTTCAGGACCTGCAGCGTCCGCGCCATGTTGACGGGCAGCGCGCACCGGCGCTGCGCTTTGCCGACCCGAAGGTCCAGTCGCTGCTGCAGGCGCTGGTGATGTTCGTCTTCATCGCACGCGGCTTTACCAATCAAGACCTGCGGCAGGCCTACGCCGTGCTGCTGGGCCTGCGTCCCGGCGAAATCGGTCCCGGGCGCATGAGCTACGAGCTACGACGCCTGCGCTTGCATGGCCTGATCGAGCGAGTGCCCAAGACCCACCGCTATCGGCTCACAAATCTTGGGCTGCATACGGCACTCTTCTATACGCGTGTGTACTCACGCATCTTGCGCCCGGGCCTTGCATTGGTTAGCCCTCAGGCGCCTGCCGAGTCGCCAGCGTCTCTGCAACGCAGCTTCCGCACCGCCGAGCAGGCCGTCAACACCTGGTGCGATCAGGTCAAAATCGCCGCGTAGAAAACTTGACTCGACTGCTACAAGATCAATTCAGTCAAGGAGTCTAGCGTGCAGAGATGTGACCCCAGGCAGGGCTCGGCTACGCTGCCCGTCTCGATAATAGTCCGACGCCTCAGACGGCACAACGTTTTGGACTCTTCCAAATTCTCCGCGGCACTTCGTCGTGGTCGCGTGGGTTGGGCCTCGAGAATAGACGAGAGCCGCTCCAACTTCCTGGGACATTTAGCGAGGCCTGCGGTCGTCGTATGTAAACGAGGCCCGCAGGCCGAGTCCCTCACCCTGAGGGTTAGCTCGCCCAGGCGAGTGTTGGAGCGCGAACACTTCGAACGGAAAACGAAACGGGTGCGCGGGACGAGAGCTGTTCTTTACAATAGCGTCGGCTTGGCGTGAAAAGTCATTGGAGCATGTGTCTGACGGACCACGACCTGCCGCTAGTCTTATAGGACTTCAGACTTCAGAAAGCATAGGCGGCCTGATTCGCGACAATCCATCTGTATTGAACGGCTCGTCTAGAGTTGATACCGACACTTAGACAGCTTCAAAGCAAGCCAACCGCAAGGCGCAAAACATTAAGCCCCTTGTTGCACTTCGATTTGAAACCGCCCCATTCCGGGATCGGCGTATTGGCGCCACCGGCGCCGGGTGTTGAACGCGTTTGAACTTCCCAGATGGGTACGCTTCGTTCTTTCTGAACGGAGTGTCCATGACCAACCGGAGGGTCGTTAGGCACGCCCGGAAATTAGGTTGGGTGGTGACACGATAAGTGTCCGGCACGCAGGTTCCCCCGTAAAAAAGCGATCTGTGCCTTCATTGAAATGCACCTAATTTTGGTGTTCTCCTGTAGAGCCTTGCATCCTGTTTCCAGGAGGACATCATGTCTGACAGTATTTTGTCGGCGACCTCACCGCGCAGTAGCAGAATTGTCGGGAGCCCCGTTGACGCGATCCTTCCCCAGTATGTCAATTATCTGCGTGCCCAGCGATATGCGGACGATACGATTCAACGCTATCTGGCATCCTTGGTCCACTTCACGCACCGGCTAGACAAGGGATTAACTCTTGCGGATCTCAATGACGTTCTCGTAGCGGAGTTCGTGGATGTTCATTTGCCGGATTGCAGATGCTCTCGGCCGTGTATGCGCCATGTCAACACGGTCCGGGCGGCTCTTCGGCATCTCCTGGCTGTCCTGAAGCAGGAGGGGATGAGTAACGCTCACCGAACTCAGTTGCAGACGCCGGTCGACATCGAACTCGAACTGTTCAGGCAATACCTGGTCGACATTGGCGGTTATGCACAGACCACTTGCAGTAACCGTCTCGGGTATATTCGCCACTTTCTTAACTCTGTCTTCGGTCAGGGGCCAGTGACGGTTGACCGGCTAGCTCCGATGGATATCGAGGCCTTCATCACACGCTGTTTCAAAGGCCGGAGTCACGCTACACGTCGTGCCTACTGTGTTGATCTCGCAAGTTATCTGCGGTTTCGAAGCTTGCAGGGGAATGACACCCATGCTCTCCTGGCCGCGATCCCGCATATGGCACCGCCGATGCCGGCGCGCCTGCCGCTTGCGATGACGGACAGGGAGCTAGGACTCTTTTTAGCCGCATTCGATTTGACGGAGCCGATTGGCATGCGCGATTTCGCAATCGCACGGTGTTTGGCCGATCTGGCCTTGCGTCGCATGGAAGTCGTGCGTCTTCAGTTGGGATCATTCGATTGGCAGAATGGAATCGTGACGCTGACCGGTAACAAGAGTGGCCGGGAACGAGAGCTACCGCTGCCGGTGCAAACAGGCGAGGCACTGGTCCGCTATCTGCAGTACGGACGCCCAGACACCAGTAATCGCGCCATATTTGTCCGGCAAATAGCGCCATACGACAAGCCGATCAGCGCTGGTGCCATCACCGACCTCGTCAGATGCGGCTTTGTTCGCGCCGGCCTCGGCGAGCGATTTCATGGCGTCCACGTGCTGCGGCGTACTGCAGCGACACGCCTTGTTCGAAGTGGAGCATCGCTGAAAGAAGTTGCCGATGTACTGGGGCACAAGCATCTCAACACAACAACGCTTTATGCCAGGGTGGATCTGGATCGACTGCGCACGGTAGCTCAACCATGGCCGGGGAGCCGGTCATGAATACGCCACAACTGTGGACCGCGAGGGTCGAAGACTATCTTGCCTATCGGCGCAACGCTGGATTTAACGTGGTGGGCGACTCTTCCAGACTGCAGCAATTCGGCCGGTTCGCTGATCAACAGATGCCGCCGCAGTCACACCTTGTTGTCGAACTCGCGGTGGCGTGGGCTCGTTCGACGAAACACCAGCATCCCTTCACATGGGCCCGGCGTCTTGAGCTTCTGCGGGGCTTCGCGAGGTACTGGCAGCGTTTCGATCCAATGACCGAGATGCCGCCAAGAGGGCTGTTAGGCAAAGCTTATAGACGACTGACCCCACATATCTTCACCCAACAGGAAGTATCGACACTGATGGCCGCTGCCGCCGGCCTTCAACCTCGTGACGGCCTGCGCCCTGCCACCTGCGCGACCATGATAGGGCTGCTCGAAGCGAGCGGATTACGCCCGATAGAGGCCATCCGCCTGACACGTAACGACGTCGATCTCGACCAGGGACTGTTGTTTGTCCAAGAGGCGAAGGGGCATAGAAGCCGCTGGATTCCATTGCATCCGAGCGCAACAGAGGCGTTACGCACCTATGCTCGACTACGTGATCGCCTGGTGCGCAAGCCATCCAGCGAGCGGTTCTTTCTGCTCGATAATGGTCAGTCTGCCGACGTACGAACCCTCCAGTGTGCCTTGGAAACATTATGCCGCCGACTTGGATGGTTGCCACGTGGCGATTATGCGCATCATCGCTGTTATGACTTCAGACATAGCTTTGTCGTCAACAGCCTGTTGCGTCTCCACTGCAAAGGGACCGATGTTGATCATGCGATTCTTGCGCTCTCGACTTATCTTGGCCACGCATCAGTTGCCCACACTTACTGGTACTGCACCGCGGTGCCAGAACTGATGGCTATTGTGGGAAATCGTTTCCATCAATACACCCAAGGGGAATCGACATGAGCCCCATCACTAGCCAGCCACACGAGTTTGCCTCCCTCCTTCGGCGATTCTTCATCGAGCGGCTGATGCAGCAGCAGAATGCCAGTCCAAGAACGATCGAATCTTACCGCGACACCTTCCGCATGTTACTGACCTACGCTCAGCAACAGCTCCATAAGCCGCCGGAGAAGTTCACTCTCGACGAGTTCAACGTCACCTTGATCACTGCTTTTCTGGACCACCTCGAAACTGCACGGTGCAATAGCATCCGAAGTCGCAATGCCCGGCTTGCCGCGATACGTGCGTTCTGTCATTACGTCACGATGCGATGTCCGCAGGCCCTGCACCTGGCGCAGCAAATTCTCTCGATCCCGACGAAACGTTTCGAGAGACCTCTTCTGGGATTTCTCTCCCGGGAGGAAGTTCACGCCTTGTTGGATGCACCCGATTCGGGTACGTGGTTCGGACGGCGCGATCGTGTATTGCTCGCGCTGCTTTACAACACTGGCGCCCGAGTGTCAGAACTGATCGGAATCCGGGTGGCCGATGTAACGCTCGCCGCGACGCCGTGGGTACGCCTGCATGGCAAGGGACGTAAACAGCGTGCGGTACCTTTGTGGTGTGAAACTGCGACCGAGATACGTGCGTGGATACGTGACCAGGGCTTGCAACCGGAACAGCCCCTGTTGCCAAGTCGCCATGGTGGGCCAATGACGCGCGCAAATGTGGCTGAACGGTTCACGCTGGCGTTGATGACAGCAGCAAAGACCTGTCCGTCCCTTCTGAATCGCCATATTACTTCGCACACCATGAGGCATACGGTTGCTATGCACCTCTTGCAATCCGGTGTTGGTATCACTGAGGTCGCGCTTTGGCTGGGACATGAAAGTCCTGTGGCCACGCATGGCTACGTCGAGGCCGATCAGGCTATGAAACGGCGAGCACTGGCGGCACTGAAGGCGCCCGAAATCAAGGGGACTTTTTACCACCCATCCGATTCAGTGCTCAAATTTCTGGAAAGCCTGTGAAATTATTAGGTGAAGCAATCCCAGCGAGAGCGTCGACTTCCGACGTCCCCTTCCCAGGCAGAAGATCACTTCATAACCCCGCGAAGGGGCGCCATAACGCATTAACAAGTTATCCAAAGTTCGACCGAACCTAATTTTCGGGCGTGCCTAACGAATCTCCTGTTGGCCATAGGCACTCCGTTCTATCTCAGTTCTTGCCATCGCCTTAGGCCTTAGCGTCGCTCACCCGTCGCTCGCCAACGAAAATGACGACGAGCCCGGCGCACGCTGCATGCTGCCGCAGGGAACGGTCTCGTTGGTGGAGCGGCAGCTTAACGTCGCGGTCGGTGCGACCGATGGCAACGGTGGCATTTTCAGGCCCAACCGGATGTGGGCGGCGATCGTGGATCGGGAGGGCCACCTCTGTTCCGTTACTAAGACCGGGGACGCATGGCCCGGAAGCCGCGCAATCGCCATCGCAAAGGCATACACGGCGAATGGATTCAGCAACGATGCGCTCGCGCTCTCGACCGCCAACCTGTACGGGGCGACCCAGCCCGGTGGATCGCTTTACGGCCTCAACAATTCCAACCCGTTCAATCCGCGCTTCCTCGAACAGGGCAGCGGGATCGGCCGTACGCTCGGCGGCGTCATCACGTTCGGCGGAGGCGTGGCCCTCTACGCCGGCGGCAAGGTCATCGGCGGGCTAGGGGTGAGTGGCGACAGCGCGTGCGCCGACCACGCCATTGCCTATCGAATGCGCAAACTTGCCGGTCTCGGTAGCGTCCCGAAGGGCCAAGGGCCGAATAACACGGACAACATCCTCTACGCTCCCAGTTCGTCTCCGATGGGCTTCGAGCACCCGCATTGCTTTGCAACCGACCTCAGCGCGAGCCAAATCGAGAACTTCCACCCATGACGGGCTAAGCAACGGCGTCGGTGACGCTAGAAATGCGCTGGAACGCTCTGCCTCGTTCTTTGCGCGATGCTGGGAGCGCTGGAGCCCATTCAGGCTCGGCGCGCGACGAAGCGCCCCACGCCCCTGAAGGCGTGACTGAAAAGGTGCGCGGCAAGGTCGTGCAGACGCCTCAGATGTGTTCCTGTCTCGGCTGTGGCAATCAGCGCCACAATACCGCTGGCTGGACGCCGTCCATCCAGGAGCGCCGCTGGTTCGAGCAGTACCGCGAGAAAGTGCAGGACGCGGAAGAAGACTGCCAGCAGCGTTGAGCAGTCGACTCAGCAGAAGCTAAAATCCCGCCCGGGCAAACCGAGGCGGGATTTTTTCATCCGGGGGTCGGCTATCAAAGTCGTTATTACCGTCGATCGCAGCCGCGCCAACGAAGTTCTTGGCCGCACAGTGGCGTTCCGATGTCAAGGTGGCGAAGGCGTCAAAGGGAACAGCGGCGAAGGTACCGGAGTAATCGGTACTTTGATAAGTGGAGTTGATGTTTGGGGCGCAGTCAACGGTCAAGCGGCGTTGGAGGAATGAGCATCAACCGAATCGGAGTTCACGGTGTTAGCACAAACGGCCCCGGAGTTCGGGGCGACTGTGACGGTGGTGTCGGCGTATTCGGCGCTGGCAAGGCGTCCAGTGGCGTCGGAGGAATGACCGACAGCGGGATCGGAGTTCATGGTGTTGCGCCGGCGGGCGGTGTCGGTGTCCGCGGCGATTCCGAGACCTGGCAAGGTGCTACAAGCGTGTTCAAGGTCCGCAGGAGGCGGGAATCCGGCCATCCAAGCGGAACGCGTTCTAGGTCCTTTTTAGGTCGAGTATGGAACATGGCGCCGTGGTTGCGAAGGTCGCGTGGTGCGCAAATGCAAAAGCGCGGCATCGACGGATTTTTAAATTTATCGGTGCGCTCCGCTTTTTCGACCTATTCCGGTGGATGCGCGTAGCGATCGGCGACCTGCTCCAGCCGCTGGCGAAGTCGGACGAGCGTGAGCCCTCGGGCAAAAGCGTCTCGTACTCGGAATTGCGTTTTTCGACGCGTTGGATTGTTAGTTCAAGAAGCATTGCAGGTTCTCGAACTGTTTTCAGCCAGCGCTCGCTTCCCAGCGCCTGGTCACTGATTTTTGTATGACCATGACCTGCCAATCTTGTGAGTTTAGCCCTCTTCTTTGTGGCAGACGCAGGCTCGAGGAGGGCGAAGCGGCGGCGAGGACGCGCCGCCTTGTCCTCACATTGCGAATGCGCTTACTTCGCCGCAAATACGGACACCCCACCGTTGACGAACCCATTGGCCGCACAATTTGAACAACCTGCGGGGGATGTCGCTGACGAGTACGGGACAAAGATGAGGCCTGTCGTCGGGTCGACGGCAACCGAGTGGGCGTTGTTGCCTGTGGCGAGGCGGGTAACAATGCTTCGAGATCCTGCGTCCACGATTGTCAGCACCGGGGTGCACGGCGATGCGGACGAGCAGGCGCCATTCGTCGATGCGTTGCCGGAAGACGTCCACCTGCTGGCCGCGTTGTAATAACGGTTGGTTGAGGCATCATATTCAAGCTGATCGCCCCCGCCTGCGTTGAGCGAGGCCAGAAGTGCGCCATTCGAACGGTCGAATATCTCCATCAGCAAGGGCGCGTTCGTTGTCCCTTCCCTGCATCCGACCGCGATATCGCTTCCAGGTCCAAGAGCAAGGCCGGTTGGATCGCAGTTGCCCTCTCCATAGATCGCGACGCCCGCAAGCGTCATGTAGTTCTGGGTGCCTCCGCTTGGTATCGCACGAATGGACGCTCCTGGCAGTCTCACTAGCTCACCATGAGGATTCGCGGTGCTGCCGTCGACGTTCACGAAGAAGTTGTCACTGGCCGGGTCGTATCGGCACGCTTCGAGCCCTGCCGTGGGCTTGCCCGCGTTGTCGGTGAACGTCACCTTGGCGACGACGGTCTGCGTCGCTGTGTTGATGAAGGTCGCAAACGGAACCGGTTCCTCCGGGCTCGAGATCATGAAGAGGTTGTGAGTGGGATCGAGACAGCCTTCATCGGCGCGCACGCCCGTCGTGCTCACGGTGATCTTGCTCGCGATGGCACCCGCACTGGGATCGACGATCTTTACCGAGTTCACGTCGCCCACGTAGATGAGACTGCCGACCGGCGTCGCACCGTCCGGACCGGCCATCGAGTTCGGGCCTGGGCCAAGTCCCGTGAATGCGAGATTGCCGGTACCCTGGATGGCCTTGACGAACGTCTTCGACGGGATGTCGATTTGATCCAGTGACGCGTTATTTCTATCGGTGAAGTAATAACGGGTACCGGAAACGGTGCCAATATCGAACGAGAAATTAACGCCCGCCTTGATGTTCGGAACCGATATGTCCGATACGTAATGCGGCGCTCCATTGTCGTTGTCATGGCCGCCGCAACCCGCGATCAAGATAGCTACTAATGCGATCAACGCATTCACCCGCATGGACCTCGGCATCGCACGCCTCCTATCATTGTTGGAGATGACCATGACCTGCGTCAAGCACCCGTCGAAAGTAACAATGGACGCTTCCTATAGCATAAGCACGTCACCAAGCTGACGAATCTTATCGTTTTCCCTGCGCGCGAAATGTCCCGCGCTTAAGCCGTCCTTAAGGTTTCGAGATGGAAACTCGCCTTTTTGTGTGGCTTGCTTCCACGATTCGGAAGCGCAGCAACATTTACCGGCGATCTCACCAGCGTAGCAACAGCGTTGGTAGGCTCGATCGATTCTTAATTTCTGTTTCGGCATCGATTCGCTGGGAGCGCTACCGCTCCGGGGCGAGCAGTTGCCTTGGCTAACGCTGTATAGAGACACGCTTCTTGACCGCGGGATGGCGATCGGTCTGGCCGTTCATTTTGGAAAGTTTAATCTCCGATGCACCCTGCTCGGCATCGCGAACGCCTGATGAAGGAGAAAGAGTTCTTGCGACAATGCTACCGACGAATCGGCAGGTTCGAATGTGCGACGGTGGGGGTCTCACGCGCCGGACGATCTAGGCGACGAACCATTCATCAAGCATGCAACCATGTCGACGTTCTGTTCTTCAAACAGAGTCTCGAGAAACTCGGGCATGCCCGCACTCACGCTCGGGGCGATCGGCGTCGCCTTCGGTGACATTGGCACGAGCCCACTCCACGAATTCAGGAAATGCCTAAAAGCCGCAGGCGGTGTGAGTCCGACGAACGTCTATGGGATCGTGTCGCTGATCCCTCTGTCCATCATCGTCGTCGTCACGCTGAAGTACGTGTGCTTTGTCATGCGTGCCGACAACGATTGGGAGGGCGGCGTTCTTGCGTTGACCGCGCTCGAGATCGCGCATAGCCTGTCTGATTCTTTGGCCACTCCGACTCAACAAACTGAACGCCATGTCTAAAGCGGCGCCTCTTGCCACGCCGCTGCGGTATGGCCACGCCTTCCAGGTCCGTGTACGCCTGGCGGACACGAGTGGCGCGGCCCTCGGCCTCAGGACGCGCCGGAGCTTGAGATCCCCTCGCAGGTTGCCAAGTGCCGCTTCCGCCGATTCGTGGCTCGCGATATTGTCCGCATTTCGGACGTGCCGGCGAATACGGACGACATCCTGTTCTCGAACAACGAGCTTACGATCAAACGGCCCCTGCTGGGATATCCCGCTGTCGTCTATGCCGGAAAATATGCCGACCCGATCGCCTTGCTGCAAAATGCGTCCTATTCGATGACGGCCAAGGAAGACTTCGGGATTGCCGATCCCGATGTCGATTTCGTGGAGATCGTCGATGAAATACAGACGCTCAAGATGGACAACATGCAGATCGTCTCAGGCCGCGAATCGTACATCCACTTCTATACGACAACGAGAAAATTCCCGGCCGCCTCGGCGACCTTCGATGACGTACTGACGATTCCATTGCAATACAGAGACTACAAGGGCGGTTCAAACTGAAGTCCAAAAGGGGTTTTAGTGTTTAGCGTCTGGCAATTGGGCGTTCACTGTGCACCTCCTTTCGAATCCTCGATAAGCATTGGGATCTGTCCTTTGACAGCTTTGCGACACGGGCGGTGTTTGCGGGTCAGAGCGCTAGCGACCGCCTCGGAATGCAGATCGTCGCCACGGATCTGCCACGGTTGCGTCGGGCATCACCTGCTCGGCAGGTAGAACCCGATCGTTGATCAGCCGACGGATCGCGTGACTGGTGACGCCGAGCAGTCGCGGCTTCGAACATCGTCAACCATTCGCCATTCTTCTCCGCCGGCCGGTAGGCGCGGATGTCACGCACGCGCCTAATCGAGCTCACACGGTGTGCGGTCCAGGTCTTGCCTTGACCGGTTCATATGCCCATGCGGTTTAGTGATGAGGCAATGTCCTGATCGGAACAGCGCGCTGCCATGCTACGAATGACCGAGAGCGCCTCGTCAGACGTACTGCATCCGTGCTCGCCCGTTCGTGGCTTGCGGACCCGTATTGCGGGTGCTGGCCACCTCGTCCACATCAGCAACAATATCGACGATCAGTGCGGAACGCACCGGGCGACGCCATGCGGATGCGCCAGAAACTGGTTCGTGCCCATTATTCCGGCCGGTCGCGAACCAGCAAGAATCGACAAACGAGCTAGGGGGCCTCGACGTTAAGGCTGTCTTAAGCTTCGGTCAGGCAGTCTCTGATGTCCCAGAGGTGCCACGGTCCGGAGGCATATGGCTCAGCCGCATGTTGTCCATCTATTCTTCGCCTTCGCTGCCGCGTTGTCTGCACTGTGTGCGGGGCTTGGCATCGTGTATACCGTATCGGCCAGTTTCCTTATGCGCCGGTTCTTTTCGTGTCCGATCTTCGCACCAGTTTGCTTCCCTGCAGTTACCGTTGCCAAGCCGTTGCACGGCGAGGAATGGGAGCTATTGGAGAACTTGACGAGTTTCGTGGAGCAGGACTATCCGGGACCGGTTCAATATGTCTTCGGCGTCCATGACCAATCTGATGCGGCGCTCAGCGCTGTCGACTCACTGCGCGCGCGATTTCCCGAGAAAAGCATAACCGTCGTGGTGGACGGCAGGATGAATGGGCCCAACCGGAAAATTGCCAATCTTACAAACATTCTGGATCGCGCGGAGCACGATGTGCTTTGCTTTGCCGACAGCGATGTACGTGTGGCCCCGCGCTTCCTCCGCGACATCGTAGGTGCGCTTCAGCAACCTGGCGTTGGGTTGGTCACCAGCGCTTATCGCGGAATGTGCGCGCCCCGGTTCTGGCCTCGGGTCAGTTCCGCGATGACCGA
Organism: Caballeronia arationis; assembly: GCF_001544975.2. Taxonomy (GTDB): domain Bacteria; phylum Pseudomonadota; class Gammaproteobacteria; order Burkholderiales; family Burkholderiaceae; genus Caballeronia; species Caballeronia arationis. The sequence goes on along the minus strand of NZ_FCOG02000125.1, from coordinate 5,179 downwards.
TTATCATTTCCTGCCCGGCGTAGTCACCGGATTGTCGATTGGACGCGCGCGACCCTGCTTCGGCCAGACGATTGCCATGACAAGGGCCACACTGATGCGCATAGGCGGTCTCGCGCAGTTTGGGCATCATCTCGCAGAAGACTACGCGATTGGCGAAGCGGTGCGCCGCAGCGGTTTTTCGGTAGCCATTCCACCGTTCGTCGTACGTCACGGTTGCGTCGAGACCACGTTTCGCCAGTTATTTGCGCACGAGTTGCGCTGGAGCCGCACGATTCGCGCTGCGGATCCGACGGGGCATCTCGGTGCTATCCTGATGCATCCGTTTCCGCTCGCCTTGCTCGTCGTACTGTTTTCAGGGGGCAATCCGCTGGCCTGGGGGCTGGTCGTGTTGACGCTCATCGTCCGCGCGATATTGGTCTGGCAGACGGATCGCGCGACGGGCGAGCGTTGCAGCGGATTTCCTTGGCTTCCGCTATGGGATGTTCTTCAATTCGTAATCTACGTCGCGAGCTTCCTCTCGTCCCGCGTGTTATGGCGTGGACAACGCTTCGATGTTGACGAGCACGGTTTGTTGTCGCCGTGCGTCCAACATGATCCAAGCCTGGAACGACCAACGAGTCGACGATGACTGCTCTTTCAAGACAGGCCGTCCCCAGATGAAATATCTCGGATCTGTTGCCGCCTTGCTTGGCTCGGCGATCGCAGCGTGGCTCATCTGGCGCGATGATCCTGCTGCGATCCTGCATCTGCTGCAGTCCGCCGGCGTGGGCCTGGTGCTCGCCGCCCTCGTCCATATCCTGGCGATGGTGCCGAACGCCTGGGACTGGCGCATGCTGATACGCGATGCGGAGCGCCCCTCGCTTGCGACCATGCTCAAGCTCGTCTGGATTCGCGAGTCGATCAACGGATTGCTGCCCGTGGCGCGCATCGGCGGGGAGATCGTTTCATTCCGGCTGCTTGGCCGGGTCGGTGCGCGCCCGGCGACGGCCGTGGCGTGTCTCGTCGTGGACATGCAGCTCACGTTGATCAGCCAGGTCGTCTTTGCACTCATCGCCCTCGGATATGTGGCGCAGCTGGCCTCGTCGGACTCCGTGCGCCTTGCGGGAAGGCTGGCGTGGGGTCTGGCCGGGCTCATGCCGGTGCTCTTGCTGTTCGCGCTCGTGCAACATGCGCGGCCGTTTGAACGCGCCGCGCGAACGCTCAACCGGGTCACGAGTGGTAAGGTGTACGCGCTCGTTGGCAAGTCGGCGCGCATCGATCAGTCGATCAAGCTTATCTGGCGACAGACCGGCGTCGTGGTTCGCTATTTGTTCATCTGGCAGACGCTTCAGTGCCTCGGTCTGGCGTTCGAGATCTGGGTTGCATTGCGCGTGCTCGGGTCCGACGCGAACTTCGCGACCGCGTTCGTGCTCGAGGCACTGATCCAGCTCGTGAGCAGTGTGGCCTTTGTCGTGCCAGGTAGCATCGGCGTGCAGGAAGGCGGCTTCGTTCTGATCGGCGGCATGCTCGGTCTCGATGCACCCACCTGCCTCGCACTGGCAGGCGCGCGGCGCGTGCGGGATCTGCTGTTCTTTGTGCCTGGGCTCGTTTACTGGCACGTGGCCGAACGTTCGTTTGGCCAGCCGCGCCCGGCGGCGGTGAAGCCGGGGCACGCGAATGGGAACTGAAATCTTGTTGAGTCGAGGCGACAGTCTTGGTGACTTCATTTGTTTAGGCAGAAGCGAACGGCGGCGCGATCCCACATGATCTGCGGCCTTGAAGACGATCCTGCCAGAACAGCTGCTGCCCGCAGTTTCGACGCAAGATGTTCGAGTGATCTCCTAATTTGTAGTGTTGCATTCACCTGGGCGCTTCCAGAATGGATGGACCTCTCTTTGACGGGTTTGCTGTCGAACACTTGATTCAAGGCTTCCGCGCGCGGTGCTGCCGCAGCGCATGCCCGATCAGGCGACCATCGAAGCCGCGGATCGCAGCGTCAGGCAGTGGACAAGCCATGTCACGGGTACCCTCGAACCGGGCTCCGATGAGCATCGGCGCGAAATGTGCCGAATGTTTCAGGAGAACTTCAGTCCGTACCGCCCGTCCGTCCTCGACTGGCCGCAGCTTGCACCCGACGCACTTGCGAGGATCGTTTCCCTGCCGATCTGGGACATCGCAGTGCAGACGGAGGGACGCGCCCGGCTGCGCATGGCCGCGTATGCAGCCACCCTCAGCGAGCCTGACGGACGTGACGCGCTGGCGCTGAATGCGTGGGAAGAGAACCGCCATAAGGAGGTGCTTTCGCGGTTGGTCGCCGCATATGGCATTCCGCTTGCGAGCGAAGCACCGTATGTCTATCCCCGGGATACGGAATGGGCCTACCTGGTCACAGGTTACAGCGAGTGTATCGACAGTTTTTTTGCTTTCGGCCTGTTCGAGGTCGCCCGCCGCTCGGGCCTCTTTCCACCTGAGCTGGTCGAGACCTCCGAGCCGGTCATGCAAGAGGAATGCCGCCATATCCTGCTCTTTGCAAACTGGGCGGCATGGCATCGCGCAAAGCTTTCCTGGTGGCGACGCATCCGCTTCGAGCTGAAGGTGGCCGGCGTGTGGGCGTTTCTGATCTGGGAGCGGATGGGCCTTGCGCGGACGCTCGATGCCGAAGGCAACGAGCGCAAGCAGGATAACAACTTCACCGTCAACGGCACGCAGTCTCTGTCGTCGGTGCAGATTGGCGTGCGCGAACTCATGACGCTATGTCTTGCCGAGAATGAGCGACGCTTCTCGGGGTATGACAGGCGCCTTCTGCGCCCCGAAACGATGCCGAAGCTCGTCGGTTTTGCGCTGCGTTTCATGCGTGCCGGGAAGAAGAAGTAGCGATGCGGCCCAAACGGCCGTCGAGGATTCTGCGCAACTTAGTGGAGTTCACTCGATGCGAGAACGTTGGCTACCAACTGCTTTTACGAGTCCGATTCCTTCATTACGCCAGCGCTGAGAATCACGTGCAGTAAGGGGCCGTATTGCCGACAGCAGCCGTGGCTTGCTTCGCCAGCATTAACATGCGTGAAGACTTTTCGGCGTTCGTCATCATCGCCTGGAGAAAATCTGAATCAGCGAATCCGCGCGCGATCGCTACTTCGAGAACGGCGACCAATACGCGTCGGGCCGCCGCTCGGGCATCGGCCGACGCCAACGGGGCGCGATATGCAAGAAAGCCTGCCATCAGCAAAAAATTCGGCTGGGCGGATGTGCTGACCATTGCCGACGCGCACGCCGTCCGTATCGTCTCGACTTTGCTTCATCGATTGCCTCCCGCTATGGAGCACTGGGTGGTGCGAACACGCGCATCCGCGTCGATACAGCCACAGCCCGTTACTGACGGGTCGCTGTGCGCGTTATTTCCCGTCCAACGCGGCTGCCAGTTTGAGGCAAACCGCGTATGCAGTCGAATATCTCGATGCGTGTAAATGTTCTCGTACTCATCGAGCGGAAGCTCAATATAGGCGTCACCGTTCGTACAACAGAGGTCCCGTCGCACTGCGTCTCGCGACACCGGTCACCGATAGGACAGCCGGCCAAAGCTGTAATCTCGACGTAAAAATCGACTGAAGGAGAAGGGACTGAGGTTTTGCAATTCAAAGGTCGAGGGTCGTAGTATTCTTTAGCGGACCTCCTGTAGTTCAGAGTTCCCACCTCAGAGGATGGCGCCCGTACCAGCGGTCCAGAGTGACCAGCATAGTTTTTTGAAAGCCTGAATCAATTCGCGAACATCGCCGGCGCCCGGCGAATCCCTGTGGGCCACTGATCCCCGCAAGCGGACCGTAATCTTTGAGGGCATTTATGAAAACGCTATTTCTACAAGCACCTTCGTTCGACGGCTTCGACGGCGGAGCGGGCTCACGTTTCCAGACGAGGCGCGAGATTCGATCCTTCTGGTATCCAACGTGGCTCGCGCAGCCTGCCGCGCTGGTCGAGGGCAGCCGCGTCGTGGACGCGCCCGCAGATGGCCTGTCTCTGGATGCGACGCTCGACATTGCTCAGGAATACGACTTGGTCATCATTCATACGAGCTCGCCATCGTTTTCGAGCGATGCGCAGTTCGCGGAGCATTTGAAGCGGCGCAAGTCCAGCATCCTGATCGGGATGGTCGGGGCAAAGGTGGCCGTCGATCCTCACGGCTCGCTTGTCGCAAGCGATGCGATCGATTTCGTGTGCCGTGAAGAATTCGACTTCACCTGTCGCGACATCGCGCAGGGACTTCCATTCGAATCGATTCTGGGTCTCAGCTATCGCTTGCCCGACGGCGGAATCACGCACAACGACGCCCGGCCGATTCTCGAAGACATGGACCAGTTGCCGTTCGTTGCGCCCGTCTACAAGCGTGACCTCAAGAGCGAGAACTACTTCAGCGGTTACCTCAAGCATCCGTATGTCTCGATCTACACGGGTCGAGGCTGCAAGTCGCGTTGCACGTTCTGCCTCTGGCCGCATACGGTCGGGGGGCATCGCTATCGCACCCGCTCGGTCGAGCACGTCCTTGAAGAAGTGAAATGGATCAGGGACAACATGCCGGAAGTGAAGGAGATCATGTTCGACGACGATACCTTCACCGATCTCAGACCGAGGGCCGAGGAGATCGCTCGCGGCCTGGGCAAGCTCGGCGTGACATGGTCATGCAACGCCAAAGCGAACGTTCCGTATTCAACCCTCAAAGTGATGAAGGAAAACGGATTGCGGCTCCTGCTCGTAGGCTACGAGTCCGGAGACGACCAGATTCTCGTGAATGTAAAAAAGGGGCCGCGAACCGATATGGCGCGCCGCTTCAGTGACGATTGCCGCAAGCTCGGTATCAAGATCCACGGCACATTCATTCTTGGGCTTCCCGGCGAAACGCACGAAACGATACAGAAAACGATCCAATACGCGAAGGAGATCAATCCGCACACGATCCAGGTATCCCTCGCCGCACCGTATCCGGGGACGGTCCTTCACAAGCAAGCTGTGGAAAACGGATGGCTGGAAGAAAGCAAGGTCATCACGCTTGTCAATTCCGCGGGCACCCAGGCATCGACTATCGGTTATCCGCATTTGTCGCGCGAAGAGATTTTTCTTGGCGTCGAGGAGTTCTCGAGAGTGCCGAGTTCTTGCGCCTTTCTCACGGTCTCATCTTGGCGTTCGTGAGCGCCGATCCAGTTCTCGGTAA
>NZ_FCOG02000580.1 GCF_001544975.2 Caballeronia arationis | reverse complement strand
CCAGTCGTGCGCGACAGCAAGGTCGCCGAACTTCGATGGGACTACCTCAACGAGGCGGCCGCGCAGCTATTTAGTCAGCCCACGGCGGTTGTGATCGGGAGCTCGACTTCGTATGTACGTCCGGCAGGATGGGACGCTGATGTCCTATTCGACCGCCTGGCGCCGCTCGCTAGTGGGGGAAGCCGTGACGCTTTTGACGTGCGCGTCGAAGGAAACAACGGTGAACGTTGGTTTCATGTTGTCGCTGCCTCGCTGGAAGGTTCGATAGTCGCATGGTTTGGGGATATCACGCCGCGCGTGCGGGCCGAACAGGCGCTATCAGACGCCGACCGCCGCAAAGATGAGTTTCTCGCTACGCTCGCACATGAACTGCGCAATCCGCTTGCGCCGATTAGACAAGTTGCAGAGATACTCGAACAACCCGGCGTGACAGACGAACGCAGGCGTTGGTGCATTAACGTGCTGCGTCGCCAATCCGCCGCCATGGCGCTCCTACTGGACGACTTGCTCGATGTTTCACGCATCACGCGCGGCGCGCTGACATTGCGCAAGGGGGCCGTGGCCCTCCGTGACGTGGTCGATGACGCCGTCGAGATAGCAAGGCCAATACTGGA
>NZ_FCOG02000167.1 GCF_001544975.2 Caballeronia arationis | reverse complement strand
TGGCTACGGTCATCGTCGCTCCTGTTACGGGCAGTCTCCTGCCAAATGACCGTTTACACAAAACTAATTACACCCTCCGAATCATTGCCGCCGCCCGTGAGCGACCGGTACAACTCAGCTTCGCTCTCGACCGCTTCGGCGAGTTGCCCTTTCGCGCCCTTGTTCAACATCGCGACAATCGAGCCGATGATTTCCAGGTGACTCAGTTCCTCGGTGGCGATATCAAAAAGCAGGTCCTTACGGCCCGCATCGTCTTCGCCAACAGCCTGCGTGAAGTACCGACATGCAGCGGCGAGTTCGCCTTGCGGGCCACCGAACTGCTCGAGTAAAAGATTCGCGAGGCCGGGATTGGGCGCGGCGACGCGGACGGTGTAAAGCTACTGCTCAAGACGCTCGCGGAAGAAAAGGCAACGGACGAAAAACTCACCCTGCTCGCGAAGCAGCAATTGTCCAAAAGAAGAAACCGGAAAATAGCTATGGGGCGTCCGGCATTCGCCATCTGCTGACCCGATTCAACCTCCGGATACCGCCTTTGCGACACGCGCGCTCGAGGATGTCTCCTCGGGCGGCGGTCGTCACTGAAAATAGAATTTGCTATCGTGCTAGCGCCAAGCGAATCAACAAATAAATCGTGGAATCGATCGCTGTGCGCGTTGCAAAGTTCGCGCTCGAAGCAGGTGATCGCGTGCATGATCGACCGTCGCGACTATTCGTCGAAGCCGACCCTTCTCTGTTGCCGAGGGACCAGATTTTGCTAGCGAATTCAGGAACAGGGAGACGACCATGATTCCGTTATTAGGCATACTCGCATTGGTGGCCGGCGTCGCGGGATGTGTCAGCGCGCAGCCGCCTTACGACGGATATGGTGGACCTGGCTATCCGCCGAGCACCAGTATTGGCATCGGGATCGGCGGCAGCACTTTTAGCGGAGGCGGAGTGGGCGGCGGAGTCGGTGTAGGTGTCGGCTTTTAGGAGAGACGACGGCTCCTACCGGGTGCTGCCGTGTCGGAGAACGGTTTTTCAATGAGATGGCGACTCGCAAATCGTTTCGGTTCAGCGGCAAGACGGCGTATGGGTATGGTCGGTTCTTTTCGACGACCCGGTCAGTCACCGCGTCGTGGTAATTCGACAATCGCGTTTAGTCTACATCTCGTACGAGGCCGCCTATCAAAGATGCACAAGCCACCTCCGAACAGATGCGCGACGGCTCTGATGCACCGGATTAAACTCCGAAATGGAGGCGGGATCAACGCAGTTGCTTTTTTATCAAGTGCTGGCGACCGATCAATCATCGTAAGATCGCTCGAACATAGCGACCTTCTGGCCATTGCGAAGCAATGCAAGGAAAAGCCGATTGCGATACCTGACATGCGCAGGTGCTTTCGAGAATGGGCGACTTTGGTCAAGACCGCCCCGCCCCGGCGCACTGCCTCCCGGTAATGACCCGCTTCTTCCGGTCCATCGTCATCGCCAAAGAGATTCTTGAAAAAATGTTCAATACGCGCCATTGCACCGCCCTCTGCCTCGCCGGAGGAACGGCCTACCGTCACATCGCGCGGCGTGACGTCGTCCGCCGTCCCCGCAAATCCTTGGGCCGGCAGGTCGGCACCAACGTCGTCTCGTGCATGAATGTTCAGGTCCGATCGTGCGATACCGTCCGCCTCTAGCCGACCCGCGGCTGCTTGAGCATCGGCGTACGAATCGAATACAGCCACCAAGGTCTGAGCCATCGTCAATCTCCAAGTAGTCGAAAAGGCGCCATCGAAGCGAAGGCCGCCTGTGAACGTCATCACGCAACCGCTGTTCCCGCTGCGAGCGTCAGAACGCTAGGAGTTCGGTAAGTCGTCCTCGACCCATGCGCCATGAGGTCCGTTACGCCGCTCAATGACGATCGTCTCGACTTTGACGGGCACCTCCCGCAACTCCTCTTTTTCAAGGGTGTGAGTGGTAATGTGCACTTCTTCCTTCAAAGTTAGCTGCATCGTTACGACGGGAACATATTCAAAAACAGGCACGATCAAGGTATCGCCTTCTTGACGCGGCCCGTACTCTGCTTCTACCGGTCGGTTTACGGACACGCGCGTCACGCCGGTTGTCGTGCTACGACGCGCTAGCGAGATCGATCGCATTTCATTCGTCACGACCTTTCGAACTCTCACCGCCCCGGTCTCCGTTTCTACCGAGTCAACGCTTATCTCTTCCTGGATCGCCGAGATAGCGACAGCGGCGGCCGGCGCCGATTCGGACGACGAAGCCCTTTCCTTCTCAGGATGGTCGGAAACGAAATTCACATCCATCGTCGTGCTCCAAAAAGGGTTCGGGCCAATCTATCGGACGGTGCCACTCGGACGGGTCACGCGCCCTTGCGAGGTGACGGTCCCGCCGTTGCGAAACGAACCCCCGCTTTCTTCGAATGGGGGTTGATGGCGAAAGCCTGCCCCGCCTGACACGATGGCGATGATCGCACCCACAATTAATGCCGCGAAGGAATACCAACTCGCGCGCGCCACGCCTCTCGCTGCCATATCCGCCGCTTGCCTGGCATCTTGCTCGGCCTGCGGGGACGAGGCGGCTGAAGCTGCTGATGCAACGGCTGCTTGCAATTGCTGGGTTGCGGAGCTCACAAGCGAACCGCCCGTGTTGCCATTGGGCTGATTCGCGGCCGCGGCACCAACCTGTGCGCTTGTGGCAGCGACGTGTCCGGCGGTGCTCACCGCACTGCCCACCAACGACGTCATTCCGTAGGCGACCAGCAAGACCATGACCGCCCAAGAAAGTAGACCGTGAAGCCATCCGAGCACTGGCGCACAACGACCGGCGAAGTATGAGCCAATAAACACGGCCACTACGGTGGTAAGAATCACCCAGATGCCCGACCCGAAACCGAATCCATGCATCGGATTTGGCTGGGAGAGCGGGGAGAGCAACGAGGCTCCGATGGCAGTTCCTAGCACGCTCATGAGCAAATACACGATGAGAGAGAGGATAACGCCGGCAATGACCGGTCCCCAGGCGACGCGCGGAAGCCCGTCCTGGGTAGTGAGGAGTCGCATGATAGTGTCCCTAAGGAAAAATTGTTCCACGCGTTGGGGCATGCAGGCCCTACTTCTCGCGCATGGGTGTCCCCTTTTATCGCAATGGCCGTGCCACCAGATCAGAACCTTTTGCTCTCGAGGTATAAGAACAAGCGGTGCGTTGATGCAGGCCGTATTTGGCCCTCCTGGCGCATTGCCCCGCCGCCATTTGAATCAGAAAGAACGCGACCGAGATAAGGCGACTCAGTCGCCATTCGCCTCGTCCCCAGATTGAAACTCCAGGCTCAGTCGAAAGGGATATATCCCTTCGTTCCCAGCGACCACGAAGCAATCACTCCTCGTTCGACTTCCCGTCCCCCGAAGAGGGCACACACCTTCAATAAGTGCGCTCGAGCGGTTTCGGGAAGGCTAACAAACCATCCGGCGAGAAAAGCCTGTACGCGTGCGTCAGCCAACGCGTCGTAGGGGTAATCCACCTTTCCGATCAAGGCCGCCACGCGTTCGCAGGCGATCACAAAGCGAGCGCGCTGAGCTGCGTCCGGTTGCTGTACGTTGAGTAACTTGATCAGCCGGTTGCGCAGCGTCGCCGGATAGGCGCACTGAAGCACCATTTCCTGAAGGTGGAGGTAAAGCGGGGCGAGGGTTCCCGCCGGAAGGCGAGTCGATAGCGGAAAGCACGTCAGTTCCTCGCCGGCCGCGGCCCCGCAGGCACCGGCCATCAAGCACAGCAAACGTTGCCATTGCCGCGGCGACAGCCCATCGCGGTCGGTAAGACGTTCTGAATTTCGGCGCACTTCGCCGAAGCCTTTATTCCCTTTCGCCTTATTCGCCCGGGTGCTTAAGACCATCAAGTTCCAGGTCGCATAGCTGCCGTCGTTGTTGATCCTGTCTACGGACCAATCCGTCCCTGCACGCATCCCGTGCGTCAGCTCCTCAAGCGTCACCGGGCAGTGGGAGACGTCGATCATCCGCAAAAACGTGGGTGTCACCTCAGGCTGGACAATCCTGCCCCTTTGAAGCGCGCTCAAGCGCAATTGAAGCCACTTCGCTTGGAACCTATCCGCGTGATGCTGCGGATGCGGAAAGTGCACGAGGCCGGCACCGTAGCCGCGCATGACATGTTCGTCGACTTTCTCCGGATCGGGCTTTTTCCCAAACCTCGCTAGATCCCAGCCAAGGTCGAAACCGATCTCACCGTCATAATGCTTGATCATCGCTGCTCCAATGCGCGCGTGACTTGCTGGCACAATCAGCCGCCCCGGCCGAGCGGAAATCACGCTAGTGAAGAGCGTGGCGGCAAGACGTACTGCCTGTTTGGGGTTCCGCGTTATCGCGGTCGTACCTGCACCTCTTGCCGCGCGCCTTGTAAATCTCGAATTGCCTTTACATGGTCAGAGCATCGTGCAGACGAATACGGAAATCACCGCCAATGGCGGTTGACTGCATCTGGGCGCGCCAGAAGGCAATCGAAAGCGCTGGCTTACGACGCCTCCACTTCCACACAGTCCGGATGCAAACCCAGCTTTCCGAATGCCCGTTCTACGCCCTCTGGCGTATCGTAGGCCCCCAAAAGACATAACTCCGTTCCCCCGAATTGGAGCCGTCCGGTCCATCGTCCGCAGGAATTCCGGTAAATGCGCAGAATGGCTGTCATCTGACCTCTTGGCGGTGCGCCTTTCGTACGGTCGCCGTTCGTCATAACGGAGAGTCTCGTCATCGAACCAGAGTGTGACAAACGATCCCCGAGAAAATACGACGGCATCAGTCGACTGCGGTGGAGAAGCAATTAGTTGGCCACGAGAAACGGATGTTGCACGCAGGGAACGCGCTGATTCTCAAGCCCCGTGTGCGAGCTAGTTGGCCATCGTTACACAGCATTTGTTCAAACAAACCGTCAACACCTCGTCGCCTCCTTCGCAAGGGCTGAGACCCATTGAGGTCGGAACGCTGAAAGACTCATTTTCACCTACGTTAATTTGGACGGCACGGCTCGTCATAATCACGCGAACCTTCCCAGGACATGCGTGCGCGATCTCCTCGAATTTCAATCTGCGATCGTCGTTGTAGCGATTTATGTCCTAAAGGCGTGCGTTTAAACCACGCCTGCTTTGAAACTACCGTCTAAAGGTTCGCAAGCGTGAATAGTCGGATGCCCGCTTCTGCGGGCACCGAATTGCATCATGGTGCCGTCGTGCCGTCGTCGCGTTCAGCAGCGTCATCCGCCGCGTCCTTTAGATCTTCCTGGGCGTCGCCTACCTCCTTACGGGCCTCGCCAGCGATTTGCTGCGCGTCGCCTTTGACTTCCTGCGCGGAATCATCGGTCATCTTGCCAACGCCTTCGTTGATCTTGCCCTTCACTTTTTCGCCCACTCCCTTGACCTGGTCTTCATTCATCACCGTTCTCCCAAAGAGCGCCCGCCATCTCGCAGGCATGTTAAGACAAGCAAGGAAGGTGCCGGACGGTGGTTTATAGTGTGGCGAGGGAGGCTGATGCCAATGTCCGAATTGTCAGAAATTAAAGTGGAACGTCAGGCAGGCGGTTGGGTATGGGCGATTGTTTCAGCTCGTGCCGGTGGCGCGAAGTCAGTCTTTCTGCGGCAATCCAGCGAAGCGTTTCCGACGGAGGAAGCAGCGCTTCATAATGCCGCCAAAGCGCTTCAAGAACAGCGCGTCGCGCCACCGGGCGGGGATTCGGCATAACGGTTGCTGCGTTAGAGAAACGAAGCGTCTCATCAAAGGCGAGAGACCTCCGGGCGCAGGTGGGTAGCGCGCCCATAGTGCGTCGGAGCAGCTTTCGACTCCTCGACATTGACTGCCGCGACGGAAATCAAGCTCGGTCGAGCCGGCGCGCGCCATCCTCCGTGGCTGCACCGGCGTGAGGCGACTGACGCGCGAATCGATACGGTGCGGAGTGCGCTAACGCCATGGACACTGCCAGCAAGGTTGCACGACGGCAGTCCGCCCCATATATTGCTTTACGAGGGACCGCGGCTCCGCATTCGTCGATTTAGTCGAGCCTTTGCCGAAATGTCGCGGTGATCCAGCAGTACGGTCGTGCGTGTCGGCAAGCGCAAGCACCACAAATTCAAGGCGAGAAGCCGCAATCGCAGAGGAGGCCTAGCAACTCCCTCTGCAGGCCGCCACACGGCGCCGCACGGTCTGAACTTTCCCACTGAGCCTTGCGACATGGGCTGCTGTGTGGCAAAAAGGCGCATCAATGGGAGCGCCTGTACTATGTCTAGAGGGTCTTCACCTAATTCCATGACTGGAAGCGGAGGCTCGCGCCCGATCGCCACCAGTGCGCGATTCTCGACGCTGAGCGGACCCGGGCAGAAGGCGGTGATCCGAAGCGCAGCCTGTTCGAGCTTCATAGAGTCATAGACGCAAGATTACGCTGAAGCGCCGCGACGGACTCGCAAAATGACGCTGCGCTGCGATACGGATTTAAACGATAAGTCGCTCATGCACGGCTGAGCGGAGGTTACCAGATTCTAAGGATGGTCACCTATGCCACACGGGGCCTTTATCGCCGTTAGAAATTGCGCCGCGCGCTAGAATCCAGTGCGCGGCCCGCGACTAGGCCCAATCCGGTTCCGGCAGCGGGCGCTTGTCGATTTCCGCCATTCCGTACTGAACAGCGAACCTACATGCCTGCGCTTTGCATGGAAAATGTCCCAGAACCCCGGATGCGCGCTGCACTTCGTCTACTCCACGCACCACGAGCATTGCCGCATACAGCCCATCTTCGATGGTGGCCAACGGTATTATCACTTGGCGGTGTTAAATAATTTCGGGGTCGCTCATGGAGGTTTCTTCCAGAATGCGTTGTCTTCTTCAATTATGAGACCGCAGCTAGAAAAGCCGTCCGGGGTCTGCCCTATCTTAGACTACCCTAGACTCAGAATGGAACTATTTCGGACGCTCGCGAGTTTGCCCTCAGGTCGCCCTACAGAAACTGCCACGGCTGAAATACCCGAGCTAACGATCGTCGCGTCGGAGCGAGGGGCACCTGCGCCATTTCTCCCGAACTCGTCGGTTCTCAAGACTCGTGACTGACTGCCCCGGGGGACAGGTTGGTCTAACGTTTGAGATGAGGCTTATCCGTCTTGGTTTGCCGCCCGAGCAAGAAGCGCTCAACCGGGCACCAGCGAATGACGACTTGAAATCTGGGGCAGTCGACGCTGCCGGCATTTTCCCGTCAACTGAACATCGGACCTCCCATGCGAGCCGCTTCAAGCCGTCGTCCATGGTTCAAGCCTTACTGACCGGGAGCACGGAGCCGGAAACTCAGTTGATCGTTTCACCGCCGATCCGCGCAAGCGCAGCTTCAGCTTTCGCCACATGATCATCTTCCACCCGTGCGATTAGGATGAATCGCGACGACTCGCCCATCACGCGGAACCGGGCGTCGTATTCGTCCTCGTATCCGACCGATTCGACTGAATCGCCGGTAAGAAAATTTCCGCGCGGCGGACCAGCCTCGTCTCCCTGAAAAGTCATCTCGATGGCGCTCGGGCTGACCCTGGCGTCAATCAGCGCACGCCGCGCAGCCTCCGCATCGATTTGACTGGCAAAGACTCTCGCGATGGTTTTCATAGCATCTCCTTTCTCCAACAACGTGCTAACGAACTCCGCCTTCATCTACCTCTGTATTCGCAAGTGCCGTACCGGGAGTCTTCTCGGTGAACTCCCCTGGACGGGTCACAGTCGACGAGACCAGGCACGACGCGTGCGCAATCAATTCGACGTTTAAAACAGGAGGGACGGAAAATGGACACGAATGGGACCAAAGATGGAGCGAACGACGCGACGAACAAGGTCGTCGGCGTCGTAGATAACGCGCTCGGCGAAGCATCAAATGCCGTCGCAGGTCAAGTCAATGATTTGAGCGTTAAAGCACAACAGCTCTATGCCGATGCAACGACCCTCGTCCGCGATCGCACAGTTGAGAGGCCGCTGGCTGCTTTAGGCGTAGCGCTGCTTACCGGGTTCCTCGTCGGCGTCATATGGTCCGGCAGCGGCGGTACCTCCAAGCGCGGGACGGCCACCCGGCGCCCTGATCGCAGCCATGCAAATAGTTACTGATGAAAGACCCATATTCGCGGGCGACGGCATGTGCTGACGGGAGGGCGATATCGTGACCATGCAAGCAAAGTTTGCGAAATGGCGCAATGTCGGTCTATTTTGCGCGCAACGCGCCTCCGATTACGCTGAGTTGTTCAGCATCGAATTGGCGGAAACCAGATCGCGGATGCTGCATGAGGTCGTAGCGCTCGTCGCTCTCGCCATAGGTGCGCTATTTACCCTGTCCTTCGTCTCGATAGCAATCATCGTCACGGCGGCCAAGTCGGCCTACGTTGTGCACGTCGCATGGGGTGTTGCTGGAGCGTGGCTTCTCGTGACGTTAGCAGCGGTCTTTGTAATGCGATCGCAGCGGCCACCCGAACCGTTCAAGTCGTTGCGGGCCGAGGTCAACCGCGACCTGCAAGCGATTAAGGAGGCGAGCAAATGAAACACGAAGACGCTCAGTCAAACGTATTGGAACGAATGGCAGCATCCCGTGCGCGGCTGATTGCTGCACGCCAAACGATCGGCGCGTCATCTGCTCTCCGAGTGCGACGCGGTGTGTCGAACGTTGGACCCTGGCTGCTACGAACGCCTAACGCCGGGCTCGTCACGGCGCTTCTGGTCGGCCTCGTTGTCCTCGGACCGCGGCGAGCTCTTCAAACAGCACTTCAAGCCGGACTGACCACGTGGACGACGTCGACAGTACGAGCGTTCGCCGAATCATTGAAGTATTAGCACGTCGGTTGCGCTACGCGCATCCTTCACCTTCAATCCGCTACCGCTTTCGCGTTTTCACCACTCCCTGACGCTTTGGAATGCATTGTCTTACTTCATGGCACGTCTTCGAAGATAAAGAACCCATCGAATGGGTTCCTCTCTGGCGACGATCCACAAAGTCCGGTGTGCGCCGAACGTGAAGCCACTTGCGGAGCCTCCGCGTCCGCTTCACCCGAAGCGATATCACGGTCCAGTCTCGGGCATGAGGGTCGTCAACGAGCGTTCACTTTTCTCAACATCGACCATTCAACGATCGACAATCCAACCTGCCGCTGGATGACGGCAATGGGACCCCTATCACGAGAGGTTACGGTGTTAGTTAACGGCAGCAGAGGCCGATAAGCGGTCCCCTAAGGCTCGAATTTTGTGGCGCTGTGAACTATTACGCTGGCGATAGCAACGCTTCAGCGAATCACTCGGCGCCCTTCGTTTCTCGTTCAATCATCAACTCGTCAAACGCTTCCCGAGCGTCCTTCAATTCCTGCATCGCGGCGGCAAACCGCGCCAACTCAAGCGTGGTTGGGGCATATGAGGCGCCGTCTGAAAAATGGGCCTCAAGCGCAATCGAGGCTGTCTGTACCTCACGCGCGGCATCCGCGACACGCTCAAGCGCCCGCGCCTCGCTTGATTTTTTCTCGCTCTTCGTCATCTCGCGTCCGGCTGCTATCGTCCGAAGTCCTGTGACGTGAGTTTAATCACCTCGGTTGCCAAGCGACGAGCCTTGCGTTCAGCCATTGCGACGATCCTCTTTTTACCATCTGAAAACGCATGAAGGAGGTGAGCCTCGTCAGCATGCCGTCCCAGCCAGAAATGATCCTCAAGCGCCTCGCGACTAATGGAGCACGTGAGTCTCTTCCCACGCATCTCGACCTCAAACTCGACAGCATTCCCGTCGCGGGAGATCGTCGCCGACGGCTTAACGTTCGTATCCACATCACACCTGTGCGCTTTCTATAAAAATCGGCGGCTGCGTAAGCGCTAGCGGTCTAGCGCTTGGCTTCAGAAATCTGTTTGCGCTGACAGCCGCCGGATCACACTGTGTGCGACTTCGCTGCCAGCTCGCTCCTTTATTCTGCTGCCGGCAAAACAGCACACAGGGTCATCATTTTCTGCACCACGGTGCTCGCATGGTTCAGACCCATCTCGCCTGTAAAAAGGGCTTGGACATCCGATTGCCGCACGGTGATTCCCGCGCTACGCAAATCGCGCCGGGCAACCCGCAACGCCAGCTGCCCTATTTTGACGCGTTCGAGCCAGTGCATCACGACCGCATGCCGGCCAAGCCAGATGCGACAGCTTTCGACAACGTGGTCCACGCGCCACTCGTGCGTGAGCGAACGCGACGCCGCGGCCGTCGCTACCAGGAAACACGGTAACTCGGCGCGTGAGCCCGGCCGATCATCGATCTCGTGTTCAGCCATCGCTGTTCTCTCCTACATTCTCGCTCGTACGTCCCAAGTTGTTTGCGGACGAAGGCGCGCGTTTCATCGCCGCTGACCACGTATTGTTGCCAAACCCACGCCCGTCACACGTTTTTGCGATAGTGCGTGAATGACGCTCTTGACAGCCAACGCCGGTTGAAATCATTCGCTGACTTTATCCCGACTTTTCGCCTTTGGTACGTGGTCTTGAACACCGAAAAGCTCGTCTGAGCGCCCGCGGCGGCTCCATCGACCGATTTATCTGCGGCGTGGACGCAGTCAAAGCGAGCGTTGCGTCGATGCGCGTCGGTACAAGGATATCCATTCGATCGCCTGCCGGCGACTTAAAAGGGGCAATTCACTGTTCGCGTTTTCGATGTAAAGTACTGTACATCCATACAGTCATTCACGCCATGTCCGCCCTGCCAAAACACGTCGAGTCGATACACCCCGCGCTGTGGCGCGGGTCTCAGCTCGCGCGTGCGTACGGCAAGACGGTCGACACGGGCTATGCCGCGCTGTCGGCGGAGCTTCCTGGCGGTGGTTGGCCGCTCGGCGCGCTCGTCGAATTGCTGGTGCAGCAGCCTGGAGTGGGAGAGCTTCGGCTGTTGCGCCCGGCACTCGCCGAACTCAGCCGCCGGCCGGTTGCGCTACTGCAAGCACCCCACGTGCCCAATTCGCTCGCGTTCTCCTATCTGGGAT
>NZ_FCOG02000395.1 GCF_001544975.2 Caballeronia arationis | reverse complement strand
CACGGCTATCACTATCGGATTCTCACGGCGCAAGGCGCGCACGCGAATGGCGGCCGCAAGAGCTACGAGCGCGACGGCGTGCTCCTCGACGGATGTGCACTCGTGGCATGGCCGGTCACGTACGGCGCGACGGGTGTGATGACATTCCTCGTCAACGACGAAGGGAAGCTTTATCAGAAGAACTTCGGCCCGGAGACCGCGCGCATTGTGGGCCGTCTCAAGTCGTTCGATCCGGACGCATCGTGGTCGCTGGTTAAGCCTTGATCGCTTTTCGTATGTACCATTTGCCGGCGGAGCTACTGGTGCATTGACCAGGGACGTTTCAATAGACGTGGCATGGCGGTAATGCTTTCGGGTGCCCATCCTCGGGAGAGGCGCATTGAACAGGATCTCAAAGTGGCTGCTCGATGCGATGGCTCGGGTCATGCTGCTGTCGATCGTTACCGCTTCCGTTCCGGTTGCCTCCGAACAGGCGATGCCGTTAAGCGAAGCGGCGACCACCCCGGCAGATGCGGGCTGGCGGCGTGGCGTGTCTTTCCCTGAGCGCCAATTGACCAGTCCTGGCTATCCCAGCGGTGCCCGAATGATTCCCGTGGCTGACGGCCCGACAACCGCGTTCGCATTGCCAGCCGCCGCGGATCGGCCGTTGCGGGTGGCGGTCGCCGCGATAGCGCCTTTTGTATTGCCCCATTCCGATCCGCCGGCCGGCTTCAGCATCGACCTGTGGAATGAAGTGGCGCGGCGAATGCACGTCGAATTCGAGTGGCGTCCAGTTCCGGCACGGTCGGATTTGCTACGTGCCGTGCAGGAAGGCGACGCAGACGTCGCCATAGCAGCCATCACCATGACACCGGAACGCGATCGGGTCGTCGATTTCTCGCTTCCCTACTTCGATTCCGGATTGCAGATCATGGTGCGTGCCCGGGACGAAGGTCCGTTTATCGCCACCTTTCGCTCCGTTCCCTGGCGGGCCATTGGCCAGCTTTTTGGCGTGGCGGCCATCCTCGTTTTCCTTCTCGCCAATCTGCTTTGGCTGGTCGAGCGCAAGCGGGACCGCAATTTTCAGAAGCCTTATCTGCGGGCATTGGGCGAGGGTCTCTGGGCGACCATCCTGATCATTGCGACCGGAGAGCACGGCGAACGTGATGCCGCCAGCATGTGGAAGCGTCTGCTGGTTCCCGCGATGTGGCTGATCGGCGTCGTGCTGATTGCGCAGTTCACGGCGACCGTGACGTCGTCGCAAACCGTGATGCAGCTTCAGACCAACATTCACGGTCCTGGCGATCTGCCGGGCAAGACAATTGGTACGGCGGCGGGGACGATTGCCGCCGATTATCTTACCCAGCGTGGCTTGCCCTTCGTCGACGTGAAAACCGCCGACGATGGAATCCGCATGCTCACTAACGGCGATGTGCAGGCGATCGTCTACGATGCGCCAACCCTCCAGTACTGGGCCGCGAAGCGTGGCAATGGGATGTTGCTGGTCGTCGGCCCGTTGTTCCGGCCTGAAAAGTATGGAATCGCTTTGCCGCAGGGCAGCCCGTTGCGCAAGCCGATCAACGAAGCGCTGCTTTCCATGTACGCCGACGGCACCTACGAAAGGATCTACGCAAACTGGTTCCTGCAGGGGAAATAGACTGGTTGCGTAGTGGCGTGTCTGAGTGGTTCATCCGGAAAGGCCCATAAAAAATCTATGAATTAATAAGGACCTCCGAGCCGGCGGGGCTATCGCGACGCTATGTCACGATAGTCTTCCCACCACCAGGCGAAGGAGAGCGACATGGACAGGATTGCCCGTATCGGTGTTGATCTGG
>NZ_FCOG02000083.1 GCF_001544975.2 Caballeronia arationis | reverse complement strand
GGCTGCCGGCTGTTCGCCTTTTCTCGGTACCCCGCATTTCGCCCGCGGGTCTGACTCATAGCTTTAGCTCCAGTGCGGCGCGTTGACTTTTCACTCCGGATTATAAGCGAGGGATGGTCAGCTGCCGCAATGCGAAAAGCTGCTGGAAACCCGCCTCGACAGCCGATAGCGCAGCGTCATGATGGTGGGGACGGTCGCGTCCTCGGCCTTTGCGGACCTTGAGGCTGGTTGCGCTCAAGATCCACAGCCAAGCGGATCGCGGACGTTGCCGCTGTCTCGCGGCAGGATCTCAACTGACTAGGTTAGCGAATTCACACTTACGACCCGTTTCCGACACCCGACGAGTTCGACCAGCCTGGCGCGGATAGAGCGGCGGGTCCCAAATGTTAAGCAGTTGCTTAGCGTAGCTGCTGCGGGATCGGGGCAAGTGTCAGCGGTTAACCAGAACGGTTCCACAGTCTGCTAATGTCGGCTGCAGCCCTTCAACAATCGACACCCTGCTCCCGCAAGTGAAGATAGCCAGTAATCTTTGAGGCTACCGCCTTATTCTGCGCATAGGCGGCAGAAACGCAAACTTTCTGGATTTACCCGGTTAGAGCGCTCTGTCGTTTGACGAGATCGGCGATCCGAGCCCTTTTCGCTAATTCAACGCCTTCATCGCATTTGTCCTTTATCGCCGCTAAAATCAGCGCTTGTTCGCCTCCCTCGGTAGCCGATGCGAGCGACCGATGCAGCACACCAATTTCATCAGCAATTCCTGTCGATACGGTGCCGTATGTACTCATCTTGTAAGCAAATCTAAGCAGCCCGCAAATCTCTATAGTCTTCCGCCCTTTCTCGCTCTTCGGTATATGGAAAAGTGGATTCATGACTACCTTCACTTCGTCCTCGTACGTGTCGAAATGAGGATGGCAGATGATGTACGCATCTTTGTTCCGAGGTAACTTCTTGGGCTTGTAATTCGAATTCTTGAGTACGTTCTTGTTCGATTTCTCACCGTTGCAGTCCTTGCAAGACACGCAAAGATTCTCGGGATCGAACAAGAATCTGGGGTGTAAATCTTTGGGAATTATATGTTCCGCATCCCACGCACCGTTGTGCTTAACAAGCATCTGTTGACGACAATACGGACATTTGCCATCCTGCACTCCAATATAATAGTCTTTTATGTGCTTTTTGACCGCTGCCAGCGCTGCATCATCTGGCTGATCCCAGTATTTACCGCTCTTTTCCGTTTCCTTTAACAAATTATACCCGTCGACCTTGGCTTTTATCTTTTCTTCGACATATTCGACGGGAGCCGGAATGAACTTCATTTTGTTTGCTCCACGAGAATCTCATCAAGCATTTTCATCAGGCTTGCAACCGGATCCGCGTCATCAAGAACCGATCGCAGTTTCAACAATGTTCGCGCAAGACCTGCTTGTTCGTCGTCGAGCTCACCGACTTTGCTAAAATGGGTTATCAGGGTTATGAGCTCTCGTGACAGGTACTCATTCTTATAACCTGGAGCGCCAAAGGTGGTAGCTAGCTGGAAGTCTGACGATCTTTTAATAAGAACTTTTGCATCCGCAATGTGTGCGGTTTCGATATTAAGAACGAAACAGTTATCCTCTTCCAGTCGAGCGACTATTTGAGGCGAGTGCGTCGCGATAACGAAGTGACAGCGCTTGAACCTCCGGAACGTGGAGATGAGAAGCTGAATGTAGCGCTCTTGCCACTCCGGGTGCAAGCAGATTTCGGGCTCATCGATACAAATGAGCGAGCCGTCCTGGATGTGTCCCGCAATTCCCAGGAACCCTAATACGACGGATTGCTCCCCGGAACTCGCTTCGTTCAAGTGTATTCTGTCGGGGGTGTCTAGTTTCCTCAGGCTTACTCCACGGAGTCTTAACAGTCCAAGTTCCAGCAGAAGGACGAAATCGTTGTCGATTTGAAGGTCTACTTGGTTCAGGCTGTGCGCACCAAAGCGATCTATCTTTATGTCAATGCGGGGACGCCCCAATGCATTTACAAACCTGCGAAGCGCATAGATCAGGTCGTCAACGTCCGCCGTTCGGTCCCGATTGCGTAAGGGGTTCAGCCTAAAGACCTCGCGTCGTGAGGCAAGATAATCGTGAAGCGCGGGAATCGGGTCCTCTTCCGTCAGAATCCGGCGTAGCGTGCTGATCGAGGGATCAAGTTGGAATCTTGCCTCTATCGACCCGTCATATCTAAGGTAGTTAAGAACTTGACAGATCTGCTTCGCGTGCTGTGAGTTCTCATATACCGATTTGATTAACGATGTAATGGTCCGGCTCATGAAAGACAGACCTAGATTTCTGCTAAACAGTCCACGAAGTCCGAGATATTCGTAAGAAGGATACACTGCATCGCCGGAGCCCAGATGTTCGATCAGAAGCCGCCGGGATTCCGGCAACGGGAAACGGTCAAAGGGACTTGTGGATATGGCGATGACATTGCTTGGTTGATAGTCGTAGGCAAGCCGGAGATAAGGTGACGTACGCAAGCGAAGCTCGTCAGATCGACGCCGTTCGAGAGTGTCGGGATCGACGAAATGCTCTACGATCGCCTTTAGTATGCGGCTCTTACCTGTACCGTTCTTTCCGACGATTACGGTGTATTTATTTTCGTCTCCAACGACGTCCCCGGTGGTGAGGCGGAAATTTCTATTTTCAAAGTCAAATGCGGTTAGCATGAATGAATCAGCGTGTATGTGATTAAGAGCTTCTGCGCTAAACGGCGGACACCGCTTTACGATCGCCAAGAACACATGCAGTCTAGCCGCGAGCGTGGTCGGGAAGTGTACCGTTGGTCGCAAGAGTTTGGCAGCGATAGCAGGCATTTTTCCTACAATCCGCCGAGCGACCGCGCAGCGATAACGGGGTAGCTCATGCTGCGACCTCGTCATCGTCACTGCCCGGTTCACGATCGCCGTAGATATGAGGACTCGGCACTCGCGCAGGAAGCTCGATCGGCTCGTCGGCATAGTCCGGCGAATTGACCGGACCATGAATCGCTTCCCATCGACGAAGGCCGTCCTCGGCGAACTCGATCTGATGCGCGGTGACCGCTGCGCCGTTAGCCGCACGTTCGAGCAGCTTCAAGGCCCAGCGAATGTGTCGCGTACGTTCGACGGTCGGCTTCAGCCCGACCGCTGCCTTGGCCCGCTCAAGCATTGCCTCGCCTTTGCCGTGCTCGCGCTCGTCACGAACAGCTCCGCGTGTGTCGATGTCATCGAATGGATCGAGGACGAAGGGACCGAGGCAATGACCGCTTACTGCGCGCGATCCGTCGCGGCAAGGCCGACAAGGTTGCGAGCTTCAGCATTCAGGAGGCGATGAAGGCGAATCTCACCGACGAAGCACAGCGCAAGGAACTGGCAGGCCTGTTCGACGCAGCGATGCAGCGGCTTGATGACCAAGGGAGCGCATCGTGATCGAGTTCGCACAGGATGAGGTACGCATGCTACTCGACGGAAGCGGACTCTTGATCATTCAGCGCAAGGCGTGAGGGCCCGTCTTCCGCGAGCGCGCTTTGTCGTCTCGCCTTCGCCTGACCTTTCCTTGATCAATCGCTGCAACAATTCTGCGGCCGGCTCGTCGTTCGCGTTCTGTGGAACGAGTTCGCCGCGGAACGCCTTCGCCAATAGTGCAGGCGTGAGGCGATCGACCGAAGACATTGCAGTCTTTTGACGCAGCTCTAATCGATCCGCCAACATTAATAAGTTCTCGACACGACGTGTGATTTCCTTCCGCTCATCGGCTGACGGAAGGCGAACGGTAATCGCTCGCAGATTTGCTTGTGACAGGTTGCGCATCGATAGTTGGTTACCCGTGGCTAACGCTTCGATCTGTTGACGACCAAGAGGTGAGCGCAACCAGTACAATAACCATCGCTTGTATTCGTCGGGCATTGCTATTCGTAAGACCTTGTCCGACAGATAGACGGGCCGTGTTACTTCGTCAACGATCACACACGCTCCAACGAGCTCAATCGTATTCGCGCGGGATAGCAGGAAATCACCAGCTCGGATTCGCGTCGTCTCGGGTGGCGAATAGTCCGAGAGCAATGTCTTGCTTTCGTCACTATTGAATGTTCCCCATGTGACAGCGCTGATCTTCACCAAACCTTTTTCATGCAACTCCGGTGGCGTAGACCGCATTAAAAGTGTCACCGACCGGGCCTGGAAATATTGGGCCGACGCGCCGTTGCAGTGACACTTTTGCTTGCAGTCCGAACGAAATAAAAGCGTCAATTCGCATAAGTCCGCATTAAATTTGTCACTTCGCGTCCTACACTTCGAATCCCGCCCGTAAGGTATTGATCTTATGGAAAATTCGCTTCACATCAGGGAACCGGTCGTGCTTGTCCGTCCGAGTGGCGCGCACCGGTTCGAAGCCTTCAGCCCGAAGCTGGCCCGACGGCTGACGTTATACAGGCGCGCCTTGCTTGAGCAGTGGTTGCTGCTCGAAGCGGATTCCGCAGTGACCACGTTCTGCGAGCGGCCCGGCTATGTGCATGTCGAGGGGCAGCAGTGCCTTGCCGACTTTTGGGTCCGCTATGTTGACCGACAAGAGTTAGTTGTACTTGATTATTCGCATGTTGATGAAAAGATGCCTGAATCGCACCGCGCACTCGATGGAGCAGCGCTGCCCATCCGGAGCGTGTCTCCGGCTGACCTCGTGCGCTCGACCGACAGCAGATCAAGCTGTTTACCTTCCTCGTCGGTCAGCAGGAGTTGCTCGCGCAGAAAACCAGTCTGCAGATTGCTGGCAAGACACAGATCGTTGCGCGCCTGATGGTCGAGGAGCTCGCGTTCTACGGCATCCGCAATGCGGAGGACGTCGCGACGTGCTTGAACGGATACGATCAGACCGCCTACCCGGAGAGCAGCGAGTGGAGCTTTACGCGCTTTTATATTCCGCAGGCCTTCGATGCCGGGTATCGGCTGGTCAGCGACGCCGACGTGCTCTGGCATGCATTCGAGGCCGCGCACCACAGGGCCAACCTGCCGGGCCGACTTGAAATTCCGATGGAATCGTTCGCGAGAGTGGTCGAGATCGTCCTGAAGGAAAGCGAACTCAAGGATGGTCTGCAATACAACCCTGATCCTGGTTTGTGGACATACGCCGTGCAGCATTGCGGTTATGTTCAGTCCCGTCATGCAACCGGCCGCGTACTCGTCGCCGCGTAAGGTATGGCGGGCGACGCCGCCGCCTTTCCCGATTCTTACGCTTGATGAGCGGAAGCTGACACCGGCACTGGGTTACCTCTTCAGTGCGAAGTGGATCGATCCGTGCGAATCACTGGTGACGATCCTGTGGAAATTCGAGAAAGCGAACGCGTTGCCGGGCCATGTTGCCGCACTCCTCATGGGTGCGGACATCGATCCCTACGGAGGGGTGGCGCCGCAGGCCGGCGTCATCGACATCCGGCGGTTGCGCGACACGCTCAATGTGCCGCTCAAGATCCTGCACGGCTCGCTCCTGGTTCCGTCGCAACGCCGCCGCTACAGCAAACTGTTTCGGTACTGCCGATGCTGTCTGGCGCGCGGGTATCACAGCGTGCTGCACCAGATTGACGGCGTGGATGTGTGCCCGGCGCACCGCCGGCCGCTGGAGACCGCTTGCCGGCGATGCGGCTATGAGGCGCCATACGTCCTGAGCGTGAGGTTTCTGGACGCGCCTTACCGTTGCGCCGATTGCCGCGCGGGCTACAGCCACAAGGTCTTTTCAGTCCTGAGTTCGCAGCGGATGAAGAAGGACGAGCGCATCGCGATGAACCGTCTCTACTTCCGGCGCTATTTCGGATGAAACGGTAGCGGTTCGCGGCTTACCGACGTCGCGTCCGATCTCATCTTGCGCGAAATGCCGCACTGATCTGCCGTGCCCGTTTCAACTCGTCGACGTGCAAATAGATCGAAGTCGTTGAAATCGACGCGTGGCGCAGATTGTCGCGAACGGTTGTGAGTTCCGCGCCGCGTGCCAGTGCATGTGATGCGTGCGTGTGTCTCAGCCAGTGTGGGCTGGCGTGCCTCAACTTTTCAGCGGCAACCGGGTGGTCATGCCGGATGACGTCGGCCGCCTGCGAGAAAAAGCGTCGCATCACAGCGCGCAGTCGCGTCGTGGTAACGCCGGCGCCGTCCTCCGCGAGACCGCCGATCAGGGGGAGGTCAGGCCGCCAACGCGCCCGTGTGACCGGCAGTCCGCGTTGCATCAGATACTGATCGAGCGCCGTGCGTGCAAGAGGAGGCAGCGCCACCTTGCCCGCCTTGCTGCCCTTGCCGGTCAGCTGCAGCCAGTCATCACCGCGAGCGTCGCGCTGGACGCCGCCGAGGGTCGTGCCAACCAGTTCCCCGGCACGCAGTCCCGTTGCATACGCGAAGTCGAGTAGGAAGCGCAGGCGCTGGGCCGCTGGCGCCTCCCAGCCATACGACCATTCCAGACCGTCGGCCACCGTGCGGACCAGCTGCCACTCGCCTTCGGCGAAACCACGGGACGCATCGAGCGGTGCAGCGCGCGGACTACCACGCACCTTAATGCCGGCGAACGGGTTCGCCAGCAAATAGCGTTGCTCGATCAGCCACCTGAACAGTGCGCCGAGCACCGACAGCGCGTACGCAACCGAGCGCGCCGACAGGCCGCGTGCGAAGGGCCGCCATTCGGTAGAAGTGCGCGACCGGGGCGGCCCCACCCAGCGTTCGTGTGGGGTTGGCCGGCGCAGGAAGGCGCGGTAGGCGACCGCGTCGTCCGTGGTGAGCGACGAAAGCGCCCGTTCGCGCTCGACGATGGCCCACAGGATGAGACGTTCCGCCTCCTTGCGATAGGCACGTTGCGTGGCCGGTGCTTCGTGCAACGACAACCAAGCCTGAACGGCTTCGTAGTCGTTCGTGGCATCGAGCGTGCACGTCGCTTGCGGTGCGCGGAAGGTGCCCTGCGAGCCGTCGACCTCGTGCGGCAGCCGTAGCGATTCCCACGGGACGACGATTGCCGGTTCGGTCACTGCAACCAGCTGCCGGGCGCGCTCCGTAAGTTGCGGGTAGGCGGCGAAGAAGGCTTCGATCCGTCGGGCGCTGGCGACCCCCAGATCGGGAATGGCAACCCACCAGCGGCGCCGGCGCGGAATGCGCACCGTTAGGTCCGCCAGCGTATTGAGGCCCCGTGCGCGCAGGGCGCCGACCGCCCGTGGCGGAAACCACAGGCCGACGTCGTCGGTGATGTGCGGCTGGGGTACGGGCTGTGACCGCAGAAGCTCGATCGCGTGGCCGACAGCGGTCGCCCGCTTTAACCGCTCAGCAACGGGATGCTGAAACAGGTCCGCCAGATCGTCACGCTGGCGACTGCGCGCAAACGCGACCAGATGCCGCCGGATTCGACCGAGGATACCGCGCGCCGACTGGCCGTCGGCTCTGGTCGAGGCCAAGTAGCGGGCGACAGCCGCACGGGCCGTCAGGCCGGCGTACCATGCCCGCAGCGCAGCGAGCGACGCAGCATCCGGGAAGGGCGGCGATGGGGGTGCAGCGGGCGCAGGTGCCGGG
This sequence comes from Caballeronia arationis, assembly GCF_001544975.2. GTDB lineage: Bacteria > Pseudomonadota > Gammaproteobacteria > Burkholderiales > Burkholderiaceae > Caballeronia > Caballeronia arationis. The sequence goes on along the minus strand of NZ_FCOG02000083.1, from coordinate 19,146 downwards.
GACTGACGCGTTTTCATGCCTTCCAGTTTAGACAGGAAATCAGGCGATTACGATAAGAAAACTTATCGCAATGGCACGGTCGGCCAGCGCATTGGTGGCCGGAGCCATGCTTCCGCGCGTCATCGGAAACTTCGGAACGGCTGCGGTCGGGCAGGCACGACTGACGCTTTACGACCCTGAAGCGCCTTTCGCTGTCCTAGGGGATGCAGTGACCGCTTTTCAAGTGTTTATGCGCCGTTGGTGCGATCGATCGCATTCCAGGCACGCGGTGTTGGCGGAGAAGGTCTGCTTTCCCAAACCCCGAGCTTCGCTGCGTCTTTCCATTCGGGTTATCGGCTTGTCTTGCGTCGCGTCGACAACGAGCGCTTGGCCGGCAGCGGAGCGTCACCGAGACTGTCCCTCAGCACCACTTCGCACTTCACGGATAGAGGATCATTGAAGGAACGCTTTTCAATCAGACCGACAATCCGACGCGCCGCGAGCACACCAATCTCTTTCGTCGGCACGCGAATCGTGGTCAGAGCAGGCTTCGTCAATGCGGCAAGTTCAATGTCGTCCATCCCTGTGATCGACATGTCTTCGGGAACACGGATTCTTTGTATCCCGCATTCGTGCAGGGCACCAATGGCTTGAAGGTCCGTATGGCATATCAGCACAGTCGGCTTCTCTTCCAGTGCCACGATCTGCCGAACCGCGTCACGGCCTCCTTCTATGGAGAAGGGCTCTTCGAGGACCAGATCGGGGGCGAGCTCCAGGCCGGCCTCCTTCATCGCGTCGGCCGTGCCCGCGACGCGCTGACGGGCCCGCTGGTTGTTCTTCATGGAGCCGCAAACGATGGCGACTTGCTTATGTCCTCGGGCCAGAACTTCCTTCGTCATCTCGTAGGTGGCCCGCCAATTGTCGAACCCAATGCATTCGCCGTAGCGCGGCTCGTCCAGCTGCCAGGTCAGCACCAATGGAATACGGCGCTGACGCATCAGATCAAAAACGCGGTCCTCATGAGCGGTACCTACGAGGACGACCCCGTCCACGCCGCGCTCGACGACCGCTCTCACAACGTCGTATTCGCGTTCTGGAATGTATTCATGAATTGCTAGCACAACCTGATAGTTCAAACCCCAGAGCGTTTGCTGCAATGTGTGGAGAGACTCAACGAAAGCGGGGTTATACATCGTAGGGTAGATCGCGCCGATGGTTCGCGTGCGCTTCGACGCTAGAGCGCGTGCCGCACCATTGCTGACATATCCCAGTTGTTCGACGGCCCGTTTGACCTGCGCGAGGGTCTTCGGCTTCACTTGATCAGGAACAGACAGGGCTCGAGACGCGCTGCCTAGTGAAACGCCGGCGAGCTTGGCGACATCTTCAAGAGTGGGACGAGGCGGATCGAGATTTGTCATAGCGGCCATATCAAACGCGCGTCATTGCGCCCTCAGTTTTTCCTACGGGTATATGCCCATGTTGACAAAACTTCGCGCTGAATTCAGACTTGAAGCGCTTCATATAAGTCCACACGAGTTCACTTATGCCTAATATAGCACCGCCTAAAGCGGTTTTGTTACGGCTTCAAATTGAAGCGCTTCATAAGTATTGCCGGGGCAAAGTTGGGCGTAAGCGCGCGCCCGATTGATCCATTGACGGCAGTACGTGAAGCAGATACGCGGCCTGCGCGCAAAGATGATCGCTGGACGGCCAATTTTCGGCCACTAACTGAACACATTGCGGTGACCTATGAGCCAAGAAAATCGAGTCGTCCTGGTAACTGGCGCGGTCGGCGGTATCGGATCGGCAATCGTCGAAAGGTACATTCGCGAGGGAGCGTCTATCGGCGTCGTTGACTTTGATGAAAAGCTTGGTCGCGAGAAGGTGACGCAGTGGACCGAGGCGGGCGCGAAGGTGCACTTCGTCGCGGCCGACGTGGCGAATTACGTAGATTGTCAGCACGCCGTCGACTCAATCTCGTCCGCATTCGGTGACGTGGACACGCTTGTGCTGAACGCGGGGATATCGCCAAAACATAACGGGGCCCCCGCTCGCATCTACGAGATGGACCCTGCCGAATGGTCGAGGGTCGTCGACGTCAACCTGAACAGTGCATTCAACTTCTGCCGGATTGCATCTCCCAGCATGATTAAACGCGGGTTTGGGCGAATCCTGACCATGTCGTCGGTCGCCGGAAAGGCCTATCTCGATATCGTCGGCACACACTACAGCACAACAAAGGGCGCACTCATTGCCTTCACTCGTCACCTTGCGGGCGAACTCGGCCCCCATGGGATTACGGTCAACGGCCTCGCACCCGGGCGCATCGACACACCACTCCTAAGGACCGTCTCCTCCGAAGCGAATGCGGCGGTGGTCGACGTCACGCCCCTGCGACGGCTCGGAAGCACGGACGAGGTGGCCGCTGTATGCGCGTTCCTGACGTCGTCTGACGCGAGCTTCGTCACTGGCCAGGTCATCGATGTGGCTGGCGGATGGTTGATGACCTGATCGTCGCCCTAACCCTATAAAAGCGAGACAACATGCTACGCACCATGGGTTTTCCCGGTCAATACCTTCAGGGACCGAAAGCGCTTCACGAACTTGGATCCTTGCTCAGCAAGATGGGTTTTAAAAAACCCTTGTTCTTATGTGACACGATTGTCGCCGAAAAGGTATGGCCGCTCGCGTCCGGCTCGATGAAGGCGGCGGGCCTTGAAGCGACGCATATCGTTTTCCCTGGCGAGTGCACCCGGGCCGCGATCAATGCGCTAAGCGAACACGCGATGGCGGTAGCACCTGACGTCATCATTGGTCTGGGTGGTGGGAAGACGATCGACTCCGCAAAGGGCATTTCGCTTTCTCTTGACGTCCCCGTGGTGATCTGCCCGACCATCGCATCGAACGATGCACCGACCAGTCGATTAATCGTGCTCTACGACGAGACGCATCGCGTGGCGGGTGTGGAGTATCTGAAAAGCAACCCCGTCGCGGTTGTCGTCGATACGGAGATCATTGCGCAAGCTCCCGCACGGTTCTTTGCCGCCGGTATCGGCGACACCGTCAGCAAGAAGTTCGAGGCGGCGCAATGCAAGGCAGCGCATGGAAATAATTCGTTTGGCACGCGACCGCTGGACACTGCTCTGCTGCTGGCAAACGCCGCATATGAAACGCTGATTAAGCACGGGCCGGCGGCTTTCCGATCAATTGCGACCGGCCAACTGGACGACGAAGTTGAACGTGTAGTTGAAGCGACCGTACTGCTCAGTGGCGTGGGATTTGAAAGCGGTGGGCTTTCGTTGGCTCATGCCTTGATCCGTGGTCTTACCGCGGTGCCTACGATGGCCGCGATGCTGCACGGCGAGCTGGTTGCCTTCGGCACCTTGGTCCAGCTCACGGTCGAGGAGCGCGACGAAGCGGAGGTCGCAGAGCTTCTCGAGCTTCTATGCGCAGTCGACTTACCTGTGACATTTGCCCAGCTCGGACAGACCACGTCGTTGAGCGCTGAAGAAATGTCGACGATTGTCGCCGCGACGCTCGCCGCGCGGTACAGCAAAAACATGAATCCCCCGCTGACGGCCGAGCGGCTTGAGGATGCACTTGTTACGGCGGACGCAACCGGCGCGGCAGCGCTACGGAAATGTAAGAGATGAACTCGGCGGCGATCTGAAGACGAGGCTCACCGACACGCCCTCACGCGAAAATCACCTCTACTACAAGGAGACAAACATGGAAGCGAAAAATGTTCCGCACGTGCGCGAATTGCTGGAGAACTCCCCTAAGAACTGGGGCAAGTGGGGGCCGGACGACGAGGTCGGCTCGCTCAACTATCTGACTGCCGCTGAGATCCTCAAGGGCATTGCAACTGTTAAACAGGGTAAGAGCTTTACGCTCCAAGTGCGAATGGGCGATCCGGGCGGAGATCCGGTATGGCCCGGCCGCCAGTCTGCCAAGCGGATGAGCGTAATGGACCGCGGTCATTACAACTGTGGCAAGGGTCCCAAGTTTCCAGGCTCCTATGAATACGCAGATGATGTGATGTTCATGTATCTACAGGGATCGACGCAATACGATGCGCTCGGCCATGTCTGGTACGACGATCAGATCTGGAACGGCTACGACGCCGATACGACCATCGGTGGGCTGGCAAAAGCCAGTGTTTGCGCAATTGGTGAGCGTGGGGTGGTAGGCCGGGGCGTGCTGATTGACATCGCACGCTACCGTAACAAGGAGGTGCTGGAAGCGGGCGAGACTTTTACCCACCTTGACCTTCTTGCGGCTGCAAAGGCCCAAGGAGTCTCGATCGAAAAGCGAGACATTCTGATCGTTCGAACCGGCTGGATCGGATCGTTTTATAGGCGGGAACGCGCAGAGTTTTACGCAAACTTCAAGGAACCCGGCCTCACGTACAGTCCCGAGCTGGTGCAATGGTTCCAGGACATGGAGATCCCCAACCTCGTGACTGACACAATCGCTAATGAGGTCACAACGGACCCAGTCTCCGGCGTCGATCTCCCGCTCCACAACGCCTTGATGCGTAACCTTGGCGTGACGCTGACGGAGATTGCGCAGCTCGATCCCCTCGCTGATGACTGCGCGGCGGACGGCCAGTGGACGTTTCTCTATACTGCCGCGCCGTTGAAAGTTGTCGGCGGCACCGGCGCGCCCGTGAACCCCATCGTGTTGAAATAGTTGAAAATACCGCGCCCGGCGAGCCGTGAGGCGCCGAGCTGCGGCTGTCAGCGAATGAGCGCTGGGATTCGGTGTCTGGGCAGCCCGCTGCTGCACGGTAATAAGTCGGTCTTGCCGGACGCGAGCTAAACAGACACGACAGCGCCGCCGGTTCCCGCGGAATTCGGTGTTAGGTATCCCTGTCAGATTCCGTCGCGCGCGAAATCCATCGCGAAGTAAGTAAAAATCAGATCAGCACCCGCGCGCTTGATTGCGCCAACGGTTTCACGGCTCGCACGCTGCTCGTCAATGGCGCCGGCCGCTGCGGCGAACTTGATCATCGCGTACTCGCCGCTGACCTGATACGCCGCGAGAGGCAGTCGTGAAGCTTCACGGATGTCTCGAATGATATCCAGATAGGCGCCAGCCGGCTTGACCATCAAGCAATCTGCGCCTTCATCCTGATCGAGCAACGATTCGCGGACCGCCTCGCGACGATTCATCGGGTTCATCTGGTACGTCTTGCGGTCACCTTCCAGTGTGCTTCCGCCGGCTTCACGGAATGGCCCGTACAGCGCTGAAGCGAATTTGGTCGAGTACGACATGATGGAAGTGTCGCCCAGTTTCGCGTCGTCGAGCGCGCCCCGGATCGCCTGGACCTGCCCATCCATCGCAGCCGAAGGCGCGATGATGTCGGCGCCAGCCCGAGCAGCAATCACGGCTTGCTTGCCAATGTTGATGAGCGTGGCGTCGTTGTCGACGGTGTGTTCGTGAAGCACCCCGCAATGGCCATGCGATGTGTACTCGCAAAAGCACGTATCGGACATGACCACCATGTCCGGCGCAGCGTCCTTGCAGATGCGAGCCATCCGCGCCACCAGTCCGGCCTCGTTCCAGGTGTCGCTGCCGACCAGGTCTTTGTGATGGGAAATACCGAATGTCATGACCGCACGAATCCCCGCCCGTGCATAGCGCTCGATCTCACCCGCGAGCTTCGACTCAGGGATCCGCAGCACTCCGGACATGCTGGCAATTACCCCAAAATCACTGACCCCCTCCTCGACGAAAATGGGCAAAACAAGGTCGTTGAGATCGAACTCGACTTCCTGGAAGATCGTGCGAAGCGCGGAAGATTTGCGAAGACGGCGTGGCCGCACCTCGGGGAACTGGGTGGACAAAGGCACTCCTTTAGCGCGTTCCGGCATCACCCGCCCCGAGCTGCCTTCGGTACGTAGAGGGGACATTACCTGGGGAACAGTTATGCGGCGTCACCGCCCAGCGGCTTGCAGGGGCGCGTGCGTTTAATAGACCTGCGCGATAAGGCCACACTCTCTACCGAAAGCCGCCGGAATATGAAGCGCTTCATTTTGTTCTGATTGCGCTCTTAAGTCAAGGCGACAAACTGCGACGAAAGTACGCAAGGCCGTTGTGGAAGGACACAGACCGTCGCGTGGAACAGGCCGGCCGAAGTGCGGTCGGCCACTCCACGTCTCGATCAAACGCGCGGGTCGAGGTAGAAGTCGATGATTGCAGGAAGAACCTGCTCCGGGGCCTCTAGCGTCGGGCTGTGGCCGATCTTATCGAGCCGTATCAACTTCGAGTTCGGCAGCTCCCGCTTCATTTCATCGGACCATGCCGGCGGCCGCGGCATGTCTTCTTCACCATTGATGATCAGCACGGGGATTTTGATCGACGGCAACAGTTCTACCGAGCTCTCGCGATGCATGACGCCTTTCATCGCCGGGCGCAGCGATTTCGGTAACGCAGCAATGCGGTCTCGCCAGTAGGCCACCATTTCCTGCTTTTCAGGATTATGGCGAGTGGTCTTGCCGAACATCACCTCCATGGTCATTTCGAGAATTTCGCCGGTGAATCCCTTTTCGCCAGCGTCGACCACCCATTGCGCGAAACGTGCCCCTTGCTCGGGCGGCTCGCCGCAGGCCGACGAGCCAGCGACGACCAGTGACCGAAAGAGGTCCTGCCTGCGCGCAATAAGTCGGAACGCCACGTCTCCGCCCATGGACTGAGCCATGACGTTGATCGATTTGAGGCCCATCTTGTCGATCAATGCTTCCATGTCATCAGCGCACTTGTCCATAGTGATGATATCGACGGCGTCGAGCGCGCTTTTACCCTGACCTCTGAAATCCGGACGGACCACCCGAAACTTACCGGCAGCGGCCTGAACCAGCCCGTCGAACATTGTCCCGTCTAGGAAACAGGAGTGAAGGCACAGTACAACGGGAAGATCCGTCTCGCCGGTGTCCTCAACCCATAAGGTCGTGCCGTTGACTTCCACGTTTTTCCCTTGAGACTTCGTAACCTGCGACATGTCGTGCTCCTCTACATAAGTCGTTAATAAGGCTGACTTGCATTGCGGCTACAGCGCCGTTCCACCGAACAAAAATCGTTTGTCCGTCGATTTTCAACTCCGAAAACCAAAAAGGCGGGGCACCTTTCACAGCTATGAAGCGCTTCATTTTTCGGTTAGATATACTTTGAGCGGCAAAAATTTCAGTGCCTCCCCCGTCAAAAATTGGTGGATTTGAAGCGCTTCGAGATTGAGGGATTTGCTGCTTCGAGTCAATATCGGGACTTTCACCTACCGTAATTGCCCACTGGCTGCGCGCTGTCTCCACCAAGTGTAGGGAAAACCCTCTTTGCAAAAACTGGTGACAGCGGCCAAACTTGAAGCGCTTCAAGTCAGGACTGAGGGCTTATGTTTTAGCGCAGGGATCTGACTTTTTTATGAAGCGCTTCATTTCGCACACAGCAAACACTCCGCTTCACAACCCGGCGATCAGCGGCGCCCACACCAAAACGTATGGAGGATGCAATGGAGACAGTAGGAAAAGGCGTGGGGCCGGGTCGGTCCGCGGCGCCACTGAAAAGACGGATGGTGGCCCCGGAGTCGTGGATGGCGCTGCTGCTGCTATGGCTCGTCTACGCGATGGATGCGAACTCCCGCCAGATGTTGTTCGCCGTGTTACCGTCGATTACGAAGGAGTTCGGGACCAGCGCCGCGACCATCGGCCTGTACGCGACCATCATCACGATGTCGACAGCGCTGATCGCGATCCCGACGATGATTTGGGCAGACAAGGGTGGCCACGGCTGGCGCCGCAAATATCGACACCTTCCGATCGTGATCGGCTATACGCTCTTTACCTGCTTGACGGGCCTGAACGTCCTTACCGCGTCAATCGGCGTATTGGTGGCGCTGCAGGTTATGTCGCACGCCTTCGGCGGGGCTGGCGAGTCGATCGAAGTGACCTCGCTTGCCGAATGGTGGTCGAAGGAACGTCGCGGCCTGGCACTCGGAATCCATCACACGGGATACCCTTGGGGGACGCTGATCGGCGGCTTCGCGATAAGCGGATTGCTGAGCGTTTATGGGCCTGAGAACTGGCGCATCGCGTTCCTGCTTTTCCCGATTCCGATGGTGATCGTGTTCGCGCTGTATTGGTGGTATTGCAGTGAAAAGCGCTACGACAGATTTCACGCGCACGTCACTGAGGCCGGCGAAACCCCCCCGTTGTCGCCTGATTTGGAGCATGGCGCCGGCGCACCAAAGGGGTCATTCGGCGTGGCCATGAAGAACCCGAACATCGCCATCATCGCGCTCGTTTCGTTGCTCGCCATCGTCGGCTACTTCGGCATCAGCTTCTGGTTGCCGCAGTATCTTGCCTTCGTTGCCCACTACAACTTCGCAGAAGCCGCCGCGTACAGCGTGCTGTTCACGATCACGGGCGGCGTCGGTCAGATCGTGTGGGGTTGGATCTCGGATCGCCTCGGTCGGAAGCTTTGCTTGATGATCGTTTTCATCTGGCTGGCGATCGGCATGCTGCTGTTCAAGTATTCGTACATGAGCCTCGGCACACTGGTAGCAATCCAGCTCTTCGCAGGGTTTGCATTGAACGCCCCCTACACACTCGTCTATGCAATCGCGTTCGACTCGACGAAGCCAGGAACCACTGGCATTGCAGGTGCGATTATCAACGTGGGTATTTACCTCGGCGGGTTCGGTCCCTTCGTGATCGGTGCGTTGATTGGGGCGGGCGGTGGATTCGGTCAAGCAAAGGGGTATAACGACGCGCTTTATTTCATCGCTGGTCTGATGGTGCTCGCGTTCTTACTGACCGCGTTCTTCACCCGAGAAACCACTGGCTGGTTCCGCAAGCACGACCGGGCGCTGGTGTCCCGAGCCGTCTGTAATGTCGAATAACGCACGATCCTTGCTCTGAATAGAATCCGATCGGGTCGTAGAGAACTTGAATCCCCGGCGCTCACATTACACAAGCAGACGTGGGCGCAACAGTTTCAATATCTGAAAACTAAGGAGTGAAGCATGTCCACCGTATCCGAAAAACGAGGCGATGAAGAAGCAATTCCCTATCAACTGCCGCAACCGCCGTTCATGTCGCCCGACATCGTGCATCTCGGGGTACTCGACAAAATGCTCGAGGATGACAAATTCTGGGTTCCGATGACCAAGACGGTTTCGTTCAAGCCGTTGCTGCTTTGCGCGAGCCAGGGCTATTACGTGAACCTGCTGCGCGTGCGTCAGTCCGGCGTCCTTTCGCGCCACCGGCATACCGGCCCGGTACACGCGATGGTGCTTAAGGGCCGATGGTATTACCTCGAGCACGATTGGGTCGCTGAATTGAACTCGTATGCGCACGAACCGGCCGGCGAAACGCACACCCTTTTTGTACCAGAAGACGTCGACGAAATGATCACCTGGTTTCACGTGACCGGTGGCTACACCTACGTTGACCCTCAGGGCGTCGCCGTGGGATACGAGGATGTTTTCACCAAGATCGAGGCGGCACGGGCCTACTATGAAGAAATCGGCCTCGGCGCGGATTACGTGAAGCAGTTCATCAGGTAGTCCACTGCTTCGCACAAAGCAACAAATCCAAGACGGCCGGCGGTGACTTTAAAACGCCAGCGAGTAGACGTAGCGCTGCCGGCGACCTTCATCTAACCCAATTGAGCAAGGGTTCTCCCAGCGGAGTAACCCAAATATCAGGAGACGCATCATGTCGAAGCTTACTGACACCACCTGGTGGAATGATTTCGCCAGTGAACTCAACCGTGATGAGGACTGGACGCGGGCAGCTCGCTACTTTGACGGCCGCATTCAGTTCAAACATGACAACGGGTACTCAACGCTCGCTGTGCTAGCAGGCAAAGCGGTCGCAGTTTTCCCCGAAGGAAGTCCGTTGGGCGCCGACATCGTTGTTGCAGGACCCGACGAAGAATGGCAGCGGGTGCTAGACGGAAAGATTGACTGGTTCGAGGCGCTGTCGCCGGGCATGGGCAAGTTGACACTCGAAGGCAACACTGTCGCTGCCTGGCAGTATGTCGATGTGATGGCTCGAGCATTCGACGCGATGAAGCGTGTTGGAAAACCCGATTCAGGCGAAAAGCCATCCTATTCTCCCGGCCCGAAGCCGTCGGGGAAGGAAACGACTGGTCACTACGTGATGGTGGACGGCATCCGCGTCTACTACGAAGAAGCCGGCGAAGGCCATCCGATCGTATGCTTTCATGCGGCGTCTCAGGACACCCTCATGTATCGCCACGTGCTGGACGGGCTGTCCGACGAATTTCGTGTCATCGCGGTCGATGCTCCCGGCCATGCCAAAACCGAACTGCCTGCGGACGGTCCGTTCCACAGCCTGACGCGTCACGCCGAATTCAACGAGCGGCTGATGGATATCCTCGGCCTGAAGAAGCCGGCGATTATCGGCTGCTCGATGGGAGGCAATCTGGTGCTGGAACTCGGATCGCGCCGGCCCGACGCCTATGGCGCGATCATCTCGGCTGAAGGTGCCGATTACACGCCGACCGTCTCGGAGTTTTTCCTGGACATGCTTCTCATGAACGGGACAGAAATCATTGGTGCATGGTCCCGGTCGATGACCGGCTATCGCACCCCGCCGGATCGAGCCGCAGAAGTCGTGTGGCAAATCTCGCGGACCACACCGCAGGTCATGCGCGGAGACTTAACCGGCTACGCGAATTTCGACAAGCGGTCGGAAGTCGGAAAGATTAAATCACCCGTGATGCTGCTGCGTGGCGACGCGGACTGGCTCGTGTATCAGGAAAAGGTTGAGGAGGCAGCGTCGCGGATCCCAGGCAGCAAGATTGCTGTGTTGGCCGGAACCGGTCACTATCCGATGACCGAGAACCCGCTGGAGTTTTGCGACACCGTCCGCGGCTTCCTGCACGAAGCCGGTTTGGGAAAGGCGAATAGATAAGCTGCGTGGAATCGGAGCCTCGAGCCGCTGCGCGACCATTGGTCAATGGCTTCGAGCGCTCCGCTCCGATTTCGTGCTTTTTGCGGGGCGCGAATATACCTAAACTAAGGGCCGAGACGACTGCGAGCTGAGCGTGCGGCACAGGTGGTTGAGATTATGGCGGAGCGGGTCTGTCGCTCGCACACACGACGAGGGTGCGTTACGTACGACGTATACGCGGGAAATTCGTCAAACGCTGGATCCGATTCGGCGACCCTCGCCAGGCGGTTTGGGGGTGTTGGCGAAACACCCGAAGCTCCGTGGCCGATGGGTGTACCTCGGTCGCGCGGTGAGCTTTGTCGCCTTCGTCGAGAGGGCGTTCGCCGCCACCACGTCGCCCTTGACGTTGAGCCCGAAATCTACGGTCGGCCCGGTTCAGCATCAGGGGCGTGCGCCGCTTAGAATCGCACTCTGCTTTCCGCACGTCGGTCAAGTCGGAGCCCGACGACGCACTCCAGTGACGTGGATAAGCGCTGGTCCCGGCGGCAAAGTTTCATTCGTAAGGTAGCAAGATTCGAGAGTCCACCCCGCGGATGTCTGTATGCCCGCAAAACGCCATTGTGGTATCCAGTTCTTTGTGGATCGTCTCCAAGCACTTTGTCACACCCGCTTCGCCCATTGCGCCCAAGCCGTACAGAAAGCTGCGACCGATCAGGGTACCTTTGGCACCGAGCGCGACGGCTTTCAGGACATCCTGTCCGCTCCGAATGCCACCATCCATCCAAACCTCTATTTTCGAGCCAACGTCCCTTGCGATTTCGGGGAGCGCCGATATCGAAGACGGCGCGCCGTCCAGTTGTCGTCCCCCATGGTTGGAGACGATGAGCGCGTCTGCACCGCTTTCGGCGGCGAAACGCGCGTCCTCTGGATCCATGATGCCTTTGAGGATGAGCTTGCCTCCCCAGAGATTCTTGACCCACTCGACGTCTGACCAGCTCAACTCCGGATCGAACTGCTCGGCAGTCCACGAACTGAGAGAAGTCAAATCGCCTACGCCCTTGGCGTGTCCCACGATGTTGCCAAAGCTGCGTCGCTGAGTCCCGACCATGCCGAGGCACCAACGCGGCTTGGTCGCCAGATTGATGAGATTTGCAAGCGTCAGCTTAGGAGGAGCCGACAGCCCGTTTTTGATGTCCTTGTGGCGCTGGCCGATGATTTGCAGGTCCAGCGTGAGCATCAAGGCGCTGCACCGTGCCGCCCGCGCACGCTCAATGAGCCGCGCAATGAAATCTCGGTCACGCATCATATAAAGCTGGAACCAGAACGGCTTGGTTGTATTTGCGGCGACGTCCTCGATGGAGCAAATGCTCATCGTGGATAGCGTAAAAGGAACTCCGAATTTTTCTGCCGCGCGCGCGGCTAGGATCTCGCCGTCGGCATGTTGCATTCCGGTCAGCCCGGTCGGCGCGATCGCCACGGGCATTGCAACTTCTTGCCCGATCATTAGGGCGCGCGTGCTGCGACCTGCCATGTTGACGGCTACGCGCTGACGCAATTTGATACGCTGGAAATCGCTTTCATTGGCTCGATAGGTACTCTCGGTCCACGAGCCACTGTCGGCGTAGTCATAGAACATGCGGGGCACACGCCGCTTTGCAAGAATGCGCAAATCTTCGATACAGGTGATGGTAGGCATGGTCTCTCTCGAGGAATCTACTGCGTTGATTAGCTAGTCTGACTTGCAATATTCGATCTCGCTCTTGCGTGCTCCTGAGTGGTCGATCGGGGCGCGGTCGCACTTTCCTGTCTCAAAAGGTCGCGCGGGGCGCGAGCAAGGCTTCTGGCAAGACTTTGAACCGGCAGCGCAGCCACGCGAGAACAAAAAATATAGTCGCAAGCCCTACTCGATGTCACGCAGCAATCGTCCGAGTATCGCGCGCTGACGCTCGAGCACCCGGCGCAGACGCTTGAACCGATTGGCATGCGCATAACCGCCTGCGCGGCGACGCAACTGTTTTCCCTCGCGCTCGTACGTTTGCCTAAGCGTCAGTCCGGCGCGTTGCGCGAGCTTCGCGAGTTTGCCTCGTGTAACCTCCAACAAACGACTGTCAGTCGGATAGGTAATCGCTTTCTCCTACCGTCGTATCTACGATCACACGCTCGAACTCGGACGGCCTCACCGCTTTCATCTGCACGGCCGCTGCAATTGTCGTCGCGAGCAATTTCTCGACACTGGCTTCGCCTAGCGCCTGCCGAAAGCGCGCGAGGTTGGTCGGATCGCACGGCATGCGCGGCTGGAAATAGTCCTCGCCGCAGAAAAACTGGAAATACACGTCTTGTGCCCAGCGCTCACAAACCGATTCGTCACTTTCGTTGTAGGCGTGCTTCAGATAGAGCAGCCCGACCATCAGCCGGATCGACAGGCGCGGACGTCCGGCAGCGCTAAGGCCCGCACCCGCCAGCTTGGGCGCCGTGCCAAAAAGATCAGTCTCCTCGCTCGTCCGGCCTTCGCGAGCACGTCGCTCGAAGATCGGTGTCAAGGTCGCTTCTATCGACCTCCATGGCATCCGGTTGGCCAGTACCGCCAGCGGATGCCGCAAATCGATCATCGCGTCCAGGCGGCTGCGGAAGAAATCCGGTGTGCTCATCGGCGCTTTTCAATCCCAGAAGATGCGGCAATTGCATATTGAAACTGGGAGTTTCGCAACTCTTTATTCACGCCTCTTCGCACGCCGCGCTGGGTTACCGCCATTTTTCAAGACCGACTAGGTAGCGCGAAGCTACGAGTAACCTCAATGGGGATGTTGTCTGCACTCCGACCAATTTCCTAGCCGCAGCCGCGATGGCTAATGTGCTTCGTGAGATGTCGCTTCTTCTGGGGTCTCGTAGATGTAGGTCGAGACACTGCGTCGTTGCAAGGCAGCGCCTAACTTCATTCGCAGGAAGCTGCTCGTTGTATATCGCGTTACGTCGGAGTAGAAACGGTCGACCAAGTCCGTGACCATATCGGAATACGCGTCAATGACGTCTGCCGCTATCGAGAAGTTGTCGTAGTTGACAATTGCGTGCGGTCTGGCGGCCGCTCCACTAAGCGCACGTTCCACTTCGGCACGGATGGCTTCCACGTCATCAGGCGTTGCGACTTTGTGTCCTTCAAAGTTGATAAAGAGCATGTTCTTCTCCGCGTCGTAGCTGAAACGTTCGCTCATTCTCAATCGCAGCAGCATCGTTCGCAGGCCCATCGGACGGTCCTCAAAGATGCGGGCATCCATGAGGCGGGGAGGCGTCCTCATGATGGGTGCAAATCCCATCTGAGAGACGATGTCGCGCTGCAAGTCAACCCCTGGAGCAATCTCGACGAGTTCGAGCCCGTCTCGCGTCAGACGGAAGACGCATCGCTCGGTGATATACAGCACGGGCTGTTGACGTTCGCTGGCGTAACGTCCGCCGAACGTTCGATGCTCGACTGCCTCGACAAACTTCCTGCAAATGCCGTCTCGGAATATTTGCAGCCGCCCGTCCTTAACGCGCACGTCCAACTTGCCGGCGTTGAAGGTCCCGACAAACACGACCTTCTTCGCCGCCTGAGATATGTTGATGAAGCCACCTGCGCCCGCGAGCTTGGGACCAAACTTGCTCACGTTAAGATTTCCCTCGCGGTCGACCTGTGCCAGCCCGAGAAATGCTATGTCCAGACCGCCGCCATCGTAGAAATCGAACTGATAGGGCTGGTCGATGATTGCGTCGGTGTTGGTCGCCGCCCCGAAATTTAACCCACCGGCGGGGATTCCTCCGATAACGCCTGGTTCGGTCGTCATTGTGAAGAGGTCGCAGACCTTCTCTTCATTCGCGACGCTGGCTATCCCTTCGGGCATACCAATTCCCAAGTTGACGACGCTATTGGCCATCAACTCGAACGACGCTCGTCGCGCGATAACCTTTCTTTCGTTTAAGGCCATGGAGGGGATTGACCCCGCGGAGATTCGAAGCTCGCTCGCAAATCCCGGGCTGTACGGCTCCGCAAATGTCTGCCAGTGGTTCTCCGGTTTTGCAACCACAACGCAGTCAACCAGAATTCCCGGAATCTTTACTTGGCGAGGATTGAGAGTGCCTGATTCAGCGATGCGCTCCACCTGGGCAATCACAATGCCACCAGAGTTACGTGCGGCCATTGCGATGGCGAGCGATTCCAGAGTGAGCGCCTCTTTTTCCATCGTTACGTTTCCGTTGGCGTCAGAGGTTGTGCCACGCACGATGGCAACGTCCACTGGAAAAGTCTTGTAAAGAAGGCAGTCAGCTCCATTTATCGATATGAGGCTAACGAGGTCTTCTGTCGTCCGCTCGTTTAATTTGCCGCCACCGTTGCGCGGGTCGACGAATGTATCAAGTCCAACCGTAGACAGATGCGCTGGCCGGTGAGCCGCGATGTCGCGAAACAGCTGAGAGATAACACCTTGCGGCAGGTTGTAGGCTTCAATCAGGCCTTCAACCGCCAGTCGCTGCAGGCCCGGAACGAGTCCCCAGTGACCGCCGATAACTCGGTGCACGAGCCCTTCGTGGGCGAAGTGGTTTAGGCCTCGGCTGGCGCCGTCACCCTGTCCGCCTGCATAGACGAGCGTGAGGTCTCGCGGTGCGTCGCCGTGAGTCTCAGAAGAGTCGAGGAACAGCCGTTCCAACGCCACGGCGATTTCCTCGGCAAATCCAATCCCGACAAACCCGCCCGTTGCAATTGTATTGCCTGGACGAATCAATCTGACAGCCTGCTGAGCGCTGACGATTTTGCTTCGCCCAGCGCTATTTACTGCTGCGGGAAAAGGGTGTTGGAAGCCTGCGTTCATGATCGTCTCCTCACTGCGCCATTGAGTCGTAGCTCAGGCGCTAGAAATGTTTCGGGCCGTGGTGTGACGCAGCCAAGTTTTCCGCGCAGTCGTTACTGCATAAACCATCCGTGGCTGACAACAAACGATTGGCCCGTCAACGCTGCAGTAGGAAATGCAGCAAGGTAGAGCGTCATATTGGCGATGTCTTCAACGGTCGTAAATATCCCGTCGACCGTGCCGCCTAGCATGACGTTTCGGATAACCTCGTCCTCCGTTAGTCCAAGTTCCTTCGCTTGTTCCGGAATCTGCCTGTCGACCAACGGCGTACGCACGAATCCGGGGCAGACAACATGCGAGCGAACATTGTGAGCAGCGCCTTCCTTCGCCAAGGTTCGCGAAAGTCCGAGTAGCGCATGTTTTGCGCTGACGTAAGCTGACTTCAGCGGCGAGGCAAGATGGGAGTGCACAGAACCCATATAGATGACAACGCCACCACGGCTGTCCTTGTACATATGTCGCAGGGCGGCTTTTGTTGTCAGAAAGGCGCCGTCCACGTGAATCGCCTGCATCTTGCGCCAGTCCGAATAGGCAAAGTCAACGATGGAGCTAACAATCTGGATTCCGGCATTCGACACCAGAATGTCCAAGGCCCCGAACTCTTCGACGACAGCATTTACGCCCGCATCTACAGCGTTTTCAGATGTGACGTCCATAAGCACACCGATTGCTCGACCGCCTTCGTTACGGATCTGCTCTGACACCACGTTGGCGCCTTCAGCATTCAGGTCTGCGACGCCAACTGCCGCGCCCGAACGAGCCATTGCAAGCGCAATCTCCTTGCCCAAACCGCTTGCGGCGCCCGTGACGAGCGCTACCTTGCCGGACAAATCAGCAGCTAGTTTTGTCATGATATGTCTCCGTCTAAGCGAGGGCGAGCAGTCGCAGACCAGCGACGCGTCTAGCCTCGCGGATAGGTTCATTAGTTGTACGAGAACACGCCTTGCCGCGGTAGCGAGTTACGCCATCCCTCCGGCGCGTGGACTCACTTCGCGGAGCCATGGCGAGCCAGAACTATTTCCTCAAATACTGCAAGGTATCGAGCGGCGGACCACGCGTTCATGCTCCCAAGCCTTCTGATCGTTGGCTCTTAATTCGCTCAGCCATCTACTTCAATCGATCCGCCTTTGCTAATTGCATTAGAACAATCATGGCATGACTCACGCCGCTGGCACGTAGTGGCCTTCGATGCCCTCGGCCAACTGCGTCACGAGCCGGGTCATCGCAACCTTCGTGCGCCAGGCCACGTGAGGCGTCACGATCAGATCGGCTCTGCGATTGCGCAGTAGCGGGTGATCGGACGCAGGCGGCTCTTGTTCCAGCACATCGAGCGCCGCGTTGGCGATCAGTTTCCGATCGAGCGCTTCGATGAGCGCCGCCTCATCGATAATCCCGCCGCGTGCCGTATTCACGAGCGACGCCGTACGCTTCATCTGCTCGAATTCATCAATGCCGAAAAGGTGGCGCGTCTCGTCGGAAAGCGGGCAGTGCAGGCTGATCACGTCGGACTCTCGCAGCACTTCTTCAAATTCCGTGTAGTTGGGACGCAATGAAGCTGCGCCCTTGCGGTCAGCGAAGAGCACGCGCATGCCGAATCCTTCGGCGAGTTGCGCGATGCGCTTGCCACCATGCCCCGCGCCTACGACGCCGAGCGTCGAACCATAGAGGTCTTCGAGCGGGTGTAGTTCCGCATAGAAGGTCGGCGAACCGCTCCAGCCGCCCGCGTAGATGTCGCGCCAATATGGCACGAGATTGCGGCGCAAGGCCATCATCAGCGCGAACGCGTGCTCCGGCACGGAGATCGTCGAATAGCCGGCGCACGAAACGACGCCGATCCCGCGGGTGCGACACGTTTCCATATCGAGATGATTGACCCCGGCGGCGGGCACACCGATCAGTTCGAGGTCAGGCAATTGATCGAGCGCTGCACGCGATAGCGCTACCTTGTTGGAGACCACGATCTGCGCGCCTTGGCAGCGTTCGACCACCTCTTCGGGCGCGGTCGACGGGTATTCGATCCAGCGATGCGGGAAAGAGAATTCCGGCATATCGACGGAAAGCGTCGCGCAATCGAGAAAAACGATCGTTTTCACTTCTGACTCCAGTGCTTGTTGGTGGATGCGGTCAAAAAGCCCGCTCGACGCTGGGACAGGCTGGGGAAGATGTGTGCAAGCGCGCGCCTGTGAACCACCGCACCTCGATACGTGTACCGCGCTGGGGTCTCGAGTTCATGTTCTGAGACGATCGAGCTCCATGGAGGGCGATTTCAGCTTTCCTTTGAGTCGAGCGAGCGCCGATGTGCTAGCAATGCCATCAGCCGTCGATCGCGCCAACGACTGCGCGTTTCGATCTCATCTTTCGAGAGCACCGCTCGGCGTTCTTCATGGAGCCTCTGAATCGTCTCTGGCCCCCAAGCAAAGGGCACGCGTTCGGAAGCGATCGTGCGATAGGTGCCACCGTAGCGATCCGCATAGTCGGCGAGACCGCCAGGTGCGTTCAGATCAATCGTTTCGAACGGACCCATGAACGACCAGCGCATAGCAAGTCCATCCGACATCACTGTGTCAAGATCGGCCGCGCTAGCATAGCCTTGTTCATAGAGGCTCATCGCCTCGTCGAGAACTGCTCCCTGGATCCGATTGAGCAGAAATCCGGAAATCTCGTAATTCACGGTCACCGGCTTCTGGCCTGCGCGCGCGTAAATTCCGCGCGCTTTCGCGATAGCTTCCGGTGTGGTCCACGGCGCGCCGCACAATTCGACGAGCGGCACGAGCGAGGGCGGATTCACGGGGTGCCCGACGAGGCATCGTGCACGCCCGGTGAGTTCTTCCGTAAACGCGGACGCAGGCAAACCCGAGGTGGAGCTAGCCAGCAAGGTGTCCGGCCTCGTCAATCGATCGAGCTCAGCAAATAGAGCTCGCTTTGCTTCTACGACTTCGCCGATATTCTCTTGCACAAGGACGACGTCGCGTACCGCTTCCGCGAGATCGGGACACGCTTTAACCCGTGCGACAATCGTCTCCACCGGTTCATCAATAAGACCGAAGCCGTTCAGATCCTCGACACTGTCGCGAATAGCTGAAACGGCGCCAGCGAGCATCTCGCTATTTGCGTCGTGAACATTCACGTTGAACCCGGCGCGGGCGAACACAATGGCCCAACCACGCCCAATACGTCCAGAACCAATAATTGCTATGCTTTCAATCGTCATAACAGTCTCCAAATTTTCCGATTACATCGCTAGTTAGCCGCCGAGCCCGGCGTCGCGAGGCGACGCCGGAAGATCTCAGCAACCTCAAAAGTTGGTATCGCTCGCGCCCTTGAGGCCGAGCATCTGGCGTGCTTCATCCGGCGTTGCGATGTCGAGCGACAGT
>NZ_FCOG02000228.1 GCF_001544975.2 Caballeronia arationis | reverse complement strand
TGCCTGCGCCAGCCAACGCTCGTCATGCACGGTGACGACGACCCCATCGTGCCGCTCGTCAACGCGAAGATTCTCGCGTCCCGTATCCGTCAGGCGACGCTTCATGTTGTCGAGGACGGGCACCTCTTTCTCGTCACGCGGACGAGCGAAGTGGCTCCCCTCGTGCGCGACTTCCTGCTGCGGGAGTTGCGCCGAACAGTTTCAAGATCGGGCGTGTTCCCGCACACGATTCCGGCGCAATGCGCACGCAGGATAGGGCTGGCTACACACCAGCGGATAGAAGGTGAGTAAGACGTTGGGTCTTACACCCGCGATGTTCGGCTTCAGACATGAAACATGTTCGCAGTGACAGTTGGCGATGTTCGCCACCACCGCCCATGCCCAATCGTCGATTAGCTTTACGGCGTACTCGACACTGGACTGCTGTATCAAAGCACCTCGGCGGCAACGTTCCAGCCCCAAGCGCCTAACCTGGGGCACGTCTATCAACTCAAGGATGGCGGCATCTATTCCAGCTACTGCGGCCTGAAGAGAAGCGAAGATATCGGCGGCGGCTACAAGATCAACTTCAAGCTGCAGGGCGCTTTCAACAGATGCCGGCGCCGCCAGCAATCGAACACATTGCTGACGTAAAACCCAGCTCGCCTCAATATCGACAATGTCCGACGACCCCCATAGTCTTGCGACGAACGTCCGCTTAACTTTGCGAAGAGCCGCTGATGCCTCGACATGCCGGAGGTCCGCTTGGGGTCGGGTAGCGCCGACCGGCGCCGGGCGGACAGCCTCACACCCAAGAGCGCAGAAGCGATGACAAAAGCCCCGCTCGGGAAGAAGCGGGGCAGGACTTGGAGGCAAACAGCCGAAGCTGCGAAAGGTTTATCGCTTCGGGGGCGCGTTGTCGCGGCCGCCTCCCGACTTCTGGCCGTCGTGCTTGCTGGGCCAGCCGGCGCCTTGTTGGTTGTCGCTCATGAGAGTTCTCCGTTTGGGTGGTTGCGTGCCAGGACTTGGCACAGGAGAATGATCTGCGATCCTCCCAACGCATATCTTCTGAAAAATGGAAAACCTGCCGTCCATCAGCGACATGACGCTGGGCGACATTCTCTTTGCAAACGTGCTATCGCCGTTGTGGCCGCTCGTCATCGCCCGGCCGCTCAAGCTCTTTCCGAAAACCCTAGGCCTCACGCCTGGTGTGGAAGGCGTGCCGTCGCGTGAGTACATGGTGCGCGTTCTGTCGGACTATCCCACTCACCAAGCGATGTTGCGCGCACTAACTGGCGACCACTTCGCTAGCTTCGTGAATCATGTGCGGGGCAAACACCGCATCTCACCCACGACCTTGAAAGCCATCGCGGGGCGGTTCGGGCCCAACGTCGGCCCGAACGAGATCGCCGCCATGGTTCACGGAAGTAGCAACGGCCCGTTACTACCTACCTTACTATCGCTCTGCGGGCTCTTCGAGGCCGTCCCCAACCTATTCTTCGCCAAAGTAGTGAAGGCGGGCATCCCGTGCCCTCATTGCGGTGGCAACCTGATTGATGACCGCGACGTATGGTGGACGAAGCAACCGCTAACACTCCCAAAGCCAACTCACGATCTTGTCGAGCGGATGCTTGGTGCCATCCTGGTCGGAACGGGTTTTTACGCCTACTTCAAGAACGTCGACCGGGAAGCGTTCCTCGACCACATCGTCCAACTCGCCGAACCATCCAAGCATCCCTTCGGCAACTGGATTGAGAACGTCAAGCAGTCGCGCGGCGCCGCGTCTTATTTCGACCTGTGCGCAGCCTCCGCAGACGGCACCCTCCTGCCCTTTGATGAAAATCGCCTCAGCAAATGGGCGAGTGGTGGTGAGCTGCTACCACTTGCCTTGGGCGGCAGGTTGATCGCAGGACTTCCCGATGCCCCCGCGCTAGAACTCGACCTCTACGCTGCACGCGCCATTGCCTTTGTCCTCGACCTCGTCATCGCGGCCACTCCGGGCGCGACTGCGCCCAAACGGAAGACTGCGCAGGACATGATCTTCCGGCGCCTAAGGACTCTGCATGACCACGCTATCCTGTTTATCCGCGCGGCTCAAAAGAAGGCGCAGGAACGAGCGACCGGCCAACCCGTGGTTTCATGATCGTCAAACGATACGGGCACCGGCAAATGCATCAACATCATGCGGGATGGTTCCGTAGCCCAACGCGATTACGCTTTTTCCTCCGTGAAGGCCGAGCAGGCGTCGCCCGACGTCGCCGGGCGAATGACTGTTATATTTTGAAAGCTGTCGTCGACGAAGAGGACGATCCGGTGGCTGTAGTGGGTCGCGTGCTGCCGTCTGCTGCAAAACGAGCATGGTTCGAACGTTCGAACAAGTGAGTGCCGGGACCCGGCCAGAAGCGGTCTTACAGCTCGCCCACTTTTAGCCCGGCGAGTGTCTCCTCCATGCTGGTAAGCAGCCGTGCAATTTCGTGATGCTCCTGACGGTCTCATCGGCTACAACCATTTGGGCACGTTGATGCCCGGATGCCGATGTAACGAGTCGATCAATCTACTCGCTTCACAATGAATAGCGATGGAGTCGCGATGTGCTGAAGGCAAGAATCTTTGCTCGATCATATGATCGATGAATGCGATGAAGGGCGTGAAGAACTCCGCGGTGTTCAACAATCCCAACGGTTTGTCGATTTCCTGCAACTGGTTCATCGTCCACACTTCCATGACTTCCTCGATCGTTCCGATACCTCCGGGTAGTGCAATGAAGGCGTCGGCAAGCTCGACCATTCGTGCTTTCCGCGCTCTTAGCGTCGCAGCGACCTCGCAATGAGCCAGTCTCGAATGCGAATGCCCGCGCCGATGCAGGCTTTCGGTGATGACGCCGTGCACCTGCCCTCCCGCCGATAAAGCCGCGTCGGCTACGGCACCCATCAGGCCTTTGGTCGTGCCGCCATACACTACCGTTCGGCCGTATTTGGAAGCTGGATAAGCACCCTATTGTCCTTCGTAGCCCACCGTGAGCTTGTCGTCGACCGAAACCACACCGGCCACACCTCGCGCGACCTCGCCTGCCTGAGCAATTTGATTAGCGTTGGGCACGGAGCCGCTGAGTATGACTTTACCTTGATTAGCCTTTACAGAAATTTTTGATGTCGGTATCCCCGTTTTCGCGATGGCATTAGAGACATTCTTCGCCAATTGCCGGTTAGCGGCTCGTATAGCCTTCGCACTCGGCGCCGTCGCCTGCGGTCCCGACGCCATCGCTCCCCCATCGCTCGTTTGCCCGTACACGTGGAACGCCGCAGCGACTGCGAGTACGCTGCCGATGACCTTAAGCAGCTTGACTGGCTTCATTCAGCACCTCCTTCTGCATGGTTGCGAAGATTCAATCTGATTTTTAAATCCGCAATCTGACAAGTCATCCGGTCGCGTCGGGGCCAATGGATGGCCGACTCTTGCAATCTATACTAGTAGACTTACCGGTGGAATGCTATTGGACCTAGTACCAACTCTGGACTCGTGGACGGCAATGCGCGGGGCTTTGCAGTTTCCGATCAGGGCTCTTAAGCGATTTCCCACTATTCATAGAGGCGGCACCGCGGTGCGTCCGTAGATGGTCGAACCCGGTCTGACGAAGAACAGCCGTCGTTGTCGGCTATTGATCAGCCGCCTCGGGCAGACAGGTAGGAATTTATATAAGATTGGCGGGCTACAGTGGTTCACCAAATTATCGAAGAGAGTGAGCAAGAATCAAGTGACGGCTGTCGATGGGCTCTGCAGACAATCGCATGGGTTCAATAGGATTTGTGCCGTCTGAAATCTAAAACGATTCCCCGAATTCTCCCAATTGCAGCGAGCTGCGCAGGCTTACATTCGCGAGCTCGAGGCGAGTGCACGCGCTCGGTATTTTGAAGAGAAGTTCCGCCCCGCGCAAAACAAGCGTTTTGCACCCAACAGCGAAAAGCTCCCGTATTGCGTCTTTGACGAAGCCGAATAGATCGCAGCGAGAAACTTGACGACGAACTCAACTTACCAGACACGGGCTTGCCAGAAGCGCCAGAGGCCGCCCATTGCAAGAGAGGGCGCAGGCCTTTATCAAGTTATGGCTGTAGACTACCCTGTTTCGATGTGCGAAGCTGCAGGCACTAGCGCATCCATCCCTGTATGCGGGCGTTCAACCATGGTTCCATCATCGCTCGCGCGGTTAGGAGTTTTGGAACGGATCGTGTCGGAGGATGGCAAAATGCAAAGTACCAAGACCGCGCTTGACGAGGCCATCTTGCGCGGGTGACCAGACGAGGGGGACAGACGATGCCGGGGGACCATCAAGCGCTTCTCCGTGGCCAGAAAGCACGGATCACTCCGCAACGCCGACGACTTCTCATCATTGGCGCGATCCTAATACTGGCCGCCTTGGGTTGGGGATTGTTCTCGGTCATTGAGCCGGCGTTCCAGACAAGGATCGTCATTACGACGGGCGCTGACCGAGGCATCTATCGCGGCTTTGCTGACCAATATGCGCCCATCCTGAAACGGGACGGCGTCACGCTGGAAATACGCAACTCCCACGGCTCGGTCGAGAATTATCAGCGCCTGAAGGATTCCACAAGCGAATATCAGGTGGGCTTCATCCAATCGGGCACGACAACGCCGCAGGAAACTGATCACTTGCAGACCATCGCAGCCGTCTCGTATGAACCGATTTGGGTGTTCTATCGAGGTGATGATACGGTCAACCGATTGGCCCAACTGCGTGGCAAGCGGGTCGGCGTCGGTGTGGCCGGGAGCGGGTTGCTGCACGTTTCACAAGTATTGCTGGGCTATAGCGGCATCACCCGTGATAACACTCAGTTGATTGAAGCCGATGCAAACAAGGCGCATACGTGCCTCGAAGAAGGTTGCCTGGATGCGGCTTTCTTTATCGGCAGACCCGATGCTCCTATGCAGCAGATGCTGCTAAACAGCGACCTAAAACTGATGAGCTTCGCCCAAGCGGATGCGCTCGTCCAGAAGTTCCCGTCTCTTTCCAAAGTAACGTTCCCACGCGCGTCGACTAGCGTGGTGAATGATCGTCCAAAAGACGATGTCACCTTGCTAGCCTCCACCGCGCTGCTGGTGGCCAAAGATAGCTTGCATCCGGCACTCATCTATTTGTTACTGGACGCGGCCAAAACCGTCCACTTGCGCGAAGACTACTTCACGCAACTTGGCGCATTCCCAAATCTGAATACCGATGAATTCCCGGTTTCTAATGAAAGCGAGCGCTATTTCAAATCTGGCCGTCCATTCCTTCAGCGCTATCTTCCATTTTGGCTCGCGAGCTTTATCGAAAGACGCTTGCTTATATTGCTTCCGTTCATGGCGGTGGTCATCGGCATATTGCAAGCACTACCGAGAATGATGGAGGCACGGATACGAAAGCGCTTTGTCGTCTGGTATCGTGAGCTGAAATCGCTGGAGGATGAAATCTGGCGAACCAAGCAGCCATCGAACGATCTGCTCGTCGAATGGCGCGACGAAATCGAGGAGCTCGACGCACAGGCCAGCCGCATAAGCGTGCCGATGCGCTACCTTCGCGACGTCTATGCGCTCAAGCAAGCCATCAGTGTCGTACGCGAACGCATCGCGATGGCGGGAGTGCAATTGGACGAAAGACGGTCTCCTCTTTAAACAGGCCGGTTCCACGATCAGCCGATCGGCTTAGATTAATATGCTTGCCATGCTAGCGCCAGTCTCGACATTCTGAACTTGCGCTTCAAAGGAATCGATCTCTCTGTGCTCAAGAGTGCCGAGTTCGGCACAGTCTTGGGGTTATGTGGCCAGTCGGAACATCTCGAAGGTGTCAGGGTCCTGCCTTTCGGCGATGAATTTCGCGAAGAAATTGGTTTTGGCGCTATTCACGAGAAATTCGGGCAGGCATTGTCGTAGTGCACTGGCGACAACCAACTCCGATGGAGGGATGCCGGGACGGATGGTGCGCAGCCAGGATCCAAAGGAACTCCAGACGAGTGAAGGGAATACCGCTGCCAGGTACTGAAGCAGTCCCTGGCAGACGATGCCAGCCTGAATGAAGACGTGATAGGCGTGGGTCTTGCGCTTGACGGCGTCGCGGTACTCGGGCGACTCGCGATGAAGGTATTGATCGCCGTT
>NZ_FCOG02000169.1 GCF_001544975.2 Caballeronia arationis | reverse complement strand
CTTTGCAGCGCAGCTTCCGCACCGCTGAGAAGGCCGTTAACACCTGGTGCGATCAGGTCAAAATCGCCGCGTAGAAACTTGACTCGACTGCTACAAGATCAATTCAGTCAAGGAATCTAGCCCGAACGAGACGAGCCGCACGCGCACCGTCGCCATTGCTTCGGAGCGCGGCTCGCCAGAGATCGGCCACACCCTATTGAGCGCACTATTGAGCGATGAAAACGTCGCCGACGCACCGACGACCAGCAGCACGAATGAGATGAGCGCGGCGATGCCGGTCCCGCCGGCATGATGCGCATTCTCGACAATGCTTTGCACACCCGCCGCCGCTTGATCGCCGATCAGCCCGTTCACCTGATGAAAGAGCTGCCCACGCGCTGCTGCGGGTCCGAACACCCAGCCTGCCACCGCAATCACCATGACGAGCGTCGGCGCCAACGAGAACGCCGAGTAGAAGGCGATGGCCGCGGCCATCGCGGCGCAGCGGTTTTCCGAGAACTGCGTGAGCGCGCCGAGCGCCCATGAAGCGTCCTTCCTGACGGTCGCTCCGATCTTCTGCGTTGAAACGGAACGCACGATGACCTCTCGATTCGATGAATGGATCTCGAACGGCGCGACGGATTTTGCCCTTTTCGGATATCGCGAAAAGCGTCTTTCAGGTACCTCACGTAATCGAGGCGACTGGCGAAATCGTCAATCAATCCATTGTCGAAAATATCGTCATCTAAAGACCGAATCCATATCTCGACGGTACTATCGGCACAGGTAATTGAAGCATTAACAATCAGATTACTGAGCGCCATCGGAACGATCCGAGACTGTGCGTCGCTCACGACCCGCGCGCGTCGAGGTCGTCCGACGATTCAATCGCCTCGCGATCGTCACGATTCCCGCTCACGCCCAACTCCTACCGCGCTCGGTCTCAGAACTCGTGGGCCATGCCTTCTGGGCAACCGCTTTCTCCCAGAGGCGGTACGCCGCCGTTCGAAGATGCTCTTCAGTGATAGGCAGTTGCATAGTTGCGTCACAACAAAGGTTCAAGTTTCCTGATGCGTCCGGCACCTGAATCGCACGTTCACGAGCATCCAGATGCGTCGAGCGCAAAGATCTAGTAGGGCTACCGCTCGATCGGCACGCGCTGCCAGAGCAGCGCCACGACGCCAGTCGATCGCGCAAGGTTCAGTTTGCTGGCCTCCTTGAGCAGCGTCAGCGCAGCTCCTTAAGTTCTGGGTCGGCCTTCTGTCCTGGGTGACGCACGGTCTAAAATGATGAAAGCATCCGTTGACGCGGCGACTTATTATCAGCAAGCGCAAGAAGTACCGTTTGATCTAGGTCAACGAACAGACTGGCTAGAGCCACGCGCCGGACGCCGTTGGGTAACCGGGCGGCCCTTTAGGTCTAATGCTGAGCGGATACGGCGCCGAGATCCGACGCGTTCGAGAAACAGAGAACCCGTTCCTCGAACGTACGGCTGGGCGCTAACGGCAACCACGCCATTGCGGAGTCCTCGTCGGTCTGAGACTGAGGCTGCTGATCCGATTGTATTTGACAGCCCGTCAACGCGCCGACGCCTCGCCTGCGTCGGCTGTAGCCCAATCCCGTAACCCTGCCTCGGCAGCAGTGCCTGTGCTACACCACTTCCCGCTTCGGCAACGCCAACCCCGGCTTTAAGAGCCCAGCCTCAGGCTCAGCAATAGCCACCCGAGGAACTCCAGGCGCTGGTTCCGCCGATCGCACTTCATTCCGATTCTCTACGGTCTCAGGTCCTAATGGCATCGGGTACAAGACCAGCCGTGTGACGTCAGCGTGAAGTCCCTGGTCGCCTTTCCTCAGGAGCTAAAGTCGGAACTGGTGTACGGGGGAGTTGAGGCGGAGATTGAAGGCTGTCGAGGTTTCCATTCGCGGGAAAAGTTATACCGAGCCATCAGTTGGGCGTTGGCCTCTATCAGGACGTCCAGCAGAATGCATCCTGCGGCACAGTAGGACGCAAAGGGTTCCACGAAGCGTGATGTTGACATACGTCAAGTTCGTTGCGAAGCATTGGCGCATCCTGAATGCGTAGAAGCGTTCACGCGGCGTAGGATCGCGCCGAAGACCGAGTGATGATGCGGTGTTGAGGCGGAGTGTCGTCAGCGATGATGCGGAAACACGACATTTTTAGCAAGGCGCTCTTCGTGATCGCCGTGGCGGTTCTCGTCGTCGCACTCCCTTCTGCGGTAATTGACACGTATCAGAACGGCCGTATCTATCTGTTTTCGCGACAGTTTCTTGATGAATTACCGCTTCGTCTCACGGGCCCGGGGCGGCTTAGATTTGTGCTGCAGCCACTCATTGCAATTGTGCTCGGCTGCCGAAGTGGACTGGCTGATGCACGCGGAAGGCACCAGCCGTTCATCTATCGACTGGTTACCGATAGCGGAAATCGCAAAAATCTTCTTCGAAGCGGACTTTCAGTCGTTGGTAATTTGGTGGCTATGGGTATCGTTCTCGACACAGTGGCGCAGTTTCTGATCTATGGACTGGTGCACCCGGGGGCGGCTATCGTGCTCGGGCCCGTACTGGTCTGCTTTCCCTATGCAGTATCTCGCGCCCTTGCGAACCGGATATCACAATTATGGCATCAGCGCTTTCGAACTTAGTGCATACGTGGCTTGCCTGATGAGCCAACGAACTGGCGATGGGGCGTGAGCCGAGCCGATGAGGCTTCATTCACAGTGCCGAATCGGACTAATCGACCCCGACCGTGGGTCGCCCGCACTTTCGTCAATGAGGCGCTTGCTTGACCGCACGGACGGATACTTTAAGGCTACCGCGACTCATCGGTCGCTGCATAACTCCAGCTAACGGTAACTTATCTGCAACTTCAGGAAAACATGGGATTGTCACCCGATCACCACAATCAGCTAAGGCATGCTCTCGCGGAGCATTGGGGGAAGACCTTTGGCAAACGTGTAGTACGCGAGGGGTTGCGCACGCGGTCGCTGTGTTTCGACGCTTTCGGCATACAAAGCACGATGCGCAAGATTGCGCCGCCCGAACTCGATCTGTCGTACACGCGGGCCATGATGTCCTTCCAGCTCTTTCGCCCTGATCCCCGGGACGTCCTGATCGGTGGTCTGGGCGGAGGATCGCTGTCCAAATACCGCTTTCATAAATTCCCATCTACCCGCGTGACCATCGTCGAAATCGACGACAGAGTGATCGCGTCACGCGAATGGTTTGCCATTCCCCCTGAATCGGGGCGATTCCGGATCGTGCACGCTGACGCAGCGGAGTATCTCTCGGACAGGATTGGCGTCGCGGATGTGATTCCGCTCGACGGCTTCGACGCATTAGGCCTGCCCGCCAGCCTGTCGAGCCAGTCCTTCTACGACGCCTGTCATACCGCGCTGCGCAGCGAAGGGGTGCTGGTGGCCAACCTGCAGAACAACGATCCGCGCGCTGAAGCCATCACGAAATCGATGGGGCCCGACCTGTACCGGTATGTCAAAAAAATGGAACGTCACCACCGGACAGACCCCGTTCCGAGATGCCCTTCGTCCAACACACTGCTCGTCGAACAGGACGTCTGACGGCACCGGAGACAACGCCGATGGAACACCTGCTGGTCATCCATTATGTGCTGCTTGTGACTGCGGGCTGGCTGGTCGTTGGAGTCCTGGGACTCGCCAACCTGCGCCGCACACGAGTGGTGGCGCATGGCCTGTTTCCGGTCGGCGCGGTGTTCGGCCTGTTTCTGTGCGGACTGGGCCTGACTGGCGTTTTCGCAGGTCCCCAGCAAACCGTCCTGCCGCTCGGATTGCCGGACCTGCCATTCCATCTGCGGCTCGACGGCCTGTCAGCGTATTTCCTCTGTGTACTGGGTCTGGTAAGCACGGGCGTGAGCGCGTTTTCCGCCGGCTATTTCCGCAAGGGTGAGGGCACTCCGCCCGGTCTGTTGTGTTTTGAATATCACGTGTGTCTCGCGAGCATGGCCGTCGTGTTGCTGGCAGACGATGCGTATTGCTTCATGGTGGCATGGGAGACGATGACGCTGTCGGCCACCTTCCTGGTGATGACCAATCACCGCATTGCAGAGATCCGCCGAGCCGCGTGGCTCTACTTCCTGATCTCCCATGTCGGCGCGTTGGCGCTCTTGCTGTGCTTCGGCCTGCTGCAGGCCAATACCGGCGACTATACGTTCGCCAACATGCGTCAGCAGCATCTGGACGTGTTCTGGGCGTCCATCGCGTTCCTGCTGGCGCTGTTTGGCTTCGGCACTAAGGCGGGGATCTTCCCGCTGCATGTCTGGCTGCCCGAGGCTCACCCGGCCGCGCCGTCGCCGGTATCGGCCCTCATGAGCGGTTTCGTCCTGAATGCCGGCCTCTACGGCGTGCTACGCACGGTGTTCGACCTGCTGCACGTGCAGATTGCGTGGTGGGGCGTGCTCATGCTGATACTCGGACTCTTCACCGCCCTTTTCGGCGTCGTGTTTAGCGCCATCCAGACGGACATGAAGCGGCTGCTTGCGTACTCGTCGATCGACAACATCGGCCTGATGTTCGTGAGCATGGGGCTGGGGATCCTGTTTCGCGCGTACGGGATGAACGCGCTGGCGGCTCTTTCGTTGACGGCCCTGCTCTACCAGATCGCGAGCCACGCGACGTTTAAGAGCCTGCTGTTTCTCGGGACGGGCTCCGTGTTGCACGCGACGGGCGAGCGCAATCTCGGGCGGCTGGGTGGCCTGATCCGCTTCATGCCGTGGACTGCGTGGGCGGCCTTGGTGGGCGCATTCGCCAGCGCCGGCCTGCCGCCATTGAGCGGTTTCGTCTCCGAATGGCTGTTACTGCAGAGCTTTCTGTTCACGCCGGGCTTGCCTGACCCATTCCTGAACATGGTGGTGCCGCTCGTCGCCGCGCTGATTGCTCTGGTCGCTGCGCTCGCGGGCTACACGATGGTCAAGTTCTTCGGCATCATCTTTCTCGGCCAGCCCCGCGAGGCGAAGCTGCGCGAGGCACGCGATGCGAGCCCGTGGGAGCGGGTTGGCTTCGTGTGGCTGGCAGCGACCTGCGTGCTCCTCGGGCTGCTGCCGGTGCAGTTCGTGATCGTTCTGGATCGCGTCACGCGATTGCTGGTTGGCGCCGGCATCGGCCAGGCCGTCGCGAGAAATGGCTGGCTGCTGCTCGCCCCCACGAGCGTAGACCGGGCCAGCTACATGCCGGCGGTTTTCCTGCTGTTCTTCTTTGCATGTTGTGGGCTCGCGTGGTTACTGGTACGCCGTCTCTATCATGGGCGCCTGCGGCGGGCGGTCCCCTGGGCCTGCGGCTTTCCGTTCGTGAACGCGCGCATGCAGGACACGGCAGAAGGGTTCGGGCAGCCGATCCGCGAAATCTTCGCACCTCTGTTCAGGATCGAACGGCGGCTGCCCTCTCCGTTCGACGAACACCCCGTGTACAGCGTTACCGTGACGGATCGCGCGTGGACCCTGATTTATGATCCGATCGCGCGGCTGGTCAAGCGCATCGCGGCACTGGCCGGGTTGCTCCAGACAGGCCGCATCGCGATCTATCTGATGCACAGTTTTCTTGTGCTGATCGTACTGCTGATGCTGGTGAGGCGATGATCACGCTCTCCGGATTGATCTCCCAGGGGCTTGAGATTCTGCTCGCACTGGCGGCTGCGCCCCTACTGACGGGGTGGGTCAACATGTGCCGCGCACGGTTGCAGAACCGCCGGGCGCCAAGCATCTGGCAGCCTTACCGGATGCTTCACAAGCTGTTCAACAAGGAGTCGGTGGTCGCCGACCACGCCAGCCCTATATTCCGCGGCGCGCCATATGTCGTCTGGGCATGCATGACGCTCGCTTGCGCGATCGTGCCCACTCTTTCCACCGATCTACCGCTGTCGCCGGCCGCGGACGCGATTGCCCTGGTGGGGCTTTTCGCGCTGGCGCGCGTGGCCATAGCGCTGGCCGCGATGGACGTCGGCACCGCGTTCGGCACCCTCGGCGCGCGCCGCGAGATGCTGGTGGGCTTCCTCGCGGAGCCTGCCCTGCTGATGGTCCTTTTTTCGGCGTCGCTGATCACGCAGTCGACCTTGCTGACCACCATCGTCGCCACGCTCAGCCATCGCGAACTGGCGATCTATCCGAGCCTCGCGTTCGCGGGGATCGCATTCACGATGGTCTCGCTCGCCGAAAACGCGCGCCTGCCGGTCGACAACCCAACCACCCACCTCGAACTGACGATGATCCATGAGGCGCTGATCCTCGAGTACTCCGGCCGGCATCTCGCGTTGATGGAATGGGCCGCGAGCCTCAAACTGTTCGCGTACTCCTGCATCGGCGTTGCCTTGTTCATTCCGTGGGGCATCGCGGAGGCCGGCAATCCGATGGCGCTGCTGTTCGCGATACCGGCGCTCCTCGTCAAGCTGTTGATAGGTGGCGCGGCGCTCGCGGTCGTCGAGACGACCAACGCGAAGATGCGTATTTTCCGCGTGCCCGAGTTTCTCGCGACAGCGTTTCTACTGGCCGTCATCGGGATGCTCGTTCACTTCCTGCTGGGGGCTTGAATGCACGGGCTTGCCACGCAGATTATCAACTTCCTGGCCGCCATCCTGCTGCTGCTGTCGTTTGCGATGCTCAGCCAGCGCCGGATCCTGTCGCTGATTCACCTATACACGCTGCAGGGCCTGGCACTCGTGTCAGCCAATGTGATCCTCGGATACGTCACCGCCGACGTGCACCTCTATATCTCCGCCGCACTCACGCTGGTGCTCAAGGTCGGCCTGATCCCCTGGATACTTTACAGGCTGGTCCAGCGGCTCAACGTGAAAATGGATGTGGAGTCGCTCCTCAATATTCCCGCCACCCTGCTGATCGGCATCGTGCTCGTGATCGTCGCGTTCAATGTCGCGTCGCCGATCAGCCAGCTCGCCTCATCGGTCGCGCGTGGCACGCTCGGTATCGCACTCGCCTGCGTGCTGCTGTCGTTCATGATGATGATTACGCGCGCGAAGGCGATCCCTCAGGTGATCGGCTTCCTGTCGATGGAGAACGGTCTGTTTTTTGCCGCTGCTGCGGCGACGAACGGCATGCCGATGATCGTCGAACTCGGCATCGGACTCGATGTGCTGGTGGGCAGCCTGATCCTCGGCGTGTTCATGTTCCAGATCAGAGAACAGTTCGACAGTCTGGATATTCATCACCTGGAAAAACTCAAGGATGACTGAAGCCTGGGTACTGCTGCTTGTTTTCGGGATCCCGCTCTTCGCAGGCGCATGCCTCGCGCTCGTGGGACACCACCACGCCGCGGCGGAACTCAACGTCGGGTTCAGTTTCCTCACGTTCGCGGCCACCGCGCTGCTAGCCGTGCAAAC
This sequence comes from Caballeronia arationis, assembly GCF_001544975.2. GTDB lineage: Bacteria > Pseudomonadota > Gammaproteobacteria > Burkholderiales > Burkholderiaceae > Caballeronia > Caballeronia arationis. The sequence continues at coordinate 3,577 of NZ_FCOG02000169.1, read as the reverse complement.
CGTGGCGCACGGGCCGGCGTTTGCGCTGGGCAAACTCTTCTTCGTCGATCCGCTTAATGTGTTCCTCGTCGCGCTCACGGCCTTCGTCGGCTGGACCACGTCGATCTTTTCGAGGCCTTACATGCGCATCGAGCGTGAGCGCGGCAAGATGACCGGCCCTCGCATGCGCCTTTACCACAGCATGTACCAGCTGTTCATCTTTGCGATGCTGCTCGCGCTGCTGACCAACAACATGGGTATCCTCTGGGTCGCCATGGAAGCCGCCACGCTCGCGACCGTTCTGCTGGTCAGCGTCTATCGCACCGCAGCCAGCCTCGAAGCCGCGTGGAAGTATTTCATCCTGTGCGGCGTCGGCATCGCGCAGGCGCTGTTCGGCACGATCCTGCTCTATCTTGCCGCAAGCCGGCAGCTCGGCGGTGGCGATGCGCTGCTCTGGACCAGTCTCAACGCGGTCAAGGGCAGTCTCGACCCGACCATCATTTCGCTCGCGTTCGTGTTCCTGCTGATCGGCTATGGCACCAAGGTCGGCCTCGTGCCGATGCACAACTGGCTGCCCGATGCCCATGCTGAAGGCCCTACGCCGATTTCGGCCGTACTATCCGGCCTGCTGCTCAACGTTGCGCTTTATGCGGTGCTGCGCTGCAAGGTGCTCGCCGATGGCGCGCTCCGCAACGGCCTGCCAGGACATCTGCTGCTCGGCTTCGGGCTGGTCTCGATGCTTATCGCTACCTTTTCGCTGTTTCGGCAGAAAGACGTCAAGCGGCTCTTTTCGTATTCGTCGATTGAACATATGGGTCTGATGACGTTCGCCTTCGGGCTTGGCGACCCCATCGCGACCTTCGCGGGCCTGCTCCATATGACGGTGCATTCGCTCGTCAAGTCGGCCATCTTCTTCACCGTCGGGCACGCGGCCCAGAAGGCCGGCACCCAGGCGATCGACGACATCCGCGGATTGTTACGCGTGAGCCCAACCGTTGGGTGGGGCATGATGCTCGGGGCGCTTGCGATCCTGGGCATGCCGCCATTCGGCGTCTTCGCGAGCGAGTTCCTGATCCTGACGACCGCGATGAACAAACTCCCATGGGCCACGCCCTTCCTGTTGCTCGCGCTTGCCATAGCGTTCGCTGCCATCTTCGTGCGCGTGCAGGGTATGGTGTTCGGAGACACGACGGCAAGGGTTCTTGAACACCCACCGGCATTGCTGCCCGTGTTCGTCCATCTCGGCATTGGTTTGATGCTGGGACTTTACATTCCGCCCTATCTTGCGACGTGGTATCGGCAGGCGGCGGCCATGATCGGGGGGTGACACATGCGCATCGAGGCATTCGGGTTTCCCAACCTGGTTCGCCTGTCCGTGTTCGCGGGCAGATCTTCGGCTTTTCTCGCACGGGTCGATCAAGACACGTGGACCCGCACCGCCGGCACGGTGCGCGAGGCGGGTGGCCGTCTGATCTCCCTGTGGGGTGCCGAAGAGACGGCAGGCACCTTCGTGATCTCCGCCGCGTATGCACTGGAAGACGGCATCCTGTGGCTTCGGTCGCCGGTAGGCGACGGGCACGGGGACAGCGACGGATACCCGGATATATCGGCGGTCTTTCCGTGCGCGACACGCATGCAACGGGCCGTCTACGATCTGGTCGGGCTGCGCGCGATCGGCGCCGCAGATACACGGCCGTGGCTGAATCATGGCAACTGGCCTGCCGATTACTTTCCGTTGCAGAGATTGTCGTCCGGGACCGAGCGGTTTCAATCCCAGGAAGCGGACTATCCGTTCGTCCACGTCGATGGTGACGGTGTCCACGAGATTGCCGTCGGTCCGATCCACGCAGGCGTGATCGAGCCCGGACACTTCCGCTTCTCGGTCGTCGGCGAAAAGGTGTTGCGTCTCGAGGAGCGGCTGGGCTATGCGCACCGGGGAATCGAGCGACTCTTCGAGCAAGTGCCCGCGCTCGACGGACACCGTCTCGCAGGACGCATCGCCGGAGACAGCACGGTCGCCTTTACGTGGGCCTATTGCATGTCGGTCGAGCGCGCGTTGAATGGACGGATTCCGCCACGCGCGCAATGGCTGCGGGCGCTGTTACTCGAGCGCGAGCGCGTTGCCAACCATCTGGGTGATCTCGGAGCGCTCGGCAACGACGCGGGGTTCGCGTATGGCCTCGCACAGTTTTCCCGTCTGAAGGAAGACTGGCTACGCCTGAACAATCAGGCTTTCGGACATCGCTATCTGATGGATCAGATCGTTCCTGGGGGCGTGGCAACGGACATCAATCCACGCTTCATCGCCGCGATACTGACACAGTGCGAGCAGATTGACGCGCAGGTTCGTGTGATGCAGAACATTTACGACGACCAGTCAGGGCTGCAGGATCGCTTTGCCGGTGCCGGCATCCTCTCCGCAAGAGTGGCGAAGCACTTCGGCGTGTGCGGGCTGGTCGCACGTGCAAGCGGGCGGCAAATCGATGTCCGTGTTGATCACCCTTACGCGCCATACCACGAGGTTCAGGTGCAGATGGTCAGTGACGACCGGGGTGACGTGGCGGCCCGCGTCGCGGCCCGCTTCAGCGAGATCTATGAGTCAATCCGACTGGTTCGCGCCCTCCTCGCCGATCTGCCAGGCGGTGAGATCGCGTCCCGGATTGAACACGGTGGCTCGTCATCCTGCGGGGTCGGCTGGATCGAAGGCTGGCGCGGCGATGTCTTCGTCGCGCTCGAGACCGGGGCTGACGGGACCATTTGGCGCTGTCACTGCCATGACCCTTCGTGGCAGAACTGGCCGGCCCTGGAGCACGCGATCATCGGCAATATCGTCCCCGATTTCCCACTGATCAACAAGTCGTTCAATCTCAACTATGCGGGACATGACCTGTAATGTGGCAACTTCTCAAACAGATCGCGACAACTGGCACGCCGACTCTGCGCGTGCCCGAGGGCGATGACACATGGCGGGCCGAAGGTCACCGGATCCAGCAGGAAATACTCGATGTGCTCGGCCGGGCGCTCTGCATTCGCGAGATCGATGCAGGCTCCTGCAACGGCTGCGAACTCGAAATCCATGCACTCAACAATCCGTACTACAACATCGAGGGCCTGGGAATCCGCTTCGTCGCGAGTCCCCGCCATGCCGACATGCTGCTGGTCACTGGCCCGCTCACGCTGAACATGCAGGAAGCGGTATTGCGAGCCTACGAGGCGACGCCTCAGCCGAAGCTGGTGGTTGCCACCGGCGAGTGCGCCTGCACGGGCGGTATTTTCAGGAACAGCTACGCCGTGCGCGGGCCGCTGTCGAATCTGCTACCGGTCGACGTTACGATCCCGGGCTGTCCGCCGCCTCCCATCGATATCCTCAAGGGCATTCTTGCTGCGCTTCGTACGAAACGCCCAACCTCCCCGCCATAATCACGGTCTGGAACACTCGCCAATCACGGCGTACACGGGCAAGGGGTTTGGCACCGGGCTCGCGTGCGATGAGCACTCCAGTGTGCCACGCTGATATTTTTGGATCGTCGGGGGAATCTATGGGTGAATTATTGTGCGCGGCTAGCCAAGTGAAGCTCGATTCCGATACTGATAGAGC
>NZ_FCOG02000233.1 GCF_001544975.2 Caballeronia arationis | reverse complement strand
GAGCACACCGGCGCCGACGAAGCGCAATATATCGCTACTCGACGCGTGCTGATAAATTAAAATTCCCGCCCTTACGAATGCCGTGGCGCCAAGCGTTAGAGAAATACTCACCAAACTGACGAAAAAGTCCACAGGTGACCTTGAATCTGCTAGAACCGCTTGATAATCCTTAGGTATAACTCCAAGCAGTCGCGGCCACACATGGATGCTGTCGACGCCATACGCTGTCCATGGATATCTTTCAAAGGCTCGGAGGATATTGCCGAATCTCGTCGGCAGCACCAACTCGGGCTTCTCCGGGTACTCGAGAAGGAATACGCGATCAAGCTTGAGGTATTCCGACTTTCGCTTTGCACAATCGCGCTCGCAATCCTTGCAAGTTTGTGCATCACCTTTCGTTTTAGCGGTCGCGAGTGCTTTTTCCGCTTCTTGAAATCGGTTCCACGCGGCTTGGACGATGTCCAGCTTATTCCTCCGTCTTTTAACCTGGAGCGACAGAAAATGAGGTTGGGCCAGCGGCCAGGTATATCCCTCCAGCATGCGATAAATCCAATGATTCCCTGTCATGAGAAGAACCGCTATCGTCCATACCCCAAACAGTAACAACGTCAGTTTTGCAAATTTATCATTCTCTAACGTCGCGCTAAGTAATTTTGAAAATGGTGGGACGTCCCCATTCAGCGCGACGAATCCCATGGTTCCTATGAGCGCTGGCAAGAAGAAGCCAAGGATGAAGGATTTTTCTGCAAGCTTCGAGAGACTGCCGAACATAGAACTCTCTCAGGTTAGTGGCGGAGGGCGGACCGTACCAGGATCATTGGTAGGTTCACCCTCCAAGGAAAGCCCGTTGCGGCCTGTGGACTCCTCGCGCAGCGCATTGCTGGCGAGAATGAAGGCGCTGTCGTAGCCGGCCGCGCCGGCCATTGCGGGATTGATGGCTTTGGTGATCAGGTCGAAGTGACCGGCATCGGCGAGTTCGTTGCAGCCGTGCGACTTCCAGTACCAGCCCGCGACGAGCGCTGCGACGTTTGCGTCGTTGCGCACGAGATCGGGATTGGACACGAGGTCCATGCCGATCGCCTTGCCCGCGCTCGCGAAGTTGGCCTTGCCCGTGAGCTGGATCAGGCCTGAGCCGCGATATTTCCAGCCGTCGCCGCTTGCTGCCGGCCCGTTGCCGTACTTGTTCTGGTAGACCAGATTCGCGAGTTGCTGCTGGCGGGCCGGAGGGACGCTGGTTTCACCCGGCTGGCGACCGAGCGCACTACACTGGTCGGGGGTCAGACTTGAAAACGTCGCATGCAGGCCTGCGACGCCATAGTTGAAATTCTCGTGGACCGGAGGCAGCGGAAACTTGCCGCTCTCGACGGCGATTTGCGCGAGGAAGGCCGCCTCCCGCGCGGGCGTGTTGATCTTGAACCGCTGCATCGCATTCGTGATCGGCGTCAGCCAAAAATTCGCGCTCGCGGTGGATGCGCCGGTCGCTGCCATGAACATTTCCTGGTCCATGCCGTTCTCCCGCTAACTGTCAATCGCTTGTGCTGCAAAACAGTCTCCGGACCTGTTCATTCAACACGTGAAAATTAGCCGCCCTTCAACATTTTTAGTATGGCACGGTGATTAGTCGACCGGCGGGGTCTCCTTCTGAAAAAAGTTATTCCCAGGGAGCTTCGCTCCAATGAGGCAGGATCACATTTAAATATGTAATTAGCTACAATCCGACCTTTCCGGCTCTGGTGGTCAATCTGAACGCGAAGATGAGCTGCGTGCAGGACTCGCATTTGTCGGAAGACGAACTGTTGTCTGTGCCCGGCTTCGCCCAGACGAAGTGGCGTTATATCCGGGAGACCCAAGAGTGGATCCCGGTGTTTCACTGGGCCGACGCGGCTGACCCCCTTACCTTCCTCGCCGTCGAGCCTTCGAACGACGATCCGGATCGCGAGGACTGGATCACGCCGGAGGGCTTCCCGCGCGAGCAGTAACACCATTGCTCGGGTAAAAGTTATCGACCAGCCTCTTTGTATGGACGGTGCAACGTCCAGAAGGTTCTCTGATTTGTTCCACGGTCCGAGGAAAAGGAGACTGGACCGAACTGGCATTTTGTTATTGAGGGAGGGCCATCGGCTCTCCCCTTATGACATCAAGGAACGAAAATGGAACGCTACTACGACGAGGCCGGCCACTTCACGGAACATCGGTACGAGAAGTGGTTCGAGACTCAACAATTTAACCAAGAGTTGATGAGAGAAATTCGCAATGACAACGCCGACGCCCGAGCAGCAGCAGGAACATCTTCGCCTCACGACGTTCCTGCGCGAACTGACACAGGGCAAGTTGACGTGGAGTGAGCTGCAGGCCAAGCTCGAGCGCGTCTTGGCAGATAAGAAGAGCCGCGCGGCGTTTAACCGGTTGCTGTCCAAACCGCACGGATGGCTGGCTGAAAACCCGTCGAGCTACACCTTCAAGTTTGAAGGGCAGATGGGACCCGATCCGGAGGGCAAGAAAGACAAGATCCTCCTGCGCGTTCGTCCGCTCGATGATGATCCGTCCGTGAAGGACATCGTGATCGTCTTCGATCTCGTGATTGGCGTGGGGGAGGATGACGCGACCTACTTGTTCATCGATCCCGAGGCAGCACATCTGCGGCGCTGGCTGATTGAGACCCAGCCGGCCGTTCAAGCTGTACCTCTGGACGCTTCCAGCGTTCCTGCGTTGGGACCGATCGCAAGCAGTAACTGGATCGAGATGGTCGAGCGGCTCCGTAACTTCTCCCTGAAAGGCATTCGGCAGCTGTTGGTACCGGCGTTTCAGGATGATGAGCATGAGTCGGCGGAGGTAGTGCTGGCGATCCGGGCGCGCATCCGAAACAAGCAGGAGCTCGCCATCATCGACACGCACGCCCCGCTCTTTCTGCTGGCGGTGACGGGTGTCTACCCCGCAGGCACGACGAGCAACGGTCACGCCAAGACGCTCAACATTAGCTACGAGAGCCAGGTACCGGACGTTGATCCGAAGAATCCAAAGTTCGAGGCCACGCTTTTGCTCGAACACGGACCCGCGGATGACGCACTCTACGTCAAACCCGGATCGATGATGGTGATCTCGGACATCGAGTATCTGCCCGATTCCGCCATGACCGGTGAAGCGCGCGCGTCCGCTCTGACGCGACAGGTGCTGGCATCGGTTGCGCGTCCCGTGCCCGCCTTCGCCCGCAAACTGGAGATGACCGTCGAGGCAACTCGCTGGTCGGAGCTTGAGCCGTTCATGTCGGGACTCGTCAGTTACCTTCCAGGAGTCGAAGCTCGAATTCACCAGATGTGGACGGAGATGGCGAAGCTGCTGAACTCTCCGACACCCGATCACGAGTCGCTGATCTTGATCGTGAAGGGAGAGATTTCGCCCGACGTCACGAAGACCTATCTCATGATCGAGTTGCGGTACACGGGCGGAGCCTTCGTGTTTGACGAAACGACAGAAGGTGAGTTCGATACGACGCTTCGCTACGCCTGGGAAGCCCATAAGGAGACGGGGGCACGTACGACCACACTCTAGGAGACGGCATGGACATAGCCCCGATTCTGACCACCCAGGAATGGATCGCTGGCTACTACGCCAAAAGAGACTTCCACTTCTACGGAGCCAAGTTTCTGCGATCGCTTGCTGTGCGTATCGGCTTGGAGCGCGGTACGCATCATGTTCGATCCAACATGGGAGGTAATGCGGTATCAGGCGAAGTCTATTTGATGCACGACAAGCTGTACATGTGGATCACCCAGTCGTTCAACTACGAAGTGGTGCTGTTTTATCGTGCCTGCAATGGGCGACGAGACCACATCGGTGGAGAAAACAACTCCCTCAGAGTAGCCGACTTGGCCGATGAAGGTCGAGCTGCAGCGTTCGTCGAGCGCTGTCAGCGCATTATCAACTGCTCCTCTTCGTAGTTCCTGTAGTTCATCCCCTTCACTCACTAGCGCCCAGCCTGACCCCGTGGTCGGGACTGGGCTTTATGTCGTCTGGGTAAATCTGACTGCACCGCCGGATGGTATGACGAGCAGTGAGCTTCGGAATCCTCATCTAAAACGGATATTGATCATGCCGCAAATCAATGGCGTACTGGCGACCGCAGCGATCGATAAGCTGCTCGACAAAGAAATCAGCGGGACCTGGTTCTTCCGAAACGAGATGGAGGAATACATGGACACCGAGACTTTCGACGCGGTTCACGCGCGTATGGAATACCTGTACGAGAAGGCCGTCATCTCTAACAACGGTCGTCCCTTCAACCCGAAGTATCGCTTTCACCGCGTGAGCGGAATCGACACGCAGGAGCCGAAAGTTTTCCTGCAGTTGCTCTTGCCCGGAAATCACTTCAACACGGCGAAGGTGGCTGGTGAACTGATCCTCGATCTGCATTTCACGGAGCACGGTGGACTGATGATGGTCCTGCCTCCCGAGGCGCCGGCCGAAACGCTCGCGCGCGAGCAGAAGTGGAGTGCCAGCGAAGCCGAGCTTGAGGCAATTAACAAGCTGATCGAAGCGGCACGCGCCCTACAGGCGCTGCAAAGCAAGCGCTTCCGATGCGAGGTCTCTTGCGAGAAGGACGGCATCAAGATCAACACGGGCTATAGCAATCCGACCGACAAGATTCGGGCGGTGCTTGGCAGAGTTTAACCCTTTCACTCTAGGAGAAGTTACGCAACATGGATCTCACGAAGCGCCAAATCTTCATGACGCTCGCGCAGGTTAAGGACGCCGTCGTGCCTCAGGTGACCGGCAGTGCAGCAGACGCCGCCACGCTCAACACGGCCCTGCAGTCCGCCACCGCTTCGGTTCAGGCGTTGTTCGCGGGCGATACCATTCACTACGGCACTGGCTCGTACCAGAACGTCAACGGTGACTGGGTGCTCCAGATCGACGTGTTCCGCGGCGAAGACAACCCGATGAGTCATTGGGATGTCGCCGTCACCGCCACGATGACAGTCTCGAATGGCGCATATGCCATTCAACCCAACACAATTCAGACCATCAGCTACCAGCAACTGGGCAGCCCGATCGGTCAATCGTAATTCGAATCATGAAAGCCTGGGTTTCGCGGAGTAACGTCCCGACCCATGGCTTTATGACGTCACCTCTTAAAAGAGCTTGCCTTTCCCGGGGCCCCTCTTCTTTTGTTTCTTTCCGCATTTCTTTCGCAGTTCCCTCGGGTCGATCGACCCATGTCATCCCGTAGTTCTTTTCCCGGAGAACAGATTTGGAAGATGCCATCCATGTTGATTGTTGGCAGCACCTTGAGCGGTTCGGCATTCGCTCTTTGACCGGCGAAGCATGTGCATACGGCATGCGAGTGCTTTGCGACGTCACAGAGAGAGGTCACGACATTCTGCTCGACTATCTTGGACTTCCGCCGCACACCACCCCACTTCCTTCTTGGAATCCCCGCATTGGCGACGAGCCCGCTGTCGCTTGCTTCATGCTTCATCCGAGTCAGCTGTTGCCGATTGCCGAATTCATCATGCGGCGGAAAGGGGCGCTGGCCATCATGATCCGGAACAAGACGACCGTTGTTGGTCTTTTCTCGGAGACCAAGGTCAAGACGTATGAGGAGTTTGTCGAGGACAACCCGGAGATGGCGACGATCTGGGAGGTCAGACGTTGCTATAGCGTTGGGCCGTCCATAGGCTCGCGCAACGTTCATCAGTTTAGCGGGAGGATTGCGTGAGGACGTATGTCTGGGTCCGTACGTTGCTACCTCTTCCATCACAGATCCAGCTCTTTTACCAGGCGCATAGACGCATCGCACGCGGTAATGAGCTCAGGATTACCCACATCTCTGTGAGTGAAGAGAGGATTTTCTGCTTGTAAACGAGAGGGGTCGATGTTAACTTCGG
>NZ_FCOG02000142.1 GCF_001544975.2 Caballeronia arationis | reverse complement strand
CTGGGCTTTATGTCACCCCATGAAGCCCGTCACGCAGCCACCATGAAAGAGGCCGCCTGAGTTGCAAACCCGTGTCCAGACAATCCGAGCCGGTACATGGACTATTCAGGGAAATCGTTCGATGAACTCCGAAAGCCTTATACGCGGACGCATCCGGACGACGTGGACATCCCGGCACAAGCATTTTACCGAGCGAAAGAAACAGGAGAAGCCCAGGAGTACCAGTGTCGCTACAGATCGGCGGCCGGGACTTACGAGTGGTTTGCAGCAGTGCTTCACACACAGCGCGACCGGTACAACAAAGTCTTTCGCGTGTATGGCATGCACTGGAACATCAACAAACAAAAGAATGACGCAGAACAACTCCGCCAGCGAAACGATACACTTCAATGCATCAGCAATCTCCTTCCCTGCCATGCGTGGACCGTACTGCCTGATGGCTCAATCGAATACATCAGTCGAGGTCTGTGCGAATACACAGGAACAAAGGAAGCACAAAACCACGACTTTTTCGGAACCGTAATCCACCAGGATGACCAGCCGGCAAACGACCGGTATTGGAACGCACTCCGGTCCGGAGACGACCCGGGAGAACTGGAGTATCGGCTCAGGAGGTCCGACGGAGCCTACCGGTGGTTTCTCTGCCGCGTCAAAGCTATAAAGGATGACGGTGGACGGCTGCTGCGATGGGTCGGTGTGAGCTTAGACATACACGACCGGAAGACTGCAGAATCCCTTCTGCGGACCGACGAGGAAACCTGGCGGAAAATCGTGGATAGCGTGCCCGCATGCGTATGTGTTGGTGGACCCACCGGCGAGCTTATCTACGTGAACAGAGTCGGCGGCGCGTCGCTTGGAAGACCGATGGAGGAACTGCTTGGTGACCGATGGATGGCTCACATTCACCCCGACGACGTACAGGTCGCACAGCAGAAATGGAAAGCGTGCATTGCCGCACGCAAACCAATCGACATTGCAGTGAGGATGCTTCGGCACGACGGTGAATACCGCTGGCAGCGTCTCCTGGCCGAGCCATCGCATTGCCAGAACGGGGACGTCATTCATTGGTACCTCATTGGGATAGAAATCGAAGAGACCATCAGGGCTCAACAGGCATTGGCGGCAAGCGAGAGAGAAGCCCGGGAACTCCTCGACCGGTTACCGGGCCGCTTCGCGACCCGGACAGAACACGACTTCGATTTCATCAACCGGCAGATTCTCGAGGAGACGGGAACGACGCTTGAGGGCATGCAGAATCTTGGCTTCTTGCAGTTCATTCACCCCGATGACCGCGACAGGGTAAAGGAAGGTTACTTGCGCTCTGTTCAGGAGAAGAGCGCCTACGATACGAACTACCGATGGGCAGATCGCGACGGTGAATATCGATGGCGGCACTCGCGCTCCGTTCCCTATTTTAACGATGACGGAAGTGTCTACAAATGGTATGCCGTGAACATGGACATCGATGACCTTTGCAAGTCCAAGGAGGTCATCCGTGAACGTGAAGTTCAACTGAACTGGTTGGCGGAAACGGTTCCCAGCCTGCTCTGGCGTACGGACTCCCATGGCCGCCTCGAATATGTGAACAAGCGCACCGAAGACTACACCGGACTACGGCTCGACGATCTGGCAGCGAACGGCTGGCTTCACCTGGTCCACCCGGATGATTCTGCGTCAACAATTGCAGCCTGGCACAATTCCCTCGATAGCGGACGACCCTATGACTGGGTCTACCGGCTGCGCGCGGCGGACAGCACGTACCGATGGTTTCAATGCAAGGGCGCCCCCATGCGCGATGCCAATGGTCATATCGTGAACTGGTATGGTCTTTCGACGGATATCCACGAGCGGGAGTTAGCCCAGGAGGCCCTTCGAACGGAAGAGCTCAATTTGCGAAGGCTCGTAGACGCATTGCCCGCGATGATCTGGAGAGCCACGCCGCAAGGGGACGTCGACGGATGGAATCGGCAAATGCTGACCTTCATGGGAAAGGGCAGCGAAGAATTCGACAAGGAAATGCTGCTCAAGCTCATTCCGGAGGCTGACCGTCTACGAGTCAGGTCGCGCTGGCGGCGCTCGGTCGAGGAAGGTGCAGCCTATCAGGATACGTACCAGGTCATGTGCGCCGACGGGAAACTGCGCTGGTATCTCGTTCGCGGAGAACCGTTTCGCGACGGAAGCGGGCAGATTCCGCACTGGTACGGCGTATGCACGGACATCGACGATCTCAAGCAAACGGCAGCGACACTCGAACAGCGTGAGCACCAGCTACGCGCGCTGATCGACACCATCCCGGCCATGCTCTGGTGCAATGATCCTCAGGGACGCCTCACTTACATCAATCGGAAAACCTCCGAATTTCTTGGCCTGGATGTTTCGCAGCTCATCAACCTTGGGTATCTGTATCCCATGCACCCTGACGACCTGGGAAGCCTGGATCGAGCCTGGACACATTCGATCAAGACTGGCGAACCGCACTCCCACGTCGCCCGTATTCAGCGGAAAGACGGCGTTTATCGATGGTGTCAGCACACGGCTGAGGCAATGAAAGACTCCGACGGCAAAATTGTCCAATGGTACGGCCTCAGTCTCGATATCGACGAACCGAAGCGCGCAGAGGACCGGCTCAGGCAGACCCAGGCTGAACTCGCCCGGGCAACCCAGATTGCTACGGTCGCAGAACTTTCGGCGTCCATCGCCCACGAACTGAATCAACCCCTCACTTCCGTTATTGCCAACGCGCAGGCCTGCAAACGGTGGCTCGCAGCGTATCCGCCCAATTTGAACGAAGCCAGGGCTTCCGTGGAAAGCGTGGTTCGAGATGCCCGGTCCGCTGACGAAACGATGCAAAGCATCCGCGCGCTGTTCAAGCGGCAATCAGTCCAGAAGCGGATACGGAACGTGAACGACATGGTCCTCGAATCCGTACGGCTGCTACGGGAAGACGAGACAAGGCGTCTCGCTGACATCGAATTCGATTTTCCTGAGGGCCTGCCTTCGGTGTTCGTCGACCAGATACAGATTCAGCAGGTCCTCCTTAACCTCATCACAAACGGGATAGAGGCCACAGAAAACTCGGGGCGCGCACCAAAGATTCTCATTACTGCCCGCACGCTTGACGACCGGTCCGTGCTGCTCCAGGTTGTCGATAACGGTTCGGGCATCGCCGATCGCGACACCATATTCGACGCATTCGTTACAACCAAAAGCAAGGGCATGGGCATCGGACTTGCGGTGTCCCGCTCCATTATTGAAGCGCATGACGGTCGTGTTACTGCCTCCAACAATGACGGCTTTGGAGCAACCTTCAGCGTCGTCCTGCCCGTGTTACCTGTCCAGATCTCTCAAGAGGGGGCGAGCGTCAAGTAGTACAGCCGGGGCGACTTTTGGCGGTCGCCCCTCTCTGAACGGATCGTTTCAATCCGCTGGTACTCAATTAGCAGCCGCTTGCTGGAATCGCATCTCGTTCGATTGGCGACCATTGCCACAGCCATACTCTTGCGGTCAAAAAGAGGCAACCGCCGGCTACTGCTGCGGCAGCACGTAGGCCATCACATAATCGCCTAGCTTCGTGCCGAACGACCCGTGCCCGCCCGCCGCGATCACGACGTACTGACGCCCGTCGATCGAATAGCTCATCGGCGTGGCCTGGCCGCCTGCAGGCAGGCGCGCCTGCCAGAGCTCTTTCCCGTTGTTCACGTCGAACGCGCGCAAGTAATTGTCCGCCGTCGCGCCGATGAACACGACGCCGCCCGCCGTGACGATCGGGCCGCCCAGCATCGGCATGCCCATCTTGAACGGCAGCGGAAGCGGCGAGCTATCGCGCACGGTGCCAATCCGCTTCTTCCAGACGATCTCGTTCGTCTTGAGATCGATCGCGGAAATGTAGCCCCATGCCGGTTGCTTGCACGGCAAACCCAGCGGCGAAAGGAACGGATTCAGCGTCACGCCGTAGGGCACGCCGTATTGCGGCTGGATGCCCGCCTCCGTGCCGCTGCCCTTCGCGCCCGGCTCCGGCTCCATCGGATTACCCGGTCCGCGCGGAATCAGACGCGAGACGAACGGCAGCGCGATCGGATTGGCGACGGCGACCTGGCGGTCGGTATCGACGGCGATGCCGCCCCACTCGAACATGCCCAGATTGCCCGGGAACACGAGCGTGCCTTGCAGCGACGGCGGCGTGAACGTGCCTTCGTAGCGCAGCCTGTGGAACATCACGCGGCAAACGAGCTGGTCGTACATCGTGGCGCCCCACATGTCGGCGTCGGTCAGCTTCTTCGACGGACGGAACGTGAGTTCCGAGAACGGCTGCGTCGGCGCAACGTGGTCGCCGGGCGCGGCGCCCTGCGGCACGGGCGTCTCGGGCGCCGGCACGACGGGCTCGCCGGTGCGGCGGTCGAGCACGAACAGGTTGCCGGTCTTGGCCGGCGCGTACACGACCGGCACGCTCTGCCCGTCCTTGCCGGAGATGTCGGCGAGCGTGGGCTGCGACGGCTGGTCCATGTCCCACAGGTCGTGGTGCGCAGTCTGGTAGAACCAGGCTAGCTTGCCGGTCGAGGCGTGGAGCGCGAGCAGCCCGCTGGCGTAACGCTCCTGCTCCGGCGTACGGTTGCCGCCCCAGATATCGGGCGTCGTCACACCCATCGGCAGATAGACGATGTCGAGCTTCGCGTCATAGGCGGCGGGCGCCCACGAGTTGGGCGAACTCCACGTGTAATGCTCGCCCGGCCCCGGAATGTGATTCGGTTCCTTCCCGCCCGGATCGAACGCCCAGAGCAATTCGCTCGTGCGCACGTCGAAGCCGCGTATGACACCCGACGGCTCGCGGCTCGTGAAGTTGTCCTCGACAGCGCCCGCCACGATGATGACCTTGCTAGTGATGATCGACGGCGAGGTAGGCTCGTACATGCCCGGCGTCGTCACCGGCTGGGCGTGTTGAAGGTCGAGGTCGCCGTTGTTACCGAAGCCGGCGCAACGCTGGCCCGTCAGCGCGTCGAGCGCGTAGAGGTGGCCATCGTTGACCGGCAGGTAGATGCGGCGCATACAGGCGGCCATGGCAGCGGAGCCCGACGCTTTCGCGGCTGACGCTGCGGCGGCATCGCTTGCGGGCGCCGCAGCACTCGCAGAAAGATCGACATACGACACGCCACGGCAGGTCACGTGCTGGAACGACGGATCGGGCCGCAGTGCCGGATCGAACTTCCACTTGAGCGTGCCCGTCTTCGCGTCGAGCGCGAACAGGATCTGGTGCGGAGAGCACAGGTAAAGCAGGTCGCCGATCTTGATCGGCGTGACTTCGCTGGTGATCTCGACAGGATCGTTGGGTCCCTTCATGTCGCCAGTCCGGAAGGTCCATGCCAGCTGGAGATTCTTCACGTTTTCAGGCGTGATCTGCTGCAGGGGCGAGTAGCGCGTGCCTTCCTGAGTGCGCCCGTAGGCAGGCCAGTCGGCGGCGTCGGGATGCGTGATGGCGCCGCTCGCGGACGCGGCAGCGCTCAGCGTGCCGTTGACCTGCTGCGGATCATTGAGGCTCGCGTACACGAGCACGCCCGCCCATGCCACGAGCGCGATGACGAGCGACGCGACGCCGAGCCTGCGCTCGCCCACCAGCCGCCAGCTCATGAGCAGCAGCAACCACACGCCGAAGATGACGAGCACGCCGGAGCGCGGCGCGAGGGCCCAGAAGTCCGGGCCCGACTCAAGCAGAGCCCAGATTGCCGTGCCGATGAGGACGAGCGCATAGAGCACGAGCGCGGCCGGACTGCGCCGCCAGAGCAGCCACGCCACGACCGACAGCGCGACGCCCGTGATGACGTAGTAAGCCGAGCCGCCGATCGCGAGCAGCCACGCGCCGCCGACCAGCAGATAGAGCGCGGTCAGCACCGTAAAAAGCAGTGTGAGGATGCCGATCACGCCTGGCGACTTCGATAGACTGGTCATGTTGATATCAATCCTCTTGAATGGATGCCACCGGTGTCAGAACGTGTGCATCATGCCCACATACACACCGGTCTGCGATTCACCAGCCAGCGGGCTCGTCGGCGAGGACGAATCGCGCGGCGTCGCGAACACCGAGAACGTGCCGCTCTTGTTGTTGTTCACGTAGGACGCGGTCGCGTAGATGAAGGTGCGCGGGTCGAGGTTGTAAGTGGTTCCGAGCGCGTACAGGAAAGCGTGGCTGGCAGGGTCGTGCGAAGCATCTCCCGCGCCTTCGCCCACATGGATATAGAAGCCCGCCGCTGTCACGGCCCAGCGTGGCGTGGCCTGATACGTGGCGCCCAGCCAGTAATGGTCGGCGGTGTTGGCGATGCCTGCGGGCGAATCAGGTGCTGCGTAGTGCGTGTAGGCCGCCTGAATCTTGAACTTCTGCACGCGAACATTTGCACCAGCGAAGTACTCGCGCGAGGCCGTGAAGATGTTGGAGAAGCGACCGCTCGAATCGCGCAGCTCGTCATAGATGCCGCGCACGTCGAAGAGTGGCGAATGGTAGGTCAGCATGATGCCGTCCGAACGGCCGAATTCGCCGGGCGCTCCGTTGTTGAATCCGCTCGCCTGATTGCCGAAAGCATACTGGCCCTGAACGTCGAAGCCATGGAAGACGGGGCTGTGGTACTCGACGTTGTTGTTCGTCTGTTGCCAGTTGCGTCCGCGCACGAGCGAAGCCGACGACACGGCCTGCTGCACGAACGGATCGAATTCCCAGACGCCGTCGCTGTCGATAAAGAGATTGCGCCCGGCCTGGAGTTGCCCCCAAGTCTCGTCCTTGAGGCCGACATAAGCGCGCCGTGAGAAGAGCCTGCCGCCGCCTGTTGTGCCGTTCATGATCTGCAGCGCGGTTTCGAGGTCGAACAGCGCGGACATGCCGCCGCCGAGGTCTTCGGTGCCCTTGAAGCCCAGCATGCTGGTGCCCCAGTCGCCGCCTTCGGCGCTCCAGCGTGTCGAACTTCCGCCCGTGCCGTTGGCTATGTGATTCAGATACTCGATACCGCCATCGACACGGCCATAGAGCGTCACGCTCGTTTGCGCCGAAGCAACCGCGCTGGCCGACATCAGGACGATACCGCTTAGTTGACGTTTCACATTAGGTTCCAGGTTGCGACTGCTTTCGTTATGCTTACCGCCCGGGACACTGCCGTGTTGCGCTTACGCGCCCGGTATTCTGGCGCCTTGATCGAGCTTACACAAGAGCAGGATATAGCGTTGCGCTCGGCCTTGACATCGCATGTTTATGTAATCCCGCGCACAGCTGGCAGAGATTTTCACGACCCGTTGTTGCTGAATCTCTGCCGAGGCTTGACCAGGATTTCAGTCATGCAAGTCCCGCCTGCCAACTGGTCATGCGGGGATATGGAAGCGCCGGCGACCTCTCACCGGCCAACCGCTTGCCGGCGTCCGGCAACTACGCCATGGACTCCATTCCAGCTTTATGTAGTAGCGGGGCCTCGTCCTGCTCCCTATCATCAAGCCAGGTAGAACTCTCCAGTTCCCCCCGGCCCGGTCGTTCAATGCCTCATGTCGCCAAGCCGTCCAGACACTTTGACTCGATCGTTCTCGACGGCTACTTGCGATGACGAGGTGCTATCGATCTTCTCGATTGTTTGAAGGAGCAGCCATCATGCAGGAAGCAGTCGAAACCATCGACGCTTGGTCTCACACCATGAGCCTTCTCGGCCTTGATGAGCTCATTGAGATGCCTTGCCCCGTTCGCGCGGAGTATCACGCGGGTTCTTACCAGCAGTGTGCGATCAGAGTGTTGGAACGCCACGCCCTGAAGACTGCCACCGTGGCATGGAGCGACGCGACCGCCTGCTGCTACGGTGAGCAGCGCTGGCGGCGCTGTGTCGCGCGCAAGAGCGGCATCTGCGCACTGAGCGGGCAGACCATCGCCGCGGGCGATACCGTGTATCGGCCTCGCCTTGTGAGGCCGGTTCCCCGAAATAGCGAGGCCATGATTCTGGCTTACGTGATGGAAGCGGCCCCGCTCACGGACGTTGTCTAGCTGACCGCGATAGCACGCACAAGTGGCGAAGCGATCGGTTCGACGCCCGAACGGTTTCGCGTGGTTTCCTTTTCGACGACGTCGCAACGTCGTGCTCCAGCTAGTGGACTTTTGCTCACTCCGCGCAACCACGTGAAAATGCGTTGGCCTCGGCTTATTCAAAGGCATCGACACGGCGCGCCTGGATCAGGACAAAATTGAACTGCTGAAATCGGAATTACCGGACGCTCTCGAGCGCGACGAAAAGCCCTTTGAGAATGCCGTCAATCCGTGGAGGCGACAGCGCCTCCGCGCGCCTTACATATCCCCGGCATTTGCAGATTTTGCATCAATCGGCTAGCCTTGCTCAGGTTCACCCGCCGACCGGAAGCGCCTCGTGAAAGACATCTTTTCGCTCAAGCTCTATACCCGCGTCGCACGCCTGGGCAGCTTTTCTGCAGCAGCGCGGGAGTGCGGCCTGTCGCAATCGCAAGTGTCGCGGATCATTGCCGATCTCGAGAGCGAGTTGGGCGTACGTCTCTTGTCACGTACCACGCGCGCGGTCGTTCCGACCGAAGCGGGCGCAGAATTCCTCTCACGCATCGACCCGATCCTGATCGCGCTCGACGAAGCCGAGCACAGCGTGCGCGAAACGGGCGAACTGCGTGGCATGTTGCGCATGAGCATGCCAAGCAGCGTTGCAATCCGCGAAATCATTCCGCGCCTGAGCGGATTCGTCGAACGGCATCCCGGTCTGCGCCTTCAATTCCTGCTCGGCGACCGCCCGCAAGATCTCGTGAAGGATGCGGTCGATGTCGCCATCCGACTTGGCCGGCTGGCCGATTCCAGCGCCACCGCGACGCTGATGACGCAGATCGAACGCGTGATCGTCGCTTCGCCTGACTATCTCCTTCGGCACGGCGAGCCGGCCACGCCGGAAGAGCTGACACAGCATCGGATTGTCGGCGGCCCGGCATCGGTCGTGCCGAGCGGGTGGAAATTCCGACGCGCGGATCTGGAGGTCGCCGTCGACCTCGAAGCACATTTTTCGACGAACGAAAACGAAGGCGCGGTCGCCGCGGCGGCGGCCGGCTTCGGCATTACTTCGACAAGCGAGTGGGCATGCCGCCGTGAGCTGACCGACGGTTCACTCGTGCGCCTGCTGCCCGACTGGAAAGCCGCCGACATTCCCGTGCACGCCTATTTCCCGATGGGCCGCGCGACCCGCGCCGCCGGCCGCGCCGTCATCGAACATCTCACCGCAGACTTTCGTCGCGAGCAATTCTCCGCGTCCTGATGGACTTCCCGCCGACTTTTTGAACGCACCGTGGCGCCGGAATCTATGCATCTGATACATAAGAGATAGCAGGAAGCACCCACTACCGCCGGGTTCGCGTCGGTTCTATCTTTCGTCTCATGCAGCGCATGGGCGACGGACCCTTGAAGCTGCTCCGCCGATCCCACGCCAGACTGCGCCCCTCAACATTCAAACGAGACTCACATGAGCACAACCACACCCGAACAGAACAAGGCACTCGTGCTGGAAGCATTCGACACGCTCTTCAACAAGCGCGATTACGCCACCGCAGAACGCTTCTGGTCCAACCGCTACATCCAGCACAGCGCCCACATCGCGCCGGGCCGCGATGGCCTGTTCGACCTGATACGCACGCTGCCCGACACGCTTCGCTACGAAAACCATTTGATCGTCGCCGAAGGGGACTACGTGATTGCGCACGGCCGCTTCTCCGGCAACGGCCGGCCAGCCGCGTGGATTGCAGCCGATGTGGTCCGTTTCGAAGACGGCAAGCTTGCCGAGCACTGGGACGTGTTGCAGGACGAAGCGACGCGGGAGCAGTCCGTCAGCGGCCTCCCGATGTTCGGCAACCGGTTTCCCGACTGACTGAAGCACTTGTCCACAACGCAAGTTCACACACTTCTCCAGGGGAAACCATCATGAAACTCACCGGCAACACGATCTTCATCACGGGCGGCGGTTCAGGCATTGGACGCGGCCTGGCCGAAGCATTTCATCGGCGTGGCAACAAGGTCATCATCAGCGGCCGCCGTCGCAATCATCTCGACGATGTGATCGCGGCGAATCCGGGCATGGCATCGATTGAACTCGACATCACCGATCCGAGCAGCATCGCGCGCGCCGCGGCGCAGCTCATCTCGGACTATCCCGATCTGAATGTGCTGATCAACAACGCGGGCATCATGCAACCGGATGACTCCGCGGGGCACGTTGACGACGCGCTGATGGTGTCCACCATCGAAACCAATCTGATGGGTCCGGTGCGCATGACTGCCGCGCTGATCGACCACCTGAAGTCGAAGCAGGACGCAACCGTGGCGTATACGAGCTCAGTGCTGGCGTTCGTGCCACTGGCCTTTACTGCAGTGTATTCATCGACGAAAGCCGCATTGCACTCGTATGTGCTGTCGCAGCGCTTCATGCTTCGCGACACGTCGGTGCGCGTGCTCGAGATCGCGCCACCCTGGGTTCGTACCGATCTGATGAACAGCCGCGAAGCCGAACAGGCCATGCAACTCGATGCGTTCATCGAACAGATGTTCGACGTGCTCGCGACCAATGAGGAAGAGATTCTCGTCGACGTGGCGAAGCCCATGCGCGCAAATCCAGGCCCGGACGAACATGCGTTTGTCGGCAGCTTCAATGCGCAGATGATGGAGGTGTTCGCGGGCTGATTGGCGGCCGCTTGAATCCAACATTCTTGTTCGTTTCCAAGGCACTCATCATGCGACCTTCCAAGACCATCATTGCCCTTTCGAATCCCCACCCCCTTCTCGGCAACACCGACGTGTTCAAGACCTTCAATTACGCTCCCGCGGTTGCGGCAGGTGGGCTGCTGTTCGTCGCCGGCCAGATCGGGATTCGGGCTGACGGTACCGTTCCCGCAAGCGTCGAAGAACAGATCGATCTCGTGTTTCAGCGGCTTGGCGCGATCCTGCAAGCAGCCGGGCTGGGCTTCGATGATCTCGTCGAACTCGTCAGCTATCACGTAGATGTTGAAAAGCAGCTTGCGGCGTTTCGGGAAATCAAGGACCGCTACATCAAGGAGGACGCTCCTGCATGGACTATTCTCGGGGTGGCGGCATTGGCCAGGCCAACCCTCTTCGTCGAGATTAAGGCCGTTGCTGCGATACGGAGCATTTGAGTGAGCGAGAAGAGTGCACTAGTCGTTGATACAGCCGCAACTCCCGAGATGGCGTCGGAGCTCATTGCCCGCGATTCGCGGCATATCGCCGGCCTGCCGGGCGGCTGCTTGCTCAGACTGAGCAGACGCCCGAATGTCCGGGCGCGGATACGGACGATCGACGCTTCTTGGCGTCGACGGCCGATCGGAAAAGCACCCCGCGCGGCTCATTGCTGGCAACAACTTCGTTTCGCGGCCACCAGTCCCTTATCCGCCTGCAACGCGTACTGCGGGTTTTTACCAGTAAAGAAATTTGAGTCGCTGCCGTAATCCCAGACTACGTACTAACGGTGAAACGGTTCCGCGGAAGAGCTAACGTTTGCGCGAGGATTGTGGCGGCCGGTTTGAATACGACTCTCAACTAGCCGTACCACCTGCGGGCAGCACTTTGTGGAAGCGGGCGCGGGTACTTGAGCCGCTCGCAGCCTTGGCGGTGATGGAAAAGGTCCCTAAGGTACTTCGAACGAGGTGTCGAGTTAGTAAGTCAGGCAGCTGATGTGACATTCAGGGGTTTCGGCGGATCGATAAAGGAGACGAACGTGAATATGGTGAAAACCGAAATAGGGCAACTGGAGAAGGCGCTGAACGTTTTGGTTAGCCGCCCGCGGCTTATCCGTCGCGATTATTGGACATCGCAGATCGAGTGCCTATTGGGACGCTCGGGCCTGTCGGCTCAAGACCGACAACGCTTATCCACCCTGCTGGACTTGCTCGGGCGCACCGCCGCGGAATGCGGTGTCTCAGCGCAGAACTGCCAGCCGGTGGGAAGTCTTTGAGATATGCGCCGCTATGCACAACGCAGCTTTCGTTGTCTCGCAGTTGCGGCGCGTGTATCGATCACGCTGAACTCGGCCGCACACCTGTCTCAAGGGCCTCAAGCCGCGTCCACGTGCTCCACGAATCGCTACGCGATGACCCGCATGCAGCTCATCCATACATTGGCCGCGTGGCGTCCGGATCTGTCCGACTCCCGTGATGTGCCTTTCGCATTCAGGGTTCCAATGGCGGACGGCCGCCGCCGGTCAGCAATTGCATGTCCCTGATTTCGATACGGCCGTAGCGCAGGGTGATCGCACCCAGCTTCGCCAACGCCTGCAGTTCCTTGTTGAGCGTCGGGCGGCTGATGCCGAGCATCATGGCGAGGTTGTCCTGTGAAGTGGTAACGCTGCTGCGTCCACTGCGAGACTGCGTGACATCGCCATGCGCCAGCAGCACCAGACGGCGCCTCACTCGCTCGCGCGTGCTTTGCAGCGCCGAGTCGGCCAACAACCCATACGCCAGCCGCAAGCGCACCGCCACCAGTCTGGCAATGGCTTGTGCGAAAGCGTTGTGACTCATGAGCACGTTGAACGTATCGGCACTGACGCTCAGCAGTTCTGTGTCTTCCAGTGCCGCCGCCGTATGCGCGCGAGGAAACGGATCTAGTAGCGCCACCTCGCCGAACCAGTTTCCCGGCTCGACGACGGCGATAATCGCTTCGTTGCCATCCTGATGATGAATGGACAACTTGATCAAGCCCTTGGTGACACCGAAGAACGCCCCGAACGGCTCGTCAATCGAATCCCCTTGGTGGTAAAGAAACTCACCCTGACCCAGTTTCCTGGGCCTGGCCGCGCACATGAGCGCCTCGGCCACGGCGTCGGGCAGGCTTCCGAACCAGGGGTTTTCAGCGAAGACTTGCATGATGGGAACGCATCGGCAATAGCCCTAGATTGATAAGAAATGAACATTCTGACCGCCACCGGTCCAGCACCATGGCGTCTCTATCACTTGCGCAAGCAAATCGCCATGGTCACAAAATCTCTTCATTCCGCTCTAACCTGCATCGATCGGGCCACCCGAGAAGACCGGTGCATGCCTTGACGCGAGCTCATCACACGCATCGAGTTCCTCGGGACGCAACCGCGCTCTGAGCAATTGCGCACCGCCTGCACGACGGCGTCGTGAACCCTGCGTGACTGCGCCCACAGTGTCCTTGTCAAGAATCCCGCTTCGCGCCGCCCGTGTCAAGCACGGCCAGTGCGTGACACGGGCGGCTTACACACGCGGCGACGTCCGCCGATCCCCTGATGGAAACATGCCCGTCCGCATGAAGTACGAACATTTCAAAAATGCATGGTTTGGAGAGCGAATGAAAACGAAAATGCACCTCGCAACAGCGCTCCTCGTAACGACGAATCTTGCACATTCCCAATCGAACGTAACCTTGTCCGGCACCGTCGGCGGCGGCGTTCGATGGATGAGCGGAACGAATGGCGGTTCCACCGTGGCGTATGACAACAGTATTGTCGCCAACAATAACTTCGGATTCAGCGGCACCGAGGATCTCGGGGCCGGCATCAAGGCAATCTTCCAGTTGCAGTCGCCGTTCTTCAGTTCCAACGGGATGTTCAGCAAGGTGGTGGCCGGCACTCCGGTCATGTTCGCCAACGCGGCATGGGTCGGCATCGACGCGACCTATGGACGCTTGACGTTCGGCCGCCAGTTCAATGCGTTCGAGGATACCGCGCTGACTCTCGATCCTAGCAACGGCAGAGGCCCCCAGCGTGTACAACGTGCCGCTTGTGCTCATCGATACGAGTCCGTTTTCCGGATTCGACTCCCGTTTCAACAACACGGTCAAATACAGGAACAAATTGCGCGGCCTGACTCTCGACGCAAGTGGCCGGAAACACGCGTGCCGGATCGAACTATGCCACCAGCGCGCTGTATCAATTCGGGACGCTGCTGGGCGGCGTTTCCTATCAGAGATCGTACAGCGCAACCGCGACTCAGTGGGCGCAGAACTTTCAGGCAGGAGGCGCCTGGCAAGTTGGACCCGTACGCATCTACGCCAACTATACGACGCTCACCGTGACCGGCATGGCAGGGGCGCCCGAGCGGCGCGACAAGGTCCCCGACGGCGGAATCGTGTATCAGGTCACACCAACGTTCCAGTTGACCGCCGCGTTTTACGACGACATCGCAAGTAATCTGGGCAACCGCCCCAATGCGAACGGACACAAGGTGACCTATTACGCCATCGCCGAATACTATCTGTCCAAGCGTACCGAACTCTATGCACAAGTCGACCGCAATGGCCTTTCGGGGGCGTACATGACCGATCCGGCGAACATCGCGGCGCTCGGAATGGCGCGCGGCGGAAACGGCGTCACGGGCGCATCCATAGGCGTGATGACGCAGTTCTGATACAGCGCGATCGAGGCCGCCGCGGCCGCCGCGGCGCGCTTGCTCCTTCGCCATTCAGCTTTTTTTGCTTGCTTCCTTTTACTTGCTCGAGAGTGCCGAGTTCTTGCGCCTTTCTCACGGTCTCATCTTGGCGTTCGTGAGCGCCGATCCAGTTCTCGGTAA